>CABYTO010000006.1 GCA_902521995.1 uncultured Prochlorococcus sp. | reverse complement strand
ATATTTTTCCAATTTAAATATTCTTCCCATTGAAAAATCTTCTTCATTTTTCTACTTCTATTTTTACGATTAAACATAAATTTATAAATATAGTTTTGATGATTCTTATGTTAATAAACAAAATTAATCTACAATATCAAAGTAAGTTTTTTTCATCGAATAAAAATATTTTTTAAATAAAAGATGAACTCAAAACCAGTTTGGAAAATAGAAAAAATTGTTTTACCTCAACATTCAGATCATGCAGGAGTAATGTGGCACGGTACATATTTTAATTGGCTTGAAGAAAGTCGAATAAATGCACTATTAGAAGTAGGTATAAGTTATTTTGAACTTACTAAAAAAGGCTTCGATTTACCTTTAATAAATACTTCAATAAAATATAAATCCCCTTTATTACTTGGTGAAAAAATAACAATAGAAAGCCAATTTAATATTGAAAAAAGTCCAAGAATTAATATAATTTCAAAATTTCTTAACAATAAAAAAGAAATCTCAACGATTGCTGAAGTCAATTTAGTCTTAATAAATAAACTGAATTTCTCTATAATAAGAAAAAGACCAGATTTCCTAACGGAAGCCTTTATTAAATTAAACGGTTGAAATTATTATCCGTTAATTGAAAGATTTTTAAATCATTAATTATGAATATATTTCAAGTTATTGACTCTTACCAATATGAAATGGAGTCAAGATATCAAGAAAAATCGATGCTTACAAATCTTTTTACAGAGCACAAATTCATAGGATGGTTAGGGTTGTTTATAGTATTTTTCTCTATTTTCTCGATTTTTGTTTTTCAATTTCTTGAGTGGGAAAGTAATGACAATAATAAAAGTTAAGAAGATTTAATGCTTATAATTCAACTGAATGACTTAAAAAATGGCTATCTACTTAAAAATAACTAACCCTACGGAGGTTGTAAAAAAAAAGACCTCAAAATGGCTTACAGATATTACACCTGAAAGAATTGATAGAAAATTGGTCGAGGATGAAGTAATAAAAGGCATTATCGAGCAATTAACATTAGAAGGGATAAAAGGAGAAATATCAGCAATTAATGGGTTTGAAGTAAATGAATCTTCAGTAATAACAAAAAATAATTTTGTTATTAGAAAAACAAAAACTTTTTAGATAGAAAATAAAAATCTTTAATGAAATTTTTTTTTATTCTAATTATTTTTATCATCTTTTTAATTTTTATATTTGTAAGAGATTATCAAATTAAAAAGAAAAAGTTTAAATTAAATAATGCTTTAAATTCCAATTTCTTTATTCAAACAATTAATAATTTAATAGAAGAAAACAAATATAATTTGTTAGAGGAGAGGATCAGATTAAGGGAAATAGATGCTTACGGTAACGAGGATTATAAAAAATGGATTGGCAATCCACCCCTTGATGAAAAAGCCATTGAGAAAAATATATTTAATGGATCCAAGCGATTTAAAGAGGGTATACCATACTTCTGGGAAAAAGTAATTTTAAAAAAATTTGGCAGTATAGAATTATTTTTCGAAAAGTGGAGATCATATTGTAATGAAAATCCTACTATTGATGATGAGATAATTGGAAGTATTAGAAAGCTCAAGACTGAAGATTGGTTCGTATTCATAGCAAGTCAAATAGAGAAATCATGCTTAAACATAATAGAAAAAAAATACTCAAGTAAAAACAAGGAAAACTACAAAAAAGGTATTAGATTTGAAAATCATTGTATGGAAATTCTCAAACAAAATGGCTGGGAAGTAAAAGAAACCCCTAATACAGGAGATCAAGGGGTTGACTTAATTGCTTCAATAAATGATTTGAGAATATGTATTCAATGCAAAGATCATGAAAAAGCCATTGGAAATAAAGCAGTTCAGGAGATTTCAGCTGGTAAATTATTTTGGAAAGGTACACATGCAATAATAGTCTCAAAATCAGGCTTTACAAAATCTGCTCATCAACTAGCAAAATCAAATAAAGTGGAACTAATCAATGAATATCAATTAAAAGATTTAGAAAAGTTTATTGTTTAAATAGTATATATCAATTGAGTTAAGCCCTCTTTATAAAGCAAAAGTGTTGTAAAAATTCCTGAGGCCCACATTAAACCTCTAGCTGTGGGAATATTAAATACATATGCACCAATATATAAAAAACGAAAAATAGGATGAATCAATGCTGCAATTATTGCAATATTAGAGTCAGTTAAAGTAATCAAACAAAGAAGACATGCGGGTGCATGTAGGGAAATACTTTCCCAACAATTTTGATGACACCAAACTGCTCTTTTTCCAAAAGAAGGTAATTCATCGAATAAAGCCCTTGGAGCAGACATATTTTCAACAGAATATCCCGCTTTAACTCTCCCTATAGTTAATGGAATAATTGATAATAAAACAACACCAACTGATAGACAAAGGCTCCAGGCAAAAGCTACTTGCATATGATTTAAATAATACTATTAGCTTAATAATTGAAGCTCATTATCGTGATAAATGAAAAATCATTACCATAGATAAAACTTTGCAAAAAATGCTGTAATTTATAAAAAAAATCATTTATGGATATTTCAAAAATAGTTTTAATTTTTGGCATAAGTTTATTAATATATTCTGCTTTTCTGTTTTTAGGATTTTTTCTTAAGAATAAAAATCTAAAGGCACAGAATCTAAAAAAAGAAGAATAGATTATTAATACCAGGAAAATTTACTATTTTCTCAATATTTTTATATCTTTTTGAATATATTTAATGGAAATAAAATTTGATCCAAATAATAATAAGGAATACTTGAAATTAAATAAGACAGTTGCTGTTATATGAAAAAATTTTATAAATTTCTTAAAAGTTTTCTATTTATATCTCTTTGGCTTATTTTATCCTCATTTTTAACCCAATATTGGAATACCTTTCATTGGGAATATATTTACTTAAACTTTAGAATTATATTTGATAAAGAATTTTGGTTTGTTGTAGAAAAAATTCTTTTAGGATTTGATATTGGTTACTGGTTAGAAGAAGCACTAAAATTCTTAAGTTATGAAATACCTAAAGAATCATTTAAATATTTTCCAATTTATTTCGTATTAAAGTCTATTTGGATAAAGAATTAATTTGTATTTTTAATAGATTTTAATAAATTCCTTGAAATTCTTGAATAAAGTCGGTGAATTTATTTTTCTTAAAACAAATAAAGTTCCTTTATCACCTCTACAGATTCTAAGCTTATTGCTTAAATAAGTTATCTCTAACCACCCTAATTGTTCATTATTTATTTCTTTCATAGCTTTTATATTTTTTCTTCCAAATTTAGGACAAATAACACCAGCATGTGTAAATTTGACCCCAATTTTTTTTCATTTATGTAACTAAGTCTTATTAAAATACCAGTACCAATAATTGATTTTATTCCTCTTGGTTTAAGTAAATTAAGACCATTTAAATTTATGGGATCAAGAATTTGAAGGTTATCAATAAAAGGAAAATATTTTAAAAAAGGACTATTAGAACTACTCCACCTAAGCTCCCAAACACCCTGTAAATCATTTCTATCTTTACTAAAGGAAAAATTATGATCAATTTCAAGTTGTTCGGCAATAGTAGGTATGCTCTCTGAATTTGGTGATATAAGGAGTAAATTTAACAAATCATTTTCGATTTCCATTTAATAAACGCTGAAGTATATAACTAAGGATAAATACTTACCTCCATGTGCTATATTCTACCCAGAATATGTTGATTTGATGACAAAGAGCTATTGGCTAAAGAAAATTTCAATTCCAAATGCTGATTTATTTCTGGAATATATAAGGACAGTATTGCCTTGGATTAAATCTGTGGGAGGAGTAATAGTAAAAAGAGATTTAATACAAGAATCAACCTCAAATGAATGGGATGGAGGGCAGCTTGGATTAGTAATTGAATTCGAATCAAAATTTGCTGCAAAAAAAGCATTTTATTCTGAAGTATTTCAAAAATATCTGCAGTCCAGAGATTTAATGGAACTGGTTACAATAAGTACTCTTTAAAAAAAATCAACCAATATCGACCTCACACAAAAAACTTATAAGTATTTATTACTATTAGATTATTTATGTAATATTTATAACTTCACTAGCGATAGCATATTTTGCAAAATTTAATTGTAAAAGTAATCCGTTAATCAAATGAACTATTCAACAGAAAAAGATGATTATTTGATGACAACTCCATATACAAAAAAAATTCAGCAAAAATTTGAAAAAGTTAAATCTTTTTTAGAGCAAAATGGATTTAATCCTTCATCAGAGAGCATAATGCAAGATATAGTTAGCTCAGAAGAATATATTGCTAAAAATGGTTTATAAAATATCAGAATATATTCAGAGTTCTTAAATAATAAAAACCGCCTATTAGAAAAGGTAATAATATTCCAATAAATAAAAATAAGGATTTCTTTGATTCGCCTTCTGATATGGGGTTAATTTTTGGTTCAATTGCAAAACCATTTTGTCTACCACCGCTTTCGGTTGTATAACCTTTTTTATTCATAAGAAAAATAATCTATGCAGATTATCTCATGTAAAAACTTATTTAATAAAATTTTTTACATTTAGAATTAAACTAATTTTAAGACCTAATAATTGATTTCAATCTGAGATTTCAATTTGGCAGCTTTTTTTAAAAGACCTACAACTTCCTTACGGCCAGTAGCAAACTCAGCCTTGTTAAGTAACTCGCTATATTTTTTTGTGATTTCTCTGTAGTTCATTTTGGGTGTTATCTTCTGTAAATTATAAAGTTACTAAAAAAAGTTTTTGTATAAAAGATATCAAAAAAGAGTTTAAGTATCTTTACCTATTTAAACCAACCTTTTTTCTTTGGTTTAATCTCTTCTTTAATAACTTCTTTTTTTCTCCCAAATAATCCCTTTTTTTGGACTGTTAAATTTTCATCAACAGGTTTAGATTTTCTGTTAAATAAGCCTTTTTTAGGTTCTTTTTTAATTGATTCTTTTTTGTTGGAAATCTTTGTTTTTTTTGGAATTGATTTTGAATTTTTGGGTTTGCTATCTGCGAATAAAGTTTGATATACAAAAAAACCAAAAACAGCAAAGAAGCCTAATGCCTGTACTAGGGCAGTTCCAAGATTATCAAACATTTAGGCCTCAAGTTTGTATAGTAATTCTTTTTCTTTCGCTTCTGTACATTTTTTATCATCAGACAAGCATTCAATTTCTGCCTTATTCTCAGTATGAGAAATGCAGCCACCTGCATTTGCATTAGATATTGAAAATAAAGTTAGTACCCCTAAAATTAAGGCACATGAGGTGTTAATCGGTTTCATGAGTTTTATTTTTATTATGGAAAAATAATTTCGCAATTGCGAAGATAATCTTCTCTTCTGCTAAAAGTATCCCCTTTTTATATATCTATTTGTAGTAATTAACTAAATCGATAATTAGTATTGCTAGTAATGAAAAACCTAAAATGAAAGGTAAATAAGGATATTTATTTAAAATTTTGTTTAGTTGATTTTTCGATGTTTGTTTTTCCTTTTTCTTTTCTCTAGGTGGTAAGCCTAACTCTTCCCTTCTCTTAGCTTCTCCCATAATTTTTAAACTATTTAAGACTATTCTATATACCTAGTATTAGTAGTGTATTGTTCTTGATTTAAATTATTAAGGGTTAATTTAATTTAAATTTTGGATATATTAAAAATATATAAAAAATTACATGATAGAAGTAGTTTGGTCAGTAAATATAATGATTGCAATTCTTATTATTGGTGTTGCCTGGGTTCTTTATTACATATTTAATTATGATCAAAAATTTACTTCTTAGATAAATGTCAGATAAAGATCTACGTAATTTTCTAAAAAAAATTGAGCAACTTAATCAAATTGCTGAGCTAATAAAAATTAATCCTAGTAAAAAGTTATCCCTTTCAAAATGCAAGAATCATGATGAAGTAATTAAATTAACAACTGAATGGGGTTTTGATATTGGTAAAAGGTGGGGTGAATATTAATTGATTTTATTACCAGTATTATTAAAATTGCCATCAACATCAAATTAAATTCCTAAGATTAATTAGTATTTCTTGTATTGGAGTTATGAAAGAAATTGGAGAGATAAAGTCAAATATATATAAAATAGCTGCTGTTACAGATAGAGGGCAAAGATTAAATAAATTAATTTCTCCTATGTATGAAGAAAAAGCTAATGAAATGGATGAATTAATTGATGCTCTTAAAAACTTTAGTTTTGAAATATCAGAAAAATTATTGTCTGGAGAGTGGGAATTGATTTTTTCTAATGTTGAATTATTTCGAAGTTCTCCTTTCTTCCTTGCTATTGAAAAGGCATTAAATGATGAATTCAAAAGTAATCTTTTTTTTAAATTACATCAATTGCAAGTAGGTTCCTTTGGCATATCAACTATTGGGAGAATTGCTCAAAAGATTGATTTTGAAAAAAAAGAATTTATATCTACTTTTGACACTACAATATTTGGGCTTACAACTATTCCTATCTTAGGTTGGTTCAAACTATTGCCTACTTTTGGTGGAAGAGTAATAACCTTAGCAAGTGATTTAGTTTTAAGAAATAATTTACTTGATATGAACTTACAAAAGACAAAAGTTTCCAAAGTTGATGGACTTAATAAGATTCCATTATTTAGTGAATTACTTATGGATAGATGGTATCCAGTTAAAGAGGTATGGAATAAATTACCTTGGAATAAAGAATCGCCAAATTGCCAGGTTTCAATTGTATATTTAGACGATGAAATGAGAATTATGCAGGATATGTATGGGTCTATTTTTATTTATATAAGGCCTTCAATTTCCTTGTTGAATTTAAATTCAATCTCTAATGATTAATTAAACTCTGAATAATACTATCAGCAGTTAAATTCAAGATAATAATCCAGATCCTTTCAAATAAAATTTAAATAAAAGAATCACTAAAAGGTTTACTATTGCTAAGGCTACTAAACCATTTCTGTTTTTTACATCTAATTTCTTGACTAAATTAGAAAGATAAACTACTGGATTTTCTGGCTCTTTATTATCCAAATTTTATTTAAATATTAATTTGACAAGAAAATATCACAGTTTCATTTGAAGAATCAAAATTGTAAAGATGAATATCCAAAAAGAAATAAATAAATTTTAACCCATAATTCCTGCATTTCTTAAAAACGCTTTACCCATATTGCCAATTACAAAAAATAAAGACAGATTAATTAAAAGGATTATTAATAATGCCAACATTTTATAGTTAGGATTAGTTGAAAAACCATCAAATCCATTATTAAGAAATCTTTTAAAAAGTGATTTGTCAATTTTTTGTTGTTCAGAATCAAGTTTTACTTTTTCTTCTGAAGAATCTTGATTACTTGCTTTCTCTAGAAATTCTGTAAATGCCTTGACTTTTTCTTCTTTTTTATTCCCCTCATTAAGATCTTTATTTTCTTCATTCAAATTGGGGGACGATTCGATTGAATTATTTTCCTCAGAATTAAGTTTTGAATCTTCCAAATTAATAGTAAATGCTAGGAGTATATTACACCATAAAAAAAACCCACTCGATCAATTGAAGAGAGGGTTAGCTAAGGTTAAAGTTCTTATGTTGATAATAATTTATTTTAATTAAATTTGCGGTCGTAGCATAATGAAGTTTTAATTTAGATTATATTCAAGGTGATTTTTTTTCGTACTCATGTTAGATGCAAATACTAAAAAAGCATGTAAATATAATCCCTCAATAAGAGAAATTAAAATTAGAAATATAGAACATGCTATTGAACAAGCAGAATTGATGATAAAAGAATCAAAAATGAGCCAAGAAGAATTAATCTTTTTAAAAAGAAAAATATCGGACTCAAGACAAGATTTAGAAATACTTTATTTAATGAAAATTCAATGAATATAAATTTGTTAATCTTTAAAAGGATTGAATTTATGCAAAGAAAATTAATTTGTATATTTGAAGACTTATAAAGTTAATAGGGAATGTAATTATTTATATAAATGCTCTAGTTATGTCTAAAAATAATCTATATATACCTTTAAAGGTTGTTCCATACATCTTCATTTCAATTACTGCCATAGCAATAACAGCAGCTACATATGTAATTACTTAGTTCTACAAGCTATGTAAAGTTTTTATATATTAAATAAATTAAAATATTTGTAAGAACTAATTGTATGAATAAACTCAAAATAGCAATTTTTACAATATCAATAATCATATTTTCCCTAATTGGGATTAAAAAATTAATTTATATAAATCAAGTTAAAGATATAAAAAATAAAGAGGAATCATTTTTAAATGAATCTATACGTGTTTTAAATGAATGTTTCGATCTAGAAAATAAAAATAAAAGAACTCTTAATAAATCAATTGAATTAATTGAGTATTGCTTAGAGGAATATGGATATAAAAACTGATTTCATAACTTGAAGGATGAATTTCCTTAATACTCCACTAATATGCAAATAAAAATTTCTCATCAATAATCTTGTTATGTTCCATAATTTTTTATTAATAATATTTTTCTAATTTAATTTTTTTAAAATGACTAAAGTTAAATGTTCTTATTTAGGAAAATTAAACTGTGAGGCTATTCATCTACAATCTGGAAGTCTTATTAGAACTGATGCACCTTTAGATCACTGCGGTAAAGGCGAAAGTTTTTCCCCAACTGATTTATTAGCAACATCTCTAGGTACTTGCCTGCTAACCATTATGGCAATCAAAGCTGAATCGAAAGGATTTGATTTGAAAGGTATATATTTAAATATTGAAAAAGTAATGACACAAAATAGTGAGAGGAAGATAAAAGAACTAATAATAGATATTTTTATACCAGAGAGCAGTTCTAATGAAACTATTGATTTTTTGATAAAAGCTTCCAAAGAATGTCCAGTTACAAGAAATTTATCTCAAGAAATTGATATTAAAATTAGTTGGCATCATGAATAAATCTCAAACATAGTAATTACATAAAAGATAATGAAATATATTATTGGAATAGTCATTCTTTTATTTGGAATATATATAAATACAGTTTTGGCATTAAAGACTAGGTATACAAGAAAAAGACTTTCAAAAGGGAAAAAATAATTCTTATAAATTTTAATATTGCAGATTAAGGAAATAGATTTGTTTTTGTACTGACAATTAAGGCATATTTTAGTTTTATTTTTTCACTATTTTTTGGTCAATCAAACTAATCAAAGGGATCATGAAATTTACATTTATTCCAACAGTGCACCATGTATAAATAATAAGAAATAATATTTTTATAAATAAATTAGGGGGTAAGGTGAAAAATATTTTGAAAAACACTCCGATGAATAATACCAATATTCCAATTTGAAAAAGACCTTTGATTATCCATTTAAGTCCATTTTTTTTAATGTTTATATAAATCCAGAAAAAAACAAAACTAGATAACAATAAATATATAAAATTTATGATCATCTTTTTAGAGAAAATCTAATAAATTTGCCAAAATAAAGGCATTATGACAATTATCACTTTTTTATCTACTAATTTTTTTTAAAAATGGAAAAGTTATACAAAAAACAATAAAAACAAATTTTTTACTTTTTATCTTAAAACATTTTCGATTTTAGTAAATCAACCCTTTTTTGATTCACTCCCAAATCACTTTCTCCAACTCTTGATTCTGATCTTATTGATAAAATGTTTGATTCAGGTAGAAAGGATACTTCTAAGTCGTCTACATACTTCATCCATTTACTGGTTGCCTCAGCATGAAGATAATCGTCATCAATTTCTACAATCTCAGTTCTTGGAGTGTTTTCGATAAATGTTTTAATCTCTTCAAAAGGTTTCTCAATATTGTGAACCTCCCATTCTTCTCTTACACAATGAGCAATCTCTACACAAGGTTTTAGTTCTATATGGGAGGCAAATGATGAAGAAGGGAATAAAAAGCTTGAACAAATTAAAATTGCTAAAAAAAGTATTTGCATTAACAGAAGAATTTAACAACACATAATCTAACGAATTAAAATACTAATTTGAAATGAGGAACTAATTATTTTGGAAGAAAGCATATATGTTTTTATATTCAGAATTTAATATTTCTAATAATCTCCCAAAAAAAAAGACCTCTCAGAGAGAGATCTTTTTAAAATTGACTTATATCAAGTGTTTCCTTGTTCCCACTTAAATAAATCAATTCCTCCTACACACATACTAAATATCACACCTAAATTCTAAATATGTAATGCTTAATAGACCTCTATCTTAACTGTCACATCGTAAAAAATACAAAAAGTACTCAAACATAGAGGTCGAGAACTTTTAAAGTTATCAGAAAAAAGTGTGTGAGGAGTTTCTGATTTTTTTAATCTACTCCGTAGGTAATTTAAAAGGCTACAGTATAAATTACTAAATATTTAAATCTTTCAGAAAAATTGGTCGTTGATGAAAAAAATAATCAAAAACATAAACAATTCATGAAAAGCATTTACAAAAAAATCATTTTTATTATTTCGGCAATTGCTCTTTTTTCAGTAATAGTGGGTGTTGTCAAATATTCGCTTACTTATATTGAAAATAATCCCGAAAAATACTTACCTACACAAAAGTAAGACAAAAATTAAGTATAAATTCACTTCAAAAAATCTATAAAGTGTCTTAAATATGTTCTACAAAGACAGCTTTAGTAATGAAAATCAAAAATAATTCGGTTCTTAATCAGAATAATATTCATTTAAGTCAATTTAAAAATAAGCATAAAAATCAAATACTTGAGAATTACTGGAAGAAAAGAAAGAAAGAATGTGAAAAGAATCTTTCAAAATTTTGCTAACCGATAATTATGAATTTTATTTTTTCTTTTTTATTAGCATCTGTAATGTGGGTACAAGTTCCACAATGGGAAGCTGACTGGTCAAAATGTGCTGTAGATGTACCAGATTCATCATGTCACTGGTACGTAGCTGCTCCCGATAATACATTTGGGGAAGGATTTAATTGGGAAAACGCTCCTTGGTTTGATGCTAATGGATTACAGGATGTAGCTAAGATTGAGAAAGAATCTGTAGTTGAAAAACTTCAAAATAACTAAAGTTTCTATTTCATCAATTAACTTTTAAAAGTATTTAAATCTAGTGGCCTAGTGGTTAACTTTTGATTAATTAAAAAATTTTTATGCGTTTCAAAGTAAGTCTCAAAAAAAATGGAAAGGAATTTGATGAAGTTGTTATAGCTAATAATAAAAAAGAAGCTATGGAAGTAGCTTTAAAAAACAATCCAGAAGCTCAAGCATTAAACTCTGATTGGACATTTAAGATTTAATTATTTGCGAAGTTTAGGAATCAAAAGAGATGCGACACAAATAACACTAATTGCAGGTCCTGGCGACAAATTAAAGACTATAGAGAGAATAAAGCCCAGAAGTGATATGCATAACCCAAAAAGTGAGGACCTTATCATTGCAATTCTTAAACTATGAGCCTTATTTAGCCCTAACAGAGTTGGGGTAGAAAGAAGAGCAATAACAAGAATTACTCCCACTGCTGACATTGAACTAACAATTACTAATGCCGTTGTAAAACTCAAAGCAAGATTTAATAAAGAAACGTTTATACCGCTCGCGGATGCACCTTCTGGATCCAATCCCACATAAACAACCTTTTCATATCCAAAAGTCATTAAAAGTATAAATACTAAAAAAGCAATTATTGTTCTAAGTAAATCTCCAAAATTTGCTGTCAATAAATCGCCAAATAATACTGCCTCCAAATCAATCCTTATTCCGAGTAAAGGGATTATAAGGACTCCAAATCCAAGCATTCCAGCGAGAATAGTATTCATAACTGCTTCATAATTTTCACTTTTTCTATTAGTTAAACTTTCCGCAATTACTGAGCCCAGAAGACCACTTATAACACCACCAATTGAAGGATGAATTCCAAGCGCTAATGCGAGAGCAAGTCCAGGCAACACACAATGAGAGATTAAATTAACTTGTAATAATCTCTTATGAGTGATTAATACAGTTCCCATAGCTGGGCATAAAATCCCGGAGAATATAGTTATTATTAATGGAACCAGCCACCAGTTGTTATTAATAAAAGACATTATTCAAATGATTCGGTATGATCAAAAATACGGGACAAAAAAAGATTTCGGAAACGATGGTAACTAAGTCTGACATTACCAAAAGACAAGAACAACTTCTTGAAGAACTTAATAAATGCGAGGATGAATTGACTGGTCAAGAGTTGCATAGACAATTGATAGAAAGCGGAAAGGCTATGGGACTGACGACTGTTTACAGGAATCTTCAAGTTCTGATAAAGCATGGCTTAATACGTTCTAGACATCTCCCAACTGGAGAGGTTCTGTACACTCCCGTAGATAGAGATATTCATCATTTGACCTGTGTTCAATGTGGTGAGACATCAAAAATGGAAGGATGCCCGGTAAAAGATATTCATACACCCAAAACAAATCCAAAGAAATTCCAATTGTTGTTTCATACCCTCGAATATTTCGGGCTTTGCCAAAACTGTTATCAAGCTCAGAATTAAAAAGGAACATTCTCTAATCACAGAAATTATTTTCGTTTATAGAGCTAATGTTTATTGCCTCTAATTTATCTTGTATTTGGTCAGGACTACCAACTGCCAAAACACTTTTATCAAGAACAATTACTTGATCATAGTTATTTAAAGTATCGCCCCAATCATGGCTACTTACGAGCAAAGAAAGTCCGGCATCGGCAAGTTGACGAACAATTTTAAGAAAATCCTCCTTTGCAGGTGGGTCCAAAGCTGCACAAGGTTCATCTAAAAGAAATATTTTTGCCGGGGACATAAGAGTTTTTGCTAATAGAGCTCTTTGCTGCTGTCCTCCTGAAAGAGAATCGAGTCTTCTATTCGCCAAACTTGCAATGCCTACTCTCTGCATTGTCGCCTCTAATTCACAACATTTATTAATCCAAGAATTAGGATATGCTAGAAGAGTCTTAATTTGAAATGGGTTATTACTTCTTGATTTTGAATATTTTATTTGACCAAGAGATACCAATTTTTCAACTGTGATGGGGAACTTCCAATTCATAGAACTTCTTTGAGGCATAAGTGCCACAAGAGCTCTAGATCTATATAAATTTTCACCATCAATTTTTATTTCGCCTTTATCTGGAGTATTTTGTCCTTGCAAAATTCTCAAAAGAGTTGATTTACCTGCGCCATTTGGGCCAACTAACGCTGTTAGAGTTCCAGGTTTAATCTCAACCGATACCTTATTCAAAACTGGCTTACTTTTTTTTGCGTATGCAAAGGTTAAATTTTCAGCGACTAAAGTAGCCATTAATTAATCTTTCAAAAAAGTCACTTTACAAGCTTACCAATAATACCAGTTGTGTATTATTTCCATAATATTTGATACCTTTACTTGTCAGAGATAATGAAAATGATTATCATTTTTAAGTATTTAATTATTTTTCATGTCAATTTTTAAAAGACTTTTAACAAATAAAAAAGGTTCGAGTAAGTCAATTATTAAAAATTCCGTAATCGCAGGAACAATTATATTTTCTGGTTTTGGGCAGGATGTCATGGCTAAAGGAAAGTCATATGTAGCAGTAGAGCCACTAGTTTGTGATTTAGTTAAATCAATTGCATTACCATCTGACGAAGTTACATGCTTAGTAGATAGAAAACAAGATGTTCATGACTTAAAGATCAATCCAAGGCAAGCTCAATTACTAAATAGCGCAGATAAAGTATTTACTCTTGGTAAAGAAATGACTCCAAGTATGAGAAATTGGGAAAATAAAAAGAATACTGTTGTTGTAGGTGTTAGTGCAATAGACGTAGATGATCATTCTGATCATGGGGGTCATGATGATCACTCAGACCATGGTGGACATGACGATCATTCTGAACTTTCAGCTAAAGTAGATGATCATTCTGATCATGGAGGTCATGATGATCATGCTGAAGGTGCTTTTGAATGGGCAGGCAAATTCCAGCTTTCTAAGGGTTCTTACAAATGGTCATTTGAAAAAGTCGATGGAGAATATGCAGATCCTGCAATGAAGATGGTGATTCTCAAATCTAATGACATAGAAGGGTCTGAAGATTTAGCTAAAGAATTATTAGGATCTAAAGACTCAATAAGCAGAAAAAATGATGGTACTTTGATAGCAAGTAATAAAGCTTTTGTTCTTAACTTTGATCAAAGAAAAGAAAGTACTGTTTTTAACGTGGATATCAAAGAAGATGGTCAATATATATTTTTTACTGAACACATGCCTTTTGAGTTTGAAGCAACTCAACACTTCTTTAAGGACGTTTCAAATAGTGATGTAGAACCAATAGCACAATTTCCAGACGAAGGTGAGGGGCATCATCATCATGACCATGGAGGACTAGATCCACATGTTTGGCATGATCCGCATAACATCATAAAAATGGGAGATCTTATAAGCAAAAGTTTAAAGAAAGATATTTCAGTTTTTAATAGAGGTGACAGAAAACTAATTAATGAAAAATTTGAAAAAGCTGATTCTCTCTTAGAAGGCTTAGATAGTTGGATCGTCGAACAAGTAAGTACTATTCCTGAGGAAAACAGAGTAATTGTCTCTAAACACAAAGCGTTGGAATACTACGGGGATGCATTTGGTTTTGAAACCATTAGTTTACTTGACTTTCTTGGAGACTCCTCAAGCTTAAGGCCAGACAACATAAGTTCTACTTTAAAAATGTTAGATGAAGAGAAAGTTCAGGCAATATTTCCTGAACAAATTCCAGCATCTAAGTTATTAAGGAACTTAAGTAGACAAAGTTCAGTTCCTTTAGCTTCTAATCAAATATTCGTTGATGGATTAATGATGGATGGTAATACGGTTTCAGTAGCTGTTCACAATACTTGTACAATTGTTGACTCATTAGGTGGAAGCTGTGATAAAGAATCTGGCTCCAATCTTGAGTCTGAATGGTACAAACTTTCAGATTAAATTTTTCTAATAAAAACGGTTTTCATTTCTTATTATTACTATTATTAAACTATTGTTTATTTAGTAAAAATCAGTAAATGAGCATCAAAGATAAAGTTCCCGTAACCATCCTCACTGGATTCTTAGGTTCAGGGAAGACTACTTTGCTTAATAGAATACTAAGTGAAGAGCACGGAAAAAGAATAGCCGTAATTGAGAATGAATACGGTGAAGTAGGTATAGATCAAGGGCTCGTAATTAATGCCGATGAAGAAGTGTTTGAGATGTCAAACGGGTGCATTTGCTGTACTGTTCGCGGTGATTTAATAAGAGTCCTTGGCAACCTTATGAAAAGAAGAGATAAGTTTGACTATGTTTTAGTAGAAACGACAGGATTAGCAGATCCAGGGCCAGTTGCTCAGACATTTTTCATGGACGAAGAAATTAGTTCTGAATTTACTCTTGATGGAATTGTAACTTTAGTTGATGCTGCTCATATTGATCAGCAGCTAGGAAGGAGTGATGAAAGTTCAGAACAAGTGGCATTTGCAGATGTTATTGTCCTTAATAAAACTGATTTAGTCTCTAATGATGCACTAGATACTCTTGAATCGAGATTGAGAGATATGAACAGAATGACCCGAATTATTAGAGCCGAGAATGCCAAAGTACCAATTGAAACAGTTTTAAATCTTAGTGCATTTGATCTTGATCAGATCCTTAAACGCAGGCCAACATTCCTTGAACCAGAATATCCTTTTGAATGGACAGGTGTTTACGATCTTGATGCAGGTAAATATGAATTAATGCTAGAAGAAGGACCCGATCCAGAAATGTCCTTAGTAGCCCTCGCTAACCAAGGAGAGAGTGAAGAGGAACTTAAAGATGGTGCTGAATCCTCCGTGAGACTTTATGCAGAAAAAGCTAATAGTTTAGATCCTGGGGATACCATCCCATATAGAGAACATATAAATCTCAAATTGGAGGATAAAGGAAATAAATCCTTCATCTTGAACATAGAAAAACCAATAAAAATAGGATTATTTACACAGCACACCGCTGAAGAATTCAATATGAAAGTCATTAAAAGTGACGAAAATAAAGAGATTCCATTTAATACTGAAAGATTCTGGCAAGCAGAGCACGAACATGATGATGAAGTAGGCTCAATTGCCATAGAGCGTTTTGGAGATGTTGACCCAGAAAAACTAAATACTTGGATGGGAAGACTTCTATCAGAAAAAGGAGTGGATATATTCAGAACTAAAGGTTTCATAAGTTACTCAGGTAACCCAAGGAGAATAGTTTTCCAAGGAGTTCACATGTTATTTACTGCACAACCTGATAAAGAATGGGGTAACGAACCTCGTAGAAATCAACTTGTTTTTATCGGTAGAAATTTAAATGAGAAAGAGATGCAAGAAGGCTTTGATAAATGCCTGATATAGAACCATTTAGCCCAAGAGGCATGTTCCATGAGGGATGGACTGCTGAAGTTAACGATTACGCTATAGCATGTGGCTGGGCTCTCAAAGGAAAACAATTTATTGTTGGCGACGTTTCAGGAGGTCTTTTTTCGTTCGAAGGAGATACTGGAAAAATTATTTGGAAAAAAGAAAATACACACTCCGGTGGTCTATTAGCAATGGCCATTCATCCAGAGGGTGATATTTTTGCAACATCAGGTCAGGATGGAAATGTTCAAATTTGTAATTGCCAAGACGGAAAAGTAATTAAAACACTTAATCTTGGTGAGGGTTGGGCAGAACACCTCAAGTGGTCTAATGACGGTTTATTTCTAGCGATAGCTTCCTCAAAAAAAGTATATGTTTTCAATGAAATTGGAGAAGAGAAATGGATCTCAGAAGACCATCCAAGCACAGTAAGTGCAATAACATGGTCAAATAAAAATGAGCTAGCCACTGCATGCTACGGCAGAGTGACATTCTTTGACATTGTTAATAATAAAACGAATCAAAAACTCGAGTGGCAAGGATCATTGGTCTCTATGGAATTAAGCCCTGATGGAGATATAGTAGCCTGTGGGAGTCAAGACAATTCAGTTCATTTTTGGAGAAGATCAACAGGAATGGATGCTGAAATGACTGGATACCCTGGGAAACCAAGTCACCTTTCTTTTGATGACAGCGGAAAATTATTAGCGACTAGCGGCAGTGAAAGAATTACAGTATGGAGCTTTATAGGCAATGGTCCAGAAGGGACTATGCCAGGAGAGCTTTGTCACCATACCGAACCTATTTCGAGCCTAGCCTTTTCAAATAAAGGTATGCTCGTAGCCTCAGGATCTAGAGATGGTTCTGTTGTCGCAAGTTTTCTAAAAAAAGACGGAAATGGAGACCCAGTTGGGGCAGCATTCGCAGGAGATTTAGTAGGGGCAATATCCTGGAGACCTGATGATTGTGCACTTGCAGCAGTTAATGCAAAAGGTGTGGTAAATGTATGGAAATTTAAAGTCCGTACTAATCTTTTTTCTAAAGGATTTAAATAAAAATTATAAATTTATAAAATTACCAATAGTTAGCTTTTAAATGTCTTTCCATACAAATGACCTCACAGTCATTATCTATTCCTTTAGGGTGAATATCGCAATATGAGAGACATTGAAAATATTCGTCTATAGGATTAGATTTATCAGTTTTACTAACTTCTTTCGACTGCTTCATAAAAGAGTTCCTCAATTACTTAAAATTAAGATAGTTGAATTAAATATCAAAAGAAATAAGCAAAACTTACTAAAAATATCTCAAAAAAATTTGAACGATTGATTACTACTCTCGGACATTTTTAATTAAAAAGCAATGCGTATAAAAACGGATTGTCTTTAGAGAAATATTTTCCTAATTTTATATTGTTGAGTTCTAGGAGGTCTTTCAAAATGATCGATAGCCTGCCTGAAATTTCGGGATAAACCGAACTAATTTAATTAACTGCTCCAATTATTTTTTATTAATGTCTAAGCTTCCTTCTTCTGCATCGTTTAGGTGCCCTTTAAGAAACAAGCTTAATTCTAGAGTTTTTGCCCCAGTTAAAGACAATTAGTTAATTTTAGTGAGAATTAGCTTAATAGAAGTTAGCAACAAGGATACATGATTTAGGTGCGTTATTAACTTCAGAAAAAATATAAGTAAGAGATAAAAGAGGGCTTAAATGAGCCCTCTTTTTTATTAAGATGACTTTCTTCCAGTTTTATAGATAATGATTAAAACAATAAAATTTAAAAATGGTTCGATATTATTGCCCATATTGCAATCCTAAATATCAATTTCAAAAACAATCCTCAAAAGGTACTTTGATTTGTGGCTTGTGCGGAGAGGAACTTATAAAAAAACCATTTATTAGGTTGAACCAGATAATTGCTTTAGTTGCCGCATCATCATTACTTCTACCGTTAATATATACTTTTATTTTTTTAATTAAAAATCAAATAAATCCTCCTAATAAAAATTATCAAGCAAATAGTACTTTAATGATAATAATCAAAGAAACACTTTCATAAAACAATTAAAAAAATATCAAGAGGTTAACCTCTACATAGTGATTTATTTAAACAAGAATTTTTACTTTCAACATTTATTTGATCATCAATATTTTTTAAATTATTTTTTTTAATTGTTACTTTAACTTTTTGCCCACAATGGTCTTTGCAACCACCATTAAATAAATTATGTGCATATAAATTTGAAATACTCGAAAGTAATAAAAGAAAAATTATTTTATAAATTTGATTAAAATAAGACTTCATTTTTAATATGATTTCCTCAGAATCAGTAAATAAATAATATCAGTTAATTCCAAGGAGTGTTTATCAGTCCCCAGATATCGAAGAAGAAAAACAAAACTGCAATTACAACAAGATCCCATGCTCTTTCCCTAAAAGCCCAAGGTGCAATAAAAACTTCTCCAAGCCCGTGAAGTGCCGCCCCTACTGGAAGATGATCAAGAACCAGCAAACTGTGAGAGAGGATAAAAAGAAAGCTTGCGAAATATCTAAAAAAAACAAACTGCCAATTACTAGAACTCATGCCTTTAGATTTTTAAGAAATATACTTCAATGATTAAAAAAATGACATAGATAGAGGCAAGAGATATTATTTTTGGTAGCCATAAATACGAATAAAGATATAAAGCTAAAGTAAAAGTTACTAAACGATGAAATATATGTTTTCAAGTTATCAGCCTAAAAATAGTTTTGATGAATATTTTAAGGATAATGTTAACTCTGCTAGAGAAATATTGATTCCACTTCTTTCCTCTTTAGATAATATGGGACTTGAAGAATTAAACAGGAATCATTCTGCCGCAAAAAAATTATTACTAAGACATGGTGCAACTTTTAGATTAAACGATACTGGTTTAAAAGGTACTGAGAGAATATTACCTTTTGATCCACTTCCTAGAATAATTAGTAAAGATGATTGGGTAACGTTAGAAAAAGGTCTAAAACAAAGGCTTGAGGCAATTGATTTATTCCTAGATGATATTTACAATTCTCAAAAAATAATAAATGATGGAATAATTCCAAGAGAACTAATAGAGAGTTCAGAAGGTTGGAGACCTCAGATGATAGGTTTCAAACCTCCACTTAATAAATGGTGTCAAATTTCAGGACTTGATTTAATAAGGGATAGAAAAGGAGATTGGCATGTTTTAGAAGATAATTTAAGGTGCCCTTCTGGGGTTGCTTATTTTTTAGAAAATAGATTAGTTATGAAAAATATTTTTCCTAATCTTTTCTCAGGAAGAATTGTAAAACCAATTGATGAATATCCATCATATCTTTTAAAAACGCTTCAAGAACTTGCTGTTTGGACTGACACTCCAAAGATAGTTCTACTAACTCCAGGAATTTTTAATAGTGCTTATTTTGAACATAGTTATTTAGCTCAAGAAATGGGCATCCAACTAGTTCAAGGTCATGACTTAGTTTGTAATGATGATTATGTATATTTAAAAACTACCTCTGGATTAAAAAGAGTAGATGTTATTTACAGACGAATTGATGATGATTTCTTAGATCCTCTTAATTTCAGAAAAGATTCCTGCCTTGGTGTTAGCGGATTACTTGATGTTTTTAAGGCAGGACATGTTGCTTTAGCAAATGCACCTGGTACTGGAATAGCAGATGACAAAATGATTTATTCTTTTGTACCAAAAATGATTAAATATTATCTTGATGAAGAAATTATTATCAAAAATGTAGAAACTTATATTTGTCATTATCAAAAGGATCGAGAATATGTTCTTGAAAATTTATCAAAACTTGTTGTTAAATCTGTCGCAGAAGCTGGGGGTTATGGAATGTTAATTGGCCCTCACTCAACAACAAGTGAGATAGAAGAATTCGCTAATAAAATTAAAAATAATCCCAGAAATTTCATAGCACAACCAACATTAGAATTATCTACTGTGCCATCTTTATGTGATGGAGAACTATATCCATGTCATGTTGATTTAAGACCATATATTTTAAGAGGAAAAGATTCATGGGTTAGCCCAGGCGGGCTTACGAGAGTAGCATTAAAAAAAGGATCATTGGTTGTTAATTCTTCTCAAGGTGGAGGATGCAAAGATACATGGGTTGTAGGTAAATAATATGCTTTTAAGTCGTGTAGCAGAGTCTCTTTATTGGATCAATCGTTATTTAGAACGTGCGGAAAACATATCTCGTTTCGTGGAAGTAAGCGAAGCAATGTCATTAGATTGTCCGCCAGGAAGTGCAGAACCTTGGCTACCATTAATTGATGCCTCCAGTGACAGAGAATCTTTTGATAAAAGATTCCCGGAGAAAAAGCCTGATGACGTTATTAATTTTTTAATAAGAGATCGTTTAAACCCAAATAGCATAATTTCTTGCATCCAAATGGCAAGAGAAAATGCAAGACAAATCAGAGATGTCATGACCACAGAAATGTGGGAACAGATTAATATTTTATATTGGAATATGCAAGAAGGAGAGGCAATATGGAATAAACCAAGACAAGAACAATTAAGTGAAATAAGGAGGGAATGTCAGCTTTTTTATGGAATTACAGATGCGACTCTAAGCAAAGATCTTGCCTGGAGATTTAGCATTCTTGGAAGATTAATTGAAAGAGCTGACAAAACATCAAGAATTTTAGATGTTAAATATTATTTACTCCTACCCAGCTTAGATGAACTTGGAGGAGTTCTTGATGAGCTGCAATGGATTGCACTTTTACGTTCAGCTGGAGCTTATCAAATGTTTAGGAAAGCAGTGCAAAATTCTATAAAGCCTAATTCAGTTGCGAGATTTCTTTTACTTGATCCAATTTTCCCTAGATCAGTAAGATACTGTCTTGATGGGATAAGCAATACACTTAAAATGATAGATACCTCACCATCTACTGAAAATCCTTCAGAATTAGAATGCATGAGAGGTTTACTTAAAGCAAAGTGGAGTTATATCAGAATTGAAGATATAATAAATGATGGTTTACATGAGGCGATTGATTCATTGCAAATGGATTTAAATAAATTAAATGATCTCATTCAAGAAAAATATTTTATTAATTAATAAGTTTATTAATGAGAATTAAATACATTCACAAACTTGAATATAAATACGAAGACCCTGTTCAATTAGGCGAGCATAGATTATGTATAAAGCCAAGGTCAAATGGATTCCAAAAGCTAAAGAATTTTGAATTAAAAATAACCCCAGAACCAGAAATTATTTATCCATTACTTGCGGCCAGCGGGGAAGAGATTAATAGAATCAGATTTAATGGATTAACAGATAATTTAATTATTGAATCAGTCAGTGAAGTTGAAACTATTAAACATCCAAACATTATTGATGGAGTTAAAAATAGAGATTTAACATTACCTTTTTGTAGAAGCATTATTAACAGAGATTTACAGGGAGCATTAGAGGGATGGATGCCAAATGGACAACACGATCCCTCTGCAGTAGAACTTGCTCAAGAAGCCTTAGCAGGAAGCATTAATAACGCATTATCATTTACCTACCAACTAATAGAGATTATTCAAGATCGGGTTAAATATACCAAAAGACATACTGGTCCAGCATGGCCGGCTAGCAGAACGCTTAGAGAACGTATAGGTTCATGCAGAGATTTAGCAATGCTAATGGTTGAAGCTTGCAGGTCTATAGGTATCCCAAGTAGGTTTGTAAGTGGTTATCATTTTGAAGATCCCTTACCCTCTGAGTTGGATTTACACGCTTGGGCTGAATTATATATTCCAGGTGCAGGTTGGAGAGGTTTTGATCCAAGCGGAAAAGGATTAATAGATGATAGATATTTAACATTGGTATCCTCTTCAAAATCTAATTTAACCTCCGTAATTACAGGAAACTTTATAGGAAAAAATAATTTAGAAAATACTTTATCTTGGGAAATCAAACCCCTTGAAATTAATTAAACACACTATTTTTAATCTTTTAAAATGACAAAAAAACATAAATAATAATATGTTTCTTTTTTAGTGTTAATTGATACGTTCTTAGACATATATATCTGTTTTCATTTGTTTAATTCTTAAAGAAAATTGAACTCAAGTTTAGAAATTCCAGTTATCAAATCAAATAAATCAAAAATGTTTGAATTGATAAGTTATGAAAAATTTCGCGATACAAAAGATGTCAGATTTTTTGATATTAGTGTTAATGAATCAAATTATAGAGATCTAGTTATTCACAGTGGTCCTGCTATCAGCCCTCCAAATGATGAAGATTTTAATAATTGGCAATTTTACATACATCACAATCAAGAAGATAATCTATTAGCTATCTCTGGAGGTAGAACATTTTTCCTTGTCAATTTTGGTTGGGATTATCCTTTTTATAAAGTTAGATTAGAATCTTGCGGATATATTTTAAGGATACCTAGAGGAACTTTTCATAGATCCGTATCTGACGAAAACGGTTCCATAGTTTTAAATCAAGCCATTAGAGATGAAGGCGGTACAGTTGAATCTGAATTTAAGGTAACGAATAGCAAAGATAATAAAAAACTCCTAGATTGTATAACTAATCTAGAACCTAGATTTAAAATTTATAGTGTTAAATAATCTTAAAAAGGTATTCCAAATTTATATATCAATTTTAAAAATTATCTAATTGTTATAAAATAATAATATTCGAATTAACTAGTATGAAATTTTTTAGGTTTTTAAAATATCTTTTATGCATAATTTTTTCTTTCTTAGTTTTATCCTCTCCAGTTTTTGCTGGAGCAAATGTAGCTGTTAAGGGCGAGGGAGATGAAGTTCCAAGTTATGTAAGATCTAATATTACAGGATTTGATTTCCATGGAGAGGATCTTCATTTGTCATCTATAGCTGGAGCAGTTGCAAGAGATGCAGATTTTAGTGACGTTGATTTACATGGGACAACCTTAACCCTATCTGATTTAAAAGGTTCTAATTTAAATGGAATCGACCTGACCGATACTCTTTCTGATCGAGTTAATTTCCAAAAAACAGATCTTAGAAATGCCGTTTTAATAAATATGATCGCATCAGGTAGCAGTTTTGCAGGAGCTCAAATAGAAGGAGCAGATTTTTCTTACGCTATTCTTGACAGCGAAGATCAAAGAAATCTTTGTGAAATTGCTGATGGGATCAATCCCACAACAGGTGTTTCAACAAGAGAAAGTCTTGAGTGTAGTTAGAACAAAAACTATAAGTAAACTTTTTTTCCATTTTTAATTTTATAAATCCTTTGTTCCTCATCTTGAAAAATCATTTCATCATTTAATCTGGATTTCTTAAATTTTGAAAGCCTTGCTCTGTGAATATTAGATTTCCTATTAATATTTTCTTCGTTATCATAACTCCCAATATAGATATTTATATTAGGGTTTGAAAAGGTTTTTTCTTCCTCTCTTAAAAAAATTCTTTCAATATTTGTTTGCGTACTCTGATGTTTTTTTTTAAATTTGTTTAATTTTAAGTTCTTTGGTTTTTTAGATTTAATTATTTTGTAGATAAAAAAAATAACTCCTAAAATTAGGAAAACTAAAAATATATTCATTACCTATTTAATTTTTATTTTAATATCTACTCCTAAGTTACTTTTAGTAGTTAATATTTCTTTTTTTAAGATTCCGTAAGTAAAAATTCTAAATAAAGTTTTCAAAGATTTAAAAAATAAAAAAACAGTAAATAAAAAGAAAACAATAAGGTTTTCTACAAGAATATTTTTATTTTTATTATCTAAGTTGCTCATATAAGTGTTAATTCAATTATATTTCATCATTATTTGCATATGGCCCGAAAAATTCACTAGCGTTTCTACCTATCACTTTAGCAAGATTTAAACTTTTATCTATATCCCATTTAGATGCCATTCCATAAAGAATACCAGCAGCAAAAGAATCGCCACATCCATAAGAATCAACCTTTAATTTTTTGTTTTTAAGAGCCTTATATCTTCCTCCTGGGAATATTATGCCTCCCTTATCTCCCTCGGTTTTAATAGTATATTTGGGTTTTAACGATAAATCAGAAAAAGAAAAAACTTCCCCTGGATCAAGATTACTGCCTATTAATCCATCTAAAAAAACATTTGATTTATTAATTGTGTTTAATCCTACCCTTGGTGTCGTACACAGTATTGAAGCTGATCTAGCCATTTTAAAAATCTCTGAATCAGATGCCGTAATAAAAATTCCGTCCATTTTTTTTAAAATGTTCCATTCCAACTTGTCTTTATGAGTTGGAGCTAACCTTTCACCAATAACTGTTATTGCTCTTTCACCTTGAGAGTCTATTAAACTAAATCCTCTTCTAGTTGGTTTATCTCGCCAAGCTACATGCATCTTAATTCCCATATTTGAGAGAATCTTGAAACACTTATCTCCATATTCATCATTACCTAATGACGTAAAAAAATGAATTTGGTTGAAAGTTAAATCAGAAAGTATTTTTGCGATAATAGAGCCACCACCAGCTGGATACTCAAGGGACTTTTCAGAATGAGAAATGACTCCCGGTTTTGGTAATTGATCAACCATTAAGAAATTTATCCACTCAACATGACCAACCACAGCAAAATTTAAATTTCCTTTTTTAAATTTATAGTCTTCAACTTTATTATTCTTTTCAACAACCATAAGCTTTTAAATACTATTATTAAAAGAAATATTTTTGACTAGTGAATTCATTTAACATTTTAAAAGATAATAAACAGATACTATCTTATCTTTACCTTTTTCTATCAATTTTGGGTGCTGTACTGCCAATGATGGCAAATTTCGAATTTGCTAGGGAATATGGAAACAGCTTTGATATAAATAACTTCATTTCTTTAGCGAATGCAAATCCTGCAGCTCAGTCAATTTCTAGAGACTTATTAATAGGTGCAAGCGCTATTTTTATATGGATAGTAAATGAATCAAAAAAACTAAACATGAAGAATATGTGGGTTGTATACATTGGAACTTTTCTTATAGCATTCGCATTCTCTGCACCTTTTTTCTTATTTCTAAGAGAGAGAAGAATTATTGAATTAGAAAAGATTAATTAAAATAATCTCTTAAATAGAATTGTAAATGCAATAAAGCAACAACAAGAAATTGAAAGCCAGATTATTGAAGCATAACCAAATAGATCTAATATGCGTCCTGAAATAAATGGTCCAAAAAAATAACCCATAGCGAAACATTGTGATAGTAGCGCAAGTGCAAACCCTTTTTTATTTGAAGGAGCTATTCTGAAAACGACATCTGTTGATGTTGGAAGAAATGAAGCAGTCCCCAAACTTACTAGAATCAATGCCAAAGAAATTAAATAAAACGCTGGGATATTTAAATAACTAGAAATAAATAATAAAAATGAAGCGAAAGAGAAATTTATTAAACTAAATTTCAAGCCAAATAATCTTTCTTTCTTAGATATCCAAGAACCGACAGGCCATTGTAAAAACAACAATAAAATTAACTGAATAGAAATTATAAGACTGATAATTTCTTTGCTTAATGCAGTGCGATATACTCCACCTTTGACAAGATCCAGAGGCAAAGTTACTTGTATCAGGGCTAAAGAGGTAGTTATCAATAAAATAGATAAAATTATTATTGTTGAATTTTTATTCCAATTCAATTGTCCCTGATTAATTGGATCTACTAATTTTTTTTGAAAATTTTCTAAGTTTCTTTTTATAGAAAAACTATTTCTAGATATTAAATACGTGATAGATAACATGCAAAATATATCATTTATAAATATTGATTTAGAATACAAAAAATTCGTCATATACCCTCCTAAGAATACCCCTAGAAATATTCCTAAAGCTTCCGAACTTCTAACAAGGGCATAAGCCTTACGTGTTTCGATAGGATGACAAAAATAGGGCACCCCAAATTCGGCAGCAGGCCAATATATTCCTGCAGCAGCTCCAACAAATGATTGTCCAATTATGTACAAAAAAGTATCTCTTGAAAAAATGAGGCATAAGCTAGCGGCAATACTTAGTATTGAAGAAGTAATAATCGGAAATTGTATTTTTCCCGTTTTATTAAGATAATTACCTGTAAAGAGTCTTGTTACGGTTCCAATTATTGCTGAAATGGTAAATCCCAGACCAATATCTGTCGCCGACAATCCTAGGTTATTAAAAATAAGTGATGTTAAATAAATAACACCTCCTGCTCCAAATGCAGCGAAAAATCTTATCTTGGTTATTAACCTTAAATGATAAGGAAATTGAATCCACCAATTTTTGCTAATTTGTAAACTATTTGGACTAATCACTAGTGAAATACATTTTTATAATTTTTTTTAGTTTTTGTGGTTTATTTTTTAATAATGGTTTAAAGGCTGCTGAAAAGATAAATATTAAGTTTGAAGAGATGGAAATCCCTCTTACTATAGAACAATTATCAAAATTAGAAAATTACAAAGATGATTCAACAGAATTAATAGATTGGTTTAAAAAAAATGGATTTATAAGAGTTTTTGAATTATCAAAATTTTTAGAATTTCCAGTTTTCAAAGAAGAGGGATTAAATAGAGAAATATTAAGAAGTTGGATAGGTCGTAAAATTCTTACAGAATTAAGCAAAAGCATTCAAGTTCCAAATGACAATAATGGAACAGAAATATATAACACTATAGAAAATTTATTAGATCAAAAAAAAGAAGTTTCAACTTTAGACATCATCAAAGCATTACCATCAGAAGAAATTTCACTAGATATTGATAATTTAATTTTAATAATTTCATCTTGGAAAAATGAATTATCAATGCAACAAGAACTTTTATCCAAATTAAATAAACTTGAAAGAACGAACCAAAATTCCTTTAAAAATTCTGAAAAAAAATCAACTCAAGATCTAATAAAAATTGTTAAAAAAATTTATGCTCCTCACCGAGTGAAAGCTTTTGAAATTGAAATATGGAAAAGCAATAAAAGAAATGATGATAAAGAATTGATAATTTTTATGCCAGGACTTGGAGGCGAAATTAATAATTTCAAATGGATAGGCAATGAATTGGCTAGAAGAGGTTGGCCAATATTATTCATAGATCATAAAGGGAGTAATTTAGAATCATTCAAAGAAGTACTCGAAGGTAAGGAAGCAATACCAGGAAGTGCTGACTTTTTCTCATATAGAATTAAAGATTTAGATGCTGTAGTGAAAACTCATGAAAATGGAGAATTTGGTTTGCCTAATGATTCTTATATTTTAATGGGGCATTCACTTGGTGCTCTAATTGCACTTTTATATGAAGGCAATAAACCTACTGATCAACTAGAGGACAAATGTGATTCGGCATTAAAAGACTTTGCGTTAACAAATTTATCTAAATTACTTCAATGTCAGTTGAGCGAAATACCATTCCCTAAGAAAAATAACTCTAATAAAGCCAGTGCGATTATAGGTTTTAATTCATTTGGCAGTTTAGTATGGCCAAAAGAAAATAGTGCTGGCATTAAAACACCAACTCTTCTAATAGGTGGTACGTATGACCTTATCACACCATTAATTAATGAACAATTTAGAGTTTTTTCTGCTTTAAATAATCCATCAAATAGATTTTTAGTTATTGAAGGGGCAAGTCATTTCTCTCCAATAAGAATTAATAATAACTATGAAGAAAAGAATGACGTATTCAAAATAAGTGAACCTTTTATCGGTTTAGAGCCAATATTAGTACAAGATTTATCTACGAAATTTATAGTTGAATTTTTAAAAAATATTAAAGATCAAAAGATCCCCACAGTAATTAAAAATCAAAGGGATTTGGGAATTGATTTCCATCTTTTAGATCTTGAAACAATAAAAAAAATTTCCGAAAATTAGTATTCTATTCGTGGATCTAAATATGCGATTAAGATATCCACGAAGAGATTTAAAGAAACTATGAGCATAGAGGTAAAAATTACAATTCCTTGAACCAAGGTATAGTCTCTTTGAGAAATAGCTTCATGTAATCTTAAAGCTATACCTGGCCATGAAAAAGTTACCTCGAACAATAAAGCACCTCCTGCTAATGAGGCCATAGTCAAGCCAGAAATAGTGACAATTGGTAATAGAGCATTAGGCAATGCATGGTTTAAAAATATTTTTTTACTTGATATTCCTCTACATATAGCAGCATTTACATAATCACTTTTTAATGTCTTATCCAAATTTACTCTTAATGAGCGGCTGAATATACCACTTAATAAAAAGCCAAGGGTAATAGAAGGAAGTGCGAGATGATAAAGACTATCTTTCAAAGCAATAATATTATTTGAAAGAATACTATCTAAAACTAGAAAACCTGTAATTTGAGGTTGTTGTTGAAATATTGGAAATCTACCTCCAATTGGGGAAATGTTAAAGAATACAGAAAATAATAATTGCGCTAACATTGCACCCCAAAAAGGAGGGACCGCATATGTAGCAATTCCTAATATTCTCGCGATATAATCAGTCTTTTTACCTTTATTTCTTAAGCCAATTAATCCCAATGGGAATCCTATTAGTGTGGCACTTAATATTGAAAAGAATCCAAGCTCAAGACTTGCAGGCAATGACTTAATAATAATATTGAGGACTGACTCCTGGGTACTAAGAGATTGGCCAAAATCTAAGTGCAATATATTTTTAATATATGAAAAATATTGACTTATTAAAGGTTCATTTAGCCCCAATTTATTTCTTAGAAATTCTCTTGAAACCTCATCTGCACCAGATCCAAGTATGGCATCGACAGGATCACCGGGGGCAACTCTCAATAAAATAAATACTAATGAAGAAATTATCCATAGCATTATCGGTATTAATGAAATTTTTAATAAGGAATAATTTAGTAATTTATTGAAATTTCTACTCATCAATTAACTCTAGATCACTCAATGAAATTATTCCTGCACCATTAAAAATAGGTTTTGATATTTTATTTTGAGACCATGCTTTTTGAGAGGATATCCAAATAGGAATATAAGGGATTGCATTTGCTGCTATTTTTTCAATTTCAACAAGTTTTTCTAATCTTTTAATTCCACTTATTTTTTCACTCTCAAGAAATAAACTTTCCACTTTATTTGATCCCCAAAAACTACCGCTGTAAACTGATTCTCCTTTTTTACATATGCCATCAACTATTTCATTACAACTTAATAGAGGGGTGAGATATGCTTCTGGATCTGAATAAGCTCCAGTCCAATCGAGAATAACTGCTGTATAAATTCCTAAACTTAGATTCTTATAAACTGTTGTAGATTCAACCCCATTAAGTTCGATATCAATACAATCTTTCAAAGAATTTTTAATTTCTTCCTGCCATGTCAGAGCAATAAGCTTGTCAGCTGGTACATTCGATCTATAAGTAAGGGGTATTTTTAGAATATTTCCATTGCAATAATTTTCTTTTTGCAATAACCTTCTCGCTTCTAAATAATCATATTTAGGCCAAAGTTTTTGATTATCTTTTTTTAATATCGGAGGGATAATCGATCTAGATGGCTTTCTTAATCCATAACTTGCTTTCTCACTAATCAATTTTCTATTCAGACTTTTTGCCAAAGCCAGTCTTAAATTAAGATTATTTAAGGGATAAGAACTAGTTTTAAGGCTAATAAAACTTAATTCAGTTAAAGGGCTATTACCTTCATTAAACTGTTTATTTTTACTTAAATTATTTAAACTTTTTCTCTGACTATCATCAATTGAATTTGATAAAAGAACGTCAATTTGTTTACTTTTTAAAGCACCAAAAAGAGAAGATGAATTTGAATATCCCACAAAATCAACTCCCTTATTCAAGGGCTTATCACCCCAATAATTTAAATAAGGATCAATTGATTGAACTTCATTAGAAAAACTGGTAAGCACATACTTGCCAGTACCAACGAATTTTTCATTTAGAAACTTATCAGAATATTGTTTGTAAAAGGTGGGAGATATTGGAGTTAAATTTACTGATGTGAGTAAACCATTTAAAGAACTTGATGGTTTATTCAAATTTATTATGACTGAATATTCACTTGGCGTTTCTATTGATTTAATCTTATTTCCTAAAATATAGTTCATTGTTCCAATTCTTTTGAATCTATCAAAGGTAAACTTCATAGCATTTGAGTTAAATGCAGTTCCATCGTGAAAAAAAACATTCTTTCTTAAATTGATAGTTATTTGAAGTCTATCCTTTGAAATAATTGGCATCCCGGAGGCTAATTGAGGTATTAATTCTCCATCAGAATTTAATTCATATAATGTGTCTCCAAGAGAACTGATTAATTGAATTGCTTTAAGAGTATTTGCTCTAGCTGGATCTAAAGATTCAATTTTTCCAGAACTTGCTACTATGATTTTTTTAGATATTCTTTTTGAGCCGCAAGAATTCTGTAAAAAAGAAATTAAAATAATAAATATTGATAAAACAACTTTTTTTTTCATATTTCATAATTACTAAGTTTTTCTGAAGAATTATTTGAGCAGAAAATTTGTAAGGTTATTTGATTTATTTCTAAAGCAAATGTTTTTTTAGAATTGCAGGCAAAAGGCCACTCTCTCACCCAACAAATTTCTTTACTTATATTTAAACCAATTACTTGAAAAGTCTTATCGCTATTTTTAATTTTTACACAAGCTCCTTTATAAAGGTTTTCAGAAGAAATTAAATTATTATTTTCACTGTCTAATAGTTTTGAATGAATCATTAAGGTTCTAAAACCAAACACTTACTTTCTTCGGTTTACCAAGCTATAAAGAAATTTGCAAACTATTTTTTTAAATACAACTTAATTGACTTGCAATAATTTTGACTTCATTTAGGGAATTTATTTCATCTTTCGATTTCTCAAAATCACCATTATTCACCTCATGAGTAATAACGACAATTTCTGCTTTGTCCTCACTTGCATCAAGTTGAACAATTGATTCGATTGATACATTATTATTTCCAAAAATATCTCCAATCTTTCCTATGACGCCTGGACTATCAAGACAAATTATTCTAAGGTAATTTTTTTTGTTTATTTGTGAAGATTCTATGATATGACAGGTTCTCCAGAAATCAAAAGATAACAATGGATCGACTGAATTATTATTTTTTACTGATGCGGCATGCAGATTTAATATATCTGATACTACAGATGCAGCAGTTGGACCACTCCCTGCACCTGGACCATACAACATTATCTCTCCTAGAGGATCAGCCTCTATCAATAAGGCATTGTTAACTCCCTTAACTGTTGCCAATGGATGAGATTTTGGAATCAAAGAAGGGCCTACCCAAATATTCAAAGCAAGTGAATCATTACTATTTATTTCTCCTCTTTCGGAGAGCGCTAAAAGTTTTATTTCAAACCCTAATTTATTGGCATATTCGATATCCTTTAGATTAATTTTACTAATGCCCTCTGAATGAATCTCCCCTCTTTTGATTTTCCCTCCAAATGCAAGTTCACTAAGAATTGAGATCTTATCAGCAGCATCATGGCCCTCAACATCTGCAGTTGGATCAAATTCTGCATAACCAAGGCTTTGGGCCAATTTTAAGGTTTCCTTGTAATCAGCTTTTTCATTTGTCATCTTTGAAAGAATAAAATTTGTTGTGCCATTTATTATCCCAACCATTTTTTTTATGCTGTTACTTTTTAATGATCTTTTTAAGGGTTCAATTATAGGAATCCCCCCGCAAACTGCCGCCTCTGACAATATATAAACTCCTTCTTTAGATGCAGTTCTATATATTTCTTCTCCATATCTTGCAATGACTGCTTTATTCGCTGTAACAACAGATTTACCTGATTTTAATGATTGCAGAATAATATCTTTCGCTAAATCAACCCCACCCATTACTTCAACAATTACATCTATAGAGTGGTCATTAATTAGTTTAAATGGATCATCAGTTAATAAATTATTATCTAGCTCAATATCCCTTTTTTTATTAAGGTCTTTAACTGCTATTTTTGCAATTTCTATTTCTTTAATAATTGGATGTGAATCAACTTCAGAAGTTAATATTTTATAAATCCCTGAACCTACAGTTCCAAAACCTACAATCCCAATTTTGCATTTTCTCATTTTTTATTTCTTTTAACTTTGAGTTTAATTTTATATTATTGGGCCTACAAAAATTCATTTGCTTGAGACTGCATTTTCAATAAAATATTTAAAAAACCATTTGATCGTGAAGGGGTTAAGCTTGCTTTCAAACCAGTATCTTCTATAAATTTCTTATCTATTTCAACAACTTCATTTGGTGTTAACTCATTTAATCCACTTATCAGAAAGGCCAATAAACCCTTTGTTATGAGAGCATCAGAATATCCTTCCCAAAATAATTTACCAGCTTTAATATTTGCCTTAACAAAAACTTCTGAAACGCATCCCTTAACTTTATTTTCTTCAATAAGGATTTCACTATCTGGTTCTTTCAATTTTTTGCCTAACCACAAAATGTATTCGTATTTCCTTTTTGGATCTTCTGATTTCTTCAACTTTTGTACTAGTTTTGATAAATTATTGTATCTTTCCTGATTTTCCATTTTTAAAACTATAAATTAATCACTTTATTAATCTTCTATTATACAAATATTTCTTTTTCTGTGATAAAGCCCGATAAAGGAATATCCCACTCAGCTCTGGTTAATGGAATCGTACTTACACAATTAGAAGTTAAAACTCCAATGCATGGGACATTTCTCCAATCATTATATCTCCTTAATTTATCAAAATAACCTCCTCCATAACCTAATCTTGTTAAATTTTTATCTACGGAAAGACATGGTACGAATATCATGCTTATCTGCAAATAACTTAATGGGGAAGAGTTATTTGGACTTAGTATCCCCTCAGAATCTTTGGAAAGAGGTTTTTCGTCCCAAGGATAAAATAACAACTCTTTTTTATCTTTACATCTAGGCAAAGCTAAACTAAAATTTTCTTTAAGACTTCTTATATCAACTTCATTTTTTAGAGGCCAATATATGCCTATATAACCAATATTTTTATATCCCTTAACAAATGAATCAATATATAATCTTACATTCTTTTCTACATTTTCTCTTTGATTAAGAGAAATCCCATCTCTTAGTTTTCTAAAAGTATCCCTCTCCAATTTCTTATTTTCAAAGATCGTCATATTAAATTTTCAGTTAAAACCATCCTCATTTAGTTTTGTGAGTGCTATAGCCAATGCATCTGCTGAATCATCAGGTTTTGGAGGTTTGTCAAGATCTAAGTTATACATAACAGCATCAAGAATATCTTTCTTAGATGCCTTTCCAGATCCAGCAATTGTTAATTTTATCTGAGCAGGTGAATACTCACTAACATGAATTTTTTTAGAGGCCAATACCATCATAATCACGCCTCTGGCCTGGACCACACTAATGGTAGTGCTTGACCTGTAAAAGAAAAATTTTTCTACTGCAGCTGTAGTTGGCTTCCAATGATTTATTAATTGATTAAGATCTTGGAATATCTCATAAAGTCTATCTTCTTCTTTTTTATCTTTACCTGTCTCAATAACGCCACAATCTAATAATATCTTTTTTTCATTTTCTATCTCAATTATTCCATAACCAACTCTAGCCAATCCAGGGTCAATCCCAATTATTCTCACTGTTATTAAGCTTCAGCAGATAATTGAAATTTTGATAGATTTTCTTTTTCATCTAAATCAAATACTTTACAAAAAGCTTGAATAACTCTTTCACCTGAATCAACTTGTTCTAAGGGATCTTTTCTAAGTCTATGTCTTAAAGAACAAGAAATAACCCTAGCTATGTCATCTTCTTGCACTTCAGTTCTGCCCTCAAATGCTGCAATTGCTCTTGCTGATCGATTGGTAACAATATCTCCACGTAAACCATCTACATCTAGTTCTCCGCAAATTGCAGAAATATTTAACCTTAAGTCATCGTCCATTTGAACAGAATTTAATATTTCTTGTGCTTTAATAACTTTTTGTTGAAGTTCATCTTGTTGTTTCTCAACGCTCAATGAAAACTCATCAGGATTATCATCAAAAGAAGTTCTTTGATCAACCACTTGAACTCTTAATTCAGCATCTCTAACTGTCTTAACTTCAACACTCATTCCAAACCTATCCAATAATTGAGGCCTTAATTCACCTTCTTCAGGATTTCCTGAACCAATTAAGACAAACCTAGCAGGATGTCGAACTGAGACGCCCTCCCTTTCAACCGTATTCCATCCTGAAGCAGCCGAATCTAAAAGTACATCAACTAAATGATCATCAAGTAAATTCACTTCATCAACGTATAGTAACCCCCTATTAGCTTTTGCTAATAGACCTGGTTCAAATGCCTTAACACCTTCGCTCAAAGCCTTCTCTATATCTATGGTTCCACAAAGCCTGTCCTCAGTAGCCCCTAAAGGTAAGTCAACCATAGGTACTTGTTTTTGAATACTCTCTAGATTTTCTCCTTGAGTGATTTTTTCCAAAACTTCTTTACTTTGTAAATCAGGATCGAATAGTGAACTATTATATGGATCGTCTTTAACAACGTCGATTGCAGGTAACAAATCAGCTAAGGCTCTTATTGTAGTGGACTTTCCAGTCCCTCTATCACCCATTATCATCACTCCTCCAATTCTTGGATCAATAACATTTAACAAGAGAGCCAATTTCATTTCTTCTTGACCAATTACGGCTGTAAAAGGAAAAACTCTTCTTTTCTTTGTTGTAGGCACAGTTTTAGTTTTCTTAAATATTCAAATAATCAATAGATGCTACTTCAGAAAATGTTTTTAGTAAATATCCCTATCAAATTAAAACAGGAAGTGAATAATAACTAATCAAATTTATACTGACTTATTTTTTTTGGAATTGTTTAAAAACCAGTTTATTTGATGGACAATTCCTCTTAAAACATTAATTTCATGCATTGATGTATTTGCCCTCAAAATAAAATTCTTAAATTTACTAATTTTTGCCCTGGATGTATGTTTTAAGAGATATCCAACTCGCAAAAGCATTTCCTCTATCTCCATAAATGTATCATGTACTTCTTTCGATGATGCCAAGTTAAAAACTTTTAATTCATTATTTAAATTCTTTTTAGAAGACTTATTCAATTCATACAAAACTATTGAAACAGCGTGAGAAAGATTTAATGAAGGATTATTCTGAGAAGTTGGAATATTAAAAGTTTTATTTGCTAGAAGCAATTCACTGTTAGTTAAACCTCTATCTTCTCTTCCAAATATAATTGCTAAATTATTTATCTTCTTAAAGGATAAAGTCCAATCAAATATATCTTCAGAAGATACAAAAAATGAATCCTTATTTACGTCAATTCTTCCACAAGAGGCTAGAACCAAATCACAATCAAAAATTGCTGTTTGAAGATCATCATAAACCCTACAATGCTTAAGAAATTTTTGACCTTTAAGAGCCATTTTTTTTGCTTCTAAAGAAAATATGTCGCATTTAGGAGAAACAATTCTTAATTCATCAACTTCAAAATTACTGCATAATCTAGCAACGCTTCCTACATTTAAAGGACCATTTGGTTCAACTAAAATCACTTTTAAATTAGAAAAATTTTTTCCCAAAATCATTCAAGGCTATGAAGATATTTTAATAAATTCGACATATTTTCAGGATCAATTTCAAAACTTGGCATTGGAGGAGTCAGGCCTCCAGTAACTTGTTTTATTATCTCTTTATCATTCAAACGGTGAGTTATTAAGTGTAAGTCTGGGCCCACTAATCCTCTTGCTGTAATTCCATGACATCCAACACAATTTATCTTAAAAAGAGCATCTCCTTCCTCAGCAGAGCCATTAAGCTCAAGAGTTTCAATAATATATTTATTATTTTCATGATGATTTACAAAAAATATTGAAAAACAAATCAATAAAACTCCAAATACAACAAAAACAATTTTTAAGAATTCTCTTTTAGAGTCTCTTTCTGCTGCAGTTGATGAAGATGTTGACACAAAAAATAGTCTCTATGTAACAATTGTGGATAAGAATTTCAAAATATGCAAAAAAATGATCGAGCCTCTTCTATGTGGAATTGTTTTAGGTTTAGTTCCAATAACTCTTCTTGGATTATTCGTAAGTGCATGGAATCAATACAGAAGAGGTTCAGGGATGTTGGACATTGATTAAAAATGTTAATTTTGACTGCCCATAATTTCTTATATCTATAGTTTCCCATAAAGTACTTTTTTTAATTAATAGATTTGGAGAATGTTCACAAATAACTGTTGAATCTTTTTTTAAAAAATTACAATTAAATAATTGATTTAAGACTAATTCATGAAAATCCACATCGTATGGGGGATCTAGATAAACAAAATCAAATTTTAATTTGTTGAAATCCATATTTCTAGATAATAAGTTTCTCTCATAATTAGGTTTTGTCCATTTCAAAACGTCTTTACAAATTACTTCGACATCATTTCTCCTATTCTCTATATTCTCTAACGAGAGTATATTTTCTAAGCAAATTTTTGAGTTGATTTTGTTTTTTTCAATTGCAACTATTTTGCTTGCCCCGTGATTATAGGCTTCACAAGACATGGTCCCTGTTCCACTAAATAAATCTAACCAGTTACTATTTTCAACTCTTTTATTCAATATATTAAATATGGCCTCTCTCACTCTCAAAGTTGTAGGTCTGGTATAAGAATTATTTGGACTTTGGATTTTTTTACCACCTATTAATCTTAAGTTAGTCTTCATCCCTAAACATCTGTTATTGAATATTACTCAGCCATCTTCTCAAAAGTTTTTCACCGGTTTTTCCAGATTTTTCCGGATGAAATTGACAGGCCAATAAATTATCATTCTCAATCATTGCAGTTAATTTTTCAGAACCATAATCAACTTGAGCTGCAATAATATTTAAGTCATCTGGGATTGCATGATAGGAATGAACAAAATAGACCCAATTATTTAATTCTTCAATCCCAAATAAAGTATTTTTTTTTGTAGGTAAAAGTTTGCACCAACCCATGTGTGGGATTCTTTGGTTAACAATATTAGGTATTTTTTGTATTTTTCCTTTTAAAATTCCAAGACCTTGAACTTTTCCTTCATCACTAGATTCAAAAAGGAGTTGGAGACCTAAACATATCCCAAAAAAGGATTTCCCACTTTTAATCCAATTTTTCAAATCATTTATCAAATCAGTATTTAAGAGATTATTCATCGCTGGATCAAATGCTCCAACGCCAGGAAGTATTATCGCCTTACATAGCTTGGAATCATTAAAGTTTTTAATTAATATAATTTCTTCTCCAAGACTTTCTAGAGATTTTGTTACAGAATGAATATTCCCCATTCCATAGTCTATAAGTCCAATTTTATGCAAAACTTTTAAATCTATAAATGCTTTGTTAAAGTGCTCGAAAGAGTTGCTTTTGGTACAGCACCAACAACGGTATCAACTTTTTGACCTCCTTTAAAGATCATTAATGTTGGAATACTTCTAATTCCGTATTGACTGGCTACATTTGGATTCTCATCTGTGTTTAATTTAAAAACTTTAATTTTCCCTTCAAAGTCTTTTGAGATTTCTTCTACAACTGGAGCGACCATCCTACATGGACCGCACCATGGTGCCCAAAAATCAACCAATACAGGTAGATCACTTTGCAGTACATCCTTGTCAAATGAAGAATCAGTTACGGCTGGAGCTGATGACATAATTTAAGTATTCCTTTTTGAAAATTTAGCAGGCAATTCTTTTAAGTGATGATTTCATTACAGATTAAATAATATAAGTAACAAAATATCTAAAAAAGCCCGATTAATCGGGCGATTTAGTGTGTGAGGAGTATGGGGTTTCCCCCATCATTTTATAATAACTCCAAATTAGAAATTTTTTCAAATAAATACTTAATTCACTAAGGATTTATAATTTTGCTCTAAGTGAACTACTTACCCATCCCAAGCTGCTGAGCTTTTTGATAAACCTTACCTTCTGTAAGAAGCGATGGTGCGATAACTATTTCAACTTCTTGCATTTCTTTAATATTTTTTGCTCCAAGAGTACTCATTGAGGTTCTAATGGCTCCTAATAAATTATGTGTCCCATCATCAAGTAAGGCAGGGCCTTTAATTATTCTTTCTAAGGATCCTGTAGAACCAACTTCAATTCTTGTGCCCCGTGGTAATACTGGACTGGGAGTAGCCATACCCCAGTGAAATCCTTTCCCTGGAGCGTTTGAGGATTTAGCTATTGGGGATCCAATCATTACAGCATCTGCTCCACATGCTAAACATTTACAGATATCTCCGCCAGTAACAATTCCTCCATCACCAATAATAGGGATATATCGACCACTTTCTTTAAAGTAATCATTTCTTGCCGCACTACAATCAGCAATTGCAGTTGCTTGAGGAATTCCAATTCCCAATACTCCTCTTGATGTACATGCTGCTCCAGGTCCTATCCCGACCATCAATCCTGCAACTCCAGCATCCATGAGAAGTTTTGCAACTTCGTAAGTAACACAATTACCGGCTATAACTGGGATATTCATAGATTGACAGAGATCTTTAATATTTAAGGTTTCCTTACCTTCCATACCAAGATGTTCAGTGGAAACAACTGTTCCTTGAAGAAAAAATAAATCTATTTTGGAATTATTAAGTGTTTCTTTAAAATTAATGGCAGCCTGAGGAGTTCCACTAAAAGCAGCTATACCTCCTCTTTCTTTCACCTCATTTATTCTTTGTACAATCAATCCCTCCTTAACCGGTTCACTGTATATTTTTTGCATTAATGGAACAAAATCATTCTTTCCGACTGATGCTATTTGGATCAATATTTCATCAGGGTTTTCATATCGTGTCTGAATGCCCTCCATATTAATGACTCCTAGGGAACCTAATTTTGTGAGCTCTACAGCCGTATTGACATCGACAACACTATCCATGGCACTAGCAACGATCGGAACTTCTCTTTTGAAATCACCTATTGACCAAGAGGGATCAGTCAAATCGTAATCAAGTGTTCTATTTCCAGGGACTAAAGCTATTTCATCGATGCCATAAGCCCGTCTGACTTTTTTATTTAAACCAAGTTCAATATTCACGATAGTTTTATTTTATTCTGATTAAATTAACAACTAAAGGGGTAATAAGCCAAGGTTTATTCAAAAACAACAGGTTTTATTTTGATTTGTGTGTAAATGTGAGTATTTGGGAATTAAATAAATCTTTTTTTTAATTCATTATGACAATCAGCGATTATTATTAAAGAAAGGATTTTTGTATGTCTGATATTTTAGATTCCGATAACTCAGGATTAAGTGAAGATAACGACCGAATTATTCAGACTGATTTAAGGAATGAGATGTCTCGTTCATACCTTGAGTATGCAATGAGCGTTATAGTTGGTCGAGCGCTTCCAGATGCAAGAGATGGATTAAAACCTGTTCACAGAAGAATTCTTTATGCGATGTATGAACTTGGTTTAACTAGCGGTAGACCATACAGAAAATGTGCAAGAGTTGTAGGAGAAGTACTTGGTAAATATCACCCTCATGGTGATACTGCTGTTTATGATGCATTGGTTAGGATGGCTCAGGATTTCTCTATGAGGATGCCACTCATAGATGGCCATGGAAACTTTGGTTCTGTTGATAACGACCCTCCTGCCGCAATGAGATATACAGAATCTCGTTTACAGTCTCTTACGGATGAAAGTTTATTAGAGGATATTGAATCTGAAACTGTAGATTTCGCCGATAATTTTGACGGTTCTCAGCAAGAGCCAACAGTTTTACCTGCTAGGATCCCTCAACTTCTTCTAAATGGATCATCTGGGATAGCAGTAGGAATGGCAACTAATATTCCACCTCATAACCTAGGAGAATTAATAAATGGTCTTAAATCAATAATCAAAAACCATTCAATTGAAGATCGTGAACTTTTTGAAATAATTAAGGGTCCTGATTTTCCCACAGGTGGTCAAATATTAGGCAGAGAGGGTATTAGAGAAACTTTCAAAACAGGAAGAGGGTCAATAACCATGAGAGGGGTAGCAAATATTGAGCAAATTAAATCCATTGGTAGAGCAGAGAAAGATGCAGTAATAATTACAGAGCTTCCATTTCAAACCAATAAAGCGGCATTGATAGAGAGAATTGCTGACTTGGTTAATGAAAAAAAATTAGAGGGTATTTCTGATATTAGAGATGAAAGTGATCGAGATGGGATGAGGATTGTTATTGAACTAAAAAGAGATGCCTACCCACAAGTAGTTTTAAATAATTTATTCAAGTTAACACCTCTACAAAACAACTTTAGTGCAAATATCCTTGCTTTAGTAAAAGGAGAGCCCACAACACTTTCACTCAGGAAAATGTTAGACGTTTTTCTAGATTTTAGGGTTGAGACAATAAGGCGAAGAACAACATTTTTATTAAAAAAGGCAGAAGAAAGAGATCATATTGTAAAGGGTCTTTTATTGGCCTTAGATGCTATGGATGAGATTATTAATCTAATAAGATCAGCGAAAGATTCAATATCAGCTCGAGAAAAATTGCAAATCGACCATAAATTATCTTCCTTACAGGCAGATGCAATTCTACAAATGCAATTAAGAAGGTTAACAGCACTTGAAGCAGATAAAATCAAAGGGGAACATAATGAGTTAACCCGAAAAATCAATTTATATCAACAGATATTAAATAGTAAAGAAAGAATTTTTGAAATTATCCTTGAAGAACTTAATAAAATCGATGAAAGATTCTCTTCTCCTAGGAAAACAGAAATACTAGATTTAGGCGGCGGATTAGATGATATTGATCTCATAGCTAATGACAGATCCGTAGTTCTATTAACTGAAGCTGGTTATTTAAAAAGAATGCCTGTTAATGATTTTGAATCTACCAGTCGTGGTTCTAGGGGTAAAGCTGGCACAAAAACCAAAGAAGATGATGACGTGAAATTATTTATAAGTTGTAACGATCATGATACTCTTTTGCTTTTCAGTGATAGAGGAGTAGCTTATGCTCTCCCAGCATATAGGGTTCCTATGAGTAGCAGAACAGCAAAAGGGACTCCATCAGTTCAACTTCTCCCAATTCCAAGAGAAGAAAAAATAACTTCACTAGTTGCAGTGGATTCTTTTTTTGACGATCATTATTTATTAATGCTAACCAAAGCTGGCTTTATAAAAAGAACTGCACTTTCTGCTTTCTCAAAAATTCGCTCAAATGGACTAATAGCAATCCATCTTGAGGATGGAGATGCACTAACCTGGGTTAGATTATCAAAAGAAAGTGATAGTGTTTTAATAGGATCTAAAACAGGAATGGCGATCCATTTCAGACTAGATATCAATGAATTAAGACCACTTGGTAGAACAGCTAGAGGGGTTAAATCAATGAACTTGAGAGAAGGAGACAATCTTGTTTCTATGGATGTCTTAACATCTAATTTGGTTGATCAATTGGCTAAAATTGAAGATCTCACCGAAGATCTTGATGATAATGTTGAGGGGAATTCTTCAGATGGTCCATGGGTATTAATAGCCAGTGCATTTGGACTAGGTAAGAGAGTTCCTGTAGCTCAGTTTAGATTACAAAAAAGAGCAGGCATGGGTTTGAGAGCAATAAAATTTAGAATTAAAGATGATCAGCTAGTTTGTTTGAAGGTCCTTGGCAAGGGAGAAGAACTACTACTTGTGACCGAAAAAGGCGTAATAGTAAGAACAAACGCAGATAAAATCTCTCAGCAATCCAGGGCAGCTACAGGAGTAAAATTACAAAGATTAGATGACGGTGATCATCTATCTGAAGTGGTATTGGTACCTCGTGAACAAATAGAGGGAGAAGCCCAACCTAGCTCAATTGAACAAAATTAAAAGCCTTATGGTTAGCTAAATAATATGGAAATACTTGATATTTTAATTTTAGGTTCAGGTCCTGCAGCATTATGTTTAGCTTCAGAATTAGCCAAGCAGGAACTAAATATTAAGGGAATATCAACAAAATCTCCAAATGAAAAATGGGAAAATACATATGGTATCTGGGCATCTGAGTTAGAAGAATTAGGATTAGAGTCCCTGTTATCTCACCGATGGTGTAAAACAGTTAGTTTTTTTGGAGACGGGGAAAATAAAAAAGGGGACACTCCGACAAAACACAACTACGATTATGGTTTAATAAATCAAGAAGCCTTTCAAAATGAACTTTTAAAAAAATGTAAAGGGATTGAATGGCTGAATGAAACAGCAAAAGACATTAAAGAAAAAAATAAACTATCTGAGGTAATTTGTTTTTCAGGTCTAAAAATAAAGGCGAGATTAGTTATTGACGCAAGTGGTCATAAAAGTAATTTTGTAAAAAGACCAGTTCAAAATGAAATCGCACAACAAGCTGCTTATGGAATTGTAGGTAAATTTACATCACCACCTGTTAATAAAGAACAATTTGTTCTGATGGATTTTCGTCCAAATCATTTAAACAATGAAGAAAAGTTATCATCTCCTTCCTTTCTTTATGCAATGGATCTTGGCAACGAGACTTTTTTTGTTGAAGAAACTTCATTAGCTAGTTATCCTGCATTATCCCAAGAAAATCTTAAAAAAAGACTTTATAAAAGACTTAATAGTAAGGGTATTGAGGTAAGTGAAATTTTTCATGAAGAGAATTGCCTTTTCCCTATGAATTTACCCCTCCCATTTAAAAAACAATTTGTACTTGGTTTCGGAGGAGCTGCAAGTATGGTTCATCCTGCATCAGGATACATGGTTGGATCTTTATTAAGAAGGGCTCCACTCCTTGCACAAAAATTAGCAATCTTTTTAAAAGAACCTCACCTAAGTTCACTAGAGTTAGCTTCAAAAGGTTGGGAAATCCTATGGCCTTACGAGTTAACACAAAGGCATAAACTTTACCAATACGGTCTAAGAAGATTGATGAGTTTTGACGAAAGTAGATTAAGAAGCTTTTTCTCAAATTTCTTTAGATTATCAACCAATGAATGGGTTGGTTTTCTTACTAATACACTTCCACTTCCAAAATTAATTTACGTGATGAGTAAGATGTTTATAAATTCACCTTTAAAAGTAAAACTAGGAATGCTCAAGTTAAATTAGAATTTTTATTTTCGCCAATCATCAATATTAATATTTGGGAATACTTTATCCTCTTCCTCAATATCTTCAAGAAATTTTAAATTAATATTAGAATTATTTTTAATCATTTCAACCAATTTCCAGAACCTGAATAAGTGTCTTTCTATTCTCTCTTTTGCGAGCTTAGTAGTAGTTCCAGCTCTTAGAATAAAACTCCAATCAGATGACTCAGAAAGAAGTAGTTCTCTTGCCGCTTGCTTGAAGAGTCTTAGAGATAAATCATTATTAAAATTTTCCAAGCACAAATCTACAAATGTTGAACCTGCCTTTGTGATTTCTGGAACAATCCATGCATTTGCATCATTAATCCAGTAATTATGGTAACCACCTTGCCCCCAGCTTGATGGCGATGGATCACAAATCTGAAGATTTGGTTTTTGCATTAAGAATTCTTTTAAATTTGTAAGCCTAATAGAATATTTACTAGATTTCTTTAGTATATTTTCAATAAAAAAAGGTCCCTCATACCACCAATGACCAAATAACTCTGCATCAAATGGAGCAACCAATAAAGGCTTAAAGGAGGAGGATAAAGTTAATTTTTCTAGTTGTTTGGATCTGGCTAGAAGAAATTCATCAGCATGTTTTGCTGCCTTATTTTTTGCTTCATTTTCAAGGTAAAACTCTTTTCCCCCTAAAGAAATATTTTCATCTGTAATCTTATGAAACTTTAACCCCAAAGGTCTTTTTGTTGAAATACCCTTCTTTTGGAGTTTTGAGAGAGGTAATTCCCACCCCAAATCTTTATGAAATTCCCTATAAACTTTATCACCCGGGAACCCATCCTTAGCAGACCAAACGGGCAAGGTTGACTCACTATCTCTCCCGAAAAATGCCACTCCTTTTTTCGAGCATATTGGAGCATATACACCATACCTAGGCCTTGGAGTGGAGTTTAAAATCCCGTGTCCGTCTAAGATTGTATATCTAATTCCACAATTAAATAGTAATTCATCTAAACCCTCATAATATGCACATTCAGGTAACCAAATACCTAAGGGCTTTGTTTCAAAAATATTTTCATGGCTCCTGATGGCTGTATTGATTTGTCCTTTTACAGTTTCAGGATTCTCCCTTAAAATTGGCAGATATCCGTGAGTAGCAGCACAAGTAAGAATATCCAAATTTCCAGATTTATTTAAAACCCTAAACTTCTCTATTAAATTTCCGGAACATTTTTGCCAGTATAAGTATTTATCATTAAGATTATTCATTAAAAATGCAGAGGCATTTTTTTCTTCTGGTGGTAGTTCGTTTAGGAAATCATTCCTTGTTTTAATCCAGTTTGGGAAAGTTTCTTGAATTTGTTTATTGTTTAGAAGTGATAATAATGTAGGAGACAAACTAATAGTAAGTTTTGTATTTTCTGGATTTTCATTTTTGGAAGATTCTATTGATTGAAGTAGTGGTATATAACATTCCAGAATCGCCTGAAATAACCAATCCTCTTCTAAGGAGTTTTTTTCATTTTTTCTGACATAAGGTAAATGAGCATGTAAAACTATCGCTAACTGACCTAAAACATTTTTTTGGGAGTATCGCCCATTCATACTTTTTATAATTTATGCCTGAAATTCTATAAAAAATCAAAATTAAGCTTTTATAAAAGGAAACTTTGATCTTAAAAGAATACTTTAATAATTTGAGTATTTCATTGTTTTCTTCAGAATTTTAACCAATATTGTTTAAGTTATAAAATTACAGCAAATTTTAATTGAACTAAATCTAGTCAATTTTTTTTAATTAGCTTATTATGAGTTAAGGTAAGTCTTGAAATGTCAAAAGATCCTGGAAGAATTTTGATATTTGATACAACTCTTCGAGATGGAGAGCAGTCGCCTGGTGCCAGTTTAAATCTTGAAGAAAAACTTGCTATCGCTCATCAATTAGCAAGACTAGGTGTAGATGTTATTGAGGCTGGATTCCCTTTCGCAAGTCCAGGAGATTTTAAAGCTGTTAATAAAATTGCCAATGCTGTAGGGAAAGAAAATGGTCCCATAATATGTGGTTTAGCTAGAGCGTCTCAAGGAGATATAAAAGCTTGTTACGAAGCTGTAAGTCCAGCTCCCAGAAAAAGAATACATACTTTTATTGCTACAAGTGATATTCATCTTAAACATAAACTTAAAAAATCCAGAAAAGACGTTCTTCAAATAGTTCCAGAAATGGTTAACTATGCAAAATCGTTGGTAGATGATATTGAGTTTTCTTGTGAAGATGCCTCGAGGAGTGATCCTGATTTTTTATACGAAGTGATACAACTAGCAATTTCTGCAGGAGCGACAACAATAAATATTCCTGATACTGTTGGATTTACAACTCCTAGTGAATTTGGCAAACTAATTGCTGATATAAATAAAAATGTTCCAAATATTGATGAAGCAGTAATCTCGGTTCATGGTCATAATGATTTAGGTTTAGCAGTAGCCAATTTTCTAGAGGCAGTAAAAAATGGAGCGAGACAACTAGAATGTACAATTAATGGAATTGGTGAAAGAGCAGGGAATGCCTCGCTAGAGGAATTAGTAATGGCACTGCATGTTAGGAAAAGTTTTTTTAATAGTTTTTTCAAAAGAAATCCAGATTCACCAACTCCTCTTACCGCTATAAGGACAGAAGAAATAACAAAAACCTCTAGACTTGTTTCCAACCTAACTGGAATGACAGTTCAGCCTAATAAAGCAATTGTGGGCGCCAACGCTTTTGCACATGAGTCAGGCATTCATCAGGATGGGGTTTTAAAAAATAGACTAACCTATGAAATTATCGATGCAAAAACTGTTGGGTTGAGTGACAACAAAATATCTTTGGGGAAACTTAGTGGAAGAAGTGCTGTAAGAGCAAGATTAGAAGAGATGGGATATGACTTGAGCAGAGAAGATTTAAATGATGCTTTTGCTCGTTTCAAGGATTTAGCTGACAGGAAAAGAGAAATTACTGATCGAGATTTAGAAGCAATCGTTAGTGAACAGGTGCAACTCCCAGAAGCTAAATTTCAATTAAGTCTTGTACAAGTAAGTTGCGGTAACGCATCTAAACCTACTGCCACCATCTCGCTTCTGAACACGGAAGATAATACTGAGGATACTGCCGTATCAATTGGGACTGGACCCGTTGATGCTGTATGCGAAGCTTTAAATAAATTAGCTAAAGTTCCTAATGAATTAATTGAATTTTCTGTTAAGTCTGTAACAGAAGGAATTGATGCTTTAGGCGAAGTAACAATAAGAATAAGAAGGGATAATAAAATATATTCTGGTCATTCTGCTGATACAGATGTTGTAGTTGCTGCAGCAAATGCATACGTTAATGCTTTAAATAGGCTTGTCTTTTCTCAGAAAAAAAATTCAATTCACCCACAATTTGATAATTTAGAAAATTCGGGTAGTACATTTCTTTCTAATCGAGCAAATTAAATTCTTTTAGGAATATTAAGTAGCAATAAAAATCGTCACTCAATATTGTAAATTAATCTAATATTTTATGATGTTAATAATGAGAGAAAGGTTACTAGGATATTGGGCGCTTTCATGGGTTGGATTAATCAGCAATATAATTGCACTTCCAATAATCGCGTTAATAATTAGTTATGGTCCTCCACTAAAAGTTGCTAATATAACTCTTGCCATTAGTCTTGGTTGGCCTGCTGCAATAGTTGGAATAGTTTCTTCAGCAGCTCTTCTGGCAGAGAGAAAATGGGGCGTAACTTTAACTTTAGTATCTCTATCAATGGTGATTTCTGGGACAGGACCTTATTCAGTGGTGAGACTCATAACTCTTAAAGACATTTTTGGAATTGGTGGGTTTACTCTTTTAACAACATTATTAAGTACATTAGCTCTGATATATTGGTGTAATCCAAAACATCGAAGAAGTATTAGGCTATAAAATTTAAAATCAAGAAAAAGTATTATTCTTGCTGGTTGGATACTGAATTCTTCTATGTCTAATTCTTCTCCAAACATTTAAAAATGCTCTTTTAATAAGGAAAATTTCTCCATATGATAAATTACTATTTTTTAATTGCCCATCTTTTTGACGCGAGTAGATAATGTTAGATATTGTTTGCAAGGCTTCTTTATCAGTTGCATTAATATTCATAGCTCTTAGTGCTGCTTCACATCCATCTGCAAGCATTAAAATAGCTGTTTCTTTTGACTGAGGAATAGGCCCTTTATATCTAAAATAATATTCATTAATGTCATGATTTTTTTCTTTAGCTTTTTGAAAAAAATATCCCATTTTTAGGGTACCTTGGTGTTCAGGGATAAAATTAGCTATCAACTTAGGTAGTCTATTTTTTCTTGCAAATTTCAATCCTTCATCTACGTGTGCCTGTAATACTTCTGCACTTTTAATCGGATCATCTAATTCGTCATGCGGATTTCTTAAACCATCCTGATTTTCGATAAACCAATTAGGTGCATGTAATTTACCAACATCATGATATAAGGCTCCAGTTTTAATTAGATCAATATCACCACCAATCATTCTTGTTGCTTCCTCTGCTAAACCACATATAAGTAAGGTATGTTCAAAAGTACCTGGAGCTTCAAGAGATAATCTTCTAATTAAAGGTTTCTCCTTATCAGCTAATTCGAGTAATCTTGCTTTAGTTAATAATCCGAATATCGATTCAAAAATAGGAATAAACAAAATAGTAAAAAGCATTACTACTGCCAATAAGAAGGAATCAGAGACTATATTCCCATTAGCTAAAACAAAATCTTGGTTATCAATAAGAGTTATTTTATCTCTACCTATCAATATCCATTGACTCAAGAACGATCCTATGGGGACAAAAATTGATAGTTGAAGTAACTGAGCTCTACTTCTTATTCTTCCTCCAAGTAGAGATACTACTGAAGAGCAAACTAATATAATAAAAAATAAATTATTATTTATATCAACTGTTGGGTCTGGCCAACTAAAACTTGCTATTGATACCCAAGTTAAAGCTGTTATGCTTCCCATTCCTTGAGATATTATTAATGCCGGCGGGATAATAATAGATAATGGACTTATTGTTGAAGCTAAGGCTAATTTCGTAGCTTGTGCTGCTAAAAGAAGAGTAATGATCAAGAAGATTTGTCTTGAAGAAATTGTAGGATTCTCTTTTTTTGAAACTAATATCAAAATTCCGGAACTAATAAGTATTTCAGTAAAGGTCAAAAGCCATGAAAAAATATCTTCGACATTTAATGGCGAGATAAGTAGAAGTTTATAAGAAGAAATTATTGAAATTAAGATACATACTAAAAAAATTATGAGATTATCTATCCTTGAAATCTTAATTGGTTGTTTTACTGGAACTTGACTTCGCCTCCACAGATAAAACAATTTCTTAAAGGTAGTTGTGATGTTTTGCACAGAATATAAATAAATCTATTTGAATAAATTAAAATTATAGGCATGCTAGGTGTAAAAAAGGAGATGTTTTTCTAAATGTCATTAAAATTAGACGGTAAAAAATTATCTCTTGAAATTGAAGAAAGATTAAATGACTATATCTCTAGTAATAAGAAATTTGCAAAAAGAGCTCCCGGTTTAGCTGTAATAAGAATAGGTGATGACCCTGCAAGTGGTGTTTACGTTAATAACAAGGAAAAAGCATGCTCAAGGATTGGAATAAAGAGCTTTATCTTTCATCTAAGAGATAGTGTAGAGCAAAAAGAAGTTGAACAATTAATAATCAAACTTAATTCTGATAAGGATATAGATGGCATGTTGCTACAACTTCCCATCCCAAAAAAGTTTGATGAGCAGAAACTTATCAGCCATATTAATCCAAGCAAAGATGTAGATGGATTAAATGAGATAAACATCGGCAAATTAGTGAAAAATGAGCCTGCGATGAGATCATGCACACCAGCAGGAATTATTAATTTATTAAGATCCCAAAATATACCAATTGAAGGTAAGAAAATTGTTGTTATTGGAAGAAGTTTGCTTGTTGGGAAGCCCCTATCACTTATGTTGTTGAATCTAAATGGCACTGTAACAATGACTCATTCAAAAACGTTGAATTTGAATAAAGTCTGTAGAGAGGCTGATATTCTAATTGCGGCTGCAGGAAAACCCAATCTTATTGATTCGAGTTTTGTAAAAGAAGGCGCAGTAATTATTGATGTTGGAATACATAGATTAAAAAGTTCTGATAAAAATCAAACCAGATTATGTGGCGATGTATTATTAGAAGATGTCATTTCTAAAGTATTTGCTTACACACCTGTGCCAGGAGGTGTTGGACCAATGACAGTAACAATGTTACTTGTAAATACTATTATTAGCTGGCAAAAACAATTTGGTTTATCATCAACTCTTAATGACCTTTTGCCATAAACTCCAAGATGAAAAAATTTTTACTAAAGGGATAAAATGACTGAAGTTATAAATAATATTTCTGATTTTGAAAAATATCTAAAAAACACAAAAAAAATTGTAGAAGAAGCACTTGATTTTTCATTGGGCCCTGAGAAACCAGCAACATTGAGAGAATCAATGCGATATTCCCTTTTAGCTGGAGGGAAAAGAATACGTCCAATTTTATGTTTAGCATCTTGCTCACTTGCTGGAGGAGATCCCTCTCTTGCTGTTCCTACAGCAGTAGCGATAGAAATGATCCATACAATGTCCTTGATTCATGATGATCTGCCCGCGATGGATAATGATGACTTGAGGAGAGGTAGGCCCACAAATCATAAAGTATATGGAGATGCAATAGCTATCCTTGCAGGCGATGCATTATTAACCAGGGCCTTTGAAATGGTCTCTTTAAGAAGCCCTGGAGTCGATCCAGATAGATTATTAAATGTAGTTGGAGAATTATCACTAGTTGCTGGCGCACCAGGCCTAGTCGGGGGACAAGTTGTTGATTTAGAATGCGAAGGTAAAGAGGTCGACCTTGAAACTCTTGAATATATTCATCTTCATAAGACTGGGGCTTTATTAAAGGCTTGCGTAAGAACAGGCGCGATGATCGCAGGCGCTAACAAAAAACTATTAAAAGCTCTAACAATATATGCAGAGGGAATTGGTTTAGCTTTCCAAATAATAGATGATATTCTTGATTTAACTTCCAGCAGTGAAAAGCTTGGTAAAACTGCCGGTAAAGATCTTTTAGCTGACAAAACTACTTACCCTAAATTACTTGGAATGGAGGAGTCAAAGAAAAGAGCATTTGATTTAGTTGAAAAAGCAAAAAAAGCAATTGAACCTTGGGGTACAGATGCAAAATATCTAGTATCTTTAGCCGACTTTATTACAAATAGAGACAGATAAAAGTTTAATTTATGTCTGAGTTTATTGCCTTTTTTAACAATTCAGTTCTTTTCTGGAGCTTATTATCCTGTTTAATTGCTCAAATTTTCAAAATCATATTCAATTTTTTATCAAATGGAGAGATAAGATTTGGAATTATGTTCGAGACGGGTGGTATGCCTTCAAGTCATTCCGCATTAATAACTGGTGTTACATCTGGTATAGGTTATGAATTGGGATTTGATAGTCCAATATTCGCATTATCAGTAGCCATAGCACTAATTGTTATGTATGACGCTAGTGGAGTGCGAAAATCAGCTGGAATTCAAGCTGCAGAAATCAATAAACTTTCAAAAAAACTAGACCCTAAATCTGAATTACTATTAAAAGAAACCTTGGGCCATACAAAAATTGAAGTCATGGTGGGGAGTTTTTTAGGACCATTAATTACTCTGCCTGGTATGTATTTTTTAGGTTCACCTTTAAAAATATTTGATTTGATAATAAATTAAGAATCCTATTAAAAACTAATTTGGGTGGCATCTATAAAGTTTTTTGAGACTTTTGGAGAACTTGGCAAATGTAAGTGAATCCAACTTGCATGTAATTTTTGATCGAAAAAACCTTCATTTTTATATTCAGTTTCCCAAGATTTAATTTTCCATGGGGAAGAAAGTTTCTTCTGATACTCAGTTTTTCTTAAATCAAGTTCAGATAAATTATTTTCAATTTCCCAATAATGAAATTCATGTCCTCTAATTGATTGATTTTGTTTAATAATCGGAGTATCTTTTAGACCTTTAATGTATCTATAACCTACTGAAAGTTTACTTTTTTTTGATCTAAAAGGAAGGATACCACTCATTTTATGATTATTACCATTTTCATCTTTTATAAAGTCTCCTAAAATCATCATCCCTCCACACTCAGCATATATAAATCCATTTTCGCGGAATTTCCTCAACGAATTTAAGCTTTTTATAGAGTTACTTATATGCTCAGCATATTTTTCGGGGAACCCTCCAGGAATAATTAAAGAAGAAGCCTCGTTAGGTATTTCTTCATCATCATAAATACTCCATGAAATTAATGGGATACCTAAGTCACTCAAAAACTCCTTTGTTTCTGGGTATTGAAAATGAAAGATCTTATCTTCTGCAATTGCGATAGGTTTGCTCTTTTCTATTTTAAAATCTTCAAAATTATCAGAATTAAACATTTTCTTTTGGGGAGATTTCAGAAATTTAATGAGAGAAAATAAATCAATATTTCTTTCGGCGTAATTTGCAAAATATTCAACATCAATTTGTTTTCCATTATCCAATGGAGAAATCAACCCTAAATTAGATTTGTTTAAAGTTATTTTTGAATCAGACGGTAAAAAACCAAGAATTTCGATATCTTCATTTTTAAAAACTTCTTCGATTAATTTTTTATGTCTTTCTGAATTAACGTGATTAAATAAAATCCCTGCTATTGACAATTCACTATCGAAATTCCTAAAACCTTGAATAGTTGCCAGAAGAGAAGCTACTTGACCTCTCGCATTAACAATAAAAATTACTGGAGCATTGAGAAGTTTAGAGATATTTGCTGTGCTTGAATAGGTTGTTGCCCCCAATCCATCAAATAGCCCCATTGCTCCTTCAATTAATGAGAATTCATATTTCATAGAATGTTTAAAAAAACTTTCTTGAACCCATTCCTCACCACTTAAAAAAATATCTAAATTCCTACAAATAGGTTGGCCAATGGAGCTAAGTTGTTGTTGATCAAGATAATCTGGGCCAACCTTGAAAGTTTGTATCTTTCTGCCTTTTGAGAACGCCCAACAAGATATCAAAAGGGATAATGTGGTTTTCCCACTATCAGTTGAAGGAGAAGATATTACACAAGACATTTATTAGTTATTAAAACCATTAAATATTTGAAGTGCTATTTTAATAGAATTTTCAAAAAGAGGGCTTGTATTTCCTCTACTACTTCCCAATAATTTACTAACGTCATACTCTGATGAAGAGAAAGAATTTGGAACAACTTGTTCTATTAATTCCATATTAGCCATTCCCCCTGCTTCAAGTCTCATACATTCCACTGATTCACAGCCAAGTATTACACAAGTATTATTTTTTTGAACCTCACTAATTCTTGAAATCAACCTCAATCCAATAACTTGTCCTAAATGAATACTTGGATTTCCCAAAGATAAGGGATTAATTGACGCAGAAATTATTTCGCCATTAATTCTTTCAAACTCTATTTTTGTTGATTCTGTATCCCTTTCAACACTTAGAAAAGACCAACCAAGTTTATCGCTGATCCATGAGATCAAAAACAAAGCTTGAATCATATGATCTCCTGCGATATCAATATCAACATCAGTAATATGATCTAAGATTGGTCTCCTCGAAGGTGGATCAAAAATCATTGCCAATGATTCCCTCCAATTTTTCAACCTAACCCAATTCAAATCATTAATAGCTTTGTCTGAATTATTTAATTGATCTAAAACTTTTAAACATCTGAATGGCGATCCAAGAGCAGAATCAATTATTAACCTTAGGCCATAATTACTAAAATATTCAAAGATTTCAGGTGATTCATCCAAGCTTCCATTCCACCACAACCACGAAGGCAATTCATCAATAGATAATTCATCAATTATTTTTAATCCTTTATTTGATATTGAGGCTGCGTCTCCCCGAATAACGACTAAATCCCCACAAATAGGTTGCGCAGCTGGAGTATCACTTAATGGACAGTAAGCGGATACAAAAGTTTTGATATCTGAATTTTTATTTAACGTTGGCGCTAGAGTTATTAATCTTCTTGGATTCAATGTACTTATTGATGATTCAAAAAATTGTCCTCTAAAGTCTTCAAAGTCTTTGTTAGATAAATTTTCCTTCAATAAATTCAATAATTCTTCACTATTTAAAGAAGTAGTTATTGGAAGTCCCTGATCTAATATAAATTTTTTAGCAACTTCAATTATCTCAGGACTTAAGTTCCCAGTAATTGGCCCATCTACTAATCCTTTTTGAACCAAACATTGTTCTAGCCAAGCAGGCTGCCAGACCATTAATGTAAAAGTGTTAGCTCCAGTATTATCTTTATCTTCTGAAATCCACAATTTATTAAGGTAATTAGAAATCTCCTGATAAGGCAGCTCTAACGGAGTTTGTAGTGTAAGTTGAGGTTTCATTTTTAAGGTCTACGCCAGAAAATATTATCTTTTGAGAGTAATTGATCAGATTCAGGAGGTCCCCACGTCATAGATTCATAATTATAAATAGGTAACTTCCAAGGAGAATTATCCATCAATTCAATTAATGGCGTATAAAGTTTCCAGGCTGCCTCTACTTCATCGCTTCGAGTAAATAAGGTTGGGTCAGAAAGCATTGCATCCGCTAATAATCTTACATAGCCTTCATCTGAGGGTTCTCCAAATGATTCATCATAAGAAAATTCCATTTCAACAGGTCTTGATTTCATTCCAGAACCAGGAGATTTAACCTCAAACTTGAAAGTAGCCCCCTCATTTGGCTGAATTCTAAGGATAAGTTGATTTGGGGCAGGATTTATTATTGTTGATTCAAATAAATGAACAGGAACGTCTTTAAAAGTCAAGACTATTTCTCCAATTCTTTTAGGTAATCTTTTCCCTGTTCTCAAATAAAATGGAACACCTTGCCAACGCCAGTTATCAACAAAAACTTTTGTCGCGATATAAGTTTCTGTTGTACTGTTGCAATTAACACCATCTTCCTGCCTATATCCTTTTAGTCGATTTGAAATATTCCCTCCCTCTCCATATTGACCTCTAATGCAACAATTCCAAGGTTCATTTTCGTCAGCAAGTTTTGAAGCTTGAAGAACCTTAGCCTTTTCATTTCTTATCGCTTCAGGCTCAAACTTCCCAGGGGGTTCCATAGCAGTAACAGCAAGCATTTGGGTCATATGATTTTGAAGCATATCTCTTAAAGCTCCCGAGCTTTCGTAATAGCCGGCTCTATCTTCAACACCCACTGTTTCAGATGAAGTAATTTGAATATTTGATATATAATTTCTGTTCCAGATTGGTTCAAAAATAGTGTTAGCAAACCTCAAAACAAGAATATTTTGAACTGTCTCTTTACCTAAATAATGATCAATCCTATAAATCTGACTTTCTTCAGCACAACTTTGAACGATCTTATTCAATTTTTTTGCACTTGAATAATCTCTTCCAAAAGGTTTTTCAATCACTAAACGACTTTTCTTAGGGTCATCTAAAAGGCCAGCTGCTTTAAGAGCTTTACATCCACTTGCATAGAAATTCGGAGATACTGATAAATAAAATGTTCTATTACCATGAGTAGCTTGTGTTTTATCAATTTCATTTAATCTTTTAGAAAGCCTTACGACATGATCACTTTGTTGCAAATCAACAGGTTCGTAGAAAAGATAATTAGAAAATTGTTCCCACTCCCTTTCTTTACCAGATATAAGATTGGATAGCTTTACTTTCATCTTTTCCCTAAACTCATAATCAGTCCAAGGTCTTCTAGCACAACCAACTATTCCAAATTCACTAGGAATTCTTCTTTGCAAATAGAGTTCAAATAATGCTGGTATTAATTTTCTATGAGTAAGATCTCCACTAGCACCAAATATTACTAAGCATTGTGGAGATATGACTCTTTCCTGCCGTAAACCTAATCTTAGAGGATTACTTAGAGTTGAAGGCATATTTTTAGTATTCCTTTTTTTAAAATCCTCTTTTTTTCTAATATTAGCTACAAATTGTGTCTAAACCAAAAAGTATTTAACACGTACAACTTAAATTTAAAAATTAAAGATTTAGTAGGTTTCTACGTGCCATCTTCCTGCTTTTTTTAGTTGAGGTCTTAATTCTGACCAATTCAAACCTTTTTCTTCTGCGGCCTTAGTCATCGCTTCATCTATACCAGGTTCCATTCCTTTTAATCCACAAAGATATATATGTGTCTTTTCATCTTCAATCATATTAAAAAGTTCATTAGCTGACTCTAGAACTCTGTCTTGAATATACATTCTTCCACCTTTTGTATTTTGCTGCTCACGACTAATAGCTTTTGTATATTTAAAATTCTCTGGATTATCAGTAAGGTATCTTTGAAGATCTTCTTCGTATAACAAATTAGCTGATTTTGGAGCACCCATAAATAACCAAGCTTTACCCTTGAAATTCCATTTATTTTTTTCCTTTTCAGTTGGTTCAAACATTCTTCTTAAATAAGCCCTCATTGGTGCTATTCCAGTTCCAGTGGCCAACATAACAATGTTTGCGTCCTCCTCTTCAGGGAGAAGCATTTCTTTACCTACAGGTCCCGTTATTTTTACTTTATCTCCAGGCTTAATATCGCATAAGTAAGTAGAACATACACCATTAATAGTTTCACCATCTTTTTCATACTGAAGCTGCCTTACACAAAGAGAAACTGTATTTCCATTAAAATCATCCCCATGTCTGGTACTAGCTATTGAGTAAAGTCTTAATTTATGAGGTTTTCCATTAGCATCCTCACCTGCAGGCATGATACCGATGCTTTGACCTTCTACATAGTTTAAGAATGGATCACTATCTTTAAGGTCGAAAGTTATATGATTAACTCTACCAATTGCTCCTTCTTTAAGAAGACTATAGTTTTCAATAACAGTACCTTCATAAGGTGTTTTTGGTCTGTAAATATTTACTGGCACATCAGCATGTTTCTTCTTAGTCACTGTATTAGGAGTAACCTTTGCAACAGGAGCAGTATTAGGTGCAGATTTTTGTTCAACAGGTTTTACAGGAGATTTTTTGGGTTCTGTATCTTGCGGGAAGTTTGAGGCTCTTTTACTAAAAAATTTTTGAATAAAAGAAAAAACCCCTATTATTACTGGTATATGAGCCAAGCCACCTGCGATAACTGTTGATTGTGAATACATTTTTTGGTTTTATTTATATAAAAGACTATCAATTTGTAGTTTAATTTGTTGTGATTTCACAAAAATGGTTACGTTTTGAGATCGGAATAATTCAATGAAATTATTTTTATTTTTCAGTATTTATTGTTTTTATCGGTATAGTTACACAGAAATAATTTTTTATCAAATTAAAAAATTCATTTATGAATAATCCTCAAGAATCAGTAGATCATTCTAAAAGCAATGATTACAGGACAATTGAGCAGACTATGGAAAAGCTTTCAAGCGGAACAAGACGATTGGCAGCTCAACTTACAACTTCTGCAAGTTTCGATTCTTTATGGAGTGTTTTAACAGATTATGATCGGCTAAATCTATACATACCAAATCTTTTATCGAGCAAAAAAATATTTCAGAAGGGAAATAATGTCCACCTTAAACAAGTTGGAGCTCAGGATTTCCTTGGCATGAAATTTTCTGCTGAAGTAACTATCGACTTATTTGAAGATAAGGAGCTTGGACTCTTAAAATTTAATTTGATAAAAGGAGATTTCAGAAAATTTGAAGGTAGTTGGAAAATCCAAAACATTAAAAATACTTCAAAAAATTCACTAATTTATGACCTTACTGTTCAAGGTTGTCAGTGGATGCCAATAGGTATGATTGAGAAAAGACTAAAAAAGGATCTTTCTGAAAATTTACTGGCCGTAGATAAGCAAGCAAAATCTTCAAAAAGATAATTATAAATTTAAATTAATAGCCCCAAGGGGATTCGAACCCCTGTCGCCTCCGTGAAAGGGAGGTGTCCTAGGCCTCTAGACGATGGGGCCAGGAAATTAGCGCATCAGCTTATTAAAAACTAAGAGTAAGGCTAGCCTTTCGTCAAGTATTGTTGCTCTTTATTTTGTCCTTGCCACACAGGAACTGTGAAATGGAAGCAGGAACCTACACCAATTTCAGATACCACCCATATTCTCCCTCCATGGACTTGTACTATTCTCCTACATACTGATAACCCTATCCCAAATCCTGAAGTTCCTTCAGAAGTCTGTGGAAGTCTAACTCTATCTAGAAAAATTCTTTTTTGTTCGCTCAAAGGTATCCCTGCACCTTTGTCACAAATTGTTATTTCTACCCATTGATTTGTCTTATGAATCATAGTGATTTTTATAGATCCAGAGTCTTTAGAAAATTTAATAGCATTTTCAATCAAGTTTAAAAATACTTGCCTCATTCTTCTTTGGTCTGCAAATACACTCGGCAGATCAGAAGGAATATCAGTATCGATTTCAATATTTCTTAATCTCCAGAATTTTTCTAATTCGAGTATTACTTCAGCACTAATATTACCTAAATCAATTTTCTGAGGATTAAATAACGCTTCCCATTTAGTTGTTCCAACCTCCAAAAGGTCCTGAGATAAGAGTTCTATCTCTTCAAGACGTCTTTTAATCACCTCTTGCAATTTTGAAATATCTATTTGTCCGAGTTTTTGACTTTGAACAGCCAAAGTAGCCGCCGTTAAAGGTGTTCTTAATTCATGCGCCACCATTCTTAATAATCTTTCCTGAGACTCTATTCTTTTTGTTAATGTCTCATTTTCTTGTCTTAAAACGAGAAGTTCGTCCTCCAATAGGAATTCTTTTTGAGTCCTTATTGAATCAATTTTAGATGGTTGCAAATTAATTCCAAGATTTTTTGTTAAGCCTTCCTGTGTCCACCTTGGCAACCATTTTTGCAACTGAGAAAAAATATTACTTCCAGCAAATATTTGTTTTGGCGCTGGGGAAACTTTTATAAGGGCAGGAATAGCGACTAATCTATGCAATTCAAGTAACTCTGGCTGCTCTGTGGGCTCAGAAATCTGGAGAGATATCTCAAATTCACAATCATCTGATTCTAAATAAGCTATTAGGGACTTAATGTCATTACTAGAAAGTTGATTTCTAGCTGCCACAAGTATTAATTTTAGCTCTTTTTTATCATTCAAATGATTCCCTCTGAAGTGTTGAAAAGCTGTTAATCCTTATAAACACCTTAAGATATATTTTTTTATTTTACAGATAAGCTATGAAATAAATAGGACTTATTTATATATGGTTGCTATTAATCCAAAGAAAAATTTACATTTTGGTGCAAACCCTCCTGAAATAAATTTGAATAGTAATTTAAAAAGGTGGTTTTCGAGGAACATTGGATCGTGGAAATCTAATAGAACGTATTTTCTTGAAGAAGCACAAAAAACTTATAATTTAAGTATGAATATAAATATTCAAGCTCTCGAGAGTAAGTCAGAATGGGAGTCTCATTATAAATTCACTTGGTACCCAGAAAAAAAATATAATTTCTTTGATGAAAATCCCCAGTATAAAGAACGAGGAGAAATGCGTGCATTATTAAAAGGCCATCAACTTAAGAGAGAAAATTTTTATTTAAGTAATGATGGAGGTATTTCAAATATTAAACAGGTTGACGAACACGAAATGATTTTTGAATCTTCTTACGAAGATTGGTATATTCTCGAACATACAAGACTTGTAGATTCTGATAAATTCAGATTTAGGGTTATATATTCATGGAACAAAAATAAACTGAAAATAGTAGAAAATCATCACGAAATTAAAATTATTGAATAAATTCTGTTGTCACATTTAGTTTAAAAAGTAAAAAATGTTATGTTTAGTATATGAATTTTAAAAAATCAAATATGGGTTTTAAAAATTTTAAAATTTTTGCAATCCCTCTAATTTTTTCATCTCTCTTGTTAGATATAAATAATGAATTTAAAAATATATATGCAAATGTTAAAAATTCGCCTGCTAATAAAAATGATTTAGATTTATATCATGGGATGGGTGTTTCATTTTTATGTAATGCGACAAGAAAAGGATTTGATTTAGATTTCCCAAAAACATTAAACGTTGCCTCAGCAACTTTCGCATCAGTAATTGAACAAAAACATAGAGGAAAAATAATAGAAAAAAAGAAAGAACAAACAGTTAATATTAAACAACTACAATTTATTGCATCTCTGCAATTAATTGAATCAGCTCTTAAGGTGTGCCCAGATAATGTCCCGGAAAAAGTCGAAAAACAATTTAAAATTGAAACTGAGAGACTTAAGAAATTACGAGGATTGTAAAAATTTTTCTTTTATCTAAACATAGAACTAACTGAACTTTCTTCGTGAATTCTCCAAATAGCTTCCCCCAGCATATTTGCGACAGACAGTACTTTTAACTGTGCAAAATTATCTTTATTCAAAACAGGTATGCTATTTGTCACTATAACTTGTTCGAATAGATTCTTAGTACTTAATCTTTCATGAGAAGGTGGAGAAAATACAGCATGTGAGGCACATGCGAATATTCTATTAGCTCCTTCTTGTTTTAATAAATTAGCTCCAGAACAAATTGTGCCTCCAGTGTCTATCATATCGTCTATGAGAATAGCTGTTTTACCTTTAACTTCACCAATAACTGTTAGACTTTCGGAGATATTATGTGCCGATCTTCTCTTATCGATTATAGCCAAAGGAGCATCTTTCATTAATTTTGCAAATGCTCTTGCTCTAGCAACTCCACCTACATCAGGAGAGACGACAACTATTTCTTCTAAATCTAACGTTTCCAGATAATCAATTAATACCGGTGAGCCGTAAATATGATCGCATGGTATGTCAAAATAACCTTGTATTTGAGCTGAGTGTAAGTCCATAGCAAGGACCCTATCAACCCCTGATTTTTCAAGCAAATTAGCAGTTAATTTTGCAGTTATAGATTCTCTACCTGAGGTCTTTCTATCTGCCCTTGCATATCCAAAATAGGGAATTACAGCCGTTATTTGTCTTGCAGACGCTCTCTTGCATGCGTCAACCATTATCATAAGTTCCATTAAACTATCGTTTACAGGAGCACATGTAGGTTGTATAAGGAATACATCACAACCTCTAATAGATTGCTGAATCTGGACATAAATTTCTCCATCAGCAAATCTTTTGGATACCAAAGGTACATTTTCAATCCCTAAGTATGATGCAATTTCTTCAGCTAATTTAGGATTTGTTGTACCACTTACTAACCTTAATCTACTATTAGTTAGATTAAAGTTTGACTCTTTACTCTGCATTGCCGTGATAAAACTTGTCACGAAATTTGCACCATAAAACTATATTCTTATCGTAGTCGTTTATGTGAATTTCGCAAAAAATAATATCTATATCTTTTCAAAAGTTATATCAATAAAGCTAAATATCTTTTATTAAAAATAAGAACTTATATTTTTTTAGTCTTGAAAACCAGGAATAATATTTGTCAATTAAAAAAAATTTGTATATGGTTGAATTTAGAGAATTAAAAACAATTTAATTGTAAAGAATCAAATATAATTAAGACATGCCTATAGAGTCAATTCTTAAAAAAAAATCATTAGGCGTACTTATGCATCCATCATCTATTCCAGGAGGACCAGTCTGTGGAACATTTGGTAGAGGAGCTAAAGAGTGGATAAAAAAACTTCATAAGCATGGAATTGAGTACTGGCAATTTTTACCTCTTACACCTACTGACTCTACAGGTTCTCCATATAGTTCACCATCTAGTTTCGCTCTAAACCCATGGTTTTTGGATCTAGATGATTTAATCGAAAAAGGTTTTATCTTCATTTCAAATAAAGAAGATCTAGGTCCAACAAATCAGAATAAAGATCATTTTGATTTTGGTTTTGCGGATAATTTAACAACAAAATTAGGTCACCTCCTTTTGCAAGGTTGGAGTTCACAATCAGAAGAAAGAAAAATTAATTTTAAAAAATGGATCAGTAGGAATTCTTGGGTTGAAGATTATGCAACATTCGTTGTTATCAGGGAGGAGTTTAATATGTTGCCTTGGTGGGAATGGCCTAAAGAATTTAAAATAAAAAATAATAAGTTTTTAAAATCATGGATCAAGAAAAAAAGCGAAGAGATTCTTATTAAAAAATTAATACAGTGGCATCTTGATGAGCAATGGAGTGCAATTAAAAACCTTGCGAAATCAAGAAATATTAAGCTAATAGGAGATTTGCCTTTTTATGTCTCTAGGGACAGCGCAGATGTATGGAGTAATAAGTCATTATTTTCAATTTTTAAAAATGGAGATTTGATCTTTCAAAGTGGTGTTCCACCTGATTATTTTTCATCAACTGGACAATTATGGGGTACCCCAACTTACTTTTGGTCAAAACATAAGAGAACTAATTTCGATTGGTGGAGAAAAAGATTTCAAAGGCAATTTGAACTAGTTGATATATTGAGATTTGATCACTTTAGGGGATTAGCAGGCTACTGGAGGGTTAATGGCAGTTCTAAATCGGCAATTATTGGAAAATGGATAAATTCTCCAGGTAGAACATTATTAAAAAAAGTAAAAAAGGATCTAGGAGTTAAATCTCTACCAATTATTGCGGAGGATCTGGGGGTAATAACTCCAGATGTAGAGAAATTAAGGAAAAATTTTGAACTGCCTGGCATGAAAATATTACAATTCGCTTTTGATGGCAATGAAGATAATCCTTATTTACCTAAGAATATTGAAGGAGAAAATTGGGTCGTTTATACAGGTACTCACGACAACTCAACTTCTGTTTCATGGTGGGAAAATTTAGATTATGAATCCAAAAAAAGAATAAAAGATGAGTATAAATTTTCAGAAAATCCTTCTTGGGATTTAATAGAAATTGGCATGAAGACAAATGCTAATCTCTTTATCGCTCCAATACAAGATATATTATCTCTAGATGATTCAAGTAGATTAAACAAACCTGGGACAACAAAAAATAACTGGAAATGGAAGTTAAATCGATCTTTAGAAGAAATAGAAAATAATATAAAAATCTTTAGTAAGCTTGGAAATAATTTTGAGAGAACTCGAAGGTAGAGTATATTAAAAAATTATTAATCAATGATTTGATTTTCAATATTTTGAATCTCAATAACATTTACATTTAAAATAAAGTATCTCTTTAAAATAAATATAGTTAGAACTAATATAAAAAAATAAAAAAGACTTCCTTGCCATGTATTTATAAGATCGAATTTCCTGAACATAAAATCCTTTCCCTTTTTCTTTAAAATTTTTTTTTCTTTAACTGCTAAATTTAATAATGTATTTTTTTTTAATACTAGGCATTCCTCTAATTTAATTAATATAGATCTTATAAAAGGATACTCTGGCCTAATATTTTTATTATTATTCTCAATAGAGTTTATTATTCGTTCAGGAATTTTTGAAATGTATGAAAGTTCTTGAATTGTAAGGTTTTGTTGAATTCTTGCTTCTTTTACTAACTTTGCAATTTCTAAATATTGGTCAACCAATTCAGGGCTAAATTCTTTATTTTTTTCAGATTTTTTATTAAATAAAAAAAGATTTTTCAAAATATTCATTTAATCTTCCAAAGCTAAATAATCCTTTTACTTCTAATTTTAAAAACAATACTAATAGAATTGAAATAATTAGTAAGTTTATTAGATATAAATATTAAAATTAAACTGTAGAAATAATATTTTGCACTGCGCTTTTTGCGATATTCACTGGACTAAAAGTATCTCTAATTAAAGTTAATAGTTTTTTCGCATCAGTAAATTCTAATTTTTCATCTTTTATAAGACTTAAAAGGAGATTCTTCCTAACTTCGGATCCTTTTTTACTGACAAATAATTTCAATCCCGCGTTCGCAACTGGTATGAGATCTGAATTAATATTTTCTGGATCTTTAAATAAAATATTTAACAAACTTTCAACTTTCTCTATTTGAATATGGCCTTTTTTATCAAAAACGACTTCTAAAAGGATTTCTATAATCTCTTCAGAATTATCGGTCAGTAGTTTTTTAGCAATATATGGATAAGCTATTTTTAAAATTTTAAATTCAGGATCTAACCTTAGTGCTAAACCTTCTTGACTAACAACAGCTCTGATTATTAAGGCAAACCTACTGGGAACTCTGAAGGGATAGGAATACATTAGCTTTGAGAATTTATCAGTTACATTTTTAAGATTAAAATTACCAACCTCAGCGCCAAAAGATCCTCCTAGAACTTCTTTTAGTGGTTCAACAAGTTTTTTAAGATCTTGTTCTTTGGTTAAAAAACCTAATTTCTGGAAATCTTCTGCGAGAAGATAATATTCTTCATTTATTATGTGAACAATTGCCTTAATAAGAGTAAGTCTATCTGAATTTGTAATAGTATCCATCATTCCGAAATCAACATAAGCTAAATTTCCATAATCTGCATTTCCTCCTTTGAGAGCAAACATATTTCCTGGATGTGGGTCTGCATGAAAATATCCAAATTCAAATAATTGCTGCAGACCACTGATGACACATGTTTTTATAAACGAAGCAGGTATCAAGTTATTTTCCTCTAGCAAAGCTCGATCTCTTAACTTAACTCCATCAATCCAAGAAGTTGTGATTACCCTTTTGGATGAAAACTGTTTTTCTAATTTTGGAATAAAAATATTTGGGTTTTCTTTGAATAAATTTGCAAACCTCAAAGCATTTTGGGCCTCTTTTTGATAGTCAATTTCATCAAAAAGTGCCTTACCAAATTCATCTATTATTTCTCCAATTCCAACACCAATATTTAATGGCAAAAGTGGGGATAAAAAAGTACCTAAAAACCTTAAGATTACAATATCCCTTCTTATGAGAAAGTATAAATTTGGCCTCTGTACTTTCACAGCTAAATAAGTATTATTTATTTTTGCTTTATAAACTTGACCTAAGCTTGCTGAAGCAATAGGACTATCTGGGAACTCTTCAAATAATTCATTAGCAGGGGATCCAAGTTCCTCTTCAATGATTTTTAAAGCAATTTTTTGATCAAATGCTGGGAGATTATCTTGTAATTTTGTAAGTTCTGTAAGCCAATCTTGTCTAATAAGATCTGGTCTAGTTGAGAGTGCTTGGCCTAATTTGATAAAACAAGGGCCTAAATCAGTTATTACATCAAAAAGATATTTCGATAGATTTTTTTGTACATTTTTATTTTTACTGTTACCTTGAAAAAGTATTCTTAAAAAAAGAAAAATAAAAGTTAAAAGGATATATAAAATTCTCGGGATAAAAATCCATGGTCTCAAAATCAACCAAAGTAAGTCATCTTTTGCTGAATATTTCGAATAAGATCTTTTCATTAAAATTAAAAAATATCAAAAAAGATTATCATTTAATTCATTCTATATATGTCAATAATACTTTATGAGCATTTCATCTTTTCTAACTAAAAAGTTTTTAAAGTCCTTATTCTTTCCCGCTCATAACAGAGGGGCAGCTTTACCAGAGAAATTAGTGAAGTTATTAAAATATCCACCTGGGTATTGGGACTTGCCCGAACTACCAGAAATAGGGTCCCCACTTACCCAAAGCGGATTAATTGCTAAATCTCAAAGAGAATTCTCCGACAAATTTGGGGCTAAAAGATGTTTTTTTGGAGTTAATGGAGCTTCAGGATTAATTCAATCAGCAGTAATTGCAATGGCAAACCCAGGCGAAAATATCCTGATGCCTAGAAATGTTCATATAAGTGTTATAAAAATCTGTGCTATGCAGAATATAAATCCAATTTTTTTTGACCTAGAATTTTCAACCGTAACGGGGCATTACAAACCAATTACAAAAATTTGGTTGGAAAATGTATTTAAAAAATTAAATTTTGATGAGAATAAAATTGCAGGGGTTATTCTTGTAAATCCCACTTATCATGGTTATGCAGGAGATTTAGAGCCTTTAATAGATTGTTGTCATCAAAAAAATCTACCTGTTTTAGTTGATGAAGCCCATGGTTCATATTTCCTTTTTTGTGAAAACCTTAATTTACCAAAACCGGCCTTATCATCAAACGCTGATTTAGTAGTTAATTCATTGCATAAGTCGCTTAATGGATTAACTCAAACAGCAGTACTTTGGTACAAAGGGAATTTAATAAATGAAGTTAATTTAATCAAAAGTATTAATTTGCTGCAAACTACCAGTCCGAGTTCCTTATTACTTTCTTCTTGTGAAGAGTCTATTAGAGATTGGCTTAACAAGAAAAGCTTATCAAAATATCAAAAAAGAATTTTAGAAGCAAAAAGTATTTATAAAAAATTAATTCAAAAAAATATACCCCTCATAGAAACTCAAGACCCCTTAAAAATTGTAGTAAATACCTCAAAGGCTGGGATTGATGGTTTTACTGCTGATAATTTTTTTTATAAAAATGGCCTTATTGCCGAATTACCAGAAATGATGACTCTCACTTTTTGCTTAGGATTTGGCAATCAAAAAGATTTTCTTAATTTATTTGAAAAGTTATGGGAAAAATTACTATTAAATTCCAAAAAATCAAAAAGTTTAGAAATGCTTAAATCGCCTTTTAAATTAGTTCAAGCTCCCGAAATCGAAATTGGAATTGCTTGGAGAAGTGAGACTCGGAGTATTGCTTTCTCACATTCATTAAATAAAATATCTGCAGATATTATTTGCCCTTATCCTCCTGGGATACCTCTAATAATTCCTGGCGAAAAAATTGATTTAGATAGGTTTAATTGGATAAATAATCAAAGTTTATGCAACAAAGATCTGATAAATTTTAATATAAGAGTCTTAAAAATATAGCAATTTCATATGAGATTAAAAAGCGGATTACTTATAGGAATTTTTGGTTTAATTGTTGTTTTGTTAGGAGGATGGTTTTTTACATTGGCAACTGCTTTGCTTACATATTTAGCATTATTAGAATTTTTTAGAATGGCAGAATTTAAAGGAATAAGACCAGCTACAAAAACCACATTATTTTCATCCTTTATTATTATTATTTCTACTTATCTTGAGACTATTGGTTTGATTGAAGGAGAAATTTCAAATTCAATTTTGCCAATCTGTTCAGTTGGGATATGTACTTGGTTACTTTTGCAACCAAAACCTGGAACAATTTCAGATATTGCAGCCTCTATTTTTGGATTATTCTATTTAGGATTTTTACCTAGTTACTGGATTAAGTTAAGGGGATTAGATTCAGTGATAATAAGTTCAAGTCAGGGTTTTATCTCGTTTGAGAACCTATCAAATACTCCAGGTCTTCATTTAACTTTAACTTCCTGTTTTTTAATTGTAGCTAGTGATATTGGTTCTTATTTCATTGGGAAGTCGTTTGGTAAAACATCTCTATCTCCAATATCTCCGAGCAAAACTATAGAAGGTTTAATTGGAGGAATATCCTGTTCAATTTTACTAGCAATATTTTTCGCATTTTTAATGAATTGGGAAAATCCATTATTTATTGGAATCATATATGGAATTTCAATTTCTCTTATGGCATTAGTTGGAGATTTAATTGAATCTATGATGAAGAGAGATGCAAAAATAAAAGATTCTGGAACTTTTTTACCGGGTCATGGAGGGATTCTTGACAGAATTGACAGCTACATTTTCACCCCATCTGTTATGTATTACATTTTTATAATTATCAAATATCTAAATTGATTAAAAATCTTTTATTCCAAAAAATAATCTTGGATAATTTTACTTGATAATAATGGGAGATCTACATGCGGAAGATGACCACAATTTTGCAACCCCACAAAATTTAATTTTTCAATATTTCTTATTTTTTTAATCTCTTTTTTTCCAAGAATTCGATCATTTTCTCCACATAATGTTTTAGTTGGGATATTTTGGATATATTTATGAGTTCCAGCAAAACCTCCACTTTTTGCAAATGATGCAAGTGAATTCCTCCATCCCATACAACCTAGATGAATTGAAGCAATTTGCTCTTCCATCTCCCCAACACACTCATCGGGAAAAGCAAATGCTTGCCTACAAAGACTTTTCCTAACCTGAGAAAATCCAAGAAATGATGCGCCAATTTGATTAAGAGGAAAAGGGATACTTTTAGGTTCTCCAAACAATCCAGCGGGAGACAAAAGGATAATTTTATCAATAGAATCAGGAATCTCAAAAGCAAGTTTTAAAGCTGTTGAGCCTCCCATAGAGGCACCAATAATTTTTAGATTTTTTGTTATCTTTAAATTCTTAAGAAGATCAATTAAATGCGAAATTATTTTCGAGGAATTGTATTCATTTGTTGCGCATCTAGGACTGAAACCAAAACCTAAAAGATCAGGAACAATAACTTGAAAATTTCTTTTTAGTGATTTATATATTCTCCTGAATTCTAAAAAACTACTGTCAAAGCCATGAAGAAGAAGTATAGGTTGACCTTTCCCTCCTATAACTACAGGAAATTTTAAAGAGTTCCAGTTTTGATTGAGTTTTATCCACTTAACATCATTAGCTAAATAAAGACCTAAAGGGTCTAAGAGTGACAATTTGGCACTTTCAAAGTATTCCATATTTAAATCACTCAATTGTTCGAAATTGTTTTTAGTCAAAAAAATATTTATATTTTAATTTTTTGTTGTTCAAAATTTGCAATGACCTCTTTTATGTCCCGTTTATGAATTTCAAAAGGCAAAAAGTGAATCTCAGATTTATCTCTGCAAGTAAAATCAGCAATTTTCTCTAAATTGTCATTTTCAAAAACATTTATTCCAAGTTGTGCAATAGTAGTTGGCAAATTCAATTCTTTCATTAGTAGAAGTAATTGTTTAATTGATTGATCCGCTAATTTATTATTATTTTTCATTTCTTCTAGTCTTAGTTGCAATAATAATCCAACCCCAACAATCTCACCATGTAAGAATTTATTAGGGGCAATTATCTGAGTAATGGCATTATGAATAGCATGTGCTGCTGCAGTCCTACACTTTTCTCCACCAATACCACCAACTAAACCTGCTGTAAGTCCACATGCTTCTACAGTATTTCGCCAAGAAGGATTATTTTCAAATTGACCCTTAAATGCTTTTTCTCCATCTATTAGTAGTTGATCTCTTAAAACTCGTGATATCTGAATTGCTTGTTGAACAAGACCATCATCTATTGTTGAACTTGTAATTGAGGATTCGTACCATTTTGCCAAAGCATCTGCCACTCCACTAGCGAGTGTTCTAGATGGAGCTGTTTGAATAAATTTATGATCATAAACTAGTATTTTTGGACAAGATTCCAATGCAACATCCTTTATGAATTTACCATCTTTTGTATAAATATTAGATAAGGCTGTCCAACCTGCACATGTAGAAGCGCTAAGGGGCACTGTAATACAATGAATATTAAGAGAATCTGCTATATATTTTCCAGAATCTAGAACTTTGCCACCTCCAGCTGCGATAACAGAATCATTATTATTCTTTAAAATGATATCTTTAACTCTTAAAATGTCTTCATAACAACAATCAAATTTTAAATTAGCAAAATTAACATTAAGATCTTTATTTTTTAAATCATTAAAAATTTTATTTCTAAGCTTATTCGTAGTAATCCCTCTACCTAAAATTAATGGACGTTTAGTTAATTTAATAATTTGAGGTAAAGATTTTTGCCAAGCACTATTCCCCCTAAATATAGTTTCTGGAGAGATTGACTGCATATTTACTTGGAATGGCTAGAAGTTAGCACTTGCTAATTCTTGTGAAGATTCTTCAGAAGATATATTTATTGTGACTTTTTTATCATTATCTATATCAACCAAAGCCTTATCTCCGTCTTTTATTCTTCCTGATAGAACTTCTTCAGCCAAACTATCTTCTAGTAGACGCATAACAGCCCTTCTTAGAGGTCTTGCACCATAGCTAGGATTATAACCTTCTTCAACAAGTCTTTCTTTGAAAGCATCTGTGACGTTTAATGTAATGCCTTTGTCTTGTAATCGTGCAAAAACTTCTTGCAACATTATTTCAGCAATCTCTTTAACTTCATTTTTGGTTAGCTGTCTGAATACAATTATTTCATCAAGCCTATTCAGAAATTCAGGTCTAAAGTATTGTTTTAGTTCTTCATTCACTAAAGACTTTATTCTATTGTATTGGCTATCTTCAACTGAATTACCAGAAAATTCAAATCCTAGACCACCACCACCTTTCTCAATCACTTTAGAGCCAATATTAGAAGTCATTATTAGCAAGGTATTTTTAAAATCTACAGTTCTACCTTTGGAATCTGTTAATCTACCGTCCTCGAGTAGCTGCAATAATAAATTGAACACATCTGGATGAGCTTTTTCAACTTCATCAAATAAAACAACAGTATAAGGACGTCTTCTGACTGCTTCAGTAAGCTGGCCACCTTCATTAAAGCCAACGTAGCCAGGAGGTGAGCCTATAAGTTTACTAACTGTATGTCTTTCCATAAATTCTGACATGTCTAACCTGATCATTGCTTCTTCACTCCCGAAGAAATATGAAGCTAATGATTTAGTCAATTCAGTTTTGCCAACACCGGTAGGACCAGAAAAGATAAAACTTGCAATGGGTCTATTAGGATTTTTTAATCCAACTCTTGCTCTTCTTATAGCTCTAGAAACAGCCTTTACAGCTTCATCTTGTCCGATTAACCTTTGGTGAAGCGTTTCTTCCATATTAAGTAATTTAACTGATTCAGTTTCTGTTAATTTTTGAACTGGTACACCTGTCCATGAAGCTACAATATGTGCAACATCCTCTTCACTAACAAGGGGACTTTGTAAGAGATTTGAATCACTTTTTAGGGACTTATTATCAGCATCAGTTGGATCTACTGCTGCAGACTCTTTTTTGTTATCCAATACCTCTTTAATTTTCGCAGACAATTCCATTTCTTTTTCGCGTAATTGACCTGCTTGATCAAAATTTTGGTCTCTTACAGATTCTTCTTTCTGTTTTTGCACTTGCCTTAGTTCTTTATCTATTTGTTTAGCTTCTGGAGGAAGTTTAGAATTTATCAAACGAACTCTGCTTCCAGCCTCATCAATTAAATCAATAGCCTTATCAGGCAAAAATCTATCAGATATATAACGATCTCCTAAATGAGCTGCTGCCTCTAATGCATCATCAGTAATTTTTAAACGATGATGTTGTTCATAACGCTCTCTAAGGCCTTTTAAAATTTCAATTGTATCTTCAATAGATGGCTCCCCTACCATTACTGGTTGAAATCTCCTTTCTAAAGCAGCATCTCTCTCAATATGTTTTCTATATTCATCGAGAGTTGTTGCTCCAATACATTGAAGTTCACCTCTTGCTAACGCTGGCTTCAAAATATTTGCTGCGTCTATAGCCCCCTCAGCAGCCCCAGCACCAATTAAAGTATGCACTTCATCTATAACGAGAATTACATTACCGGCTGCTTTAATTTCTTCCATTATTTTTTTTAACCTTTCTTCAAATTCGCCTCTATATTTTGTTCCAGCAACCAAAAGTCCTATATCAAGTGTCAAAACTCTTTTATCTTCGAGTATGTCTGGAATATCTCCAGTTTGAATTCTTTGAGCCAAACCTTCAGCAATAGCTGTTTTACCAACACCTGGCTCCCCAATGAGGACAGGATTATTTTTTGTCCTCCTGCCTAATATTTGAACTACACGATCTATTTCTGAATGGCGGCCAACTACTGGATCTAATTTTGATTCACTAGCTAATTTTGTTAAGTTAGTTCCGAATTCATCAAGAGTAGCTGTTTTTAAGTTACCCTTATTTGTACTAGCCCCTGTGCCAACATCGGCTGTTTCACCTAGCATCCTTATGACTTGAGTTCTTACTTTAGTAAGGTCAATGTTAAGGTTTTCAAGAACTCTTGCAGCAACACCCTCTCCTTCTCTTATTAAGCCTAGTAATAAATGTTCTGTACCGATATAATTATGACCAAGTTGACGAGCCTCTTCTAGAGATAGTTCTAAAACTCTTTTAGCCCTAGGAGTAAAAGGGATTTCAACAGCTACGAAACCAGAACCTCTACCAATTATCTTTTCAACTTCTATTCTTGAGTCTTTTAAATTAACACCTAGTGATTTAAGTACTTTTGCTGCAACCCCTGTTCCTTCTCCAATTAACCCTAAAAGAATTTGCTCAGTTCCAACAAAATTATGACCAAGTCTTCTAGCTTCCTCTTGAGCAAGCATAATGACTTTTATAGCCTTTTCTGTAAATCTTTCAAACATTAGAAGGTTATATTCCTACCTATAA
>CABYTO010000005.1 GCA_902521995.1 uncultured Prochlorococcus sp. | reverse complement strand
AGTAATTGCAATCCAGTTGAAGTGGATGTTTTTGAATTCTTTAAAATCACTTCATCAGATAATAATCAGAAGCGAAGAAATTTGTTTAAAAATAAATTTTTAAAAGAAATTAGATTTTCTTTTGAGAAAGGAAAAACTCCTGTTTTGTTTACTTCAAGAAAATTTATGTATTTAGATTCTTCTGAACTATTTAATTTTTATAATTTACTTGCTTGTTTTATTGCTGAATTAGTCGCAGATTTGAAGTATGAAATAGGATATTTGATTTCAAAAGGTGGTATAACAACAAATTTGATTCTCAGTAAAGGACTTAATGCAGATTATGTGTATCTTGAAGGACAGATTTTAACTGGCATTTCAGTAGTGACTTACAACCTAAAAAATGGCCAAAAACTTCCTATTGTTACTCATCCTGGAAATATTGGTACTAAAGAATCACTGGTTAATATTTGGAAAGTTTTTGAAAATAAAAATAATTTTTAAAATTAGAAATTTGAAATAATTTCTTCAGCAAAACTGCTGCAGGATAAGGGTTCTACTTTTGGTTCCATTAAGCGTGCTAGATCGTAGGTGACCTTTTTTTGCTCTATTGCCTTACTTAAACCCTTAGTAATTAAGTTAGCTGCCTCATCCCAACCAAAATATTCAAGCATCATTACACCACTAAGAATTACTGAGCCTGGATTAATCTTATTTAAGCCTGCATGTTTGGGCGCAGTACCGTGCGTAGCTTCGAAAATTGCTGCATTATCTCCAATATTTGCACCAGGAGCCATACCTAGGCCACCAACAATTGCTGCAGCTGCATCAGAAACATAGTCTCCATTGAGATTTAAGGTTGCAAGAATTGAATATTCTTGAGGTCTAGTTTGAATTTGTTGAAATATACTATCAGCTATCCGATCATCAACAAGAATAAGTTCTTTCCATTTTCCATCTCCGTGAGAATTTGATATTGATGTAATAACTTCTTTAATTTCTTCGCAAATGAATGCTTTTTTGTTATTTGTAAGCTTGTCAAAACCCGGTTCAATTTTTCGAGCATTATTTTCAATTGTAATTTCTGGATTTTTCTGAATATTATCTAAAATCCAGCTTTCTCTTTCTGTAATGCAATCTTCTCTAAATTCATCTACTGCTAATTCATATCCCCAATCTCTAAATGCACCTTCTGTATATTTCATAATATTCCCTTTATGTACGAGAGTTACATGCCTTTTATCTCCTGATAATCTTTTGGCATGTTCAATAGCTTTTTTAATATGCCTTTGGCTACCAGATTTACTGACCGGTTTTATTCCAATACCTGATCCGACTGGTATAGATCTATTTTTTAAATTTTTACTTTTTGGTATGACAACTTTATTTAAGTGATTAATTAATTCAAGACAATTATTATCCTCGGCTTCCCATTCAATTCCCATGTAGATATCCTCAGTATTTTCTCTATAAACAATAACGTCTAAATTTTGGGGATTTTTGTGAGGGCTTGGAGTGCCTGAATAATATTTGCATGGTCTAACACAGCTATATAAATCAAATATTTGCCTAAGTGCAACATTAAGAGATCTAATACCTCCACCGATGGGAGTCGTTAAAGGACCTTTGATGGCCACACCAAAGTGTTTGATTGCTTCAATAGTATCTTGAGGGAGGTAGTTATATGTTCCATAAAGTTCACAAGCTTCATCGCCTGCATATACTTTGAACCAATTAATTTTTCTTTCATTTCCATAGCTTTTTTTAATAGCCGAATCAAGAACGATTTGAGTTGCAGGCCAAATATCTACTCCAGTACCATCACCCCTAATAAACGGGACAATTGGATTATTAGGAACATTAGGTTTGCCTTGATTAAAAGTTATTATCTCGCCTTCATTAGGTAAAGTTAATTTTTCAAATTTTGGCATAGCATTGAATTAATGAAAGATAGCTCATTGAAGTTCCTAGTATTGTAATTTGCGATGAGTTATTTTCTTTAAAACCTAGAAATTTATTATTCAAATGTGAATAGAGAATAGTTTATTGATCAGCATTTCAACATCTTTATTAAAAGAAAAAGTAATTAATAAGCAAGTTAAAGCGAATTATGTAACTTTCAAAAAAATACTCAGCTACTTATGAATGCGAGTTCAAATGTAAGTAATGTTGAAATAGCTAATAAAATTGCTTCCACTGCAGCTTTGTTTCGGAAATATTTTCCAGATGCAAGTGTAAACTTTAGTCCCTGGGACAATTCAAATAATGAATCCATGCAAGATACTATTGATTTTGCGTTTCATTTCCCTGGTTGGAGTCCTCTTATTGAATGTAGAGCAATACTCTTACAATTAAGAATTGAAAATGATAATAATGGAAGAGTTCCGAAATTGTTGGGAATAATAATGCGAGGTATGATTGTTCCCTCCGAGAGATGGAGGGTGGCTACCATCGGTGATTGGGAAATGACTGGTACTCATCTTCCGCAAAAGGAACAAAAAGATAACCTTTTTTTGGTTTGTAAAGAACTTTATAAGCTATTCTCTACAACATCCGCTGGTAACAAAAATTAGCTGTTTTATGTATTTTCCTAGTAGATTAAATACACTTACAAAAATTATTCAAAATATATGGCAGTTGCTCTTGCAGGACAATTAAGAGAAGGGACAAAAAAATCCCATACTATGGCAGAAAATACTGGCTTTGTAGCTTGTTTTTTAAAAGGAGTTGTTGAAAAAAAATCTTATAGAAAATTAATTAGTGATTTATATTTTGTTTATGAAGCCATGGAAGAAGAAATTGAAAGACTGGTCAATGAGGAACATCCCGTAATAAAACCTATAGGTTTTAAATCATTATTCAGGAAAGAAACTCTTGTAAATGATCTTAAATTTTATTTTGGTGAAAACTGGAAGAATGAAATTAATATTTCTCACTCAGCAAAAGAATATGTTGAAAGAATCCGAGATGTCGCAAAAAATTCACCAGAGCTCTTAGTTGGTCACCACTACACTCGCTATATAGGAGATTTATCTGGGGGGCAAATCTTGAAAAGGATCGCTAAAAAAGCATTAAATTTGCAGGGAAATGATGGTTTAAATTTTTATGAGTTTGAATTAATTTCTGATGAAAAGAAATTTAAGGAAGAATATTCTCTTACTTTGAATCAACTTCCAATAAATCAAAAGACTGCTGATCAAATTATTGATGAAGCTAATCAAGCTTTTACTTACAATATGAAAATGTTTAAGGAGCTTGAAGGTAATTTGATTGCTGTTTTAGGCAAGATTGTATTCAATTACATTACAAAAAAAGTTAGGAAAGGAAGTACCGAGACCTAATATTTATGTTTGATTCATTAGTTGAATTCCTTAAAATTAATATTGATGAATTAAATGGACATGAAGTACAAATATCTAGTGAATTCAAAGAACATCATAATGAAGACTCAAAATATATTATTAAAAATTGGCTTTTTTCATCTCCCGAATATAGAAAGTGGCGAATAACAAGGTTAGATGGTGGCAAAAAACTGCAAGTGTTAAATACGGTCGCATATCCTAATTTTGATAGTGAGGTGCCTATATTAGGAGCTGATATTTTATGGTTTGGAACTTCTCAAAAGTTATTAGCAATACTTGACTATCAACCTTTAATTCAGGAAAGCAAATATCTTGAAAAATATTGTTCAAGTTTAGGTAGTATTAAGAAAAAATATTCTGCATTTGATAATAATAAAATGAAGAATATATATGATTCAAAAAAGTATTTTTCCCCATGGGTGATTATATGTAGAGGTAATAAATTAAATCTTGATAGAGATTTAAATAATATATTCCATTCATTTGTAAAAAATTATTTGAACATTTATAAATCGAATCCTGTTAATCAATTTTTAAATGAAGAAGAAATAAAGATTAATCAAATTAAATATGATAAATACAGTTTTGAAAAAGACCCTGCAGATAAATTGTTTAAATCTTTTTTTGGAGAAAAATGGACAAAAAAATTTATCAATAAATTTCTTTTTACATTAAATAATGAGATTATTAATTGACTGTCAATGCAAGATACTATTTTTTACAGGCCAGATTGGAGATGGCATAATTTTCTAAAATATTTAACTAATAATTTAATCAAATATAACTGTTTAGAAAAAACAATTTCTTCGGAATATTCTTATAAAGATTCAACTTATGGTTCAAAAAAATCAACAAAAAAGGTGAGTCTCTCTACTTGGGGTGTAACTCATAAAAAAAGAATTCACTTAGCAAGAGCAGTTTGTATAAATAGCCCAGATTATTCTGTTTTAAATTTTTTAATTATTCCTAATACTATTTATAACGTCCCATTTTTTGGAGTAGATTTTGTTTCTCTCCCTAATAGTCATTTATTAGTGTTAGATTTTCAGCCTTCATTAAAAATACAAAATCAATACAATAATGAGTTATTAAAAAAACTTATAAAACTCAAAAATAATTGTCATTCATCACTTCCATTAGCTGAAGAAATGTCTGCAGATGTTGCTAGATTTTTTTCTCCAGGCGTAATCTGGTCAAAATTACCAAAAGAAGAAAGAAGTGATTTTTTAATTGCTAATCAACTTTATACCTCTTTTAAGGAATATCTTGATTTGTATTTGGAAATTCTTTTTGAAAGCAAAGAAGCCAATATGGAACTGCAAAAAGAATTAATTAATGGTCAAAATCATTATTTAAAATATAGAAGGGATAACGATCCAGCAAGGCCAATGTTGTGGAGTTTGTTTGGTAAAGAATTTACTGAGTCTTTAATTGAAGAAGTTTTATTTACTACTTAAAAGTCTTATAATTTATTGGAATTCGAAATCATATGAAAAAAATTTCTGTTCTTTTTGTATGTTTGGGAAATATTTGTAGGTCTCCTGCAGCAGAAGCTATCTTTATAAGTCTAATTGAAAAGAAGGGATTAACCAATGGCTTTATTGTAGATTCTGCTGGAACTGGGAGTTGGCATATTGGAAAAAAAGCTGACTCTAGAATGAGAATTGCGGCAGAAAGAAGAGATATAAATATCTTAAGCAGGGCTCGTCAAATAACCAACAAAGATTTTGACGAATTTAACTACATTCTTGCAATGGACGATTCAAATTTTAGAAATATTCACGATCTTAAAAATAGAACAGCTTCAGCTGGTTTTGCATCAATTAAAAAAATACAAGATTTTAGATCGGTTTTTAATGAGCAAGAAGTTCCGGACCCATATTTTGGAGGTGATGAGGGCTTCGATTATGTCCTTGATATTTTAGAAGACTCTGTAAACGGTTTTTTGGAAAGTATTTCTTGAATTTATTTGATCTCAGTCTCTTTAGGAATCTTGTCATTATAAAGATCAATAATTTTATCCACCACCTCATTAATTGCGTATCCATCCGTAATAATTTCTATTGCGTCATTCGCTTTTATTAGAGGTGAAATTTCCCTATTGGAATCTTCAAAATCTCTTTTCTTTATAAGTTCTTTTAATGCATTAAGGTCTATTTCTTGTAAGTCTTTACTATTTTTATCAGATTTTCTTCTTTTTGCTCTTTCATCAATGCTAGCAGTTAAAAATATTTTAAGTTCTGCATGAGGAAAAACAGTAGTTCCTATATCTCTTCCCTCAGCTACAAGTCCACCTGATTCTCCAATTTTTCTTTGTTCTTCTACTAAAAATTTTCTTACTTCTTTTATTGAGGAAATTTTAGAAACTATGGAACTTATCTTTTGCGACCTAATTTCTTCAGTAACGCAGTAGTTATTAACATAAACATCCTGATGTGAATTTGTATTTGACTTGAAAACAATAGAGATATTATTAAGAATATTCTGTAATTTTTTTTCTTTTTTATAATCAATATTTTCTTTAAGTATAAGCCAACTCAATGCCCTATACATTGCGCCAGTATCTAAATATAGAAGTTTAAGTTTCTTCGCTATTAACTTTGTGACAGTACTTTTACCTGACCCTGCAGGACCATCAATTGCAATAATCGGCCTTCTTTTCATAAGAAAAACGTGATCAATTAATCTTGTCTCTCCACATCTTATCGCACCAGCCAGTAACGAAATATTATCTTCAATTCTTGCTTTTTGAAGTGTATGAGGGTGTAAGTGTTCTAAATATTCGATTGAAATTTTTTTTTCTGATAACTTTTTAATTATTTCGTTTAAATTGATATTTTTTTCTTGTTGAAAATTTTTTTTTGCTTCTAATAACTCACTTGAAAAAACCCTTACCAATTTCCTTTCGTTTTTTGATAAATGTACATTACGTGAACTTAAAGGAATTCCATCAAAATCTCTTTGTGTAGGAATAGATTTAATAGCAACATTTAATTTCTCTTTTAGGACAAGATTTTTTAAAATTAAAAGTTGTTGCCAATCTTTTTCTCCTAAGTAAAGATTTTTAGGCTTGATGAGATTAAGTAATCTATAAACTACTGTACATACGCCATCAAAATGTCCAATTCGATTTATTCCACATAATGCAGAAGATAATTCTATTGGCGCTTTTAGGAATTTAATATTTTTATTATTTGGTGGATATATATCTTCACTACTAGGGATGAATATTGCATCCGCGCCATTTGAAAAGGAGATTTTTATATCATTATCAATTGTTTTAGGGTAATTTTCTAAGTCTAACTTGTTATCGAATTGAAGTGGATTAATAAAAATGCTTACTAAATTAAAATTAGAATTGTCATTTTTTGCTGTTGATATTAATTTTATATGTCCATTATGAAGATTACCCATTGTTGGAATAAAGTTAATTTTACTATTTATATTTCTCCTCCAATTTTCTATTTCTTCAGTTTTCCTTATTATTACTTTCTTCACTTTCTTTTTAAAAAATAAATCTATTTGATAAATAATTACTGGACAAAAGCAATCTTAGGAGGAATATCTATATAGGGAAAGTCTATCATTTTTATTTCATGGATTACAAAACATCAGGTGTTGATATAGAAGCTGGACGAGAATTTGTTTCCGAAATTAAACAGGCAGTTGAAGGAACTCATACATCTAATGTGATTGAGGGTATTGGCGGGTTCGGAGGCTTGTTTAGAATTCCTATCGATAGTTTTAAAAAACCAGTTCTTGTTTCAGGAACTGATGGTGTTGGAACAAAATTAGAATTAGCCCAAAGTAAACACTTTCACTTTGAGGTTGGTATTGATTTAGTTGCTATGTGCATGAACGATATCATTACTAGTGGTGCAAGACCGTTATTTTTTCTGGATTATATTGCTACTGGTAAGCTTGATAAGAAACAATTATTGAGAGTTGTTCAAGGAATTTCACATGGCTGCGGAGAAAATAACTGTTCATTACTCGGCGGAGAAACTGCTGAAATGCCAGGATTTTATTCAAAAAATAAGTATGATCTTGCAGGATTTTGTGTTGGAATAGTCGATGAAGATAAGCTTATTAATGGTAAAAAAGTCTCTGAAAATGACTTAATAATTGCTTTAAAAAGTAATGGAGTTCATAGTAATGGCTTTAGTTTAGTAAGAAAAATTATTCAAAACAATAATCAAATAGAAAAGGAATTTGAAAAAGTTTTTAACTTAAGTTTTTATGATGAGTTATTGAAACCTACAAAAATTTACAATAATGTGATTAACCAAATGTTATCTGAAAATATAGAAATTAAAGCAATGTCTCATATAACTGGAGGAGGAATTCCAGAAAATTTACCAAGATGTATTCCTTCTGATTTTATTCCTTATATAAATACCAGTTCTTGGGAAATACCTATTTTATTTAAATTCCTTAAAGACAAAGGATCTATACCTGAAAAAGATTTTTGGAATACTTTCAATCTTGGAGTTGGATTTTGTTTAATTATTGATAAAAAATTTAAGGACGCGATATTAAGTATCTGTAAAGATTATGATATTGATAGTTGGGAAATTGGAAAGATAGTGCGAAAAAATAATTCAACAATTAGTAAATTTTTGCCAGAAATTTTAACTTAAATTACTTTATCTTTTTTAAACGAGTTTAAAAAATTATTTTTTATACCCAAATGAAAAAGTTAGGTGTAATATAATAAAATTACCACCGAATTATATCGGAAGTTTAAGTATTAAGATTTAACCTTTATTCAATGCCCTTTGCAAATAATCAAAGAATTACACGTAGACGTAGTTCAGCTGGCCCTACACCTCCAAAAAGACCAATAGGTAATAATTCTGAATCAAATGGCAGACAGGCTCAAGGCCCAAGACCAACTTTCTTGACACTAAGGGATCATGGGAAAGTTTTTGTCGCTGATTTACCGAATTTGTCTGATGGTCAATTAGCGCATATTAGTAAAGAAGCTAATGAAGTTTTAAGTAGTTTGGAAAAAAGACTTAGTGATCTCGAAAATGAACCTAATGTTAGTAATCCGGAAAACGATACCTTGATAAAAGCTTCTACCAAAAGAGATGTCACACTGAGGTTTATTAAATCAATAGAAGAAGAACAAGAACATAGAAAGAATAATCCTGCTTTAAGAGATGCTGCATCTGAATCGTTACCGAGAACTTTTCTTGAGGTTGCAAGACATAGATTGCCTGGAGCAACTTTTGATTCACTACTTCGAGAGGCTCTTGAAGCTTGTGCAGTTGATGAAAATACTGAAGAAAATAAAGTTATTGATGAGCCTAAAGAAACTGTAAAAATTATGGATATACCCTCTTCCAACACTAATGCTTCACTTGTTGTTAGTATCGATTCAAGTGATGACTCCAAGAATGACTCTATTTAATTCAACACAAGAGTTAACAAGTATTAAAGCCAAAAATAATTCAAAAATTAACCTTACTTCAGAGAAAGATCCCATTTTATGTAATCATTGCAAAAGGACTGCATCAAATGGCGTTAGATGTTTAGGAATGTGTGTAGCAGATAATGATTACTAAAATAATTCAAATTCTTATATAAATAATCTTATGAAAATAATTAATAAAAAAATCAAATAAATTTTATTTATTAATGGATATCGGGTATTATTTAAAAAAAAAAAGAAAGAAAAGATTATTTCTTTTCATATCAATAAGTAATTGAAAGTTTATAACCTTTATTTGAAATTGAAGTTCTTAGAAAACTTCATAATTAGATGCGTAAAAAAATTAAATAAGGCGGCACCCAGATTCGAACTGGGGATAAAGGATTTGCAATCCTCTGCCTTACCACTTGGCCATGCCGCCGAAAAAGATTCGATTGAGTCTTTTTATGATCTTAACAGTAAGGTGTCTCATTCTCTATTATTTATATGCAATGGTCATGGAGAAGATGTAATCGCATTGGAGATAATAAAAAGATTACTAAAAATTAAAAATAAAAAGATTGAAGTTTTACCGTTAGTAGGAAATGGAGATCTATTTAATTCCATAGAATCAAACAATTTTCGTAAAATAGGATATTTAAAAGAGCTGCCTAGTGGAGGTTTTAGTAATCAAAGTCTGAAGGGATTTGTGCTTGATTTGTTTGCAGGATTTTTAATCGATAATTTAAGAAATTTTCTACTTGTAAAACAGAAGTCAAAACATAACTGCCAAATTATCGCAGTAGGGGATTTCTTGCCGTTACTCTACGCTTGGAGTTCAGAATGCGACTTTAGTTTCATTGGAACTCCCAAAAGTGATCATACTTGGAGTAGTGGGCCAGGTTGGGATTTAAGCGATTTTTATCATAAGTTGAAAGGTTCTGAATGGGATCCATGGGAAATGTTTTTAATGAAATCTCCAAGATGTAAAAATTTAATTATGAGAGATAAGATTACAGCTAATAATTTGTATAAAAAAAATATTGATGCAAAATACTTGGGTAATCCAATGATGGATTTTGTTAATGTAACAAACGATAAGATATCAAATATTATTTCTTTTAAAAGGATTATTTTATTAATTGGAAGTAGATACCCTGAAGCTCTTAAAAATCTTGATAATTTTCTAAATTGTTTGCAAGATTTTGATTCATCAAAGGATTTGTTAATACTTTTGCCTTTGAGCATTAATGCGAATGTGATTCAAATTCAAAATTATTTAAATAAATATGGTTTTAAAAAACAGAATAAAGTTAAATTTCTAATTGATGAAGATTCAGTATGGAAAAAGAAAGATCAATATGTATTGATTGGAAAAGGTAAATTCAATTCATGGGCTAATATGGCAGAAGTTGGCTTGTCTAATGCAGGAACTGCTACAGAGCAAATTGCTGGCCTTGGAATTCCATCTCTTTCTCTACCGGGACCTGGCCCACAATTTACAAAATCATTTGCAAAAAGGCAATCAAGATTATTGGGAGGTAGTGTTCTAGTATGCAAGAACAAAAAAATTCTTTTAAAACGTTTAAGTTTACTTTTGAAAAGAAAAGTTGATAGGTTAGAACAAGCAAAAATTGGAAAAAAAAGAATGGGGGAACCTGGAGCAAGTAAGAAAATCGTAGATGCCATAAACCTTCATTTGTTATCTTAGTAAATGGCACTAGCTTATTAATTATTAATTCTTTTATGTATCCAATAAATGATCGGCAATATCTAAAAATTTGTGCAGAGATTGCAAAACGTATGAGTATAAGCTTATCTTCTGCCAAAAAGAAAGTAGAAATTCAAATTGCAAAAGAAGGCTCGAAAACTATTCAAGAAAAAATACAAGTTGCGCAAAATGTTTTAAAAATTTGTGAAAAAAATGATGGAAATAAATTAAGTTCTTCAAGAATACTTGATAAGCTTATGGAAACTCTTGATGGTGAAGATAATTTTTTAACTGAAGAGTGATTCTTAATGTTCAAATATATTTGAGAATTTTAGTATGTCTAAATCAGCATATACAGAAACTGTTTCGAAACATTTTTGAGCTAATTCATATCTATTCTCTCTTTCTAAGATAACTTTTAATTTATGCATAGCTTCAATTAAATATCTAACATCATTTGCTGCATAATCTAATTGATCTTTTGTTAAATCTTCGTTGCTACCCCAATCACTACTTTGCGAGCTTTTGTCTAGTTCTATGCCTAACAATTCATTAATTAAATCCTTTAAACCATGTTTATTTGTATAAGTTCTTGCCAACTTACTAGCAATTTTTGTACAAAAAATATTTTTTGTATTAATTTCAAGATTGCATTTTAGAGCTGCTACATCAAATCTCGCGTAGTGGAATATTTTAGTAATTTTTTCATCTTCAAGAAGTTTTTTTAAATGAGGTGAAGAAGATGTATTAAGTTCGATTTTTATACACGATGTTCTTTTATATTCATTGCATATTTGTACTAAACAGAGTCTATCTCTTCCATGAATTAAACCCATCGCTTCAGTATCAATAGCAAGGAAGGATGATTTTTTATAAAAATTGTATAAATCTACTGTTAAATCGCTATAAAGAAGTTCAATATTTTTATTTTCAATAGTCATTGTTAATAAGTATTTAAAGAAATTTAAGGTTTAGAATATTACTTAAGATTTTATTTAATTAAGAATTTTTGTCTAATAGGAATATTTTACAGAATAATTCTAAAAAATTATAATATGATGTAACTTAAATTTTTATTCTCGAGTTACTAAAAAAATTATTTGATGTCATATTCCTTAAATTCAACATTATTGCTGACCATTCTCTTGGCCATAGGATTATTTTTTTTTCTTAGGGCTTCTAGTAAAGATAGAACAACCATAGTTGAGATTTCATCTTCTCAGCAGCCAATTAAAGTTTTAAATGGTTTATGTGAATGGCTTAATTTGAGGGGATGGAAGCAAACAGGAGGAGATTTTGAACAAAGAATTTTAATATTCAAGGGTCAAGTTGTTTCTAGTAAACTTTTAGCAATTTTTTTAGGTTTTCTTGGCGGTTTTGGTTCATGTGCTTTGGGATTAGTAATTATTCAAATATATCCTGAATTTGGTTGGTGGCCTATTCTTTTGGGATTGATTGGTGGACCTTTATCTGGAATTGTTTATTTTAAAAAATCAGCTAGAGAGGAGAAATTTGAATTAAGGTTGATCAACGAAAATGAAAATGATTCAACTTTTATGAGACTTAGAGCCCATAGGGATGAATTAATCTCTTTAGAAAATGAACTCGGAGAAAAACTTCAATTGAAAAGTGACGGCTCTTTATTTAAAACACCTGTTTAAGATACTTTAAAAGTTTATTCGATAATTTTTAATCAAAAATATTATTTTCTATACAGAATTTCTCTAACTCTTTATCTTTTAACCAATCTTGGGGTTTTGTAAATATTGATGTGAGAAATTCCTCTCGAGAATTCTTTCTAGCTTTATATCCATATTCCCATCTAGCTAAAGGGGGTAAGGACATTAATATAGATTCAGTTCTGCCATTTGTTTGTAGTCCAAAAATTGTCCCTCTATCCCAAACTAAATTGAATTCGACATATCTACCTCTTCGATATAGCTGGAATTCTCTTTCCTTCGATGAATATGCTTGAGAAGCTCTTTTTTCAATAATAGGCAAATATGAAGGGAGGAATGCCTGCCCACAGTTTTCCGCTAAAGAAAATAAATCATCCCAATTTAAATTAGATCTGCCAATATCTTGTGAAGCTTTTGATGCCTCTCCATTTTGATTATTTCCTCTGTAAATATTGCCTGAACCATCTTGATAATCATAAAAAATACCTCCTATGCCTCTAGATTCATTTCTATGCTTCAAGAAGAAATATTCATCACACCATGGTTTGAAAACTTTGTGTAAATCTTGATCAACTTTCTCACAAGCTTTTTTATGTTCATTATGAAAATTCCTTACATCAGAAAGATAAGGATAAAAAGGGGTTAAATCTGCACCTCCCCCAAACCACCAAACAGGACCAGCTTCGAAATATCGATAATTCAGATGCACTGTAGGAATGTAGGGATTCTTAGGATGCAAAACCATAGAAGTCCCCGTGGCAAACCATTCATGACCTTTTGCTTCGGGCCTTTGAGAGATTATAGATTGAGGTAATTCTTTTCCCTGTACTTCCGAGAAGTTAACACCTGCTTGCTCAAAAATAGAACCATTTTTCAATACTCTTGATCTTCCACCGCCACCTTCGTCTCTTAGCCAGGATTCCTCTGTAAATTTCCCTTTGCCATCTAAATTTTCAAGTCCTGAACAAATTTTGTCTTGTAGAGTTAATAAGAGATTTTTAGTTTTTTCTCTCGAGTTTTTAGGAGGTTCTTTCAACATGTATTTAGTAAATCTTGAAGAAAAAAAATTTTTTGGTTAATTATAAGTTTCTCTTTATAATTTCTCTTAGGGGGTCCTTATTGCCTATTATTTGATAGTTCGACATAGTTCTTAATCTTTTAAACAGTCGACTACCTTGTCAAAATATTTAAAAATTTAATGACCACAATAGAAGATGCGAATTTTGCTTTACAAAAAGTTCTAGATGCTGGATCAAAGAAAAATGTAATTGAATTAGCTTGGATTAAAAATGTAAGAGTAACTATACCGAGAGTAATCGTAACATTATCATTACCATCGTTTGCAAATTCCCAGAGAGATAGAATTGTACAAGAGGTTAGAGGCGTACTACTGGATTTTGAAGATATTGATGATGTTCAAATAGAAGTAGATAATAATCCTTCCAAAACAGAATCTCAAAATCAAAGTAATGCTCCTGAGTTGCAGAAGATTGATGGTATTCGTCATATCATAGCTGTTAGCAGTGGTAAAGGTGGAGTTGGAAAAAGTACCATTGCCGTTAATCTCGCTTGTTCTCTAGCCAAATTAGGCTTGAAAACTGGTTTGCTGGATGCGGATATATATGGACCTAATACTCCCTCAATGATGGGAGTTGCCGAACAGAATCCAAAGGTTACAGAAGGAAGTGGCAGTGATCAAAGGTTAATACCAATAAATAAATATGGAATTTCACTGGTATCAATGGGTTTCCTCATCGAAGAAGGTCAGCCAGTTATATGGAGAGGACCGATGCTTAATAGTATTATCAGACAATTTCTGTACCAAGTTGAATGGAATAATCTTGATTTTTTGGTTATTGATTTGCCTCCTGGAACAGGAGACGCTCAAATATCCCTTTCTCAATCTGTGCCTATTTCTGGAGCTATAGTTGTCACTACTCCTCAACAAGTATCTTTGCAAGATGCAAGGAGGGGATTGGCAATGTTTAAACAACTTGGAATACCTTTACTGGGAATTGTAGAAAATATGTCAGTATTTATTCCGCCAGATATGCCAGGTAAAAAATATGAAATCTTTGGTAAAGGTGGTGGACAAACATTAGCTAACGAAAATGACTTACCATTATTAGCGCAAATTCCTATTGAAATCCCTCTCGTTGATGATAGTAATAAAGGTGTACCAATCTCAATAAGCCAGCCCAATAAAGAAAGCTCTGTAGTATTTGGTAATTTAGCTCAATTAATTAAGAACAGATTTGTTAATACTTATTGATGTTTAAGAGAATTTCTTTATTAAATAACAGAGGATTTTTACAAAAAAAAGACAACTTTAATAGAGGTTTTTTATTTTCTCCGCTACTTATTATTCCTCTGTTTTTAGTTATTATTTCGGGTCTTTTGATAAAAAGTATTCAGAGTGATTTTTTAGTATCGAACTATCTAGCTCATATTTTAACTGGTTTTTTAGGTTATTTCTTTGCATTTTTTATTTCTTATATACCGTTAGAGAGAATTAGAAAGTATGTGGTTCCATTTTATTTTTGTACTCTAATATCCTTATTTCTTATTTATTTTTTTGGCATTTCAGTTTCTGGAGCTCAAAGATGGCTAAACTTGGGCATCTTTTCTTTTCAGCCTTCAGAGGTGGCTAAACTTAGTAGTGTATTAACTCTTGCTTTAGTACTCGACAAAAAAATAATCCTAACAATAAGAGATTTAGTATTGCCCTTATTAGTAGTAGTTATTCCTTGGTTATTAATTTTCTTTCAACCGGACTTGGGTACCTCCTTAGTTTTACTTGTTTTGACAGGTGTGATGCTCTATTGGTCGCAAATGCCCATAGAGTGGATTTTGATATTAGCGTTTTGTATTATCACTGCTGCAATATATCTAACCTTACCAACTCTTCTTGTTTTCTGGATTCCAGTAATAGGATATCTTGCTTATAGATCTTCGAAAAAGAAAATTATTTTTTCTACTCTCGCTATTTCGTCACATTTATTAGTGGCAAAATTGACACCAATTTTGTGGCAATATGGGTTAAAAGATTACCAAAAAGATAGATTAGTTTTATTTTTAGATCCAAATAGAGATCCATTAGGTGGCGGATATCATTTGATACAAAGTCAAATCGCAATTGGTTCTGGAGGATTATTTGGGACTGGTTTGCTACAAGGTAAGCTTACTAATTTGCATTTTATACCGGAACAACATACTGACTTTATATTCAGTGCTCTAGGCGAAGAATTGGGTTTTGTGGGGTGCATGATAGTTTTATTTTTGTTCTTTTTTTTGATTAAAAAACTTATTAATACTGCAACAATTGCTAGGACTAATTTTGAATCTCTAATTGTTATTGGAATAGCCTCAACTTTTTTATTTCAAATACTTATTAACTTATTTATGACTATTGGATTAGGACCAGTGACTGGAATTCCCCTTCCTTTTATGAGCTATGGTAGAACGTCATTGGTGACTAATTTTATATCTATTGGATTTGTTTTATCTATATTGAAACGCTCTAGATCACTAAGAAATTGATGAAATCACAAATAACAATAAAACATATTCAAGATCTTTTGATTAAAGGAGTTCAAACTATACATGTAGATGATGATTCATCCAGAAGAATGTGGTGGGCTTCTTTAGAAGTTATTCAAAAAGATTTCTTATCTCAAAATTATAAACAGGGGGGAATTTGGGTTGCCTCACCTTTGCCTGCTTTTAATGAAAAGAAATTTTTAAATCAACTTTATGGATGGCTTTGGTCTCCTGAGGGTTTTCCATATTTTCAGAATGATAATGCAGGTTTTTTACCAGTCAATAATTCAGATAAGAAAAAAAAAGATTACGACTTAGTTAATAATTATAAAGTCTTAAATCTTAGTCAAGATGATGGTTATGAACCTTTTTTGATGATAATCACTCCAAATTTTCAATGTATATTATCAATCGTAGGAGAAAAAGATAAGAAAATTCTATTAATGAAGTGTGATGAAGAAAGCCTTAAACTTTCAATTGAATTAATGCATGCAAAATTAGACCAAGAAAATTATGAAGAAGGAGTAAAATTTCGTAATGCAATTAATAATTTAGGTAACCTTAATATTAATAATCAATTTGAAAAATTATTTTGGCCAATATTATCGGCAAAATTAGCAAATAATAATCCAAATCATAATATACAGAATTTCGTCCAAAAAGATGAAAAAAATGTGCAAATAACTGAAGCAAAATTATTACGTGCAATATCTCATGAAGTAAGAACGCCTTTGGCAACAATAAGAACCCTTATAAGTTCTACTTTAAAAAAATATAAGATGGACGAATCAATGAAAAATCGTTTGATTCAAATAGATAATGAATGTAATGAGCAAATTGATAGGTTTGGTTTAATCTTTAATGCAGCAGAATTAGTTAGTAATGAAGTTCCTTCATTAAATAACTTGGCAAAGATTAATTTAGCTGAAATTTTTAAAAAGCTTGCTCCTTCATGGAATAAACAATTAAATCGTCGTGGAATTTCTTTAAAGATTGATATTCCTAATCAACTTCCGCAAATTTTGAGTGATTCTGAAAAATTGGAATTAATGTTAAGTGGATTAATTAATAAAAATACTAGAGGATTAAAAGAAGGTAGTACATTAATTTTAGAATTAAGACCAGCTGGTCAACAACTTAAACTTCAATTAAAAGTAAAAAAATTAGAAAGTAATCAAAAAGAAATCCTAAAAAAAGATAACGGTTCTGATATTGGCCCTGTTTTAAATTGGAACCCTCAAACAGGTAGTTTACAACTTAGTCAAAATGCTACTCAAAAGTTGTTGGCTAGCTTAGGAGGGCATGTCACACAAAGGCGTGATGCAGGTTTAACAGTATTTTTTCCGATTTCAGATCAAAAATAAAATGAGAAATAATTTTTCCATATATTAAATAATGTAGAAAATTTCTTGTAAATTCATAATTTTGTAAAATATGAATGCTAATTTCTTATAAGAAATAACTCAAGATCAAGGATGACTGAAACTTTAGTTGGTCAATTTCCAAAGCATATAGGAAGTACCGGGGGTTTATTAAACTCAGCAGAAACCGAAGAAAAATATGCAATTGTATGGAAAAGTTCAAAAGAACAAGCATTTGAATTGCCCACTGGGGGAGCGGCTATTATGCATGAAGGTGATAATTTAATGTACTTTGCAAGAAAAGAACAATGTCTTGCATTAGGGACACAATTAAGAACCTTCAAACCGAGAATTGAAGATTTTAAAATCTACCGAATTTTCCCAGGTGGCGATATTGAATTTTTACACCCAAAAGATGGTGTTTTCTCTGAAAAAGTAAATGAAGGCAGAGAGAAAGTAGGCCATAATCCAAGAAGAATAGGTGAGAATCCTAATCCTGCTGGTTTGAAATTTACAACTAAGAATACTTTTGATTAACTTTCTTAAAGTTGATATAAAAGAAGAAAATAATTATAATTTGGGTTGACATTATTAATATGATCAGCTCACAGAAAGATAGTTTTTTAAAGGCTTACAAAGAAGGTAAAAATTTTATACCTATCATTCAAACTTGGCCAGCAGATTTAGAGACTCCATTGTCGACTTGGTTAAAATTATCCTCAAAAGATTCCCATGGTGTTTTTCTTGAATCTGTTGAAGGAGGCGAAAGTTTGGGTAGGTGGAGTATTGTTGCTACTGGACCTCTGTGGGAGGCAGTTTGTTATGGAGAAGAAATAGTTAAAACTTATAATAATGGTAAAACTGAAACACATAAAGGTGATCCTTTTGACATCTTGAGAAGTTGGACAAAGGAATATAAGTCAACCATTCTTGATGACTTGCCATCAATTGGTCAGTTATATGGCTCTTGGGGTTATGAATTAATAAATCGAATAGAACCAAGCGTTCCAATAAATTCAATATCAGAAAACAATATTCCTTATGGATCATGGATGTTTTTTGATCAATTAGTTGTTTTTGATCAAATAAAAAGATGTATTACTGCAGTAGTTTATGTAGATACTACTTCTTCAAAAGAGTCCTCGACTGAAGAGTTGTATCTAAACGCAATTTCTAAAATTCAGAAAACTAGAAATTTAATGAAAGTTCCTTTAAAAGAAAATGAGTTCTTAGATTGGAATGAAAATGAGAATCTGAATTTAGATCTAGAAAGTAATTGGAAGAAAAAAGATTTTGAGGATGCCGTGCTCTCTGCAAAAGAATACATAAAAAAGGGAGATATTTTCCAAATAGTTATAAGTCAGAGATTCCAAACTCAAGTCAATAATGATCCCTTTAATTTATATAGAAGTTTGAGGATGGTTAATCCATCTCCATACATGTCATTTTTTGATTTTGGCTCATGGTATCTGATAGGTTCAAGTCCTGAAGTAATGGTTAAAGCCGAAAAAAATAAAAATAGTCAGATTGTTGCAAGCTTAAGACCAATTGCTGGCACAAGACCTAGAGGTATTGATAATCAACAAGACTTGGAATTAGAAAAGGATTTATTAAAAGATCCAAAAGAGATAGCTGAGCATGTAATGCTAATTGATCTTGGGAGAAATGATCTTGGAAGAGTTTGTGAAATTGGTACTGTGAAGGTCAAGGATTTAATGGTAATTGAGAAATATTCACATGTTATGCATATAGTTAGTGAAGTTGAGGGAATCTTAAAAAATAATGCTGATGTATGGGATTTGCTAAAAGCATCTTTCCCAGCTGGGACAGTAACTGGTGCGCCAAAAATAAGAGCTATGCAATTGATTAAGCACTTTGAAAAAGATGCTAGAGGACCTTATGCTGGTGTTTACGGATCTATTGATATCAATGGAGCATTAAATACAGCAATTACGATAAGAACTATGATAGTTAAACCCTCAAGAGATGGTAAATATGATGTTTCAGTGCAAGCAGGAGCCGGAATAGTTGCTGATTCTTTTCCTGAAAATGAATATCAAGAGACAATAAATAAAGCAAAGGGGATACTAAAAGCATTAGCCTGTTTGGATAAATAAATGAGTCAAAATTATCTTTATAAGGGTTTTGAGGTTGAACTTTTTACTGGTTCTTGTGATTCTCATATAGGTGTTTCAGCCGATATTGAGAAAAAATTTTCTGATTTTGTAAAAGAGCCAGATAACAGAAATGTTGAATACATAACAACACCTGAAAAAGACTACAAGTTTTTATATGAGAAATTAATAAATCCAAGAAAAAAGTTAAGGAAATGGTTAGAAAATAAAAATTTAACAATTATTCCTTCATCCACTCTTTGTTTTAAACATGATATTCAATTTCAAAGATCTGATATTGACAATACTTATCATCAATTTATTCAAGAAAATTATGGAATATCTATTGCGACTTCAAGCGTGCATATAAATATAGGAATAGATAACTTAGAAAAGCTTTTTACAGCTATTAGACTTATAAGATCTGAGGCTGCTCTATATCTCTCCTTAAGTGCTAGTTCACCTTTCTTAAATGATAAGATTACGGAAAATCACTCTCAGAGATGGATCCAATTTCCAAAAACACCAAGTAGGGTACCTTTTTTTGTAAATCATAATTCTTATATCGATTGGATAGAGGAAAATATATCCAATAAAAACATGCAAAATATTAGGCATTTTTGGTCTTCAATCCGACCAAATGGTCCCCAAAGACCTTTAATTCTTGATCGTTTGGAATTAAGAATTTGTGATTTTGTCCACGATATTAATCTGCTTTTAGGGATAACGGCCATGATAGAACTAAGGATTTTAAATCTTTTTGAAAATATAAATAGCTTAGATCCTTTGAATGCAAGTATTTTTTCTATGAAAGAATTATCAGAAATATGTGATCAAAATGAAATAAATGCTGCTAAAAATAGTCTGAATTCAGAGTTAATTCACTGGCAAGATGGTAAAAAAGTTATTTGTAGAGAATGGATTCAAAACTTATTATCAGATTTATCACCAACAGCAGAAGATTTTGGTATGAAACATCTTTTGAATCCTATCTATAAAGTCCTTGAAGAAGGAAATCAATCTATGAAATGGATAAATCAATATGAAAAAGGTCTTTCTATTGAGCAGATAATGAAAATTTCTATCGAAGAAATGATTAGGAGTGAAGGCGAGAATGTTTGATTATTTAAATAAACATTTGATCTGAACATTTTCACTTGTGACATAATGATTATATGGAATCTTTTCAACAGATAAAAAATAATAATGTGGATCTGATAAGTAACAACGATCCACTCGATAAAAATCGTCTTTTAATAGAAGATTTATGGGAATCTGTACTCAGAGAAGAATGCCCAGATGATCAAGCAGAAAGATTGATACAGCTTAAAGAATTAAGTTATTCAAAACAAATTGATGGTGATAGTTCAAAAACTTTTAAAAATGAAATAGTTAATATTGTTAATTCTATGGATTTAGCAGAATCCATTGCTGCAGCAAGGGCGTTTTCATTGTATTTTCAACTCGTGAATATTTTGGAACAAAGAGTTGAGGAAGATAGATATATTCAGAGCTTTACCAATAAGGATGTTCAAAAATCGCCCGATAATCTTGATCCTTTTGCCCCAGCATTGGCTAGGCAAAATGCTCCAGTAACTTTCAGAGAACTATTCTACAGGCTTAGGAAATTAAATGTACCACCAGGTAAATTAGAAGAGTTATTGCAGGAAATGGATATTCGTTTAGTTTTTACCGCGCATCCAACTGAGATAGTAAGACACACGATTAGACATAAGCAAACAAGAGTAGCAAATTTGTTAAAAAAAATACAGATTGAGCAATTTTTAACAAAAGAAGAAAAAAATTCTCTAAAAACCCAATTAAAAGAGGAAGTAAGACTTTGGTGGAGAACAGATGAATTGCATCAATTTAAACCTACAGTTTTAGACGAGGTTGATTATGCTTTACATTATTTTCAGCAAGTTTTATTTAATGCGATGCCTCAATTAAGGGGTAGAATCGCTGAAGCACTCACCGAAAATTACCCAGATGTTCAGATGCCCTCTGAATCTTTTTGTAATTTCGGTTCTTGGGTAGGCTCTGATAGGGACGGTAATCCATCGGTCACTCCTGAGATAACATGGAGAACTGCTTGCTATCAAAGGCAGTTGATGTTGGAAAGATATATTATTGCGACGTCTAATCTTAGAGATCAATTAAGTGTCTCCATGCAATGGAGTCAAGTCAGTTCTTCCCTATTAGAATCTCTTGAAACTGACAGGGTTAAGTTTCCAGAAATATATGAAGCTAGAGCTACAAGGTATAGATCAGAACCCTACAGATTGAAATTTAGTTATATTTTAGAAAAATTAAGGTTAACACAAGAAAGAAATAATTTATTAGCTGATAGCGGTTGGGAATTTGACTTAGAGGGAAAAATAGATAATAAAAATCTAGATAAAGTTGAAAATTTATATTATAAGTCAGTAAACGAATTTACTTATGATCTCGAACTAATTAAAAATAGCTTGATTAGTACAGATTTAAATTGTGAGTCTCTAAACACCTTACTTACTCAAGTTCATATTTTTGGTTTTTCTTTAGCAAGTTTAGATATTCGTCAAGAGAGCACAAGGCATAGTGACGCTATTCAAGAGCTTACAAATTATCTTGATCTATCTGTTCAATATGACCAAATGTCTGAGGAAGAGAAAATTAAGTGGCTTATAGACGAATTAAATACAAAAAGGCCTTTAATTCCATCAGACGTTGACTGGACAAAAACTACAGAAGAAACCTTTTCTGTTTTTAAAATGGTTAAGAGATTACAGCAAGAATTTGGAAGTCGCATTTGCCATTCTTATGTAATTTCAATGAGTCATAGTGCATCTGATTTGCTTGAAGTTCTCTTATTGGCAAAAGAAATGGGACTTCTTGATCAAAATTCACAAAAGTCAAAATTATTAGTTGTTCCTCTTTTTGAAACTGTGGAAGACCTTAAAAGAGCTCCAGAAGTAATGGAAAAGTTGTTTAAATTAGATTTCTATAGATCATTATTACCAAAAGTTGGAGAATCTTTTAAACCTCTACAAGAATTAATGCTTGGATATTCTGATAGCAATAAAGATTCGGGGTTTGTTTCTAGTAATTGGGAAATTCATAGAGCCCAAATAGCTCTTCAAAATCTCTCAAGTAGAAATAACATATTGCTAAGACTGTTTCATGGAAGAGGTGGTTCTGTAGGGAGAGGAGGAGGACCAGCCTATCAGGCAATATTGGCTCAACCAAGCGGCACTTTAAAAGGACGAATAAAAATAACAGAACAAGGTGAAGTTTTAGCTTCTAAATATAGTCTTCCCGAACTTGCTTTGTACAATCTTGAGACTGTCACTACAGCAGTAATTCAAAATAGTTTGGTCAATAATAGACTTGATGCTACTCCAGAATGGAATCAATTAATGTCAAGGTTGGCAGAAACATCAAGGTCTCATTATAGAAAATTAGTGCATGAGAATCCTGATTTGTTAAATTTCTTTCAAGAGGTCACTCCAATAGAAGAAATAAGTAAATTACAGATATCTAGTAGGCCTGCTAGAAGAAAAAAAGGTGCAAAAGATTTGTCAAGTTTAAGAGCTATTCCATGGGTATTTGGTTGGACACAAAGTAGATTTCTTTTGCCAAGTTGGTTTGGAGTTGGCACTGCATTGTCATCTGAATTAAATTCAGATCCACAACAAATTGAATTATTAAGAGTTCTGCATCAAAGATGGCCATTTTTTAGGATGCTTATATCTAAGGTGGAAATGACATTATCGAAGGTGGATCTAGAAGTTGCTAGATATTATGTTGATACTCTCGGTAGTAAAGAAAATAAAGATTCTTTTGATGATATTTTTGAAGTAATTTCTAAAGAATATAATCTTACAAAATCTTTAATACTTGAAATTACTGGTAAAAATAAGCTCCTAGAATCTGATAGAGACTTGAAATCATCAGTAAGCTTGAGAAATAAGACAATTATTCCATTAGGGTTTTTGCAAGTTTCACTTCTAAGAAGATTAAGAGATCAGACAAGACAACCTCCAATAAGCGAATTCATTTTAGATAAAGATGAATCTAGAAGAGCTTATAGCAGAAGTGAACTACTGAGGGGTGCACTTTTAACTATTAATGGGATAGCAGCTGGCATGAGAAATACAGGTTGATAATTGCAATACTTTTCTAAAAAAAAACTTATTCTTCCAGAAGGTTATTTTGTTAACTCTTCTCAAATTCCGTTAGCTAAAGAAGTCAACAAACTTTTAGCAAATTGTGGTTGTGAGACATTTCCAATAAAGCCTCTTTCTGAAGCTATTCATAAAAGTAATTTCTTTTTTACCATACAGAGTAAATTAAAAAATAAATTATATGGCTTTGTTAGGGTTACGTCCGACAGGGGATTGAATGCTAACTTGTGGAATTTAAGTGCTTTGCCAGGTAATAATCAGCAACTTTATTATTCAATATTGCTTCAAGTAACTCTTGAGAAAATAAATAGAGAAATGCCTGGATGTAGTATATCTGTACAGGCTCCAGTATCTTCGTTTATAAGTTTAGAGGAAAATGGATTCATATTAGATCCAAACGGAATAAGAGTAATGGGATATAAACTTTAAAAATCATTTTACGAGCATGGAGGGATTCGAACCCCCGACTCTCAGAACCGGAATCTGATGCTCTATCCAACTGAGCTACATGCCCTTTAATTTTTCAATTTCTTTAAAGAAAATCTAAATATTTTAAACTTAGCTAATTTAATTAATGAATGCACAAAAAAAATTTTTTTAAATAAATTAAAAATTAAAAATTTTCGGAACCATAAAAGTTTTGAAATTGATTTAAAAGAGCAAAGAGCAATTGTGCTTGGTTGCAATGGTATTGGTAAGTCAAATTTACTTGAATCGGTTGAATTTTTAAGTCAATTAAAATCTAATAGAGCACTAAGCGATAAAGACTTAATTGAGAATGATAGTGATATGGCTGTAGTTATAGGACAGATAAATTTTAAAGACGATTTAAAGTTGAATTTATTCCGAAAAGGGCCTAAAAAAATTTATGTTAATGAATCAATCTTGAAAAAACAGAGTGAAATAAAGAATTATATTCGGAGTGTATGTTTTTGTTCTAATGATATAGATATTGTTAGAAGTGAACCCAGTTATCGAAGAACATGGATTGATAAAGTCGTATCTCAGCTTGAACCGGTCTATTTAGACCTGATAAGTAGATTTAATAGGCTTTTAAAACAAAGAAGTCATTTTTGGCGTTCGGAAAGTTTCTTAAAAATCCAATCAACAGATATTGTTGAAAGCTTTGATATTCAAATGTCAATAATAAGTACAAGAATTTTTCGGCGCAGAAGAAGAGCTTTATTAAAAATAAAACCATATGTTGAATACTGGCATAATCATTTAAGTAAATCTCAAGAGCAAATAGACATAAATTATCTATCGGGGATACAAAATATAAGTCCAGAAGAAGAAGATGAAGAAGTTATTAGTAAAAAAATAGCAGAACAACTCTTAAATCAGCGTTCAATAGAAGCATTGACTGGTAAATGTAATTTTGGCCCTCATCGTGATGATATTGAGTTTCTAATTAATAATGTTTCAGTTAGAAAATATGGTTCCTCAGGACAGCAAAGGACTTTTATCTTGGCTTTAAAGATGGCTGAACTCGATTTATTAACTAAAACACTAAATGTTCCTCCAATACTTATATTGGATGATGTCTTGGCGGAATTAGATTTAACCAGGCAAAATTTATTATTAAATTCTGTTGGTAAAGATAGTCAATGTTTTATAAGTGCGACACATTTAGATAAATTTAATCAGTCTTTCTTAGGCTCTTCACAAATGATTAACTTATAATTTTTAATAAGCATGTTTTTTTAGCTAATCTTAATTTCATATAAATTTCTTAAATGGAAATCTACAAAAAAAGTCAAATTTTAAGTTCGTTAAGTAATGAGCAAAAATTAATTCATCAAAGTAAACACCTTTTGTTGGAACTTTATAGATGCGATCGCGAAAAATTAAATGACGAATCCTTTTTACGCTGTATTTTAAATAGAGCTGCTAAATTGGCAAATGCAACAGTTTTGAATTTGATAAGTAATAAATTTGAGCCTCAGGGGGTTACGGCAATTGCTTTACTGGCAGAATCTCATATTTCAATACATACTTGGCCTGAATCTAATTATTCGGCAGTCGATATTTTTACATGTGGTCAAAATATGATGCCTGAACTAGCTAGTCAATATTTAATTGAATCTTTGATGGCTAAAGAACATTCTTTGCGTGTCATTGAGCGAAATCCACCTACAGCAGTCTCTAATCAGATCAGAACGGTTGTTTGAAAATATTTACCTATTTAATTTTCCGCTTACAAGTCCCTCAAGATCTAAACTTGTGCAATTAAATCCTAAATTAGAAAAATATTGAACTAACTCATTAAAATTATATTTGTTAAAAAATTGCTTTAATTCATCTTGGGGAATTTCTATTCTTGCAGTTGAGCCTTGGCATCTAACTCTAACCTCCGATATTCCACATTCTTTAAGATATTCTTCTGCTTTCTCAACCATTTTTAGCCTTTCACTAGTTATTTCATGGCCATAAGGAAATCTTGATGATAAACAAGGTTGAGCAGGTTTATCCCACCAAGGAAAACCCAATGCTCTTGATATATCCCTAATGTCTTGTTTTGAGACTTTAAATTTTGCAAGGGGAGAGATAACTCCTGCTTGTTTTGAGGCTTGTATACCTGGTCTGTAATCTTTAAGGTCATCCAGATTGACTCCATCTAAAACTATTTTGTAATTAAGTTTTTTTGAGAGGTAGGTTGTATGTTTGTGGAGCTCTTTTTTGCATGCAAAGCACCTATCCTTAGGATTTTCACTGTAACTTGATTGTTCTAATTCTGATGTTTTAATCTCTACATGCTTTACTCCAATCCATTTTGCTTGCATTCTTGCTTCTTCACGAAGAGTAGTGGCTAATGCAGGAGAAATTCCAGTTATGGCAATTGCTTTGCTACCTAATTGCTCGAATGCTAATGATGCTACTAATGTACTGTCAACTCCTCCGGAATAAGCAATACAAACACTATCAAGATTCTTAATGTATCTTCTAATTGTATAAAGCTTTTCACTTTGTTCATCAGAGAGAATTTCTAGTTGATTGAACATGCTAATTACTTTAAAATTCAAATTACTTATGAATAGGTTGAATTTATTATTAAATATTTAATAATATTCTTATCTATATCTTAGATTAAATTTACTAATTTTGTTCAATTGACGAATACGAGTAGAAATAGAGGAATTGGAATTGTCACAGCAAGTGACAGTCAAGAGAGATCAAAAGGTCAATTACATATTTATGATGGAGAGGGTAAGGGGAAAAGTCAGGCTGCTTTGGGAGTAGTTCTCAGGACAATAGGATTAGGAATATGCGAAAAAAGACAGTCAAGAGTTTTACTTCTAAGATTTTTAAAAGGTCCTGAGAGACCATATGACGAGGATTCAGCTATAGAGGCTTTACAAAGAGGCTTTCCACATTTAATTGACCATGTAAGGACAGGAAGATCCGAATTTTTCACTGCTGAACAAGTTACAAAGTTTGATGTTGGTGAGGCCGAAAGAGGTTGGAATATTGCTAAAGGAGCAATTGCTAGTTCTCTTTATTCTGTAGTTGTATTAGATGAGTTAAATCCAGTTCTTGATTTAGGAATGCTTAATATCAATGAAGTAGTTGATACTCTGCAAAATCGTCCAGATGGATTAGAAATAATTATTACTGGAAGGGCAGCCCCACCCTCTTTGGTAAGAATATCTCAACTCCACTCAGAAATGAGACCACGTTTGATAGGAGACTTATCAGAAATATCCAAACAAAGTAGTTCTAGTGGTGGAATTGAGATTTATACAGGTGAAGGAAAGGGTAAATCCACAAGTGCACTAGGTAAGGCTCTTCAAGCTATTGGTAAAGGAATATCTCAAGATAAAAGTCATAGAGTTTTAATATTACAGTGGTTAAAAGGTGGAAATGGATATACCGAAGATGCTGCCATTGAAGCTTTGAGAGAGAGTTACCCTCATTTAGTAGATCATTTGCGTTCAGGCAGAGATGCCATCGTATGGAGAGGTCAACAACAACCAATTGATTATGTTGAGGCTGAAAGAGCATGGGAAATTGCTAAAGCTGCTATTTTGTCTGGCTTGTATAAAACAATCATTTTAGATGAATTGAATCCAACTGTTGATTTAGAGTTGTTACCTGTGGAATCAATACATCAAACGCTTTTAAAAAAACCAGCAGATACAGAAGTTGTAATTACTGGGAGGTGTAAAAATGAACCTTCATACTTTGAACTAGCTGATGTTTACTCTGAAATGGTTTGTCATAAGCATTATGCAAATGTGGGAGTTGATTTAAAAAGAGGAGTTGATTACTAACTTATTCTTAAAAAATTATTTGCACAATATTTTTTTATTTTTTCAATGCCGCCTTCAATAGATCTTGACTGAATTTTGAATTTAGACAAGATTATTGAAGCTTTTTTAGAGCGTTTCCCCGATTTACATATAGTGAAAACCTCTTTATTTAAACTTTCTTTTTGAATAAATTTTAAGTCAGATTCTTGCTTCAAATGACTCAGGGGAATTGAGATAGATCCCTCTATTGCGGATTTAGAAAATTCTTCATTTTCTCTAACATCAATTAAAAGAATTTTGTTAGGTTTTGTTTTGTATAAACTATTAAAGTCACTAGCATTAATACTTCTAATTTCATCGACTTTCCCACAATATTCATCACTATTGTAAAAGCTCTCAAACTGAGATAGATTTTTTATTCGTTTATTTAACTGATCACTTTTTAGATGTAATTTTTTCATATTCATATTAAATAGATCAAAAATTAAAATTTTCCCATCTAAAATTTCACCTTTTTTCAAAATGATTTTGATAATTTCATTAACCTGAAGAATTCCTATTAAACCTGTTGAAACACCTACAACCCCGTATTCTGCACAACTAGGGACAGCATTTTTTGTAGGTGATTCTGGAAGTAAGTCTCTTAAATTAGGACTATTTTTATATAAATTGAAAACACTCACTTGCCCTTCAAAGCCTTGTACACTTCCAAAGACTAGAGGTTTTTTTAATATCAGGCATGAATCATTTATTAAATATCTTGTACCAAAGTTATCCGAGCAATCACAAATAACATCAAAATCCTTTATTAATTCAAGAGCATTTTTAGGATTAATTCTCTCTGAAAAGGTTAATATTTCACAATTAGGATTGAATTTTTTAATTCTTTCCCGAGCAGAATCAATTTTAAGATTGCCAATAGTATTTGTTTCATGAATTATCTGTCTCTGGAGATTAGACTTTTCAACTTGATCGTTATCAACTATTCCAATTCTCCCAATTCCTGCTGCAGCTAGATAAAGCAAAACGGAAGAACCAAGCCCACCTGCTCCAATGCATAATACTGAGCTGTTTTTAAGATTTAGTTGGCCCTCATAACCTATCTCTTTGAGGGTCAAATGTTTTTGATATCTTTCTTCTTCATCAGAGTTTAAGAAATTAAATTTTATATCTTTGGACATTGAAATCCTTTAATTTTTGCGAGATAAACTATGAAAATATAATAATTAAAATAAAAATTTTAGACTTTTAAATTTTTCTTATTACTCTAATTTATTAATGTTTTTGTTAGAACTAGACCATAATGTGAAGTTTTTATAAATCTATTTTAAGTTTAAATATCTTCAGAAAGCATATATACCAAAGCCTCTAAAAAAATACAAAATGTTTCGGTTCGGAATTTTGCACAACAAAAAGGTAGTCAATAGACGTTTTTTCCGATACTGTCTGGTTCATATATTAAGTTTACTGAATTCATGAGTGATAACACTCCAGAGTCAAACCAAGACTCCGGCTCCGATACAAGCTCAGAAACCAAAAGTTTTTCAGAGAAGTACTCTGATGTTATGGGAAAAGTCAACGAAACCCTTGGTAATGTTGATTGGACTCAAATGGGCAAGTACGGCAAGGCGGCAGGCATAATTGCTGTTGTCGTAATAGCTCAGATAATAATTAAAGTTGTCATTGACACGATAAACTTTTTCCCAATTCTTCCTGGTTTACTAGAACTGCTAGGGGTCATTGTTGTCGGTCAATGGAGCTGGCAAAATCTTCGTACAAGTGAAAATCGTGAAGCTGTTCTAGATAAGGTACAAAATCTTAAGAAGACATATTTAGGGTAGTTAAAGATTACATATTAAGGATTGCTTTTACGTAATCTTCAACTTGGTTTAAGTACCCTCCTCCAAACATATTGGCGTGATTCAATATGTGATAAAAATTATAAATAATAATTCTTTTTTCAAATCCGTTTTTTATAGGAAAAATTCTATGGTATTCTTCATAAAACTCTTTTCTAAAACCTCCAAATAGTTTTGTCATAGCTATATCTACTTCATTATCTGCCCACCAAGATGCAGGGTCAAATATAACCCCCTTTCCATTTTTGTCCATTCCTGCATTGCCTGACCATAAATCACCATGAACTAGAGCATTTATTGGTTTGTGATTCAGCAATTCTGATTTAATTTTTTCTTTAACTTTATTTATAATTTCTTTATCTAAAATTCTCGATTTAAGACTTAATAATTGAGGTATTATCCTTAAGTTTAAAAAACAATCTATCCAATTATCTTCCAAGCCTTTTTTCTGATCTGTTGTTCCGATAAAACCCTCAACTGGAAACCCAAACATTTTGGGGTTAGATTCAGCTGATTTCAAGTGCAATTCACCTAAACCTTTTCCAAGCTTTGTTTGGTCAAAGTTATGCATATCTATCCATTCAATTAATAGGATTTCTATATTTTTTATATTTTTATATGCAATAACTTTAGGAATAACTAAGTTTTCTTGATTAATATATTTTCTCAAATTTTGTAGACAATATTTTTCAAATTCAAGAAAGTTTTTGTTTCTAATGTTTCTTTTAAGGAATAACTTTTTGTTTGAGAATTCTATTCGCCATGCATTATGAATATCGCCACCATGTACTTGTTTAATACTTTTTGGATAGGTTTCACCTAATTCTTCACAAATTTCGTTAATTTCAATAGGAGATAATTTTTGCATTTTAATGAAAAAGTCTGAAGTTATTGTTGTAGGCGCCGGTATAGCAGGACTAACTTCTGCAGCGATTTTATCAAAACAAGGCTTATCAGTGACTTTAATCGAATCTCATACTCAAGCAGGAGGGTGTGCCGGTACTTTTAAAAGAAAGAATTATACTTTCGATGTTGGCGCAACTCAGGTTGCTGGTTTAGAGAAGGGAGGAATACATTCTAGAATTTTTGATTTTTTAGATATTCCATCCCCAGAAGCCACAATTTTAGACCCTGCTTGCATTGTTGATTTAAATGATGGTGGTAATCCTATACCTATTTGGTATGAAAAAAGTAAATGGATTGCTGAACGAGAAATGCAGTTTCCTGGGAGTCAAAGATTTTGGAAGCTTTGTACCCTAATACATGAAAGTAATTGGATATTTGCTAATAATAATCCTGTTTTACCAATAAGTAATTTTTGGGATTTTTCTCAACTTCTCAAAGCACTAGTACCTTCAAACCTTGTCACAGGTATCTTACTTAAATCTACTATTTTTGATCTATTGCGGATATGTGGATTATCCAAGAATGAGCGCTTGATTAAATTCTTAAATCTTCAACTAAAACTTTATTCTCAAGAGGACGTTTATAGTACGGCAGCATTATATGGATCTACTGTTCTTCAGATGTGTCAACAGCCACATGGTCTTTGGCATCTTAAAAAATCTATGCAGTCTTTAAGTGAATCATTAGAAAGTTCATTAATTAAAACTGGAGTGAATTTAATTTTTGGACAAGAAGTTAATTCGAAAAAAAAATCATTTATTTATCAAGCAAAAGATGTGATTTATACCGCACCTCCACAATCTTTGCTCAAGCATTTGAAAGATCCTTTAGAAAGAAAAAAAAATTATAAAAATCGACTTAATAATTTGCCTGATCCAAGTGGAGCTGTAGTTTTTTATTCAGCATTAAAAAAGGAACATATTAAAAAAACATTCTCCAATCATTATCAATTTGTTTCAAAAGAATTTTGTTCGTTATTTGTATCAATTAGTGATGATGGTGATGGAAGAGCGCCAAAAGGTGAGGTTACTTTAATTGCCAGTATCTTTACCAAAACTAAAGATTGGTTTGATCTAGATAAACAAACTTACTTAAAGAAAAAAAATGGTTTCATGAAAAAAATATCCCTTGAATTGGAAAGTCAATTTGATATTGATCCTGAAAAATGGCTACATAGAGAATTAGCAACTCCATTGGGCTTTGAAAAATGGACAAAAAGACCTAATGGAATAGTAGGCGGGCTTGGTCAAAATCCAGATATTTTTGGTTTATTTGGATTATCAAGTAGGACACCTTTTGAAGGTTTATGGTTATGTGGAGATTCGATTTATCCAGGAGAGGGGACTGCAGGTGTTAGTCAGTCTGCATTAATGGTTTCAAGGCAAATTTTAGCTTCCAAAGGTATAGAAAATTTTAGTTTATAAAATTTTGTCTGTTTTCTTTTGCTTCAGCAAGTTTTTTAGAAAGTAAATCCCAATTTTTTTCTTTAATAAGAGATTCCAGTATATTCAGCTTATTTTTAAAATTATTTATGGAATTTAAAACATTAATCTGATTATTAATAGCTAAATCTAGGCCTAGTTGTTCATTGCCTCCGCCAACTCTCGAAGTGTCAGCAAATCCTGTAGCAGCTAATTTTTGCGAGAGATCTAATAAAGATTTATTATTTTTTGTTTGCGCAGTTTCTATGAGGGCAGAAGCTAAAAATATAGGCAAATGAGAAATTAGAGATACTGCTTCATCATGCTCTTTTGGCGAAGCTTGGCAAATTTCACAATCCATTGATTTTATGAGCTCGGAAATAGTTCTAACTGAATTTAAATCACTATTTTGTGTTGGGGTAATAATCCATTTTGCATTTTTAAAAAGACCTTCAAAACCTGAATCAACTCCTTTTTTTTCTGTCCCTGCCATTGGATGAGATCCAATAAATAGAGGATGTGAATTTTCCCATGTATTTACAATTGGTTCTTTTACAGACCCTACATCAGTAAGTATTATTTCCTGAGGTATTGATGCTACTAATTGTTGCGAAGGACTGATCAAATCTTTGATAGGCAATGCCAAAATTATTAGCTCACATTTTTTTAATAAGCTCAGATCACAGCTAACAAAATTTGCAAGTTTTTTATCCCTAGCTTTTTTTTCATTAAATTCATTATTTGCTATTCCATAAATTGTATGATTTAGACTTTGGAGTTTTAATCCTAAAGAACCACCAATTAATCCTAATCCTACTATTCCTATTTTCATAAATTAATTAATTCAAGACCCTCTTTTATTGATACCAATTTTTTGTATATTAGGTTCATAAATTTTGCATGTTTTTGAAATTAAATTAATTATAAATGCTTGAAATTTTAAGTCATCAATATTTGAAAAATTTTTTGAGAGATCAAAATATTAATTGGGAGCACATATATTCTTTTGGGAGGATAGTTTCCAAATGTATTGAAAATGATTCTACCTATCTAATTAATTCAGAAATTTTCTCTAGCTATGATTGGTTACCTCCAATTTTGATTTCTTTATTTTTAAAGGAAGAGGATTCAACTTTTATTTTATCTAAAGAAAAAATCCAATTTATAAGCCAATTTCAGGTTGATTCATTGAAAAATCTAGGTTTTAATTTTATTTTGAAAAATGATCAATTTATTTTTGCAAATCATCATGTTAACTTGATAACTATCCAAAATTTTCTAAATGATCCCAATTCTCGTAATCTTAGAAATCATCGAATAGTTTATTCAGGAATTGAGGATATAAAACAGGATTTAAAAAATCATTTTAGGATTTCTTTACTTAAAAAGGATTGGACAAAAAATTTTAAAGAATTTGAATTAATCAATCAAAAATTTATAAAAGTATATGATTCGTTGAAGAATAAGTTCTTCTTGAGAAAGGTCTTAGGAAATAGTTATATCAATTTAGATGAAAAAGAAATTAGTTTCTTGTCAAACTTTTTTTATAAAAATTCTTTTTTTTCTGATAAATTTTTAAGCGTCAACAAAGCATTATCTCAAGGTTGGGCATGCTGGGTAAAGTTAAACGATACAAATTTAGATTGGAATTTGTATTTACAGCCAATAGATGAACTTTTTCAAATTAAGGAATTTTTTTCAAATAATAAATTTGTTTTTTTATCAGCATTGAGAAAAGATAATTTTTTCCAAATGTATTTTAAAAAGCATAGTTTAAATATTGACTTGGTTATTAATTTTAAGAGTAATTTTGAAGAGAAAAAGATTTCTTTATATATTCCCTCTAAACAGTTGCTTCCTAACAATCCTCTTTTTACCAATTCAATCTTGGACAAATGCAAAAAATTAATACTTTTTAGAAAGGGTTTAACTTTAGTTTTGTCTGATGATATTGATTTAAAAACTAATCTTGCTACAGAATTAGCTTCTACTTACGGGAAGAGAGTATTGCTAGAGACAATTCCCTCAGGTAGAAATGAAATCCTTTGCTCTAGTTTTGACTGGTGGATTATGAATTCTTATTTAATTCAAATTCCGGAACAAATTATCATTCCTTTACTTCCGATTCCGAATATGTCAGAACCCATTAATGCAATTACTGTCTCTCATAAAAAGAAGCTTTCTCAAGATTGGTTTAGAGACTTCTTTCTTCCTCAAGCTAGAATTAAACTTGAAAAATCTATTTCTCCTTTAAGAAGAAATTCAGGTAAGTTAATAATCCTAGATGGAAGAGCAAATAAAAGAAACTGGGGAAGATTCCTTTTGCAAAACATTCAACCCTCAAAACAAATTAACTATATGCTACCTTTTGATTAGGTTATGATTTGTAAATAACTAAAGAAATATGGGAGAAGCAAAAAGACGTAAAACACTTGGTTTACCTCCAAAAAAAAATAATACTAAAACTAAAATTGATGAGTCTCCAAGATTATTTGAATGGCTTCCCTTTACAATCAATCAAAGAGATAACCTAATTAAATTAAGTATTAAGGCCAGTTGGTTTGGAATCGGAGGGTTAGTAATCTTATGGATTGTAGTGAGATTTATAGGCCCTGCTGCTGGATGGTGGACTTTAGCTGATTCTTTATAAATCTAAGCTACTGTTTTTATATCATTAACAGCGATTGTATTAGCAGGATTGCTATTTAATGCTTTCATTGAATTAGAACTGACTTCAGTTCCTTCTGTTAACTTCTCTTTAACCATAGATTCTACTTTATTCCTGATTTCTAAGTTTTGATCAAGCCAAATAATTGTATTATCTCTTCCTTGTCCAATATTTTCTCCTTCATAACTATACCAAGCACCTCTCCTTATGATGATATTAGTCTCTTCTGCTAAATCTAATAAGCATCCTGTTGTGCTAATACCTTTCCCAAAGAGAATATCAAATTCTGCGATTCTAAATGGGGGTGCAACTTTGTTTTTTGCTACTTTCACTTTTGCTCTTATGCCATATTCCTCAGTGCCTCTTTTAAGAGTTTGAATTCTTCTGATATCAAGTCTTACTGAGGCGTAAAATTTTAATGCATTACCTCCTGTGGTTGTTTCTGGATTGCCGTATGTAACGCCAATTTTTAGGCGTAATTGATTCAGGAATATTACCGTACATCCTGATTTGCCAATATTTCCTGTTATTTTCCTCATTGCTTGGCTCATTAGCCTTGCTTGGCTTCCAATTACGTGATCTCCCATCTCTCCTTCTATCTCGGCTCTTGGGGTTAGTGCTGCGACCGAGTCAACAACTACAAGATCTACCGCACTCGATCTTATAAGTTGGTCAACTATTTCTAGAGCCATTTCACCAGTATCTGGCTGTGAAACTAACAAATTTTCAACATCAACACCTAAAGAGGCTGCATAAACTGGATCGAGTGCATGCTCAGCATCTACAAATGCAGCTACTCCTCCATTTTTTTGGACTTCCGCAATCGCGTGAAGGGTTAATGTAGTTTTTCCTGAACTTTCTGGTCCGTAAACTTCTACTACTCTTCCTTTTGGATAGCCTCCTCCTAATGCTAAATCTAAGGTGAGCGCTCCAGTAGATATTGTTTCTACTTTCATTCTTGAGGCGTCACCAAGTCTCATTATTGAACCTCGTCCAAAATTTCTTTCTATTTGACCTAAGACAAGACTTAATGCCTTGTCTTTTTCTTTTGATTCAGTTTTTTTCTTTTCTTCAAGGCTCATTGTTTGATTTATCGGTTAAAGTTCTTGTAATTATTCTAAATTTGGAAATTTTTATTTAAACCAAACTTCATAAATACAAACTATAGTACATCTGTACTCTAGCTGATTATCTTTAAATTGCAACTAATTCTCCAAGGTTTCCTAATTTTAATAATTTGATTTCATTACTTAACTTATTTTTATCTGATTCTTTCAAATATCCCCAATCAGCTAGGAAGCATGGAATGTGAGAAGTTTCTGAATTTTGTTTAATATCGATTAGAGTTTTTTTTCTATCTTCTATAAAGCCTAAAATTTCATAAGTTTGTGTAAGTTTTTCAGCTATTTTGATTTTTGTTCCTGATTCATAACCAAAAATAAATTCTGGAAAAATATTTAATTGTTTAAGAATTTTTTCTGCAAATATTTTCCCTTTAGTTGTAATGACTCCAGTTTTTATTCCTCTTTTGCTTAATTCTTTCATGAAATTTATAATTTCAAAAAAAGGTTTATGTAAATTTACCCACGATTTAAAATCATTATCAATTTGGTACTTGCGAGACTTATCTAACATTTTTTGCATATCTTCTGCTATCCAGGAATTTTCATTTAATATTCTCTGGCAATTTTGATGATAATTATTAGTGAAATCATCTTTATTATCACTTTTTAATGGATTTTCTGTTTTTATAATTTCGTGAACAATTAAAATCATTTCCCAACCATATTTAACCCAAGGCCTAATTTCTTTGAAAGAATTTGGTACTCCTTGATAAAGTTTTTGATCAATAGTGATGTTGGGTGAATTTAAATATCTTTCACAGGCCAGCAAGGAGCTATGCCAATATTCTTGCATTCCATCAACTATTACTCCATCAAAATCAAATAGAAAAATTTTTTGAGAAGACACCAATTGAATATTAGAACTGGGCCGCTAGGATTCGAACCTAGGAATGTCGAGACCAAAACCCGATGCCTTACCACTTGGCGACGGCCCATTGATTTTTTATTTTAATACATTAAAAGATTTTTTTCTATCCAAAAAATACAAAGTTTTTATAAACATGGCGCTAGTTTTGAAAAATAAAAATATTATTTGAATGAGCTCGATTTCCATGGCTCAATAAATTTCTTAGCTTTTTTTATCGCTAAAGCCATTCTTTCAGGATAATCATAGAGTTTTTTGTTATTTTTATGAGCAAATTCAATAAGAGGCTGCATAATTTTTCTTGCAGCACTTCCAAATGCTATTCCGTCTGGGAGATTGTTTGAATTCAAAAATTCATGAGTTTTTTCATTTGTTCCTCCTGCCAATTGAATTAATCCCGGTGGAAGATCTGAACCGATTTTTTCAAATAACTTAACAGCATCTCTACTTGTTGTAGGAGCAAGATCTCCAGACATTGGCCTTCCATCTAGCTGCCAAATAAGGGGAATATCAAGTTTTTTGAGAATTTCATATCTTTCCCAAAGAGCTTTCAAAAGATCATCGGGCTCTTGTAATTTTTTGAAAGATTGATTTAATCCGCAACTGATAGATATCTTGTCTAATTTCGTTCCGGAACTTTTAAGGATACTGACAACTTTTGTAAAAGAATCTAGTCGATTGATTTCTGTATGGATTTCTACTGCATTAGGCTTTATTTTTTGAAGTGTTGATGCTAAATCATCTTTTGACAAATTATATTCATATTCACTAATTAGATTTAGGGGACAGCTATTCAAACATCTTCCACATCCATAACATTTACTTTTTTTGATCCCAGAGTTATCAATTGCAAAGGTAGGACATACTTTTTCGCACGGTCTTGGACAATTAGTAGGGCATCTTAGCGGATCAAATTTTGCTTTACGAAAGTGGATATCATTTCCATCACTAATGCTTATCATTAATCCAGGGGAGTTATCAAAGATTTTTTTTGCCCACTCGATTCCTTTTTTTGCTGCATGGACTATAGATTCTTCTGCGGCAACATCTATGTAGTCGACACCAGCAGCAGTATAAATTGCACATAAATCTTCTATGGCAACAATATCTTCATTACTGGCACCACAAATTAATTTAATCCATTTATCTTTTTTAATCTTGGTTGTATTCAAACAAGTTAACTTTCAAATTCATCTAAAATATAGTTACTTAATGGCTTCCATTCAAGTTTTCTAGAACCCCCCATTTCAATAACAATTGTTAGTTTATTATCATTACTGCAGATCTCTATTAAACTCTCTAATTCAGATTGAGACAATACTTGACCTTCTAATAACCAAAGTAATTTATTTTTATCATTTTCATTAAATAACTCAGAAGCTTGTGGAATTACTTGTTGAACTTCACCAAGCGCTCCATTTCTCCCTACGCTTTGATGACCAAGATGAGGTGGTCTAATGCCATGCAACTTGAGTAAGAAGACTTCAGGATCTCCAAGCCCTCTTGCTGAGGTTATAAAAGTTTTAAAGCCCTTGGCCCTCATTCTCCTCAAAAGACGAGTTTCATAACCACCTTCAAGCGGAGCAAAGATTGCAAGACATTTGTTAGTTTTTAAATCGTTATGAAACTTTTTCCCTGTGAGAAGTAATGGCATAAAAAATTCCTTTATTTCTATTTTATTTTATTTTATGGTACTTGATGATGTACAATTGTAACTCAGTGAATTTTTAAGCTCGCAAGCTAGCCGAGCCTCTGCAAATTTCACATTTTTTAGCGTTTCGTTAAAAAATTCAGGTGGGTTTATCCCATGAGAAACTATCTAAATTGTTAGATAAGTCTCAACCTTAATAATTGTTTTTTTATTAACTTCACCTAAATAAATTTAGGGTTTAGATAATTTAAAAATTATTACGAGCTAGTCTAATTTAGTCTTATGTCTATAGGAATTTTAGGAAAGAAATTGGGCATGTCCCAACTTTTCGATGACAATGGTAATTCGGTACCTGTTACTCTTATTGAGGCTGGTCCTTGCCGTGTCACTCAATTGAAAACAACCGCTTTGGATGGTTATACTGCCGTTCAGATAGGCTATGGCCTATCTAAAGAGAAGCATGTAAGTAAACCTGAAAAGGGACATTTGTTGAAATCAGGTGAAGAACTTTTAAAGCACTTGAAAGAATATAGGGTTGAAGAAACTTCATCTTATGAAATAGGAAATCAAATAACTGTTAAAAATTTTGAGGTTGGTCAAAAAGTTGATATCAGTGGCAAATCTATGGGTAGAGGTTTTGCTGGTTATCAGAAAAGACATGGTTTTAGCAGAGGTCCTATGAGTCATGGTTCAAAAAATCATAGAGCACCTGGATCTACTGGAGCTGGAACTACTCCAGGCAGAATTTACCCTGGAAAAAGAATGGCAGGAAGATATGGAGGAAAACAGATAACTACTAAAGGTTTGTTAGTTGTGAAAATTGATGATCAGAAAAATTTGCTTGTAGTAAAGGGTTCTGTCCCAGGTAAGCCAGGCTCAATTGTAAACATTAAGCCAAACAATGTTGTAGGCAAAAAAGGAGGTGAAAAATCATGACAACTCTTGAAACTCTTAAGTGGGATGGTAAAAAATCCGGCAAAGTTACTTTTGATTTAGCAGTTGCAAAAGAAACTTCTTCAGCAGACTTAATCCATAGAGCAGTCCTTAGGCAGCTAGCAAATAAAAGACAAGGCACAGCATCAACTTTGACAAGATCTGAAGTGCGTGGGGGCGGTAGAAAGCCATATAAACAGAAAGGTACTGGAAGAGCCCGACAAGGATCAATAAGGACACCCTTAAGACCTGGTGGCGGAATTATTTTTGGACCGAAGCCACGTTCTTACAATCTTGATATGAATCGTAAGGAACGTAGATTAGCGCTTAGAACAGCACTTATGTCCAGAGTATCTGATATGAAGGCTGTTGAAGATTTTGGATCTTCTCTAAAGCAGCCTAAAACAAGTGATATCATCAATGGCCTTGCTCGATTAGGAATACAAAAAACTGAAAAAGTTTTGGTTATTCTTGACAGTCCCTCCGAGGTTATAAAAAAATCTATCAATAATATTGAAAAAGTAAAATTAATCGCTGCTGATCAATTAAATGTATTTGATATTCTCAATGCTAATAAATTGGTAATAGGTCAATCAGCGATAGATAAAATTCAGGAGGTATATGCATCATGAGTAAATTATTCGATTCTCGTTTAGCCGATGTAATACGAAAGCCAGTTATTACTGAGAAAGCTACAAACGCACTAGACCTTAACCAATACACTTTTGAGGTAGATCATAGAGCGGCTAAGCCACAAATAAAGGCAGCTATAGAAGCCTTGTTCAATGTTAAAGTAATTGGAGTTAACACTATGAATCCTCCTAGAAGAACAAGAAGAGTCGGGAAATTTTCCGGTAAACGTTCTCAGGTCAAGAAAGCAATTGTTCGTCTTGCTGAAGGAGACAAAATTCAACTATTTCCAGAATCTTAAGGAGTTTTATCATGGCAATTCGTAAATTTAAACCTTATACACCTGGCACTAGGCAGAGAGTTGTTACTGACTTTAGTGAAATAACAAGTGCAAAACCTGAAAGGTCACTTATAGTTTCAAAACATAGAGTTAAAGGCAGGAATAATCGTGGAGTTATTACTTGTCGTCATCGTGGAGGTGGTCACAAAAGGCAATATAGATTAGTCGATTTCAGAAGAGATAAAAGAAACATTAATGCTAAAGTTGCAGCCATACATTACGATCCTCATAGAAATGCAAGGCTTGCACTTTTATTTTATGAAGATGGAGAGAAAAGATACATTATCGCTCCAGCTGGAGTAAAAGTCGGCCAAAATGTCATATCAGGAGAAAGTGTTCCAATTGAAGATGGAAATGCAATGCCACTTTCAGTTATGCCACTAGGATCTAGTGTTCATTGTGTTGAGTTATATGCGGGAAGAGGTGCTCAGATGGTTAGATCTGCAGGAGCAAGTGCTCAAGTTATGGCAAAAGAGGGAGATTATGTTGCTTTAAAACTACCATCTACTGAGGTAAGACTTGTTAGAAAAGAATGCTATGCAACTCTTGGAGAAGTTGGTAACTCAGAAATAAGAAATACTAGCTTAGGGAAGGCAGGAAGAAGAAGATGGCTTGGACGAAGGCCTCAAGTAAGAGGAAGTGTCATGAATCCTTGTGATCATCCACATGGAGGAGGAGAGGGAAAAGCACCCATTGGTAGAGCAGGTCCTGTTACGCCATGGGGTAAACCAGCTCTTGGCTTAAAGACACGTAAAAAGAACAAACCAAGTAATAAATTAGTAGTTCGAAGACGTCGTCGCGTTTCTAAGAGGAGTAGAGGAGGAAGAGACTCTTGATTACTTCATTCATTATTTCAATTTCTATTACATAATCATGGGACGTTCACTAAAAAAAGGACCTTTTATAGCAGATAGCCTGCTGAAGAAGGTAGAAAAACAAAATACCGACAATGATAAGTCTGTTATCAAAACTTGGTCGAGATCCTCTACGATTTTACCTTTAATGATCGGTCACACAATCGCCGTTCATAATGGCAAGACTCATATCCCAGTATTTATTACTGAACAAATGATTGGTCATAAACTTGGAGAATTTGCTCCTACACGTACTTACCGAGGTCATATAAGAGATAAGAAAGGAGCAAAATCATGACAAAAACACCTGAAACAACGAAAACAGCCATTGCTCATGGGAATTATGTTCGAGGATCAGCTTCTAAAGTTAGAAGAGTCTTGGATCAGATAAGGGGTAGATCTTATAGAGATGCATTGATTATGTTGGAATTTATGCCCTACAGATCTACAGATCCTATTACAAAAGTTTTAAGATCTGCCGTTGCCAATGCTGAACATAACCTCGGGATGGATCCATCTACCCTAGTGATTTCCTCAGCATGGGCTAATAGTGGTCCTGTAATGAAAAGGTATAGGCCTAGAGCTCAAGGTCGAGCTTTCTCAATTAAAAAACAGACTTGCCATATCAGTATTTCTGTTGAATCTGCTCCTACTCAAACTAATGCGGAGGTACAAAACTAATGGGACATAAAATACATCCTTCTGGACTAAGATTAGGAATTACACAAGAGCATCGCTCTAAATGGTTTGCTACTTCTAAAACATATCCAATTCTTCTCCAAGAAGATTTTAAAATTCGCACATTTATACAAAAAAAATATGCAGCAGCGGGAATTAGCGATGTTTTAATAGCTAGAAAAGCTGACCAACTGGAACTTGAATTAAAAACAGCAAGACCTGGAGTTATTGTTGGTAGACAAGGAAGTGGTATTGAAGAATTAAGATCTGGGATTCAAAAAACTATAGGTGATAGAACAAGGCAAGTCAGAATAAACGTTGTTGAAGTTGAACGCGTAGACGCCGATGCTTTTTTACTGGCTGAATATATTGCTCAACAACTAGAAAAAAGAGTCGCCTTTAGAAGAACTATTAGGATGGCTTTACAAAGGGCTCAAAGGGCTGGAGTTTTAGGTCTTAAAATTCAAGTAGGGGGAAGATTGAATGGTGCTGAAATAGCTAGAACTGAATGGACTAGAGAAGGTAGAGTACCTTTACATACTTTGAGAGCTGAAATTGACTACGCAACACGAGAAGCTAATACAACTTACGGTGTTCTAGGAATTAAAGTTTGGGTTTTCAAAGGTGAAGTGCTTCCTAAAGAAGAACAAACTATCCCAGTGGGTGCTATCCCTACGAGGAAAGTTACTAGAAGACCTCAGCAATTTGAGGATCGTTCAAATGAGAATTCATAGGAGGTGTAAAAATGCTTAGTCCAAAACGTACTAAATTCCGTAAACAACATAGAGGCAGAATGAGGGGGGTAGCCTCAAAAGGTAATACCATTGCTTTCGGTCAATTTGCTCTCCAAGCTCAAGACTGTGGATGGGTAACCGCACGTCAGATTGAAGCAAGTAGAAGAGCTATGACCAGATATATCAAACGTGGTGGTCAAATCTGGATAAGAATATTTCCTGATAAACCCGTAACCATGAGACCTGCCGAAACCAGAATGGGTTCTGGTAAAGGTAATCCAGAGTTTTGGGTCGCAGTTGTAAAACCTGGAAGAATACTTTTTGAAATGGGTGGTGATGATATCACTGAGGAAATTGCAAAGGAAGCTATGCGTCTGGCTCAGTACAAACTTCCTGTAAAAACTAAATTTATCTCCATTGATAAAAATCTAGAAAATGCCTCCCAAGTAAATGAAAAAAATAGTAAAAAATCTCAAGAGGAGGTTAAACAATGAAAAACTCAGAGTCACTTAAGGAATTTAAAAAATTAAATTCTGAACAAATTACTGAAAAGATTGACCAATTACGAAAAGATCTTTTTGATTTGAGATTCAAGCAAGCTACAAGGCAGCTCAATGAAACTCATAAATTTAAAATTATCAAGAAACAAGTTGCGCAATTACTCACTCTTAGTAAGAGTCAATCCGCTTCTAAAACAACCTCTGATTAATTATTAGTTATGGCACTTAAAGAAAGAATTGGTACTGTTGTCAGCGACAAAATGGATAAAACAGTTGTTGTTGCTGTTATTAACAGATATCCACATCCCACTTATAAAAAAATTGTAAGTAGAACTACACGATATAAGGCGCATGATCCAGAAAATACATGCGTTTTAGGTGATCGAGTTAAAATTAGAGAAACTAGACCGCTCAGTGCTCATAAAAGATGGGCAATAGAAGAAATTCTAAATAAAACAAGCCAGGCTAAGGAGGTTAAAAAATGATTCAACAAGAAACTTATTTAACAGTTGCCGATAATAGCGGAGCAAAAAGACTCCAATGTATTAGGGTTTTAGGCTCTAATAGAAGGTACGCACATGTTGGAGATGTAATCGTAGCAACTGTAAAAGATGCTCTTCCTAACATGGGAGTTAAGAAATCTGAAGTTGTTAAAGCTGTTATCGTCAGAACTAAAGCAACGTTGAGAAGAAATACTGGTAATTCAATCAGATTTGATGACAATGCGGCAGTATTGATTAATGAAGATAAGAATCCGAAAGGTACGAGAGTTTTTGGTCCTGTAGCTAGAGAACTGCGGGATAAAAATTATACAAAGATTGTTTCTCTTGCTCCGGAGGTGATTTAAATGTTGGATTCATTAAAGCAAAAGAAAAATTTCCAGAGAATAAAAATGAGAATTAAAACTGGAGATTTGGTAAAAGTAATTAATGGCAAGGACAAAGGGAAAACTGGTGAGGTTTTAAAAACCATCCCTCTTGAAAACAGAGTAGTTGTAAAGGGAATTAACCTTAGAACCAAACATGTCAAACCAACTCAGGAAGGAGAAACTGGAAGAATACTTACAGAAGAAGCATCTTTACATGCATCAAATGTAATGTTCTTTTCAAAGGATAAAAATCTTACGAGTAAGATTGAATACTTTATTGATAAAGAGGGGGTTAAGAAAAGAAGATTGAAGAAAACTGGTGAAGTAATTGATTAATTTTTCATCAGAAACCAGATTTCAACTTTTTCTAATTTATCAATTCTGACAAAGACCAGAATTAACAAAAAATTATGACTCTAAAAAATCGCTACAAAGAATCAATAAGACCAAAACTTTTAAAAGACCTTGGTCTTAAAAATATTCATCAAGTACCTAAAGTTGTCAAAGTCAACGTTAACAGAGGTCTTGGTGAGGCCGCTTCAAATTCAAAAGCTTTAGAGGCTTCTTTAAATGAAATGGCAACAATTACTGGACAAAAGGCACTAATAACTAGAGCCAAAAAAGCTATCGCGGGTTTTAAAATTCGTGAAGGTATGCCAATTGGTTGTACTGTTACTTTGAGAGGTGACAGGATGTATTCCTTTTTAGAGAGATTTATAAATCTAGCTTTACCAAGAATAAGAGACTTTAGAGGAGTTAACCCAAAAAGTTTTGATGGAAGAGGGAATTACACCGTTGGAGTGAAAGAGCAATTAATTTTTCCTGAAATCTCTTTTGATAAAATAGATTCAATAAGAGGTATGGATATAACTATTGTCACTAGTGCGAGATCAGATCAAGAGGGAAAAGCTCTCTTGCAAGAGTTAGGAATGCCTTTTAGTAAGAATTAAATTAAAACCATGTCAAATCACGATCCTATTTCAGATATGCTTACTCGAATTAGAAATGCGAGTCAAAAAAAGCATACATCCACATCAATCCCAAGTTCAAAAATGTCCCTTAGTATTGCAAAAGTGCTTCAAAAAGAGGGGTTCATTTCTGATATTAATGAGGAAGGTGAAGGCTATAAGTCCCAAATAATACTAGGTCTGAAATATAGTGGTAAAAATAAATTCCCTACTATTCGATCCATGCAAAGGGTAAGTAAACCTGGTTTGAGAATTTATAAAAATACTAGAGCTTTACCAAAAGTTCTTGGTGGTCTTGGAGTTGCCATAATATCTACTTCTAAAGGTGTCATGAGTGATCGTGATGCTAGGAAGCAAGGTATAGGCGGCGAAGTACTTTGCTATGTTTATTAAGGAGGATTAATCATGTCAAGAATTGGAAAAACACCAGTACTAATACCAGATAAAGTAACTGTTGATTTTGATGGATTAACGGTTATAGTAAAAGGCCCTAAGGGTGAGTTGAAACGTCTCATGCCAGAGGGAGTTAGTTTTGATAAGAAAGATAATACTGTTGTCGTAAGTCCTACTACTACCAAAATATTCTCCAGGCAAAGACATGGTTTATGCAGAGCTTTAATTGCAAATATGGTTGAAGGGGTTAGTCAAGGTTTTTCAAAAAAACTTGAAATTGTAGGCGTTGGATCAAGAGCCCAAGTAAAAGGTAAAAATCTAGTTGTTAGTGCTGGATATAGTCATCCTGTAGAAATGATCCCCCCTGATGGTATAACATACAAAGTTGAGAGTAATACAAACGTTACTGTATCTGGAATTGATAAGGAAATTGTTGGTAATGAAGCAGCAAAAATCAGATCAATTAGACCTCCAGAACCATATAAAGGTAAAGGAATTAAATACCATGATGAGAGAATTCTCAGAAAAGCTGGTAAATCTGGCAAAAAATAATTCTAATTAAAAAAATGACCCAACTTTCCAGAAAATTACAAACCCAAAAAAGACATAGAAGATTAAGGAGATTCTTAATTGGAGATGCAACACGTCCAAGATTGTCTGTTTTTCGCTCTAATAACCATATTTATGCCCAGGTTATAGACGATAGCTCTCAAACAACTATCTGCTCAGCTTCAACTATTGATAAGGAACTAAGAGAAAAATCTGAGAAATTACCTTCTGATTGTAAATCTTCTTCCATTGTTGGAACATTATTAGCAAAGAGAGCGATAAAAAAAGGTATCAAGCAAGTAATTTTTGACCGTGGAGGTAATTTATATCACGGCAGAGTAAAGGCACTTGCAGATGCTGCTCGTAAAGCTGGCCTTGAATTCTAACTCTTATTTTTTTTACTATGACTGATACTCCAACAAAAAAAGAAATTCAATCCAAGAACGATAACGTTCCAGGAGCTATGCCTGAAGAACAAAAAAAGAATAATCGTAATGATCGAAAAAGAAATAGAAGGGGTGATTCAAAAAATCTAGAGAGAGATTCTGATTGGCAAGAAAGAGTTGTTCAAATTCGACGCGTATCTAAGACTGTTAAGGGTGGAAAAAAAATGAGTTTTAGAGCAATTGTTGTTGTAGGTAATGAGAAAGGCCAAGTTGGAGTTGGAGTTGGTAAAGCAGGGGATGTTATTGGTGCGGTCAGAAAGGGAGTTTCAGATGGTAAAAAGAATCTTGTTAGGGTTCCCTTAACCCCAAATAGTTCAATACCGACTTTATCTAAAGGTAGAGATGGTGCAGCTAATGTACTAATTAGACCAGCTGCCCCTGGAACAGGTGTAATTGCTGGTGGTTCAATAAGAACAGTTTTAGAATTAGCCGGCATAAAAAATGTCTTAGCAAAAAGATTGGGTAGTAAAACACCTTTGAATAATGCAAGAGCTGCTATGGTAGCTCTTTCTCAATTGAGAACACACAAATCCGCTTCAAGGGAGAGAGGCATCTCACTTGAACAGCTCTATTCTTGAAAATTATGACTTCAACATTAAATACACTTAAATCAAACTCTGGCTCAAGAAAGAAAAAATTAAGGAAGGGTAGAGGTATTGCAGCCGGTCAGGGTGCATCATGTGGTTTTGGAATGAGAGGACAAAAGTCACGTTCTGGAAGACCCACACGCCCAGGTTTTGAAGGTGGCCAAATGCCACTCTATAGAAGAGTTCCAAAATTAAAACACTTTGAAATAATTAATCAAAAGAACTTTTCCATAATTAATCTAGAAAAATTAAATGATTTCAAAGATAATGATACTGTTAACCTAGATTTACTAGTTAAGAAAGGATTGATCTTCAAGCCTAAATTTCCTTTAAAAATCCTTGGTAACGGAAAACTTAATGTAAAGTTAACAGTCCAAGCTCATGCATTTACAAAAGTTGCAAAACAAAAAATTGAGGACGCAGGTGGATCTTGCGAGCTTATTAACAATAAATAAATTTACTAAAAATTTAGGTAGGCTTCAAAATGTTTGTCAACAAAAGTAGAAATCCTAGCGCTTCTGAAATACTTTCCCAATTATTTTTAAATAAAGAGCTAAGGAGTAGAGTTTTAACTACTTTAGGTCTCCTCCTTTTAGTAAGACTTGGTATATATATCCCTATGCCCGGTATTGATAGGGTTGCTTTTAAAAGTTTTATAGATCAAGGGGGACAATTAATAGGTTTTTTAGATATTTTTACTGGAGGAGGAATTTCAACCTTAGGAATATTCGCATTAGGTATACTTCCATTTATCAACGCATCTATCATTATTCAGCTTCTTACAGCTTCATTGCCTGTGCTAGAAGATTTACAAAAAAATGAAGGAGAAGCTGGAAGAAGAAAAATTGCTCAAATAACTAGATATGTTTCATTAGGATGGGGTTTCCTGCAAAGTATAATTTTTTCCTTAATTCTTAGACAATATGCTATCCAGGGGATCAGTGAAACTACATTTGTCTTGCAAACCTCTATTGCTCTAGTCACTGGTTCAATGTTAGTTATGTGGTTTAGCGAAATTATTACGGAGAAAGGTATAGGTCAAGGTGCTTCACTGGTAATTTTTTTGAATATCGTTTCGACTTTACCTAAGGCTCTAAGTTCAACCATTGAAAAAGCTCAAACTGGCGATAGAGGAGATGTTTTAGGGATAGCAGTTTTACTTGGAGTATTTTTACTGACAATTGTTGGGATCATTTTTGTTCAAGAGGGAGCAAGACGTATTCCTATTGTTAGTGCAAAAAGGCAGATAGGAAGTTCAACATTACTTCCTACAAGGCAAAGCTATTTACCTTTGAAATTAAATGCAGGAGGAGTCATGCCTATCATATTTGCATCTGCTTTAATATTTTTACCAATAACCATTGCAAATGTGACGGGTAATCCAGTCTTAATCAAGTTAGCCAGTAGTTTAAATCCAGGATCTTCTAATCCATGGCCATATGCTCTTACATTCTTCTCCTTAATTTTGGGGTTCTCCTATTTTTATGCATCTCTTACTATAAATCCAGTTGATGTAGCTTCAAATTTAAAGAAAGGAGGAGTCGCGATACCAGGAGTTAGACCAGGAACAAATACTGCAAACTATCTATCAGGTATACAAAATAGGTTGACTTTATTGGGAGGATTATTTCTGGGTTCAGTAGCTATAATCCCTGCTGCAGTAGAAAGAGCTACAAATGTGCAGACCTTTCAAGGCTTAGGAGCAACCTCATTACTTATTCTTGTGGGTGTTGCTATAGACACTGCTAAGCAAATTCAAACTTATGTTATTTCACAAAGGTATGAGGGACTAATTAACAATTAATGAAGAAACATATACTATTTTTAGGAGCTCCTGGAGCAGGTAAAGGGACTCAAGCGGAATTGCTAAGTCATACTAATTCTTATTTACACCTTTCTACTGGTGAATTATTAAGAAAAGAAATCGAAATGAATACTGCTCTTGGTATTCAGGTAAAGGATATTATGAATCGAGGTGAACTTGTTAGTGATGAACTTGTTTTAAAGATAGTAAGACAAAATTTAGTCAAGGATAATAAAGGTTGGATTCTAGATGGATACCCAAGAAATTTATCTCAAGTAAATTCATTGAATGAAGTCTTAAATGAAATAAATCAACCTTTGGAATTAGTTTTTTATTTAGATATTCCGGAAGAAGTATTAATTAAGCGTTTGCTTTTAAGAGGTAGAAAAGATGATACGGAAGAGACAATTAGAACAAGAGTTGACATTTATAAAAAAACTACAGAACCATTGATTCAATATTTTAGAGATCTTTCATTGTTAGAGTATATTGATGCTGATAGAGATTTAAAAACCATTTCCTCTGATATCAAACAAAAAATGGCTTGATGATGATGTAGAATATAGTATTAACGTTTTATTTGTTAAACCCCTATGAAGGTCAGATCTTCAGTCAAAAAAATTAGTCCTGACGATCAGATCGTGAGGAGAAGAGGTAAAATCTATGTTATTAACAAGAAAAGACCTCGTAATAAACAACGTCAGGGTTAAAATCAACCCTAAAATTCAAACTTTTACTTAATCAAAACACGTGGCCAGGATTGCAGGAATTGACATACCTCGCGAAAAGCGAGTTGAAATTGCACTTACATACGTCTATGGAATTGGTTTGACGAGATCAAAACTAATTCTTGCTAATACGGGTGTAAACCCAGATACTCGTGTCAAAGAACTTTCAGATTCTGATGTGCAAAAACTTAGAGTTGCCACAGAAGAATTCACTTTAGAAGGGGATTTGAGAAGAAAAGAGGGAATGGCTTTAAAACGTCTACAAGATATTGGGTGTGTAAGAGGAAGAAGACATAGAATGAGTCTACCTGTAAGAGGTCAAAGAACCAGAACCAATGCAAGAACAAGACGGGGTTCTAGGAAAACAGTTGCTGGAAGAAAAAAATAATTAACTAAATCTATCTACAAATTGAAGTATTAAATTAAAACATCATGGCAGCTACAACAAAAAAAACAGGTTCAAAAAAATCTAAACGTAATGTACCTAACGGTGTGGTACATATCCAAAGCACATTTAATAATACTATCGTCTCAATCTCTGACACCTCTGGTCATGTAATTTCTTGGTCTTCTGCAGGCGCAAGTGGATTTAAAGGCGCTAGGAAAGGCACCCCTTTTGCTGCTCAAACAGCTGCAGAAGCTGCAGCAAGAAGAGCACTTGATCAAGGTATGAGACAAATAGAAGTACTTGTTAGAGGCCCTGGCGCAGGTAGGGAAACGGCCATAAGAGCTTTACAAGTGGCCGGATTAGAAATAACTCTAATAAGAGATGTAACTCCGTTACCTCATAATGGATGTAGAAGACCTAAACGGAGACGCGTTTAGGTCTTAACCATTCTTAACCCCCCTCACAAAAAACTCTTAACCTCATTATTTTCCGTGTTGCAATACCAGATTGACAGAATCGACCATCAAATAGCAGATGATCGCTCCCAAACAGGAACTTTTTTAATCGGCCCTCTAGAAAGGGGACAAGCTACAACTTTGGGTAATTCTCTCAGAAGAGTCCTTATGGGAGGACTCGAAGGGAGTGCAGTTACTGCAGTAAGAATAGCAGGAATTAATCATGAATATGCTACTATTCCTGGTGTTAAAGAAGACGTTTTAGATATTCTTCTCAATTGCAAGCAACTGTCATTAAATAGTACTAATCCAGAGCTTGAAATAGGCAGGTTAGTGGCTAGTGGTCCAATGGAGGTGAAGGCGAATGATATTCAATTTTCCTCTCAAGTGGAAATTGTTGATGGCGAAAAACCCATTGCGACTATTCAAGAGGGCCATAACTTAGAGTTGGAAATCCATGTTGAAAGAGGTGTTGGATATAAGCCAGTAGACAATAAGAGTGAAGAGACAACTGCTATTGACTTGCTTCAAATAGATGCTGTATTTATGCCGGTTAAGAGAGTAAATTTTACGATTGATGAAACTGCTGTAGCAGAGGGCGGAACAGGAAGAGAAAGATTAAAAATGGAAGTAGTAACAGATGGCTCAACAAGTCCTGATGATGCTATTGCTGAAGCTGCAAATCAGTTAATTGAACTTTTTCAGCCCCTCGCTACTGTCACAATGGTTGAGGAAATTCCTGAGGAACCTGAACCATCTCCTGAAGCTCAAATTCCTCTCGAGGAACTAAACTTGTCCGTTAGAGCATATAATTGTTTGAAACGGGCGCAAGTTAACTCAGTTTCGGACTTAATGGGCTTCAGTTATGAAGATCTTCTTGAAATTAAGAACTTTGGCTCTAAATCTGCAGATGAGGTTATTGAAGCTCTCGAACGCATAGGCATTTCTATCCCACAAAGCAGAACATCTGTTTAACAATTTTTAAGATTATGAGACATCAACTTAGAATTCCATTATTAAGTAAACCTGCTGACCAGAGAAAAGCACTTCTCAGAGGTTTAACTACACAACTAATTAGGGAAGGTAGGGTAACGACAACAAAAGCTAGGGCAAAAGCTTTAAGAAATGAAGCTGAAAGAATGATTTCACTCGCCAAAGATGGAAGTTTGGCTTCTAGGAGGAGGGCTATTGGATATATTTATGATAAAAAATTAGTTCATTCATTATTTGAAAAAGCAAAGGAAAGATATGGGGACAGAAATGGTGGTTATACACGCATAGTAAGAACTGTATCTAGAAAAGGTGATAACGCTCAGATGGCCATAATTGAGCTTGTTTAAGTTAGATAATAAAGAGGCTTTCAATAAAAAATAACTTTTGAAAAGGGTAGCTTTACTAGTCCAATATGATGGATCTCATTATTCAGGTTGGCAAAAACAAAAAAATGCAACTACTGTTCAAGAAATTTTAGACAGTGCTCTCTTAAAAATTACAAATCACAAAGTAAAGACTTTTGCAGCAGGAAGGACTGATGCTGGGGTTCATGCATCAGGCCAAGTAGTACACTTTGATGCTGATTGTGTTATTCCAGGAAATAGTTATTCTGATGTCTTAAATAGTATTTTACCCTCAACAATTAGGATCTTGGAATCAGTAGAGGTTCAAGACAGTTGGCATGCATGCTATTCAGCAAAGTATAGACATTATCGATATGTCATTAATAACAGTAAATTCCCTAATTTGTTCATCAATAATTGGTCATGGCACAGATATCAAAAAGCATTAGATGAAGTTTTAATGTTAAACGCATCCAAGACAATGGAAGGAGAACATGATTTTTTTGCTTTTCAGAAAAGTGGTAGTAATAGAACAAACTCTGTTACAAAAATAAAAAATATTAATATAAAAAGAGTAGAAGATTTGATTTTAGTTGATATTAAAGCTACTGGTTTTTTGTATGGAATGGTGCGTTTAATTATTGGTCAACTAGTTTTAGTTGGGGAAAAAAAAATATCGCCAGAAGTTTTTACAGACAGATGGGTAAACAAAAAGAAAAATGATGTTAAAGAATCTGCTCCAGCTAAGGGGTTATGTTTTGTCAATGCTATTTATGAAAAAAATGTTTTTAAAAAAGTTAAAAACAATGATTTTTTCCCTGTATTCTTAATTAAGGGTTTTTCTTAAAACAAATTTTAATTAAGCTAATTTTTTTTCTAATGATTTAAAAATGTTGTTTAATATTCCTCCAATAGGGTAGAATTTAGGACTAACTTTAAATTTATTTTCATAAATTTGGTAAATGAATAGAACAATTACTCCATCTTTAGAAACCATTGAAAGAAATTGGTTTTTAGTTGACGCAAAAGATAAGACACTTGGTAGACTTGCTACAGAAATTGCAACTGTATTGAGAGGTAAGAATAAACCAACATTCACACCTCATCTAGATACTGGAGATTTTGTCATTGTGGTAAATGCCGAAAAAGTTGAGGTAACAGGTAAAAAAGCATCACAAAAGTTGTATAGAAGACATTCTGGAAGACCAGGAGGAATGAAAATTGAAAAATTTGAGTCTCTACAAGAAAGAATTCCTGAAAGAATCATTGAGCAAGCTGTCAAGGGTATGCTGCCTCATAACTCTTTAGGAAGACAGCAATTTAAAAAACTAAAAGTTTATAAAGGTGCTGATCACCCTCATGCTGCTCAGAATCCTGTATTATTAAATAGTTAATTTATCAAAATGAATAGTCAAATAAAAAACAAAGCTGTATATTGGGGAACTGGAAGAAGAAAAACTTCAGTAGCTAGAGTACGCTTGATCCCTGGAAATGGACTAATAAAAATTAATGGTCGTTCAGGAGATGATTACTTAAACTTTAATCCTCTCCACTTAAATTCAATAAAAGCACCTTTGCAAACATTAGGCCTTGAAAATTCTTATGATATTCTTGTAAATGTTTTTGGTGGTGGATTAACAGGTCAAGCAGATGCTATCAAGCAAGGAGCGGCAAGAGCACTTTGTGAATTATCTCCTGACAATAGGAAACCTCTAAAAACAGAAGGTCATCTCAGTAGAGATCCTAGAGCTAAGGAGAGAAGAAAATATGGTCTTAAAAAAGCAAGAAAGGCTCCTCAATTCTCCAAACGTTAAAGGAATTTAAATTATGCCAAAATCAGAAATACACCCAAAATGGTATCCAGATGCAAAAGTTATTTGTAATGGAGAAGTTGTAATGACAACTGGCTCAACACAACCTGAATTACATGTTGATGTATGGAGTGGTAATCATCCCTTTTTCACGGGAACTCAGAAGATTCTTGATACAGAAGGAAGGGTTGATCGTTTTATGAAAAAATATGGAATGGGTTCAGCCAATTCAGCCACATCAAAAGAGCAAAAAGACAAAAAAGATTCTAAAAAATAAAATTTTTAAAAATTAAGCACAATTTCAATTGGAATACTCAACATTAATTGCAAGGTTGAAAACTGCTGCAGAAAGTTTTGAAAGTTTGGAAGTGCAACTTGCAGATCCTGATATAGCTAATGATCCTAAAAAATTAGAATCAATAGCAAGAGAACGGTCTAAATTGGAACCCTTAGTGATTGATTTTAATAAGTTGCTTGATACTGATAAAGAAATCGAAGATTCAAAAAATCTACTAAAAGAGAATAGAAATGATAAAGAAATGGAATCTTTGATAAATGAGGAGTTAATAGCTCTAGAGGAATGCAAGAATAAACTAATTCAAAAAACCACTATCGCCTTATTGCCAAAAGACCCAAGAGATGAAAGAAGCGTAATGTTAGAAATAAGAGCCGGTGCTGGAGGAAACGAGGCTTGTATCTGGGCAGGTGACTTAGCAAGAATGTATGAAAGATATGGACAAAAAATTGGATGGTCTGTAAAACCTGTTAGTGCTTCCGAGTCAGATATGGGAGGATTTAAGGAGTTAGTTATCTCCGTTAAGGGAGATTCTGTATATAGTCAACTTAAATTTGAGGCTGGTGTACATAGAGTCCAAAGAGTTCCAGCTACTGAATCTCAAGGTAGAGTTCACACCTCTACTGCTACAGTCGCCGTTATGCCTGAGGCTGATCCTGTTGAGGTTAAAATTGATCCAACAGATCTAGAGGTTGGAACAGCAAGATCAGGAGGTGCAGGGGGACAAAATGTTAATAAGGTAGAGACAGCTATTGATCTACTCCACAAGCCTACAGGAATAAGAGTTTTTTGTACTCAAGAGAGATCACAATTGCAAAATCGCGAACGGGCAATGGAAATTTTAAGAGCTAAATTGTATGAAATTCAATTAAAAGAAGCTAATGCTAAAGAGAGATCACAAAGGCTTTCTCAGGTTGGAACAGGCGACAGAAGTGAAAAAATCAGAACTTATAATTTTAAAGATAACAGGACAACTGATCATAGATTAGGTTCCAATTTTTCTCTTGAGCCAATTCTTGCTGGTCAATTAGAAGAAGTGATTAATGCATGCATAGCGCAAGAACAAAAAAGAATGATGGAAGATTTTAATAAAGAGGTAAATTAAGATTTTTTATTAGATAGCAACCCCTATTACGTATTTACTCCATTCTTTATGCCTGCCAGAGTCAATTTGTCTGGTAGCTTCAAAATTTAGATTACTTAAGGGACGATAAGGCTTACGTTTTAAGGGCATATTCGCCTCTTCGGGGGTTCTATTACCTTTTTGTACATTACATCTGAGACACGCTGTAGTAACATTTTCCCAGTTATCTGTTCCACCTCTGCTTCTAGGTAAAACATGATCTATTGATAGGTCACTACCCCTATAGTTACAGTATTGGCAAGAATTATTATCTCTAAGAAGAATATTTTTTCTTGTTAAAGAAACCTCTCTAAAAGGAACTTTTACGTAGTAACGAAGTCTTATAACTGTCGGTAACTTTTTCCCGCTATGAATTGAATATGTCTTATCTTCCTCTAAGCTTTCTGCTTTACCTTTAATCATCAAAATTACTGCTCTTCGCCAGGAAGTGATGTTTAAAGGTTCATATGATGCATTTAAAACTAGAGTCTGGCCCATGCCAAAATACAATTTACATGTCATGCTAACTGTATATTTCAATAAGCGCATATATTTGCGCAAAGTTAATGCAAAATAGGCAAAAAAATCAGGTATTTAATTTTGACAAATTTCCAAATTTTGAAAAAGATATAGATTTAAAACAAAGAGCATGGATTGAAGTTAAAGGTGAAGAAATAGAAATAAACGTTAGACATTTAAGATCACAATTAAGTAAAAATTGTCAATTTATGGCAGTCGTTAAAGCTGATGGATATGGACATGATGCGAAATTAGTATCAGAGTATGCTATCAAAGGTGGAGCGTCTCAATTAGGTGTTGCCACACTAAATGAAGGAATGAAGCTTCGTTCTTCTGGAGTTGAAAAACCAATACTTATCCTCGGAAATCTCTATACAAAAAGGGATCTTATTATATGTTTTAAAAATGATCTTATGCCAACTATCAGCAGTATAAGAGAATGTTTAATTTGCAATAACATTGGTAAGCAATTTGGATTGAAATTTCCTTTGCACCTCAAAGTTGATACAGGAATGTCAAGATTAGGATTTGAATACAACAAATTTGTTCAGCAATTTGAAAACATTAAATCTTTTGACAATATTTCTATTGAGGGAATATATAGTCATTTATCATCTGCAGATGAACCCAACTCATTAGATCCAAAAAGTATTACACAATTACAAAGGCAGAAGTTTCAGGAATTATTAAAGCAAATTAATGTTGATAGAAATAAAAATATCAAGATTCATTTGGCTAATTCAGCGGGAATGCTTCTTGATAAAAATTTCCATTTTCATATGGTACGCGTTGGATTATCTATGTATGGATATAAACCTTTGTCAAAATTAAATAAAGATTTATTGCTTAAACCAGCTTTATCTTTGAAGGTCAAAGTCGCTTTTATAAGAACTATTGATAAAGGTGTAAGTGTAAGTTATGGAGGCAAATTTGTAAGTAATAGAAAAACTAAGTTAGCTGTATTAAGTATTGGTTATGCAGATGGTGTACCAAGAAATCTTTCAGGCAAAATTAATGTTATCTATAATAATAAGTTTTATCCTCAAGTTGGATCTATAACTATGGATCAAATGATGGTAGACATAACAGATTCTAATGAAATTAAAGTTGGTAGTACCATGGTATTACTAGGGTCTGATGGAGATAAATCAATTTCACCTCTTGAATGGGCAAGAAAATCTAATACTATCCCTTGGGAAATTCTTTGTTCTTTTAAAAATAGATTACCGAAAGTTCAAGTAGGTTAGACATTTCGATTGAATAAAAAATTTTGAATGTTTGCATAAAAATTGATAATGTATAAGAACTGGAGAGGTGGCTGAGTGGTTGAAAGCGGCTCCCTGCTAAGGAGTTACAGGAGGTAACTTTTGTCGAGGGTTCGAATCCCTCCCTCTCCGTGATTTATTTAGAAAATTTTTAATTAATATTTGCTTTAAAACAAGTCAAGATTAATATCTTTAAGTTCATAAATAGAATTTAAAATCAAGTCAGCCCCTGCATTTCTAAGATTTGCTTCGTAAGAATTACGTTCTTTTAATCGAGAATTTAGATGTAAATGAGGGGGAGCTATTCCAATACTTATGAATTTCTGAGATGGAATTTCCTTTCTAGCGTTTATAACTGTATTTATATCTGCAATAGTATCTCCTACATATGCAATGGGAATATTTGATTCACCAAGTTTATCTCCAATGAGCTTTTTTGATAAATTAATAAAACCTTTTGGATCAGGCTTGTCAGGGGCATCTCCCATAGATATTAATGGTGGTGATTTTAGTCCAAGTCTTTTTTCTAAAACAAATTTTGCAGAAGCAGACTCTGCACCACTAACAAAACCCCAGATTATTCCATTACCTTGAATTAAATCAAAAAACTTTTTATCAACTAATAATTCCTCATTAGTAATGTAACCAGACCAATATTTACTATCTTTATTTGGATCTCCACCAAAGTAAAACTCTTCAAAAGATTTTACTATTTCCTCTCTTCGAGGAATTTTAAGGTTTAAGTTCTCTTTTTTTATGTATCTTTTTATAAGTTCTAAACTTAAATCCCAGTCATTATTCCAGATCCCTTCATTTTTTGCATTATCAATATCTATATAACTTGGCTCCCATCCGGAAAATTTGTAAACCGTTTTTTTTAATGAAAGTCTGTAACTATTTTCTACGCTGCGGATTACCCCATCAATGTCAAACAAAATTAAACCAATATTTTTCAATTAAATTTATTACTTCGTTATTTTAAAAGATTAGTACTCTTATAAAGAAAAAGCAAAGAAAAACATTTTATTTATAATTTATAGATTTTATATTCTTAATTTTGTAAATATCCTCTGGGAGTGAGAAATATTTCGTCAACTAAGGTTGTTTGAGAATTGCCAATAATAATGATTGATAACATATCAATCTCTTTAAAAGGAATGGTGTTTAAAGTGCAAAATTTTTTGGTTTGATTTTCTCTCCCTACTTGTCTTGCTATTAAAACTGGAGTATCACCATGCCTAGATTGTAAACATATATCTATTACACTCTTTAGCTGCCAATTTCTTTCAATGGATTGAGGATTAAATAAAGCTATTACAAAGTCACCCACAATAGCTCCTTCAATTCTTTTTTCTATTAAAGACCATGGAGTTAATTTATCGCTTAAGCTTACTGAACAAAAGTCATTCATTAGTGGTGCTCCACTAATCGCAGCTGCTAATTGAACACTACTTATACCTGGATGTACTTCAAAGTATGGCCTATATTCTTTTTTGATTTTTTGAAGTAACTCCAAAAGTAAACCAGCCATTCCATAGAATCCAGATTCCCCAGAAGAAATTAAAGCTACTTTTATGCCTTCCTCAGCTAGTTTAATTGCTTTACTGCATCTCTCTTTTTCTTCAGTAAGTTTGCTTTCAATTAAAACCTGATCATTTCTTTTTAAGGGTTTTATTAAATCTAAATACATTTTGTATCCAATCCAAACAGTACATCTTGAAAGTGCTTTTCTTGCATTATTAGTTAGAAAGGATATATCACCAGGCCCACTTCCAATAATATGAATTTCGCCATTGGTTGGATTATATTGATTTTTAGATTCTGCTACAGCGATAGTTAATGCACTAGATTGATTTTTAAAAATTCTTTTTTCTTCTAATAATATTGATTCTTTTCCTGCTGCTAGTAAGCAAGAGGCTTCTGCTACGGAAGGGGTGCCAATTTCATTTTTCACAACATTTGATGGATTTGGAACATTTATTGTTGAAAGATCTTCTTTACTAAAAAACTTTATAGGCAAGTTTTTTTCTTTAGCAAGTTCTAAAATTCCTTTCTCATCTTTTTTAATATCAATAGTTGCAAATCCCGCAATTGATTGCTGTGATAAATTTTCTGACTCTAAAAAATTATTTAAAGAATTTGTAATTAATTCTTTGCTTGTATTTCTTTCACATCCAATACCAATCCATAATACGGGCGGGTGCCAAATTGTTGCATGATTTTCGAATATACTCACATGAAATGTTGAATCTGGTCTTTCAGTTTCTTTTTCATTAATTTGATTAATAATCTCACCTGATTCTGAAGTTTTCCATAAGCCATTACCAGATAGTTGTTTGCAAAATATTTCTTCGTTCTTAGCTTGCTTGATTACTATTTTTGACCAATCCTTTATGTTGCCAGATCTTTTCCAACCCCACTGATCCCCAAATGCATCAAGATTTAAGAAGCTTTGATCATTGGAATTATTAGTTTCTATTATTTGGCCACCAATTAAATTAGCAATTTGATATGCAATATTTTGTGCATTTGACTGATGTAAGCCAATCAAAGGAACTATCTTGGAACCTTTGTTATCTATAACGATTACACCTGGATCTTGCTCTTTAGAGGTTAAAAATGGATTTATTATGCGTATTGCTGCAGCAATTGAGCCTATAAAAATTATTAAATCTATCTCCGGCCATTTTTTATTTAAGATTTCTTTAGAATTTTGTACTTGAATAAATTCATTGTTCTTTCCATCATCTTTTGAAGAACCTGCAATAAATATATCTTTGACAAATTCAGTTTTTTTAAGCCTTTTTAAAATTTCTTTTGAATTATTAGATAGACCTATAGCAATTCCTTTCAAATCAGAAACTATTGATAGTTACGTAAAAATTATATCCTGTCGCTGGATTTAAAAAATTTTCTTTGAAATATAAAAAAAAATTTAAGAAATATAGATAAAATTTGAGTAAAATTACTCATAACTAAGTCATAGACGAGAATTTAACAAAATATTCATATAGTAACAATCATTAGAACATTTGTTACGTTAATGCATAACGAAAGAATCTTTGTCTTATTATTTTTGAAACGAATATCTAAAGTTCCGATGGACTTCGTTTCTTGAACATTATCATTAAAAATAAGTTCAAGATCAGATCAATCGGCTTTAATGTCAATTATTTTCGAGGTGCTAGATGACCATCAGCCCACCAGAAAGTGGAGAAAAAAACAAAAAAGTTTTGGAGGATCCTGTTAAGGCCGATCCAAGACCTATTGATTTTGCCAAATTAGATAAGCCAGGTTTCTGGTCAAGTAAATTATCTAAAGGTCCAAAAACTACAACTTGGATCTGGAATTTGCATGCTGACGCACATGATTTCGATGTGCATACAGGCGATGCTGAAGAAGCAACAAGAAAAATCTTTTCAGCTCATTTTGGACATCTTGCGGTCATTTTTATATGGATGAGTGCTGCATTTTTCCATGGAGCAAGATTTTCTAATTATTCAGGTTGGTTAGCTGATCCAACTCATGTCAAACCCGGAGCTCAGCAAGTTTGGGCAATTGTTGGTCAAGAAATGCTAAATGCTGATCTTGGTGCTAACTACAACGGTATTCAAATTAGTTCAGGAATATTCCACATGTGGCGTGCATGGGGAATTACAAACGAGAGTGAACTGATGGCTTTAGCAATAGGTGCCGTAGTAATGGCTGCTCTGATGCTTCATGCTGGAATTTTTCATTATCACAAAGCAGCTCCAAAAATGGAGTGGTTTCAAGATATTGAGTCTATGCTTAATCACCATATAGCTGGTTTAGTAGGATTAGGATCTTTAGCATGGGCTGGTCATTGTATCCATATTGGAGCTCCTACTGCAGCCCTTCTAGATGCAATTGATGCAGGCTCTCCTTTAGTCATCAATGGTAAAGAAATAGCAACTATTGCAGACATGCCTATGCCGCATCAACTCTGTGATCCCCAAATTATCGGTCAGATATTTCCAGGATTAGCAAGTGGTACAGGTAATTTCTTTAGTTTAAACTGGTTAGCTTTCTCAGACTTCCTTACTTTTAAAGGTGGACTTAACCCTGTGACAGGAAGCTTATGGATGACTGATGTTTCTCATCATCATTTAGCTTTCGGTGTCATAGCAATTATTGGTGGTCATATGTATAGAACCAATTATGGTATTGGTCATAGTATGAAAGAAATATTAGATTCGCAGCAAGGAGATCCAATATTATTCCCTGCTCCTAAAGGTCATCAAGGTCTTTTTGAGTTCATGGCTGAAAGTAGACATGCTCAGCTTGCGGTTAATCTAGCAATGCTTGGATCTATAAGCATACTTGTATCTCATCACATGTATGCCATGCCTCCATATCCATATATAGCTACTGACTACATGACAGTTCTTGGATTATTTACTCATCACATGTGGATAGGTGGATTATTCATAGTAGGTGCAGGTGCGCATGCTGGAATTGCAATGGTTAGAGATTACGATCCGGCAAAGCACATTGATAATGTATTAGACAGAATTCTTAAAGCAAGAGATGCCTTAATAAGTCACTTAAACTGGGTATGTATGTGGTTAGGATTCCATAGTTTTGGACTTTATATTCACAACGATACTATGAGAGCTTTGGGTAGACCTCAAGATATGTTTAGTGATTCTGCAATTCAACTTCAGCCTATTTTTGCTCAATGGGTACAAAGTATTCAAGCATCTGCTGTTGGAACTTCTCTTTTGGCAGGTACTGCAGAAGCTTTACCTCATAAGGCCTTAAGTGAAGTTTTTAATGGAAGTTTAGTAGAGGTTGGTGGAAAGGTTGCTATAGCTCCAATTCCATTAGGGACAGCTGATTTAATGATTCATCATATTCATGCCTTCCAAATCCATGTAACTGTTTTGATACTTCTCAAAGGGGTTCTTTATGCAAGAAGTTCAAGGTTGATTCCTGACAAAGCTTCTTTAGGATTTAGATTTCCTTGTGATGGTCCCGGAAGAGGTGGTACATGTCAAGTTTCTTCATGGGATCATGTGTTCTTAGCTCTTTTCTGGATGTATAACTGTTTATCAATAGTTATCTTCCACTTCTCATGGAAAATGCAGAGTGATGTTTGGGGACTTACTGGTGGGAATTTCGCACAAAGCTCAATCACTATTAATGGTTGGTTAAGAGATTTCCTTTGGGCTCAAGCTTCTCAAGTATTAACAAGTTATGGTCAATCCATAAGCATGTACGGTTTGATGTTCTTAGGGGCTCACTTTATATGGGCATTTAGTTTAATGTTTCTATTTAGTGGACGTGGATATTGGCAAGAATTATTCGAATCAATTGTTTGGGCACATAACAAACTTAAAGTTGCTCCAACAATTCAACCAAGAGCTTTATCCATCACTCAGGGTAGAGCAGTAGGTGTTACACATTTCCTTGTCGGTGGTATTGCCACTACATGGGCTTTCTTCCATGCTCGCCTTTTTGGTCTGGGCTAATTACCTGAACTTCACCTTTTTAATTCAATGGCAACAAAATTTCCATCATTTAACCAGGGTCTAGCTCAGGACCCTACAACTAGACGAATATGGTACGGAATAGCTACCGCTCACGACTTTGAAAGTCATGATGGTATGACCGAAGAAAAGCTTTACCAGAAGCTTTTCTCAACACATTTTGGGCATCTAGCAATAATTGCCCTCTGGGTAGCTGGAAACTTATTTCATATTGCTTGGCAAGGAAATTTCGAGCAATTTGTACTTGATCCAACCCACGTTCGTCCTATTGCTCATGCTATTTGGGATCCTCATTTTGGATCTGGTATCACAGAAGCAATGACACAAGCTGGAGCTAGTGGTCCAGTAAACATAGCTTATTCAGGCCTTTACCATTGGTGGTACACAATTGGAATGAGAACTAACGAGCAACTATTTCAAGCTTCAATATTCATGAGTATTTTGGCTTGTTGGACTCTATTTGCAGGTTGGTTACACTTACAGCCAAAATTCAGACCATCTTTGGCTTGGTTTAAAAATGCAGAGTCAAGATTAAATCATCATTTAGCAGTCTTATTCGGTTTTAGTAGTATTGCTTGGACAGGTCATTTGGTTCATGTCGCAATACCTGAGTCAAGAGGTCAACATGTAGGTTGGGATAACTGGTTAACAGTGCTTCCACATCCTGCAGGATTAGCGCCTTTCTTTACTTTAAATTGGGGAGCATATGCTCAGAATCCTGATTCATTAGACCAAGTATTTGGAACAGCTGAGGGAGCTGGAACAGCAATCTTCACTTTCTTGGGTGGTCTTCATCCTCAAAGTGAAGCATTATGGCTTACTGACATTGCACATCACCATATTGCGATTGGTACAGTTTTTGTAATTGCTGGTCATATGTATAGAAATACTTTTGGTATTGGTCATAGCCTCAAAGAAATTACAGAAGCTCATAACACAAGACACCCTAATGATCCTCATAAAGGTAGTTTCGGAATTAACCACGATGGAATATATGAAACTGTAAACAACTCATTACATTTCCAACTTGGATTAGCATTAGCATCACTTGGTGTTGCAACTTCTCTTGTAGCCCAACATATGGGTGCACTTCCCTCTTACGCTTTTATTGCCAGGGACTACACCACACAATCTGCTCTATACAGTCATCATCAGTACATAGCTATGTTCTTGATGGTCGGTGCTTTTGCACACGGAGCCATTTTCTTTGTGAGAGATTATGATCCTGAATTAAACAAGGACAATGTACTAGCAAGAGTACTTGGAACAAAGGAAGCTTTGATAAGCCACCTTAGTTGGGTAACCATGTTGCTAGGATTTCATACTCTTGGAATTTATGTTCACAACGATGTCGTTGTAGCTTTTGGTAATCCTGAAAAGCAAATTTTAATAGAGCCAGTATTTGCTCAATTCGTTCAAGCTGCTCAAGGTAAAATGATGTACGGCTTTAACGCTTTATTATCTGATCCAACAAGTTCAGCAACTCTAGCAGCTAATTCATTACCAGGTAATCATTATTGGATGGATCTTATCAATAGACAAGATGCATTAAGTGCTTTCTTGCCTATTGGCCCAGCAGATTTCTTGGTTCACCATGCTATCGCTTTAGGTCTTCATACAACTGCATTAATCCTTATCAAAGGTGCACTCGATGCTAGAGGAACAAAATTAATTCCTGATAAGAAAGATTTAGGTTATGCTTTCCCTTGCGATGGACCTGGACGTGGAGGTACTTGTGATAGTTCATCTTGGGATGCTATGTACCTAGCAATGTTCTGGGCATTAAATTTACTAGCATGGGTAACTTTCTACTGGCATTGGAAACATTTAGCAATTTGGCAGGGTAACGTAGCACAATTTAACGAATCAGGTACCTATCTAATGGGTTGGTTCAGAGATTATCTATGGTTAAACTCTGCTCAACTTATTAATGGATATAATCCATTTGGAGTAAATTCTCTATCTCCTTGGGCTTGGATGTTTCTATTCGGTCACTTAGTTTGGGCTACTGGTTTCATGTTCCTAATATCATGGCGTGGTTACTGGCAAGAGTTAATTGAAACATTAGTTTGGGCCCATCAGCGTACTCCAATTGCTAACCTTGTTGGCTGGAGAGATAAGCCAGTTGCACTCTCAATTGTTCAAGCTAGATTAGTTGGACTAGCACATTTCACGATTGGAAACATACTTACATTTGGGGCATTTGTTATTGCATCCACTTCAGGTAAGTTTGGTTAAATTTCCTTTAAATAATTTAAATCACCACGTTTGTGGTGATTTTTTTTGTTTAATTTTAATGTTCTAAATTAAGTTAAAATTGTGTAATTATTATTAAATATAAATGTCAGATATAAAACAATTAATTTCTATTATCGTCCCCGTTTTCAATGAAAGCGATAGTATTGGTCTTTTATTGGATGAAGTTATAAATGTGATGTCATCTCATAAATTTAATTTTGAATTGATTGTTGTAAATGATGGTTCTAAAGATAATACTCATCAAGTATTAAAGCAACTAACTCTCAAAATTAAAGAATTGTCAGTAATTTCCCTACGCAAAAATTATGGTCAAACTGCAGCAATGTCAGCTGGCTTTGATAATTCCAATGGCGATATTGTTATTACTTTGGATGGTGATTTACAGAATGATCCAAATGATATTCCTTTATTAATTTCAGAAATTAATAATGGTTATGATTTGGTTTGTGGTTGGAGGTTTGATAGAAAAGACAAATTAATTAATAGAAAGATACCATCAAAAATAGCGAATAAGTTAATAGCTCACGTAACAGGTTTGAATTTGCATGACTATGGTTGCTCATTAAAAGCGTTTAAGAAAGAAATAATTAAAGATATAAAGTTATATGGGGAACTTCACAGGTTTTTGCCTGTTTTAGCAAATATTGAAGGTGCAAGAATCAAAGAAATTAAAGTAAATCATAGGAGCAGGCAATATGGATCAAGTAAATATGGAATTGATAGAACTTTTAGAGTGTTAATGGATTTACTTACTGTTTGGTTTATGACTAAATTTTTAACAAGACCGATGTATGGATTTGGTTTTGTTGGAATTATAAGTATTTTCTTTAGTCTTGCGATAAGTTCTTATTTGATAGTTTTAAAAATAATGGGTGAGGATATTGGAAATCGTCCTTTGCTCATGTTTGCATTAATATTAGGAATTGCTGGTGTTCAATTATTTAGCTTTGGATTATTGAGCGAACTTTTAATAAGGACATATCATGAAAGTCAAAGTCGTCCAATTTACAGAATTAGATCAATAAACAGTGCTAAGCAAAATTGATTGTTTACTTGAACTGTCTTATTAATAAAGCTGAAATTTCAATGACTTCAGGAGAAATATCTCTTAAGCCTTTTCGTAAAATTGGTAATGTTGATTTATCAGCCAATTCTTCTGCAATTTTTAGTGCCTTTAATTTATTTTCTGTATCACCCTTAAAAAGACTAATCATTTTATTTCTTTGAGAATTTTTATAAATTACTGAGTATTTTTTTTCTTCGTGATTGTATAAATAACTATTTTTTTTAGATAAAAATTTATTATTACTTTTCTTATTTTTCTTTAATTTAATAGAATTTAAATTGCTTTGATTTATTAACTTTTTAAAGCTTCTTTTTTTAAAAACTAGAAGTAATATTCCTATAAAAATAATAAGTAAAATTGCGAAAAAATTTAACATGTAAAAAGTTAATAATTTTTATATCATCCAGTAATAAAATTAACATTATTTCGCTTATAAATACTAAAGTGTTTAAAGATGTTTAAAGAACTATGCCATCTGATTTACCAAGTCTTTTACCTTCAATTTTTGTTCCTTTAATTGGTATAGCAATGCCTGCTGTTTTTATCGTATTGATTGGAAGATTAATTACAGCAACTGAATAAATTATCAAACACTAAACTATTAAAAAAAATGAGCGACTTTCAAAAATCATTCTCTGAATCAACAAGTTCTATTAAGTTTGATGAGAAATACATCGATACTTCTGTTCAACCAAATGATATTGGTGTAGCAGAACAATGGGCAGTAAAAACAGTTGCTGATCCTTGTGTTGGTAATTTAGCTACTCCAGTTAATAGTGGTTATTTTACAAAAGCCTTTATAAATAATTTACCTTTTTACAGAGAAGGTATTTCCCCTAATTTTAGAGGTTTAGAAACTGGAGCAGCTTTTGGATATCTTCTATACGGACCTTTTACCATGACTGGCCCATTAAGAAATTCTGAATTTGCTCTAACAGCTGGACTTCTCGCTACTATTGGAGCTGTTCATATTTTGACAGCACTTTTCGTTCTATACAATGCACCTGGTAAAGCACCTAATGTTCAACCTCCAGATGCGACTGTTAATAATCCTCCAAAGGACTTATTTACAAGAGCAGGTTGGGCTGATTTTACAAGTGGATTTTGGTTAGGAGGATGTGGAGGAGCTGTTTTTGCTTGGTTACTTGTTGGGACATTACACTTAGATACCATAATGCCAATCATTAAAAATATTTGGACTGCTGGCTAATTTCTAATCAAAGAATAAGTAATATTTTAATTTAATCTAAAATTTAATGGTGAGCTCTATTTATTAACGTATAGTGCGGTCCCATCTATAATTTCTAACTACTCTGCCTGCCGAAATTAGTTTTGATTTATAATGCAACGAGATTTTATCATTAGAATGTTTTAGGGTATCTAATCCTATTCCATTTCTGCCAAAATCCATTCCAGAGCTATGGTAATAGAATCCGTTCCCTTTGTAGATTCCAATATGATCACATTTTTCTTCATTTCCAAAAAATAAAAGATCGCCAGGTCGTAGAGCCGCATACGATTCTTTGTAATAAAAAAGGTGCTTACAAAAACTTTTTATTTGAAAAGAGTCGCGGGGTATATAAATTTGATGCTTTAAAAAAGCAGTCTGAATTAATCCAGAACAATCAAAATTGGGTCCTAATGTACCTCCCCAAAGATATTCATTATTTAACTCAGATTGATCCTTGATCCATTTTAAAATTGAGTTAACTTTATCTTTTATAAAGAAGTGTTTATTTTCTAAATTGTTATTTTTTTTGAATTCGTATTTCTCAATAATTAATCCATATAAATTTATCCAACAGACGTAACCATCTTCATATAGTTGAACTAGTATTCTTGAAAATTTATGGTCTTTTTGATAAATATTTGGATAAATAAGCCTAAAAATTCTATTTTTAAATATTTCAGTAACTAATTTATCTTCAGTTTCATTTTGATACCCCGAAATATTAACTTTTAATTGCCACCAAATAGTTTTTGAAAAATTAGTTTGTTTAAATAGTGAGATAGGATTTTTATAAATTTCCATACAATGTCCTTTTACTATTTAAGTCAGGAGATGGGTCTAGCCTTAAATGATATTTTAAGGAGAGTATGCTCTCATAATAAAGATTTTTCAAGAGAAGATATTTCGATAACTTGGATTAATTATAAAAGTGAAAATAAAAGTGTATTTAAAGGTTTTGGAACTGGCATTAATAACAAAAAAATGGTTTACCCTGCCAGCATAGTCAAGTTAGTTTATGGCCTGGCTGCATTTTATTGGATTAAAAAAGGAAGTTTATTATTATCAGATGAAATTATTGATGCTGTAGGGAAAATGTTGTCTTTCTCCAGTAATAATGCAACAAGCTTTTTAATTGACTTACTTACTGGAACAACAAGTGGACCTCGTATTGAAGGGGAACTATGGGAAAATTGGAAATACCAAAGAAGTATAATAAATGATTGGCTACATGATTTAAATTGGGAAGAAATGGTTGGTATAAATTGCTGTCAGAAGACTTGGGATGATGGACCATTTGGTCGTGATAAAGAATTTTATGGATATGATAATAAAAATAGAAACGCTATGAACTCTGATTCAGCTGCAAGAGTTTTGGAGGAAATTATGATTCATATTGATTATCAAAAAAATAATTTAAATTTGCGAAGTTTTTTAAAAAGAAATTTAAATAAAGTTGTTCTTAAAAAGGATTCTCTTAATCAAATAGATGGTTTTTTGGGTGAAGGATTACCAGAAAGCATTAATCTTTGGAGTAAAGCAGGCTTAATGTCTGAAGTTAGACATGATTCAGCTTGGTGGATTAATAATCAATCTCTTCAAACTTTATTAGTAGTTTTTTGTAATGGAGAAAAATATTCCAAAGATGCTTCCCTTTTACCGTTTATAGCAAAAGAAGTGTACGATTTTAATAAGAAATATACTATTGAGGGCTAAAGTGAATCTTCTAAGAAATTAGAATCTAATTTGTCAGTATATGCTTCATAAGGTAGCATCATTACTTCTTCAAAATCTAAATCATTCATAATCCATTCTCTATATTCTGCTAACAAACTTTTTCTATCTTCATTATCTAATTCATAAATACGCAATGCGGTATCTTTAAAATTTTCTTTTATTAAATTTTCAATTTCTTTCTTCATCATTTTATGTTAATTCTCCCTCTAAAATCACTCTCCTAATTGTTGATAATGCAATTCCAGTTTGTGTTCTGATTGATCGATATGAATATCCTTCATTACGCAATCTGATTACTAAAGATTCTTTTAAAGGACTTATTTTGGGCCTGCCTCCCAAATTATTTCCAGATAATTTTCTGCGTAATAGTTGTTCTTTTTTTCTTTCACCTAAGCTTTTTTCTTCTAAATTATCTAATTCATATAAAATCTTAAAAATTGAAGAATTTGAATTAGAAGATTCATTGGCAGCAAAAAAACCAGTCAAAGTTCGCAATTGTATATCCATATTAATAAGTTTATTTATTGTCATCAAACATTCTTTTTTATTTTTAAATGCTCGATCAAGCTGAGTTATTATTAATTGATCGCCTTTTGATAAGGAATTTATAGCTTTATTGAGTTGGGGTTTGATTTCTTCATCTAAACTTATAAATTCAGAGAACACTAAACTGCAACCCTCATCTTTCAAAATTTTTATTTGCTCTTCTAAATATTCATATTCGTTATTAGTAGCTCTAGCATAACCAATTGCTTTAGAGTTTTTATTTTTTTCAGATAATAAAATACGTTTTCTTTTAAATTTAAAAGTCAATGTTTTATTACATATATTTTTTACTGTATCAAATATTATTAGAAAAACACTTTTTAGTACAAAAAAATTCAGCAATTTATCTTTTTTAGCCTATATTTTTAAAATTAATACGTTCTGATATCTGTATTAAAAATAATGTTATGAAATCTGATTCAATTTTAGTTAATGAAACAAGATTTTTGTGTAACGAGTAAATTTAATTAAGATTTTTAAATTGCAGAAGGATTAGTAGGATTTATTTATTGACTTCTGTTGAATGAGCGTCATCTTTGAAAATATAAATAGTTAATTCATCTTGTTTTTAGTAAAATAAAATTACAGGTCAAGAAGATTTAATGTGACTAATAATCCTAATAGTTTAATTTCAAAACCTGAATGGTTAAGGGTCAAAGCTCCACAAATTGAGCGAATTGGTAGTACTGCAAATTTATTAAATGATTTAAATCTCAATACCGTATGTCAAGAAGCAAGCTGCCCAAATATTGGCGAATGTTTTGCTAGTGGAACTGCAACTTTCCTCATAATGGGTCCTGGTTGCACTAGGGCGTGTCCATATTGCGATATTGATTTTGATAGATCTAAGAGAGACTTAGACCCAACTGAACCATATCGTCTAGCTGAAGCTGTTTTTAGAATGAAGCTTAAGCATGTTGTAATCACATCAGTTAATAGAGACGATCTTGAGGATGGTGGCGCATCTCAATTTTTTCAATGTGTTCATCAAATAAGAGAAAAATCTCCTGAAACTACTATTGAGCTTTTAATTCCTGATTTTTGTGGAAACTGGAAAGCTCTTGAAAAAGTTCTTGATGCAAATCCAAACGTTTTAAACCATAATATTGAGACTGTGCCTTCGCTATATAAAAAAGTAAGACCTCAGGGTAAATATGAAAGAACTCTTGAGTTGCTTAAAAGAACCAGAGACTATTCTCCCAAAATTTACACAAAGTCAGGCTTCATGCTTGGCTTAGGGGAAAAAGACGAGGAGGTCTTAAGTCTGCTTAAGGATTTAAAAAGTAATTTCGTTGATATTGTTACTATTGGCCAATATTTATCTCCTGGCCCTAATCATTTACCTGTTAAAAGATTTGTAAGTCCTTCAAAATTTAACTACTTTAAAGCGTTCGGGGAAAAAGATTTAAACTTCATGCAAGTAGTTAGTTCTCCTTTAACTCGTAGTAGCTACCATGCTGAAGAGATTCAAAAACTTATGAAAAAGTATCCAAGATAGTTATATTTATTTATTTGGATCTACCCACTCATTTAATTTCCATTCAACTAGTTCATTTTTAATCATTGGATCATTCTTAATTATTTTTAGTGCATTTCTATAATTATTCATCTCAAGAATAAGTAATCCGCCGTCACCTGGCCTATTTAACTCATCTACCAAAAAGCCACTTTTTATATTAAGTCCTTCTTTTTTTAATTTTTTTATCCAATCAATATGTTCGTTAATTATTTTTCGTTTTAAATCATTATTAATTAAATATTCTTTTTTTATAATTTCAGTTTTTACAAAGAAAGGCATTTACATCTTTTTTATACCAAGCATCTCTTCTTCGCTTGGGGGAACAATCAATTTGAAAGTACTCTTAAAATGAGACCAATTTTCAATTATTTTGGCAGCCTTTAAGCTATTTGTTTTTGCTTGATATTCTCTAATAATTTCCAATAAGATATTTTCCTGCTTTGATGAAGTTATTTTATGGATGCTTACTATTTCTTTATTTACTTTATTACTTAAATCATTATTTTCATCGATTATAAAAGCTATTCCACCAGTCATGCCAGCACCAATATTCCTTCCTGTGGAACCAAGAATAACTACTTTCCCACCAGTCATGTATTCGCAACAATGATCACCTGCTCCTTCTGTTACCGCTATGGCACCACTATTTCTAACCGCAAATCTTTCTCCCGATTTTCCTAATGCAAATAATTTTCCACCTGTTGCTCCATAAAGACAAGTATTTCCTAGGATGACTTGTTCGGAGGAGATTTCATTTATTTTTGGTGGAATTATTGTGAGTATTCCTCCATTCATTCCTTTACAGACATAATCATTAGCTTCTCCGATTAATTGAACATTCATACCCTTCAATAAAAAGGCACCAAAGCTTTGTCCTGCATATCCTTTGAAATTTAAATTGAGTTCGCCATTGAAGCCAGTGTTGCCGTGAAGTTCTGCGATTTCGCCTGATATTTTCGCACAAACACTTCTATCTGTATTTTTTATCAAAATTTCTTTGGTTAATATTTCGTGATTTTTAATTGAATCTATAAATTTAGTATCAGACAAAAACTCGTCTTCTAATACAGAACCATTACTATGGGCAGTTTTTAAATGTTTTAACCATGATCTATCAGGGGTTGAGTGTTCATTTACTAAAGAAGAAAGATCAATATTAGAAGTTTTTGGAAGATCGATATTTCTTGCAGAAAGAAATTCTTGATTACCAATCAGTTCTTCCATATTAGAAACACCGATACTACTCATTATCTGTCTTACTTCTTCAGCAATATACAAGAAAAAATTGACGACATTTTCTGGAATACCTTTAAATCTTTTTCTTAATTCTTCTTTTTGAGTGGCAACTCCAACAGGACACTTGTTTGTATGACAAACCCTAGCCATTATGCATCCTTCAGCAATCATCGCTACAGAACCAAAACCGTATTCTTCAGCACCTAGTAAAGCTGCAACAACAACGTCCCAGCCTGTTTTAAGACCTCCATCAGTTCTTAAAATTACTCTTTCGCGTAAATTGTTTTCTAAAAGAGATTTGTGGACCTCGGCGACACCTAGTTCCCAAGGTAAACCTGCATGTTTAATAGAACTCAGGGGTGAAGCACCTGTACCTCCGTCATGGCCTGATATTTGAATTACATCTGCATTAGCTTTGCTTACTCCAGCAGCAATAGTACCTATTCCAATTTCAGAAACAAGTTTTACGCTCACCTTAGCTTTTGGATGGACTTGGTGTAAGTCGTGGATTAGTTGAGCTAAATCTTCAATTGAATAAATATCATGATGCGGGGGAGGAGATATTAAAGCTACTCCAGGTTTGCTATTTCTTAGTTTTGCGATGTAAGAATCAACTTTTGGACCAGGTAATTGTCCCCCCTCTCCGGGTTTTGCACCTTGAGCCATTTTAATTTCGAGTTGTTTGCCACTTCTTAGATATTCAGGTGTCACTCCAAATCTTCCTGATGCTATTTGTTTAATAGCGGAGCATGCGGTGTCTCCATTCTTTAAGCCTTTAATAAATGGCAACGTCGCTGACTGAGTATTTTCATCTATATCATTTAAAAAATTAAAACGAGCTGGATCTTCTCCCCCTTCTCCACTATTACTTTTTCCACCAATTCTATTCATTGCAACTGCTAAAACTTCATGCGCTTCTCTGGATAAAGCACCTAAACTCATTCCTCCAGTACAAAACCTTTTACAAATTGATTCAACACTTTCAACTTCTTCTAATGGAATACTTTTTCTTTTTGAATTAATTGTTAGTAAATCTCTAAGAGATGTTGTCGGTCTATTACTAATAAGTTTTTTGTAAGTTTCAAAATGATCGTATCCTGGCCCTTGTTTTACCGCCGAATGTAAAACTTTGGACATCTCTGGGTTATTGGAATGATATTCTCCATTATTTCTAAATTGTACAAATCCTAAAAATTCTAATTTCTTTAAATCGATCTCTGGATAGGCTTTCGTATGTATTGAAAGTGTTTCATTGGTTAATTCTTTTAATGTTATGCCAGCGATACGACTTGTCGTACCATCAAAAGCAATTTTTATCAAGTCAGATCCAAGGCCTACAGCTTCAAAAATTTGTGCACCATGGTAACTAGATAAAAGGGAGATACCTATTTTTGAGAGAATTTTTCTTAGACCGTCTTCTAGAGCTTTTTTAATATTTTCTTGAACATCTACTATTGATAATGGATTTATTTTTTTGCTATCAATGAGTTTTTGTGTTTTTGGATGTTTTAACCAGTGTCTACCTGCTTCGAAGGTCAACCAAGGGCAAACTGCACTTGCTCCATATCCAATTAAACAAGCTAAGTGATGTGTACTCCAACATTGACCGGTCTCAATTATTAGAGAAGCTTTTAGCCTGATTTCTTTTTTAAGAAGATAATGATGAATTGCTCCAACAGCAAGTAAAGGAGGTATGAAAGTTTTTTTAGGATTAATTCCCTTATCAGAAATGATAATTAAAGAACAACCTTCTTTTATAGACAGCTCACTCTGTTTACAGATAAATTTTAATTGGTTCTCTAAGCCTTTAATACCTTCCTCTAAATCAAACAAACTTGAAATTGTCTGAGTTTTAATTTTTGATTTTTTGATGGAAATAAGTTCTTCTTCATTTAGAATCGGACTTTGTAAATGAATAAAAGGTTTAGCATCTTTAATTTCAAATGGTGTACATCTTTCTCCTAGATGCATCTCTAAACTCATTACAAGTTTTTCTCTCAGAGGGTCAATAGGAGGATTAGTAACTTGCGCAAATCTTTGCTTAAAGTAGTCGTATAAAGTATGTGGCTTAGATGAAAGAACTGCTAATGGGATGTCGTCGCCCATGCAATAAGTAGGCTCTTTAGCTAATGAAGCCATTGAGTCTAAGATAAGGTCATTATCTTCTGCTGAAAACCCGTATGCAGTTTGTTGTTGCAACAACTCAAGATCTTTTAGTTTGCAGTCTTTAACCCATTCATTATTTTCAATTTTGATAATTCTATTACTGAGAAGATTTTTATAATCATGCCTTTGAGCGGCTTCAGATTTTACTTCCCAATTTCTTAGGATTCTATTCTGATGAAAATCAACTGCCAACATTTGTCCAGGTCCTAATCGACCTTTTTCTATTACTCTTTCTTCTTCAAGATCTACTACTCCTGTTTCAGAACCCATTATTACAAAACCATCATTTGTGATTGAATATCTTGCTGGTCTTAGGCCATTTCTATCAAGCGTTGCTCCGACAAAATTTCCATCAGCAAATACAAGGAGTGCTGGTCCATCCCAAGCTTCTTGTAGGCTTGCAGAATATTCATAAAAAGCTTTTATATAATCTCTCTCCTCAAGTTCTGGTTGATCTCTAAATGCTTCAGGAACAAGTTTTAATAATGAGTCAGTAATGGGCTGACCTGAACGAATATTGATTTCAAGGGTTGCATCAAGATTTGATGAATCACTTTTGTTAACATCTACAATGGGCTTAATTTCACTAGATAACTCTCCCCAAAAATCATCTATATGTGTTTCTGAAGCTTTAGCCCAATTAATATTGCCTAAGAGAGTATTTATTTCGCCATTATGACCCAAAAATCTCATGGGCTGAGCTAGTGGCCATTTTGGAAGTGTATTAGTACTAAATCTACGATGATAAACAGAAAATGAAACTTTAAAACTCTCTTCTTTTAGATCTTGATAAAACTCGGATAATATTTCAGAGCGAACCATACCTTTGTAAACAACTGTTTGAGAACTTAATGAGGCAAAATAAAATTCACAATCCCCAACATCGTTTTTGAAAGTTTCTCTTATTTTTTTCTCAATTCTTTTCCTTAATTGAAATAAAAGCCTTTCAACATCCTTATGATCTTTTTTATCAATATATAAAATCCACTGACAGATGAATGGAGCATTTGCTTTAGCTAAAGGACCTAAGATTTCATTATTAACGGGTACTGTTCTCCAAGATGTTTTGTTGACTTTTAATTTTTCTGCTTCTTCATCACATATTGATTTACATATTTCAATTTTTTCTTTTTTGTTAGGCATAAAAATCATGCCTAAACCTCTATTAAATTCTTGAGTATTTTTTAGATTAATTTTCTCTTCTAGATATCCCCACGGAATTGAACATAAAATGCCTGCTCCATCTCCTGAGTCACTATCTCCTCCACAACCTCCTCTATGCTCCATGCAGTTGAGGCCCTTTAGAGATTGTTTAAGGATCCAGTTGCTTTCTATACCTTCAACATTTGCTATGAATCCAACTCCACACGCATCTTTTTCCCCAATTATTCCATTTGGGGAATAACTATCTTGATATGGGCCAACGATTCTTTTGATACTCTCTCCCATAGATTATTTAATTCTATTTAGTTATTTATATATTTCTATTATAAAAATAAATATGAAAATAAATCTAAAGATAATGAATATTTACCAAATAATTTTAATTTGACAAATTTTAAAAAAAATATAATTAAAAACTTTTAGTTAGTGCTCTTAAAAGGTTATGATAGTTAAATGTTTAGTTTTATCTAAGTTTTAATAGATGCCCACAATCTCACAATTAGTAGGTTCAGAAAGAAAACGTCTGACAAAGAAAACAAAATCTCCTGCATTAAAAGCTTGCCCTGAGAGAAGAGGGGTATGTACAAGAGTCTATACATCAACACCAAAGAAGCCTAATTCAGCTTTGAGAAAAGTTGCTAGGGTCAGATTAACTTCTGGTTTCGAAGTAACTGCTTATATCCCTGGGATTGGACATAATTTGCAAGAACATTCTGTAGTACTTCTTAGGGGTGGAAGAGTAAAGGATTTACCAGGAGTTAGATATCATATAATAAGAGGAACTTTAGATACGGCTGGAGTCAAAGATAGACGTCAATCCAGATCTAAGTATGGAGCAAAAGCTCCAAAAGATTAATTTGTAAACATCACTTTTTTTTAACATGTCACGTCGTAATGCAGCAGTAAAAAGACCAGTCCTTCCTGATCCTCAATTTAATAGTCGTCTTGCTTCAATGATGATTTCTCGATTGATGAAGCATGGTAAAAAATCTACAGCTCAAAGAATATTGTCTGATGCGTTTTCTTTAATAAGTGAGAGAACAGGAGGGAATGCAGTGGAATTATTCGAAACAGCTGTAAAAAATGCTACTCCTCTTGTGGAGGTACGAGCTAGAAGAGTTGGTGGTGCGACATATCAAGTACCCATGGAAGTTCGCCAAGAGAGGGGTACAGCTATGGCATTAAGATGGCTTGTTACATTCTCACGAGCAAGAAATGGCAAGAGTATGTCGCAAAAACTTGCTGGTGAATTGATGGATGCAGCAAATGAAACTGGTAGTGCCGTTAAAAAAAGAGAAGATACTCATAAAATGGCAGAAGCTAATAAGGCTTTTGCACATTACAGATATTAATTTCATCAAAAAGGTACTTAAGTAGTTTATTATTATTAAAGTTTGCTTTTAGGGTGAACTATACTTATCAAAATTTATTTTATTTGGAGCTTTAAAATTGGCACGCGATTTTCCCCTAGAACGAGTAAGGAACATAGGTATAGCCGCTCATATTGACGCAGGGAAGACCACAACGACTGAAAGAATTTTGTTTTATTCAGGTGTAGTTCATAAGATAGGAGAAGTTCATGATGGTGCTGCTGTAACCGATTGGATGGCTCAAGAAAGAGAAAGAGGAATAACTATCACTGCTGCTGCAATATCTACTAGCTGGCAAGATCATAGGATTAATATTATTGATACTCCAGGACACGTTGATTTTACTATTGAGGTAGAAAGATCAATGCGTGTGTTGGATGGAGTTATAGCTGTATTTTGTGCAGTTGGTGGAGTGCAGCCGCAATCTGAAACGGTTTGGCGTCAAGCAGATAGATACTCTGTTCCAAGAATGGTTTTTGTTAATAAAATGGATAGAACTGGTGCCGATTTCTTAAAGGTTAATAAGCAAATTAAAGATCGACTTAAGGCAAATGCACTTCCAATCCAGTTACCTATTGGGGCTGAAGGTGATCTCACAGGAATTATTGATTTAGTAGCCAACAAAGCATATCTTTACAAAAATGATTTAGGTACTGATATTGAAGAAGCACCAATACCATCTGACATGGAGGAGGAAGCTGCTGAGTGGAGATTAAAGCTAATGGAAAGTGTTGCAGAAAATGATGAAGAGTTAATAGAAATATTTCTCGAAACAGGAGAATTATCTGAAGAACAACTTAAAAAAGGTATTAGGGAAGGAGTTTTAAAACATGGATTGGTGCCAGTATTATGCGGTTCAGCTTTTAAGAATAAAGGTGTACAACTTGTATTAGACGCTGTAGTCGATTACTTGCCAGCTCCAGTTGATGTGAAACCAATACAAGGCGTTTTGCCAAGTGGCAAAGAAGATGTAAGACCCTCCGATGATAATGCTCCTTTCAGTGCCCTAGCTTTCAAAGTTATGTCAGATCCCTATGGAAAATTAACTTTTGTAAGAATGTATTCAGGTGTTCTCTCTAAGGGAAGTTATGTAATGAATTCTACTAAGGATGCTAAAGAGAGAATCTCTAGATTAGTAATTCTTAAGGCTGATGAAAGAGAGGAGGTTGATGAATTGAGGGCTGGGGATTTAGGAGCTGTATTAGGTCTTAAGAACACTACAACTGGTGACACCTTGTGTAACACAGAAGATCCAATAGTTTTGGAGACATTGTTTATCCCCGAACCAGTTATCTCAGTAGCTGTTGAGCCAAAAACTAAGGGTGATATGGAAAAATTATCAAAAGCTTTAACTGCTTTGTCTGAAGAGGATCCAACCTTTAGGGTAAGTACAGATCCTGAGACAAATCAAACTGTTATTGCAGGTATGGGTGAGTTGCACTTGGAAATCCTTGTTGACAGAATGTTAAGGGAATTTAAAGTTGAAGCAAATATAGGTGCTCCACAGGTTTCATATAGAGAAACTATTAGGTCTAGTTCCAAAGGTGAAGGTAAATACGCAAGACAGACTGGAGGTAAAGGTCAATATGGTCATGTAATTATTGAAATGGAACCTGCTGAAGTTGGTAAAGGTTTTGAATTTGTAAACAAAATTGTTGGTGGAGCTGTACCAAAAGAGTATATAGGTCCTGCATCTAATGGAATGAAAGAGACCTGTGAATCTGGTGTTCTTGCCGGTTATCCACTCATTGATGTAAAAGTAACACTAGTCGATGGTTCATTCCACGATGTAGACTCATCTGAAATGGCCTTCAAAATTGCAGGTTCCATGGCTTTTAAAGACGGGGTTAAAAAATGCAATCCTGTCCTTTTAGAGCCTATGATGAAAGTTGAGGTCGAAAGTCCTGATGACTTTCTTGGATCTGTAATTGGTGATCTCTCTTCCAGAAGAGGTCAAGTAGAAGGACAATCTGTTGATGATGGATTGTCTAAGGTACAGGCCAAAGTGCCCTTAGCCGAAATGTTCGGTTATGCCACTCAACTCCGATCAATGACTCAAGGTCGGGGTATATTTTCAATGGAGTTCGCAAATTATGAGGAAGTTCCTCGTAATGTTGCTGAAGCTATCATTTCCAAGAATCAGGGCAACTCCTGATCTCTAAACTAAAACACTCTTAAACCCTCGATTCTTTAATTCAAAATGGCTCGCGAGAAGTTCGAAAGAAACAAACCACATGTCAACATAGGTACTATTGGCCATGTTGATCATGGAAAAACAACACTTACTGCTGCTATTACAAACGTATTAGCCAAAAAAGGTCAAGCTCAAGCTCAAGACTATGGAGACATTGATGGTGCTCCTGAAGAAAGAGAGCGTGGTATTACCATTAATACAGCCCACGTCGAATATGAAACTGAAGGCAGACACTATGCTCATGTTGACTGTCCTGGACACGCTGATTATGTAAAAAACATGATTACAGGGGCAGCACAAATGGACGGAGCTATCCTAGTTTGTGCAGCCACAGACGGCCCTATGGCACAAACTAAAGAGCATATTCTTCTAGCTAAACAGGTTGGAGTCCCTGCTCTAGTAGTCGCTCTAAACAAGTGCGATATGGTCGATGATGAAGAAATTATTGAACTTGTCGAAATGGAAATCAGAGAATTATTAGATAGTTATGACTTCCCAGGCGATGATATCCCTATAGTTCAAGTTTCAGGTTTAAAAGCTCTCGAAGGAGATTCTACTTGGGAATCAAAGATTGAAGAATTAATGAAAGCAGTCGATGCGAGCATTCCTGAACCAGAAAGGGAAGTTGACAAACCTTTCTTGATGGCAGTTGAAGACGTTTTCTCTATTACTGGTAGAGGAACTGTCGCTACTGGAAGAATTGAGAGAGGTAAAGTAAAGGTTGGAGAAGAAGTAGAAATAGTTGGAATAAGAGATACAAGACTAACAACTGTCACTGGAGTTGAAATGTTTAGAAAACTTCTTGACGAAGGTATGGCCGGTGATAATGTTGGTTTACTTTTACGCGGTGTTCAGAAAGAAGATATCGAAAGAGGAATGGTTCTTGTTAAGAAAGGATCTATTACCCCTCATACTCAATTTGAAGGAGAAGTTTATGTTCTCAAAAAAGAAGAGGGCGGAAGACATACCCCTTTCTTTGCAGGATATAGACCTCAGTTTTACATCAGAACAACTGATGTGACAGGTCAAATAACTGCATTTACTTCTGATGATGGCTCTAATGTTGAAATGGTTATGCCAGGAGACAGAATTAAGATGACTGGAGAATTAATTTGTCCAGTAGCTATTGAACAAGGTATGCGATTCGCAATCCGTGAAGGTGGACGCACTATTGGTGCTGGAGTTGTTTCTAAAATACTCAAATAATATATTTGAATTTTAAAAAATTAACCTCAATCATCTAATATATATTTATATGGATAAGGGTCATTTAATTAATGACCCTTTACTATAAGTTATTCAACATTATGACAGCATCAATTGCACAACAAAAAATAAGAATAAGACTGAAAGCATTTGATAGAAGAATGCTTGATCTATCTTGCGACAAAATAATCCAAACTGCAGATACTACTTCTGCCTCAGCGATAGGTCCAATACCTTTACCTACAAAGAGAAAGATTTATTGTGTACTAAGATCACCACATGTTGATAAAGATTCTAGAGAACATTTTGAAACAAGAACACATCGAAGAATCATAGATATCTATAGTCCCTCCGCAAAAACTATTGATGCTTTAATGAAACTTGATCTTCCTAGTGGTGTAGATATAGAAGTTAAACTTTAATAAATCCCGAAATCGCCATAAATTGATTAAAATAGAGAAAATTAAATGAGGTTTAAATGGGAGAACTCTCAGTAAGGGAATTACCTTTATTTCCTTTGCCAGAAGTAGTCCTTTTTCCTCAAGAAGTGTTGCCTCTACATATTTTTGAATCGAGATATAGAATCATGCTTCAATCTGTTCTTGAAAGTGATTCTATGTTTGGAGTTATTAAGTGGGATCCAACTACTAAAACTATGGCTAACGTGGGATGTTGCGCACAAATTTTAAAACATCAAACTGCAGAGGACGGGAGAAGTAATATTATTACTCTTGGGCAACAAAGATTTCAAGTCTTAGAAATTATGCGGTCAACACCATTTTGTTCTGCGATGGTTAGTTGGATTAGTGATAATAATATTAACGATTTTCAAAAATTAGATTCTCTAAAAGATTCAGTAAAACAAGCTCTTAGTGATGTTATTAATTTAACAAGTAAATTGACAAATACTAAGAAAAACCTACCTGATAAATTACCTGACAACCCAATGGATTTATCATTTTGGATAGGAGCACATTTGGGCGGTCCTGTTGCGGATGAACAGCAAAGACTTCTTGAGGAAAGAAATACTTTTACCCGTTTGCAAAGAGAGTATGAAATGCTTGATCATACAAGAAAACAACTTGCAGCAAGAACAGCATTGAAAGAAAGTTTTCCTGATATAAAAGAAAATTAAATGTTTGAATTTTTATCCCCCTTTTTTTTAATATTTTTATTTTTTCTAGTCCTATCGATAATCTGGAGAATTAATGCTAGAAAATATATTTCTTCCAGTACAGTAGCTTCTGCATATGATGCTTGGACTCAGGATAAATTACTTGAAAGATTGTGGGGAGAACATATACATTTGGGTTTTTATGCCTTAGGAAAAAAAAATGTTGATTTTAGAGAGGCTAAAGTTCAGTTTGTTCATGAATTAGTCAAATGGAGTGGTTTAGATAATTTGCCAAAAGGATCAAGAATACTTGATGTTGGTTGTGGAATAGGGGGAAGTTCTAGGATTCTTGCTAAATACTATGGGTTTAATGTCACTGGTATTACAATTAGTCCTGCTCAAGTTAAAAGAGCAAGAGAACTTACTCATCATGAGCTGAATTGCAATTTCCAGGTTATGGATGCTTTGGATTTGAAATTTGAAGATGGATCATTTGATGCGGTCTGGAGTGTTGAGGCAGGTGCACATATGAATGATAAAACTAGGTTTGCAGATGAAATGCTGAGAACTCTAAGACCTGGAGGTTATTTAGCATTGGCTGATTGGAACTCAAGAGACCTCAAAGCACACCCCCCATCATTTTTAGAGAAATTAGTTATTAAACAATTACTTGAACAATGGGTACATCCTAACTTTATTAGCATTAACGAATTCTGTAACATTCTTAGAACTAACAAAAATAGTTCAGGAAGAGTTATTTCTGAAAATTGGAATTCCTACACTAATCCTTCATGGTACGATTCCATTATTGAAGGCATTCGAAGGCCTTTCTCAATTTTGTCGCTTGGCCCATTTGCGATAGTGAAGTCTATTAGAGAGATTCCAACAATAATCTTGATGAATTGGGCATTTAGGAAAGGTTTAATGGAGTTTGGAGTTTATAAATGCAGAGGATAAATCAATCTAGTTCAATATTTTCAGAAAAATAATTTCCAAAATCTACAAAATTCTTGCAAAGTGGCTTTAACTTATTTTTTAATTCAAGTAAATTATTAATGTTATTTTGATTATTTATTTCTAAATCAATATAGATTATGTATTCTCCTAATTCTCTTTTTGATGGCCGAGATTCGATTTTACTCATATTAAAACCAAAATCTGCAATATTATTTATAGCTTTAAGCAGTGCACCGGGTTTATTTGATATTAATGAGAAAGCAAAACTTGCGATATTAGCTGAATTTGAATTTAATTCCTTGCTCAATAAAACAAATCTAGTGCAATTACCTGGAACATCATTAATAGGAAAGGCTAATTCTTTAAGTCCTTCGATTTGAATTAATGATTTTGAACCGATAGCAGCTCTGAATTTACTCCCCTTCACCATATTGACAGCTTCTGATGTTGAATTCGTTGGAAGAGGAATTGCATTTGGAAGATTTTCAGATAACCATTCTGAACATTGAGCTAATGCTTGAGGATGAGATAATACTTCTGAAATGTTTGAAAGTTTTCCATTACTGATTAATGCATGTTTTATAGGTAAAACAATTGCTTTATTTATAAATATTTCAGGAAATTTCCAAAGGGCATCTAGAGTAGCCGTAACTCCCCCTTCTACGGAATTTTCGATAGGGACTACGGCTGCATCACAATTGTTGTACGCTATTGATTTAATAACTGAATATAACCCATTACATGGTACAAATATAGGTGTCTGAAAATTTGCAAGCTTTGATAATATATGAGCTGCTTTTTCTGCGTATGTTCCTTTAGGACCTAAATATGCGACTTGTTTGCTCATGATTAATCGGGAAAAAAAAAGAGATCATATAAGCATTGGAGGAATATAGAAAATGCTGTTATCTTTTGATGCTAAACAGAAACTAAAGCTTTCTGTAATGCGTAATAAAGAATATCTTTCTAAATATCTTTTGGAAGAAGAAAGAGTTGTTGGAGCAATGCTTGACTCCAAGAAATTAGTATCGGAAGGCAAAGGTAGATATAAGTATACAGTAACAAGTTTTAAGGTTTTTCAATTAGATATTAATCCTGTTGTTTCAATTGCTGTAGAAAATAATGATGGAATTTTAAAAATGAGTGCACTTGAAAGTACATTGGATGGTTTGGGGATGATAGATGATTTTAATCTTATTTTGAAAGCGAATTTAGAAGCAACTGATATTGGTTTAGAAGGTGAGGCTCTTCTTGGGGTATCTGTAAGCCAACCTCCTCTACTTAAGTTGGTACCAAAGAAAATTTTGGAGTCTACTGGTCATTCAGTATTAAATGGGATTCTCTTGGGTATAAAGTCAAGAGTTCAACAGCAACTAGTAAAAGATTTCTTAAATTGGTGTGAACTAAAAAAGATTTGATTTTTTTAAAAAACTTTTCCTATGAAGTTGAGTTATTCCATGTTTTTTGATTAAAGAAAGATGCTGTTTGGTACCATAGCCTTTATTTTTAAAAATAAGGTATCCTGAGTATTTTTTTTCTAGCCTCTTCATTAGATTGTCGCGAAAAACTTTGGCAACTATGCTTGCTGAAGCTATTGAGATAAACTTGGAGTCTCCAGAAACTATGTTTTTCTGAATTCCTTTCCATGGCCTTAATAATAAGGGGCCATCAATTATCAATTTAGATGGCTTCTCTTTTAATTTTTTTAAAGCTCTTATCATTGAAAGTTCTGTCGCAACTCTGATACCTAACTTATCTATTTCTCTAGCCGAAGATTGCCCAATTCCATAATCTGAAGAGAGTAATAAAATTTTTGGTAAAAGTAATTCTCTTTTTTTTGGAGTTAGTTTTTTACTATCTGTTACTCCAAATTGTTTTAAGGTAAATTTATTTTTTTCAGTTAATACTACAACTGCTGAAAAAACTGGACCAAAAATTGATCCCCTTCCAACTTCGTCTATTCCAACTTCCGATACTTTATTCAATGCTTGCTGATGACCTTCTTCTTTTTTTTCTTGAAGTGTTTAGCTCATCTGTAAGTGTAATTTCATCTTTTTTATCTGTAAATACAACATCATTGTTTACATTAGTTTTATCTGATGATTTATCTTTAGAATTTATATTTGCTTCAATTTGAATCTTGTCTTCACTCGATTTTGAGATTTTTTTAATTTGTTTTGCTTTAGTTTTTTTATTATCTAAGGTTTTTTCCGTTTCCTTATTACTTTCTTTTAGAAGCACAAAATTATTGCTTGTGAGATATTCTTTACCTAACTTTATAAGTGGATTTATACCTAATTGACTGAAAACAATTTTTTCTTCATTCGTAAGATCAACTGTTATAACATTTTTTTCCTTTGAATTAGATTTGTTCAAATTTTCATGATCATTTTCTTTTTTAATAGAGGGATTCTCTTTACTTAGGTTTTTGGAATTTAGTAATTCCTTGTCAATTATTTTTTCTTGCTCATCAGTTGATTGTGAAGTATCTAAATCTAAAGATTTTAGTTTGTTTGATTGATTAGATTTATTATCAACATTTTTTAATTTTAAGTTAGAAATTTCTTGAATTAATATATTTTCTATATGTCCTGTACCATCGCATGTAGAACATTTTTTACCAAATAATTCATATATATTTTGACCTTGCCTTTTTCTGGTTAACTCCACTAAGCCTAATTCAGTAAGCTGAGCTATTTGAGGTCTAGCAGAATCATCTTTTATTGCTGAGGTAAAATGCTCAAGTAACTGAAATTGATCTCTTCTAGATTCCATATCAATAAAATCTACAACTATAACTCCACCAATATTTCTTAATTTCATTTGTCTTGAGATTTCAACTGCTGCTTCGCAGTTCGTCCACAAAACGGTTTGTCTTGAGTTGGCTGATCTCGTGAATGATCCTGAGTTTACATCGATTACTGTTAAAGCTTCAGTAGGTTCGATAATTATATAACCTCCCGAAGGAAGATCTACTCTTGGCTGGAGGGCTTTTTGAATTGTTTTCTTAATTTCATATTTCTCGAAAATATGTTGGGTTAAAGTGTTATCGTGAAATTCAATATCTATATCAGATTCATAATTTATTAAAAAATCTTTTGCCCTTGCAACTGAAAATTTACTATCGATAATTATGCTTTTAGTAGATTCTTTAATATGATCTCTTAAAATCTTAAGAGAGAAATCTTCATCTCTTTTTACTAAATTTGGCGGGTTACAAGCCTCAGAAATTTTAAGTACATTTTCCCATTGTTGAATTAAATGTTCTAGATCTTCAATTAGAAGTTCTTCTTTTATCTTTTCAGCCTCTGTTCTAAATAATAAGCCTGTGCTGGGTGGTTTTATTAAAACCCCAAGAGCTTTCAAACGGCTTCGTTCTGTTTCTGTATTTATTTTTCTTGAAATATTAACTCCTTGACCATATGGCTGTAATATCAAGTATTTTCCTGGGATTGAAATACTACCTGTTAGTCTAGGCCCTTTAGATCCTGTGGGTTCCTTTATTACCTGAACTAGAACTTTTTGTTTTGGTTCTAGTAACTCAGTTATTCCATATGTCCCTTTTTTGAGTCTCAATGGACCTAAATCTGAAACATGGATAAATCCATTTTTTTCACTTTCACCAATATTTATGAAAGCTGCATCAATGCCAGGGAGAACATTCTCAACTGTTCCTAAAAAAATATCGCCAATTTGATATTGACCTTGTGCGACGATTAATTCATCAACTCGATCATCTGTGAGTAGTGCTGCAATTCGAGCCTGCTCAGCGATGATAATTTGCTGAGACATATAATTGATTCTAAGTGATTTGGATTTTGAAAATCATCTAAATTAAGAATTAGATTTTTTTCATTTAATAAAGCAATTTTTAAAGCTATGATTATTTCTTAAAAATAATTAAGTCAAAAGTGATTGAATTCTGCTATTTATAAAATTTTAAACGATTTTCAAAAAAAATTGAAATTGAATTCATAGCTATGACTATCTCTTAGATTTATCATAACTAAGATAATATTAACATCTAATCAGCATTAAAGCACGTTGATACATTATTCTAATATTGGTGAAATTTTTTATCTAAAGTGGTTCAAGTAAACGAAAATTATTTAAAACTCAAAGCAGGCTATTTATTTCCCGAAATTGCTAAAAGGGTAAAAATATATTCTCAATCAAATAATAGTGCTGAAATTATTAAACTTGGCATAGGAGATGTTACAGAACCATTACCTAGAGCATGCATAGAGGCTATGGGTAAAGCTTTAGACGATATGGGCACAATAGATGGTTTTAGAGGTTATGGCCCAGAACAAGGTTATTCCTGGCTCAGAGAAAAAATATCTGAGCATGATTTTATTTCGAGGGGTTGTCAAATTTCACCTGAAGAAATCTTTGTTTCTGATGGTTCTAAATGTGACAGTAGCAATATTTTAGATATTCTTGGCAAAAATAATTCAATTGCTGTAACGGATCCTGTCTACCCTGTTTATGTAGATAGTAATGTTATGACAGGCAGAACTGGTGATGCTCTTGAAAATGGCACTTATCAAGGATTAACATATCTTGCAATAAACGAGGGGAATAACTTTCTGCCAGAACTACCTGAAAAAAAGGTTGATATTTTATATCTTTGTTTTCCTAATAATCCGACCGGAGCAACGATTAATAAACAAGAATTGAAAAAGTGGGTTGACTATGCGCTTCAAAATAAATCTTTAATACTTTTTGATGCAGCTTATGAAGCATTTATTCAAGATAATGATATTCCACATTCAATATATGAGATTGAGGGAGCAAGGGATTGTGCTATTGAATTTAGATCTTTTTCAAAGAATGCAGGATTCACTGGAGTTAGATGTGCTTTTACAGTAATACCAAAAAATCTCAAAGGTTTGAGCTCTACAGATGAAGAAATAGATTTATGGCCTCTTTGGAATAGGCGACAATCTACAAAGTTCAATGGAGTAAGTTATGTGGTTCAGAGAGGAGCAGAGGCTGTTTATTCCCTTGAAGGAAAGAAACAGATTAAAGGTTTAATTGATTTTTATATGGAAAATGCAAAAATCATGAAAAATAAACTTCAGAATGCAGGATATAAAGTTTATGGTGGCAGCAATGCTCCTTATATCTGGATTAAAGTTCCTGATCGAATGACATCTTGGGACTTTTTTGATTTCCTTCTCCAAAAAGTTAGTGTAGTGGGAACACCCGGGAGCGGATTTGGACTCTCAGGAGAGGGCTATTTTCGTTTGTCAGCATTTAACTCACGATCAAATGTCGTTGATGCAATGGAAAGAATAATTAATATATAATTATTAGTAAAGTTTAAATTATTAACAATTTAATGCTATCTACTAAGTTAGGACAAAGTGTAAGTAACAATTCAGCAGTGATTGAAAAGAAACCTGCTGAATTAAAAAATAAATCTCCAAAATATAAGGTTTTACTTCATAATGACCAAGTTAATTCTATGGAGTATGTCACCATTGCGCTAAGAGAGGTTGTGCCGCAATTAAGCGAACAAGATGCTATCGCCATAATGCTTGAGGCACACAATACGGGTGTAGGATTGGTAATTGTTTGTGACTTAGAGCCAGCAGAATTCTATTCAGAATCATTAAAATCTAAAGGAATTTCTAGTTCAATTGAGAAAGAGGATTAATAATGGTTCAATTTTTTTTATTTAGAATGAGCTAATTTCCTTTCTGATAATGGACGGACTTTTAAGGATTCTTTTAATGAAGACTTTCCATACTCTCTCTCAAGAATGTTGATAACAGTTTTGCCAAATTCATCTTCTTTATTATCAAAAGCTTCTAAGCAAACCTGACCAAGTTTTTTCCCTAATGAGCCTGGATTCCATAGAAGTTTTCTTGCTGTCCAAGGCATCATGCTCATTGGATTATAATTCGGCTTCAAAATTTTGTGATCTAACGCATATTGCTCAAGAAGAGTGTGTGGTTGCAAACCTATAAAGAATATAGCTGGATCAACTAAGCCTTTACCGAAAATATTTTCTAATTCTCTATGGTAAGCAATTGTTTGTCTTATGGTACTTGGTGTTTCATCAAAAACATTAAATGAATAATTGACTGAAACATGGTTCTTGAAACCTGATTGGACTAGCATTCTGCAATTATTTAATACAGTTTCAAGGTCATACGCTAATCTCATTTTTCGAACAAGTTCTTGAGACCCCGACGTGATACCTATTTCAAAATAGCTCATGCCTGTATCAACCATAAGCTGAGCTAACTCGGCATCAATATTATCTGCTCTAATGTATGCAGCCCAATTAATATCGTCCCAGCCTTGATTCTTGATAGCTTGCAAGAGTGTTTTTGCATCTTCAATATGTTTTTTGGCTGGAATAAACTGTGCATCTGTGAACCAAAATCCTCTTACTCCAAG
>CABYTO010000004.1 GCA_902521995.1 uncultured Prochlorococcus sp. | reverse complement strand
GTACCTTTTGGAAGTAGATTTCCTAATTGTTCATAGAAGACACTAACAGCCCCCCCCCCCTAATATTACTTTTACATCTTTGTTGTATTTTTGTGCTCTTTTTAGTCCCATCTTGACAAGAGAAGTATTTCTATATATTTCTCCATAATGAGATGCAATTAATTTTAATCCTCCCCAAGAACCCCTAATTTTTTTAAGGATATTTTTTGAGTAGAATACTTCAAAAGAGTTTTGTAGGGGATTTCCACTTCTGCCATCAACAGGTGCATAAATTTGAATATCTCTCCATGAAAAAATTATTAAGTGGGGTCTAAATTGATCAATTGTTCTAGATAAATATTTGGAAACTTTATTAGATGGAATTATTGCTAGATCAATAAATTGTTGCTCTATATTGGGAAAACATTTATGAATATGGTCAGCTAAATAAATTGGTCCTAAAGGAAAGATCGGATTACAAGGCAGTCTTACAGTTAGGATTTTTCCATACGACCTTTTTTGGTAATTTTTCTTATTTAATTTTTCAAACTTCAAATTAAAATTCATGTCATGAAATTTGATGAATTTGTCTCTTTAAGAATCTAACTACTTTATTACTAATTTGGAGAAATTAAAAATCTCTCAAAATACTAATGGAAATTTAATTAAATTCAAATATCAGAAATCATATAAATCCAGCATACTTTGAGAAGTTTTAATCCATCTATCCATCGCGATATATTTGGCGATCCAGATTTTCTAGCGTAATATCTGACAGGATAATTAAGTATTTTGATATTATTTTTTGCTGCTTCAAAAATTATTGTAAAGTCTCCAAAGGGATCAGACTTGGAATCCCAACTTCCATTTTTTTTCATAAGTTTAAAGAATTTTCTTGAAAAAACTTTTGTTCCACAAAGTGAATCTGATACAGGTTTATTTATGAGAATTGATAAAAATATTGCAAATAGTCTATTACCGATATAATTAGCCCATCTCATTGCATCTTTTTCCATTGGAAAAGTTGTACGAGCACAATTGATAAGTATATTTTTATTTTTGGTTGATTCCATAATTGCGGCAATACTGTCATCAATATCTACAGTAAAATCACTATCAATTATGGCGAGGGTCTCACCAGAAGAAATATTAAATCCCTCCACAACTGCATTTTTCTTCCCTTTAGAAGTTTGTTTTAAAAGAGTTATATTAAAGAACCTTGAGAACTCTTCCTTTAATTCTTTCAAAATACTATAGGTATTATCATTGCTATTACCTTCAACAAAAATAATTTCTAATTTATTGGGCATATTTTTGAATTTATTTAAAGCGTTAATCAAAAGTTCTTTATTACCAGCTTCATTCCTTGCAGGAATTACTATTGAAATTAAATGGTCGGAGATATTTTCACTGTATTTATAAAAAACTATTTCAAGTTCGTATGCAAGTTGTTTTATGATTGGTATTTTACGAAAAATATTTTTTAGAGATTGTGGAATTACCTTTGTGGGCAAAGGAGTTAATTTTTTTGCTTTCCATCTAATTGATCTGTAGTTATAAATTTCTGCTAGAGATTCAATATCGCATAAAGTTATTCTTGCTTTACTAGTAGTTTCTCTAAAAATTCTTGAATCTAAACTTAGCCATCTAGTTATTGGTTCCCAAGTGTTACCTCGGACTTTAATAGAGATAAATTCGTTATTGTCTTTAAATAATTGATGAAGTTTATTATTTGTTAAATTCCAACTATTTACAGATCTCATTATTAAATATTACAAAACACGTTTTATTATATATTGATTTTTTACTTTTTTAAAATTAATTTCCATGGGCTTAAAGTATCATTTTCGTATATCACTTCGTAAGTATAAGAATTATTTTTAATTTTTTGTATGTCGGTTGTCCATGCTAATTCTGATTTTTTTAAATGATCAATACTTTCTAGTCCCTCACCTAGTTTAGGAGTTAATAGAGAAATTCTTATGATTTTTGATTGCGATATTGAGTTTTTTATTCCTTTTTTATCAACCATTATCGGTTGATTATTCACTATATCAAGGGATGCAACATATTCCATTTTCTCTCTTAGTTCTCTTGATCTATCAGTGAATAAACCTGATTGCAAAAGAAATGAAGTAAATAAGTAAGGCCCAATTATGAGAGTTATTAATATTTCTTTGAACGAATTTTTATGTTTTATTAATGTCCAAGATAATCCGAAAAATAATAATCCTAGAATTATAAATGTATTTTCCTTAGAGTTAAAGTTAACTAAATCTTTAAAGAGAAAAAAATACGTGAAAGTTAGGGCAAATATAAATAATGGAATTATTTTTGAAGTTATAAATATAGAAAATCGACTATATTTTTTTGAATTAAACAAATATCTTATTCCTACAAAAGTATTTAATGAAAAAATAGATGAGATTTGTAATGTATAGTAGGGTGTTTTTGTAGAGAAAATGCTAATAGTTGCTAATAAAATTAAGGGGAAAAAACTAAGTATATATTTATTCTCATTTTTATTAAAGATATTATAAATAGTGCCAATAATTGCAAAAAAACTCCATGGCAGAAATGTGACTGGTACATTCCAAAAATAATAATAGAAAGGATTTGTAAAAGCATTTTTACTAGATAAAAAATTAAACTTTTCAACTAAGTAAAAAATAATATTTTTGTCTAAATAAGGGTTAATTGATGATGTCCATAATAAAAAAGGAATAAATCCAATTAGTAGTCCCAACCAAAAGAATTTGTTAAATAGAAAATTTTTTTTTAAAAACAAATATGGGAGGAGTGATAATAATGGTACAAAAACTAAAAAAGTTTTCATCATAAAAGCTAGACCAATCCAAATTCCAAAAAGCAGAATATAAAATTTGTTATCTTTACTTTTTATTTTGACTAGAGCTAATACTCCAATAGTTACTAAACATGAATAAATAATATCTTGAGTGGCTAAGTGAGAGTAGTCAAACCATAGATATGTAGTAGAAAGGATTAGTGGAGATATAATTGCATATTTTTTATTAAATAATTCTTCATGTAATTTATAGGTTGTAAATAGCATCAATATTGAAGCTACTGTTGTTGGTAGATATGCAGAAAACATATTTCTTCCAAATAAGTCTTGTGATTTTGCTATTAAAAACTGTAATCCTATTGTTCTATCTAAAACATATTCATCCCACCAAAGAGGAATAGTCCAGTTCCCTTTATCTAGTATCCATCTAGCTTGTAATGCATAAAACCCTTCATCAAAGGCAATATAACTTCTCTTGCCAAAATAAAATATAACAGGAATAAAAATAAATAATTTAGAAAGATATTTAAGTTTTAAGATTTTATCTATCATTTTAAGTTTTAATTTGTTTTTTAATGCCGATAATTGGAATTGAACCAATGACCTACTGTTTACGAAACAGTTGCTCTACCGCTGAGCTATACCGGCAATATTAAAAATTAAATTTTTCTTATAGACTTAATTTTATTATTGAGAGAATTTATGTCAAAAATAGATCCTGAATTAAAAAAGAAATTACTAAAGGAATCTCAAACTCCTTTCAAGGGTTTGAGAAGAATATTGTGGGTAGCTTTTAGTGGTTCTGCATTTTTGGGACTTCTAATAATGCTTTCCAGAATTGCAAGCGGAAATGAATTACAGCAAAATAACCTTCTTATACAGTTGGGTGCTTGTGTAATATTTCCTACTTTATTAATCTTTGAAAGAAATAGAGATTAATAAGCTAGATGTTTAATTATTGTGATAAGGTCCTCTTTTTGGTCACAAATTTAAATGCTTCGATTACATCTCCTTCAGTCCATGAAGAGAATTTATCGCAGCCAACTCCACATTCAAATCCCGTATTTACTTCTTTTACATCATCTTTAGCTCTTTTTAGAGAGTCTAAATTACCCTCAAATATTACTTTCTCTGATCTAATAACTCTCAGCGAGCAATTCCTTTGTAATTTGCCAGTTTGTATATAACAGCCTGCAATAGCTCCTTTACCGACTGCGAAAGTTGCTCTAACTTCAGCTTTCCCTAATGATTCTTCGACAAGATCGGGTTCAAGTAGCCCTTCCATGGCCAACTGAATATCTTCTAAGAGTTTATAAATTACTTCATATTCTCTTATGTCAACGTCATTAGCATCAGCTGCTCTCTTCGCGCCGGAAGCTAATGAGGTGTTAAATCCAATGATTACTGACCCAGATGCAGCAGCGAGATCGATATCCGTCTCAGTTATTTCTCCGGGAGCAGAAAGTAGGACTCTGACTTGAACTTCATTTTTTGGTAATTGTTCTAGTGATCCTAATATAGCTTCAACACTACCTTGAACATCAGCCTTAAGAATTAAGTTTAACTCCTTTAGTTCTCCATCATTTGCTTGAGTTGATAATGATGATAAGCTGACTCTTCTAGAGGCCATTTGCTGAGCTAATTTTGTGGCTCTAGCATCAGTTGCCCTTTCTCCGACAATGGCTCGACCAGTTTTCTCATCAGGGTAGACTTCGAATTCATCTCCTGCAGTGGGTACTTCACTGAATCCTAGCGCTTCAACTGGGAATGATGGCCCTGCTTCTTTGATTCTATTGCCATGTTCATCAACCATTGCTCTAATTTTTCCAAGGACAGAACCCGCAGCTAAAACATCTCCAGATTTCAAGGTTCCATTTTGTACTAATAAAGTAGCCACAGGGCCTTTTGCTTTGTCTAGGTGGGCTTCAATAACAGTACCTTTTGCAAATCTATCAGGGTTAGCTTGTAGATCTTCAACTTCAGAAACTAATAAAATCATTTCGAGTAATTTATCAATGTTTTGTTTTTTGATAGCACTTACTGGAACCATCACTGTATCTCCTCCCCAATCTTCAGCAATTAAATCTTTTTCTGATAGTTCTTGCTTTACTCTGTCTGGAGATGCCCCTTCTTTGTCAATTTTATTTATTGCAACAACTATTGGTACTTTTGCAGCTCTTGCATGACTGATAGCTTCTAGTGTTTGAGGTCTGCAACCATCATCTGCAGCAACTACAAGAACAGCTACATCTGTAACCTTTGTACCCCTTGCTCTCATTGCAGTAAAGGCTTCATGACCAGGGGTATCAAGAAAAGTTAATTTTTTCTTTTGAGATTCATGTTCAAATTCAACTTGATAAGCTCCTATGTGTTGAGTGATGCCCCCTGCTTCCCCGGAAGCTACTCTGGATTCTCTGATGGAATCTAAAAGACTTGTTTTGCCATGATCTACATGCCCCATTACTGTAATAACAGGCGGTCTTCTTATTAGATTATCAATATCATCAGATTCAATCATATCAACTGTTTTCTCAGCAGCTTCTTGGATATCATCTTGTAAAACAGGCACCCCAAATTCTTCCGCTACTGTTTCGATAGTTGCTAAGTCAAGTGATTGAGTAACAGTTGCCGTTATGCCTTTGAAGAAAAGAGATTTGATTATTTCAGAACTTTCAAGGCTTAATTTATCAGCTAATTCTTGAACAGTTAAATTATCTTCGGGAACTATTATCATTTCAGGTCTTACTTGTTTGGCCTCTTTGGCAGCCTTTAATTCCATTGCTCTTCTTTTCTGCCTTTGTCTTGTGGTCTCTTTTTTCTTCTTCTTAAATTGTTTGATAGATTTTTGAGATTTAGTTTCTTCAGACTTTTCTTTCTTGGGACGAGCCAGACTTGCTGATAAAATTGAAATTTTCTCACCTGAATATCCACTGGTTTCAGATGTTAATGAATCCTCATTTTCACCAATAATATGAACTTTCTGCCTTTGTTTTTGAGGATTTTTACTTCTTAATGCTTCAAGTTTTGCGCTATCGTCCCAGTCTGTCTTCCCAGGTTTCTTTGAACTATTTGAAAATGTTCTATGAGGAGGTTTTTTGGAACTTGGAGTAGCATTTGGACGACTATTAGGCGCTTTCACCTTCTGCTTAGGGGCATCTATATTTTGTTTTGCGTTATTCTTTTTACCTAGGTTATCTTTCTCAGAGTTACTATTTTTTTGAAGTTGTAAAAGTTCGTTAGGTGATACTGGCTTCCTTATCCCAGAGGAATTTTGGCCATTGTATTTAGAACCAGGCCTATTGGGCATGCCAGGTCTGTTGGGAGAAACAGGTCTATTGGGATTGCCTTGCCTATTAAATGAGCCAGGCCTGCCTTGATCTGAAGGTTTGTTTCTTAAACCAGGCCTATTGGGCATGCCAGTTCTGTTGGGAGAACCAGGTCTATTGGAATTGCCTTGCCTATTAAATGAGCCAGGCCTGCCTTGATCTGAAGGTTTGTTTCTTAAACCAGGCCTATTGGGCATGCCAGGTCTGTTGGGAGAACCAGGTCTGTTTGAGGCAGTTTGTTTAAAAGCAATGTTTTGCTTATTATTTTGCTTATTATTTTGCTTATTATTTTGCTTATTAGGATTTATTTTTGGATCTTCTCTTCTTATTGGAGCTCCTACGAGCTCAGGTGTTTTAATTATATTATTAAAATTTTTTGTTGTAGGATAGTTCGTATTTTGATCAGGTTTGTTTGATAGTCGTCTTTCATCCCCTGCACCTGAGATATTCTGGGAAGATCTATAAGATTTAACATTATTATTTATATTTTTAGGCTTTGCAATTAATTGAATAGGTGGTTTTGCCGGACTTTTGATAGGTGGGGTTGTGTTATTTTCGAAAGTTTTTTTATCTTGGTTTAAATTCTGTGAAGGTTTACTATTTATATTTGTATTTGTAAGATTTACTCGAGATTGTGAACTGTTTGTATTTGTGGGTTTTTTGAGATTTGTAGGTTTATTTGAAATTATTTTTTGATTCTCAGGTTTATTAAGAGGTTTAATCAACAATGGGTTTTTGTTTGAATTGTCTTTAAGAGGTTTCCCTTTCATAGAAGAGATAACTGAAGATTCATTTTCTTTGTTTTGTTTATAATTTTCTTTTTTAATCGAAGGTTTCTTAATAGAAAGAATTTTTTTATCTGAATTTTTTTTATTAATAAGATTTTTTATTTTTTTTGCTTCCTCTGCACTAATTGAACTACTGTGGCTTTTTACCGAAATTGAAAGTTTTTGAGCGGCATCCAATATATCTTTATTTTCCAGATTTAAGTCTCTGGAAAGTTCATAAATTCTGATTTTATCGCTGATAGTCATTTAATCTGATTTGTACTCTTTTGAAATTGAAGAGGATTTAATTTAATTATATTCCCTTAATGGGGATAGTTATTGTAGCTTGTAATTTCTTTTTCAAAAATTTCAACAAATTCAGGTTCTAAAAACGTTTTTAAAGCTTTTTGAAGCTTTTTTTTGATCTTGGAATCTGAGTAGCATTTTTTTGACTTGCAAATGTAAGCTGATCTCCCCATTCCCTTTTGAAGCATGATGCCTTGCTTATAATCTTTAGTAATCTTTAAAAGATTTTTTCGGTCATATGTTTTCCTACATGAAATGCATACACGCAAAACAGGGATTTGTTGTATCACCGTTTTTTCTCCTCTTTGGCAGATATCTCAGTATCTTGAACAGTCTCTAGTGGATCACTATCTGAGAAGGTGTCTTCTTCATATGTTTCTTGTCCATATTCATCGTCATCTTCAGGAAGGGGATAAAGCTCTCTTAATCTTGCATCTTCAGCAGCACGTTCAGCTTGTTCTGCTTCTAATCTAAGCTCAGCTTCTCGTTGTAGATTCTCTTCATCTTCCCTTTGAATTATTAATTCAGAGACTGCAGCATCTTCTGCTTCTTGATCGTATTCATGTGAATTTTTTACATCAATCTTCCAACCAGTTAATCTTGCTGCAAGTCTTACATTTTGTCCTTCTCTACCAATTGCGAGACTCAATTGATCAGGAGGAACTAATACGTGTGCGTGTTGACCTGCTGGGTCAACAAGTCTCACGAGATCAACTTTGGCAGGACTTAAAGAATTTAAAATATACTGAATTGGGTCAGAAGACCATTTAATAACATCAATTTTTTCTCCTCTTAATTCATTTACTACTTGTTGGATTCTTGCTCCCCGTGCTCCAATACAAGCACCTACAGGGTCAACTTCTTGCTCGACGCTATCAACAGCTACTTTTGTTCTTGGACCAACAGCTCTTGAAGGAGGATTAGCTTCTCTTGAAACAGCAACAATTTTGACTGTACCCTCTTGAATTTCCGGTACTTCATTTTCAAATAAATAAACGACTAATCCAGCATTTGCTCTACTTACAAAAAGTTGTGGTCCTTTTCTAGCTATTTCACTAACTTCTTTCAAGAAGACTTTGAAAGTTGCATTTGCTCTATAATTATCATTTGGTAATTGATCTCGTTTTGGAAGTTCGGCCTCTACTTCAGGTCTACCAATACCCGAACTAACTCCCATAATTACTGATTGTCTTTCAAATCTTATAACTCTTGCAGTTAAAACAGGATCTTCCAAATCTGCAAATTCTTCTTGGATCATTTTTCTTTGTTGATCTCTTAATTTTTGGGCTAAAACTTGCTTTGTTGTTGAAGCTGCCATTCGCCCAAAATCCTCTTTTTCTGGAGTAACGTCTAGAACAACAGTGTCCCCTATTTGAGCATCATCAGCTACTTGTTTAACTTCTATTAAAGATATTTGATGATCTTCGCTTTCAACTTCTTCTACAATTATTTTGCTTGATAGAATCCTATAACCCTCTTCATCTAGATCTAATCCAACATCAAAATTACTAAAGTATTCTTCATCAAATGGATCTTCGTTAACTCCGATGTAAAAAGTTCTTCTATATTTTTCATAACCTTTTAGTAAAGCTTCGCGTAAGGCAGCTTCCACTACGTTAGGAGGTAACTTTTTTTCCTCACTAATATCTTCAATGAGATTGTTTAAACCTGGGAGAATAACTAATGCCATCTATGATGGGTGAAATGGATAATTTTTGAAAATAATTAATCTTTTAATGTGCAAAGACTAATTTTTAGAACTTCATCAAAAGGGATTTTTTTTATCTTCCCTTTTATGTTAATGGCTAAATAATCTTTAGACTTTTCATAGAGTAAACCATTAAGAAATTTTCTTTTGGAATTTTTCTGGTTTAACTGAACATTAACTGGAAAACCCTTGAAAGTTTTGAAGTCTCTTTCTGAGGTTAATTCATCACTGACCCCTTGACTACTAATTTCTAACACATATGAACAATTTAAAAGATTTGAATTTTCTATTTCTTCAGATGCTGGGGCATTAAATAAAGCACAATCTTCAAGTGAAATATCATCTCCATTAGTTTTTTTTATAATGATTTTTACAACTATGGGATTTTGATTGGTTTGAATATTTAAACTGCAGATTTTGAGATCCCATTCAATGGCAACTTTTTTTATAAGGTTTTCTAGTTTACTTAAGTTTTCTTTATTCAAATTTATCTATTAATCTGATTTAAAGTAATTTTCACACATAAAAAATTTTTTTCTATAAAATTTCGAAAATTTGTATTTTATGGATGTAAACAAAAAAACAACGATTATAAATTTCTTCAATTAAATTGAAATAATGAATTTATAAACTCTAGATAAATGAATTTTTTAAAGGTTAGATTTATTAATTTAATCAGAATATTCATTATTATCTGTTTTTGTTTAATTAATTTCTCTCAAGAAGGACAAGTGATAGCCTTGGGTTCTCTTGACAGTCATAATTTTGTATCATCCGCAGTGAAAAATGTTGGACCTGCAGTTGTAAAAATCGATACTGAGCGATTGATAGAGAGGCAGCAATTTGACCCCACTCTGTTGGACCCTCTGTTGAGGGATTTACTAGGAGAGCAAGGGATTGCCCCTGAGAGAGAGAAAGGTCAAGGTTCCGGAGTTATCATCAATGAGAATGGTTTGGTTCTCACAAATGCTCATGTAGTAGAAAGAGTTGATGATGTTTCAGTAACTTTGGCAGATGGAACTATTTGCGATGGTGAAGTTTTGGGAACTGATGAAGTAACTGACTTGGCTTTGGTAAAAATAGATGACTCTAAATTCTTTAACTTTGCTCCACTTGGAAATTCTGAAGATCTCGAGGTTGGAGATTGGGCCATAGCTCTAGGAACTCCTTATGGTTTAGAAAAAACAGTTACCTTAGGTATCGTAAGTAGTCTACATAGAGATATCAATAGTCTAGGGTTTTCAGATAAAAGGCTTGATCTTATTCAGACTGACGCTGCAATAAATCCAGGGAATTCTGGAGGACCGCTTATTAATTCAAATGGTGAGGTTATAGGAATCAATACATTGGTTAGAAGTGGTCCTGGAGCCGGCCTGGGTTTCGCAATACCTATCAATCTTGCTAAAAGTGTTTCAGATCAGCTTCTTAAAAATGGGAAAGTTATTCACCCATACTTAGGAGTCCAATTGATCTCTTTGAATCCTAGAATTGCTAAAGAACATAATCAAGACCCCAATTCATTAGTTCAATTGCCAGAAAGAAATGGAGCTCTTATTCAATCAATCATACCTAATAGTCCTGCCGAAAAAGCTGGTTTAAGAAGAGGAGATTTAGTAATAGCAGCAGAAAATATCTCTATTGAAGAACCTAAAGCTTTGCTAGATGAAGTAGAAAAAGCTCAAATAGGTAAAGTACTCCTCCTAAATGTTTTGCGAGACAATAAGGAAATACAAATAAATATCAAGCCAGAACCTCTCCCAGGTTTGACATAAATCACCCATTGAAATTTAATAATTTATAAACTAAGAAGAAAAAATTTTGGATTCACAAACTCAAATGAAAAAAATAGTTGCTGATGCAGCAATTAAGGAAGTACAAAATGACATGATACTGGGACTAGGATCTGGATCTACTGCTGCTCTCATGATAAAAAGCCTTGCAGACGAAATACGTTCTGGAAAACTTAAAAATATAAGAGGTGTTGCAACTTCTTTTCAGTCAGAAGTTTTAGCTCTTGAACTGGATATACCGCTTATCGATTTAGCTTCTGTTTCCCAAATCGATTTAGCTATTGATGGAGCTGATGAAGTTGATCCGAGCTTTCAATTAATTAAAGGAGGAGGAGCATGTCATGTTAGAGAAAAGTTAGTGGCATCTAAAGCTGATCAATTGTTGATCGTAGTTGATGAAACTAAACTTGTAGAAAACTTAAATGAATCATTTCCTTTACCTGTAGAGGTACTTCCGAATGCTTGGAAACAAGTACAGGATATGATCTCAGATATGAAAGGTAGCTCTAGTCTAAGAATGGCTACAAAAAAAGCTGGTCCAGTTGTTACTGATCAAGGCAATCTAATTCTAGATGTATTGTTTAATGATGGTATTAAGAATCCAAAAGATACTGAATTGAGTCTCAATAATATTCCTGGTGTATTAGAGAATGGATTATTTGTTGATCTTACAGATAAAGTATTGGTTGGTAAAGTTGAAAACAGTATTCCAGTTGTTTATTCTCCCTCAAAAGTTTGCTAATCTTCAAATCTTATTTGGACTGAATTAGCATGGCTATGTAATCCCTCACTATTAGCGAGGTTAATAATATCAAGGCTGGTAGCTTTTAAACTTTTTTCATTAAATTCTATTATTGAAGTATTTTTCATAAAAGTTTCAACTCCTAGAGAACCGCTAAATCTAGAATTTCCTGATGTTGGTAAAGTATGATTTGGTCCGGCAAGATAATCCCCCACAGCTTCCGGGGTCCATTTACCTAAAAAAATTGCTCCTGCATTTTCTATTCCTTGAAGAATCTTTTTTGAATCTAAAGCTAATATTTCTAGGTGTTCTGGAGCAAAGTTATTGCTTAATTCGATACATGATTTGTAATTTTCGCAGACAACAATTAATCCCCAATTTTTTATTGACTCAAAGCAAATTTCTTTTCTTGGATGATTATCTATTTTTTTATAAATTTCTTCTAAAACTTCTTTTGCCTGATTATTTGATGTAGTTAGAAGTATTGAAGAAGCCAACGGGTCATGCTCTGCTTGTGCGAGTAGATCAGATGCTATAAGAGTGCTTTTAGCGGTTTCATCTGCAATGATTAATATTTCACTTGGCCCTGCTAAAGAATCAATTCCTGTAGAGCCATAAATTAGTTTTTTTGCAGTAGTTACATAAATATTACCTGGACCAGTAATAACATCAACTTTATTAATTTGTTTTGTGCCAAATGCTAAAGCACCAATTGCCTGCGCTCCACCAACTCTAAAAACTTTATTGATTCCTGTTAGGTGAGCTGCAGCAAGAACAGTTTTGTTTATTTTCCCTTCCCTATTTCCAGGAGATACCATTATGATTTCTTCAACTCCTGCTACTGTTGCAGGTATTGCATTCATTAGAACAGTACTTGGATAAGCAGCTCTGCCTCCTGGGATATAAATACCTGCATTTTTCACTGGTGTCCACCTCCTTTGGACTGTATCACCATGTTCTCCTTTTAAAGAGAAGGATGATGGAATTTCTTTTTCATGGAATTTTTTAACTCTGTTGTAGGCTACCTCAAGAGAGCGCTTTAAACTGCTATCAATTTCATTCCATGCATCCTTTAATTCCTCTTTACTAACTTGCATAGGGTCGGGGTCAAAACCATCAAATTTTCTGGTATATTTTTTCACTGCTATATCTCCATAATTTTTTACCTCTTGAAGTATTTCTTCGACAATCGCATTTATTTTGTTATTGTTTTCTGAGTTAGTTCGAGTAGCAATCCTTTTTAACTCACGGATAGCGTATTCTTTATTATTTATGATCTTCATATTCTTAATTTTTTAAATTGAAAGGCTCTAGTCCAATTTAATAGCTCTTTAAATTATATATTATTGATTAGTAGTCGATCTATTTGTTATTATTTAATATCTACTATCAAGGTATCCTTTGTGGCCAATAACAAATCTGCAAAAAAGAGAATCCAAATTGCTGAAAGAAATCGTCTTATCAATAAGTCATACAAATCTACACTAAGAACTTTGACTAAAAAAACTTTAGAAAATTGCGAAAAATTTAAAAAAGACCCCAGTGTTGATAATAAAAATTTGGTAAAATCAAGTCTTAATAAAGCTTTTAGCTTAATCGATAAAGCAGTTAAAAAAAATGTTCTTCACAAGAATAACGGTGCTAATAAAAAATCAAAAATTAATAATTTTGTCAAAAATACTCTTATCACAAAATAAAAAGGCATATCAAGATTATGAGCGATATCGAACTCATAGACTCCCACTGTCATTTAATATTTGAAAATTTCGAAAAAGATCTTGAAGATGTTGTTCTAAGATTGCGTTCAAGAGGTGTAAAAAAATTAGTTCATGCTTGTTGTGAACTAACAGAAATTCCAAAATTGAAAAAAATATCTCATGAATTTAATGAAATTTACTATTCAGTTGGTTTACACCCGCTAGAAGCAAAAAAATGGGAAGAAAAATCAAAATCTCTTTTAAGAAAATCAGCACAGGAGGATATAAGAGTTGTAGCTATTGGCGAATTAGGCTTGGATTTTTTTAAGAATGAAAATAAAACGCAGCAAATTGAAGCACTTATTCCTCAAATGGAGCTAGCTTATGAACTTAAATTGCCTGTAATTATCCATTGCAGAGATGCTGCAAATGAAATGATTGAGATATGTAGTGATCTTTCTAAAAAAGGAAAATGTCCTAATGGTGTACTCCATTGTTGGACAGGAACTCCAAAAGAAATGAAGCAATTTTTGGATCTTGGATTTTACATCAGTTTTAGTGGAATAGTAACTTTCCCAAAAGCACATGAAATTCATGAGTGTGCCAAAATAGTACCAAATGATAAATACCTAATTGAAACTGACTCACCATTTTTAGCTCCTGTTCCTCATAGGGGTAAAAGAAATGAACCTGCATTTGTTGAAAATGTTGCTAATTTTATTGCAGATTTAAGATCTACTGAATTAATTACAATTGCTAGAGAGTCATCTAAGAATGCTGAAGATTTGTTTAAATTTGACTTGTTAAATTGACATAGCAGCTGTTAGGATAAGGAATTACTTGAAATTTCACTTAATTCTTTTTTTTTTAACTTACACAATTAATGTTTTATTAGCATTTGATGAAATTTAATTCTTCTTTATTAGATTGATTTTTTGTTGAAATCGAGATTTAATAGTTGATTTTTTATTAAGTGAAAAGTTAAAGATTTAAATATTAAGTAGATTAAAAGTAAATAGTAAATCTCACAAAATCGCAGGTTTTTTGGATGAGCAGTAGCGCTTTACAGGTAGCAAAAACAGCTACTTATCTACCAGATTTAGTTGAAGTACAAAGAGCAAGCTTTAAATGGTTTTTGGAAAAAGGTTTAATAGAAGAACTACAAAATTTTTCCCCTATTTCTGATTACACAGGTAAATTAGAATTGCATTTTATCGGAGAAGAGTACAGGTTAAAAAGACCTAGGCATGATGTTGAGGAAGCAAAAAGAAGAGATGCTACATTTGCATCTCAAATGTATGTAACTTGCAGATTGATTAATAAAGAGACAGGGGAAATTAAAGAACAAGAAGTATTTATTGGCGAATTGCCATTAATGACTGAAAGGGGAACTTTCATCATTAACGGTGCTGAAAGAGTTATTGTTAATCAAATTGTTCGAAGTCCTGGAGTATATTTCAAAGATGAACTAGATAAAAATGGTCGAAGAACTTACAATGCTAGCGTTATTCCAAATAGAGGTGCATGGTTAAAATTCGAGACTGACAAAAATAATCTACTTTATGTGAGAGTTGATAAAACTAGAAAAATTAATGCGCATGTTCTTATGAGAGCGATGGGTCTTTCAGATAATGATGTGGTCGATAAAATTAGGCATCCAGAGTTTTATCAAAAATCAATTGATTCAGCTAATGACGATGGTATAAATTCAGAGGATCAGGCATTACTTGAGCTTTACAAGAAGCTACGTCCTGGTGAACCTCCCTCTGTCTCTGGCGGACAACAGCTTTTGCACAGTAGATTTTTTGATCCCAAAAGATACGATTTAGGCCGAGTTGGGAGATATAAAATAAATAAAAAATTGAGGCTTACCGTCCCAGACGATCTAAGAACGCTTACCCATGAAGATGTTCTTTCTACAATTGATTATTTAATCAACTTAGAATTAGATATTGGTGGCGCTAGCTTGGATGATATTGACCACCTTGGCAATCGAAGGGTTAGATCTGTAGGGGAACTTCTTCAAAATCAAGTCAGAGTTGGACTTAATCGTTTAGAGAGAATTATTAAAGAGAGAATGACTGTAGGAGAAACAGATTCTCTAACGCCTGCTCAACTAGTTAATCCTAAACCTTTGGTTGCTGCAATAAAGGAATTTTTTGGCTCAAGTCAATTAAGTCAGTTCATGGATCAAACTAATCCTCTTGCTGAATTAACACATAAGAGAAGAATTTCAGCATTAGGTCCAGGAGGTCTAACCAGAGAAAGAGCAGGCTTTGCGGTAAGAGATATACACCCTTCACATTATGGAAGATTATGTCCTATTGAGACTCCTGAAGGTCCTAATGCAGGACTTATAAATTCTTTAGCTACCCATGCAAGAGTCAATGAGTACGGTTTTATTGAAACACCTTTTTGGAAAGTTAATAACGGTAAAGTTAATAAGGAGGGTGATCCTGTTTATCTTTCTGCTGATTTAGAAGATGAGTGTAGGGTGGCTCCAGGAGATGTTGCGACTGATAAAGAGGGCAATATAATTGCAAATCTGATACCAGTAAGATACAGACAGGATTTTGAAAAAGTACCTCCTCATCAAGTGGATTATGTTCAGCTTTCTCCTGTTCAGGTCATTTCAGTTGCTACTTCACTTATTCCTTTCTTGGAACATGATGATGCTAATAGAGCTCTCATGGGATCAAATATGCAACGCCAAGCCGTTCCATTGCTCAGGCCAGAACGTCCTTTAGTTGGAACAGGGTTAGAATCTCAAGTTGCTAGAGATTCCGGAATGGTTCCCATAACAAAAGTTAATGGAACTGTATCTTACGTAGACGCAAATGAGATTGTTGTTAAAGATGAGCATGGTAATGAACATTTTCACTATCTTCAGAAGTATCAAAGATCAAATCAAGATACTTGCCTCAACCAAAGACCTATAGTAAAAATTGGAGATAGAGTTATATCTGGGCAGGTTTTAGCAGATGGATCCGCATGTGAAGGAGGGGAAATAGCCCTTGGCCAGAACGTTTTAATTGCTTACATGCCCTGGGAGGGATACAACTACGAAGACGCAATTCTTGTAAGCGAAAGGATGGTAACTGATGATTTATATACCTCAGTACATATTGAAAAATATGAAATTGAAGCAAGACAAACGAAGCTCGGGCCTGAAGAAATCACAAGAGAGATTCCCAATATCTCGGAAGAAAGCTTGAATAATCTTGATGAGATGGGAATTATTAGGATTGGTGCTTTTGTCGAAAGTGGAGATATTCTTGTAGGAAAAGTGACTCCAAAAGGTGAATCAGACCAACCACCTGAAGAAAAATTATTAAGGGCTATTTTCGGTGAAAAGGCTCGAGATGTGAGAGATAATTCTCTCAGGGTACCTAAAACTGAAAAAGGAAGGGTTTTGGATGTTCGGATCTATACTAGAGAACAAGGTGATGAATTACCTCCAGGAGCTAACATGGTCGTTAGAGTTTATGTGGCTCAAAGAAGGAAAATTCAAGTAGGTGACAAAATGGCTGGTAGGCATGGAAATAAAGGAATTATTAGCAGAATCTTACCAAGAGAAGATATGCCTTATTTACCTGACGGAACGCCTGTGGACATAGTTCTTAATCCTCTAGGAGTTCCAAGTAGGATGAATGTAGGTCAAGTTTTTGAACTATTGATGGGCTGGGCAGCTTCCAACTTAAATTGCAGGGTTAAGGTCGTTCCATTTGATGAAATGTATGGAGCTGAAAAATCACATGCAACTGTTCAAGCATTTTTAGAGGAGGCTTCAAAACAGCCAGGTAAAGCATGGGTTTATAACCCTGAAGATCCTGGAAAGTTATTGCTTAAAGATGGTAGAACAGGGGAACCTTTTGATCAACCAGTTGCTGTTGGATACTCTCACTTTCTAAAATTAGTCCATTTGGTGGATGACAAAATTCATGCAAGATCTACTGGTCCTTACTCTTTGGTTACACAACAACCATTGGGAGGTAAAGCTCAGCAAGGGGGACAAAGGCTTGGAGAAATGGAAGTATGGGCTCTTGAAGCTTATGGAGCCGCTTATACACTTCAGGAATTGTTAACAGTGAAATCTGATGACATGCAAGGAAGAAATGAAGCGCTTAATGCAATCGTAAAAGGTAAACCGATTCCAAGGCCTGGTACTCCTGAGTCATTTAAAGTTCTTATGAGAGAATTACAATCTCTAGGTTTGGATATAGGGGTTTATACAGACGAAGGAAAAGAAGTAGATTTAATGCAAGATATAAATCCCAGAAGAAATACTCCATCAAGACCGACTTATGAATCACTAGGAACCTCAGAATATGAGGAAGATTAAATACTCAATAAAAAAACTATTAATTTAAATTCGCCAAAAATGACAAACAGCAACTTAAGAACTGAAAATCACTTTGATTACGTCAAAATTTCAATAGCCTCTCCACAAAGAATAATGGATTGGGGTCAGAGGACATTGCCCAATGGACAAGTAGTTGGTGAAGTTACGAAACCTGAAACTATCAATTACAGGACACTTAAGCCAGAAATGGATGGATTATTTTGTGAAAAGATTTTTGGGCCATCTAAAGATTGGGAATGCCATTGTGGAAAATATAAAAGGGTAAGACATCGCGGCATTGTTTGTGAGAGATGCGGGGTTGAAGTAACTGAAAGTAGAGTCAGAAGGCATAGGATGGGCTATATAAAACTAGCCGCGCCAGTTTCCCATGTTTGGTATTTGAAAGGAATCCCTAGTTACGTTGCAATTCTTTTGGATATACCTCTTAGGGATGTAGAACAAATTGTTTATTTTAATTGTTATGTAGTTTTAGATCCAGGTGATCATAAAGAACTTAAATATAAGCAATTACTCACTGAGGATGAGTGGCTGGAAATCGAAGATGAAATTTATGCTGAAGATTCAACTATCGAAAATGAACCTTTTGTCGGAATTGGAGCTGAGGCACTAAAGCAGTTACTTGAGGACCTTGATTTAAATCAGGTTGCTGAGGAGCTTAGAGAAGAAATTACAAATAGCAAAGGGCAAAAGAGGGCCAAGCTTATTAAAAGAATAAGAGTTATTGATAATTTCATTGCAACTAATGCAAAACCAGAATGGATGGTTTTAGATGCAATTCCAGTTATACCTCCCGATCTTAGACCTATGGTACAGCTTGATGGGGGAAGATTTGCAACTTCAGATTTAAACGATTTATATAGAAGAGTTATAAATAGAAATAATAGATTAGCTAGGCTTCAAGAAATTTTAGCTCCTGAAATTATAGTTAGGAACGAAAAAAGAATGCTTCAAGAGGCAGTTGATGCCCTTATAGATAATGGTAGGAGAGGGAGGACAGTTGTTGGAGCAAATAATAGAGCTCTAAAGTCCCTAAGTGACATAATTGAAGGAAAACAAGGAAGATTTAGACAGAATCTCCTTGGAAAGCGTGTTGACTATTCAGGAAGATCTGTAATAGTTGTGGGCCCTAAATTAAAAATGCATCAGTGTGGTCTCCCAAAGGAAATGGCGATAGAGCTCTTTCAACCTTTTGTAATTCATAGATTGATACGACAAAATATTGTGAATAATATTAAAGCTGCAAAAAAATTAATACAAAAGGCTGATGACGAAGTTATGCAGGTACTTCAAGAAGTTATTGAAGGTCATCCAATTCTCTTAAATAGAGCCCCTACGCTGCATCGTTTAGGAATTCAAGCTTTTGAACCAAAATTAGTTGGAGGTAGAGCAATACAACTTCATCCTTTAGTTTGTCCTGCATTCAATGCTGACTTTGATGGAGATCAAATGGCAGTGCATGTTCCTTTAGCATTAGAGGCACAAACTGAAGCACGCATGCTTATGTTGGCCAGTAACAATATTCTTTCTCCTGCTACTGGGGAACCAATTGTCACTCCATCACAAGATATGGTTTTGGGATCTTATTATCTAACGGCTTTGCAACCGAATTATCAAAAACCAGAATTTGGACATAATAAGACTACTTTTGCTTCATTAGAAGATGTCATTTTTGCCTTTGAGGATAAAAGACTCAGCCTACATGAATGGGTTTGGGTTAGATTTAATGGTGAAGTTGAAGATGAAGACGAAATGGGTAGCCCACAAAAAACTCAAGAGCTAGAAGATGGTTCAAGATTAGAAATCTGGAATTTAAGAAGGGACAGATTTGACTCTGATAATAATTTAATAAGTAGATTTGTGCTCACAACTGTTGGGAGAGTAGTTATGAACTATACCATCATTGATTCTGTATCTAAAACTTAATCTTTAAAAACTATTTTTCATTTATTTAAAAAATCATGACTTCATCAAAACCTAAAAAAACATCTAAAGCACGCAAAACCGCTAAAAACTCAAAAAGAGATAATCCAGTTACAATGCCTGCTCTCCCTAAAACACCTCCATCATTTAAGAATAAGGTAGTTGATAAGAAAGCTTTAAAAAATTTAGTCTCTTGGGCTTATAAAACTCATGGAACTGCTGTAACTGCAGCCATGGCTGATAATCTAAAGGATTTAGGATTTAAATATGCTACCCAAGCGGCTGTCTCTATTTCAGTAGATGACTTAAAAGTTCCTGAAGCTAAACAAGATTTAATTGGACAAGCCGAAGAGCAAATATCCGCTACAGAAGAATGTTACAGACTTGGTGAAATTACCGAAGTTGAGAGGCACACAAAGGTTATAGATACCTGGACTGAAACTAATGAAAGATTGGTAGATGCTGTCAAGAATAATTTTAATCAAAATGATCCTCTGAATTCCGTTTGGATGATGGCTAATTCAGGAGCAAGGGGTAATATGTCTCAGGTAAGACAACTTGTTGGTATGAGGGGATTGATGGCTAATCCTCAAGGAGAAATCATTGACCTGCCAATAAGAACCAATTTTAGAGAAGGACTCACTGTTACTGAATATGTGATTTCTTCTTATGGAGCAAGGAAAGGTTTAGTTGACACTGCCTTAAGAACTGCGGATTCTGGCTATTTGACTAGAAGATTAGTTGATGTAGCTCAAGATGTAATTGTTAGAGAAGAAGATTGTGGAACAGAACGGTCAATAGTTGTTGAAGCTGAAGATGGTAAATTTGGAGCAAGGCTTCTTGGTAGGCTTATCTCTGAGGATATTTTTGATGCTGAAGAAAACCTTCTTGTTTCTAAAAACACAGCAATAGATAACTCATTATCAAGAGAAATTGAGAAAGCATCTATTAAACAAGTCAAAATAAGATCCCCATTAACATGTGAAGCGAATAGATCGGTTTGTAGGAGGTGTTATGGATGGGCATTGGCTCATAATCATTTGGTTGATTTAGGTGAGGCAGTTGGAATTATTGCTGCTCAATCTATTGGCGAGCCAGGAACTCAATTGACAATGAGAACTTTCCATACTGGAGGTGTATCAACTGCGGAAAGTGGAGTTGTAAGATCAAAAATTGCTGGTAAAGTAGAATTTAGTTCAAAAGCAAAGATTAGAGGTTACAGAACCCCACATGGCGTAGAAGCTAAACAAGCGGAAGTGGATTTCATACTAAAAGTAGTTCCACAAGGAAATAATTCAGGAAAAGCTCAAAAAATAGAAGTTAATAGTGGTTCGCTTTTATTTGTAGAAGACGGTCAAGAAATTAATTCTGATATAACTGTTGCTCAAATTACTGCTGGAGCAGTGAAAAAGAGTGTTGAGAAAGCAACAAAAGATGTTATATGTGATTTAGCAGGTCAAGTCAGGTACGACAAGGTTATTCAACCAAAGGAGGTAACAGATAGGCAGGGAAATATTACTTTAAAAGCTCAAAGATTAGGCAGATTGTGGGTTTTAGCAGGAGATGTTTATAACTTGCCACCTAATGCAAGACCTGTTATTGCATCTGGAAAAAATGTAGATGAAGGAACTGTTTTGGCAGAGGCAAGTCAATCAAGTGAGTTTGGCGGACAAGTTCGATTGAGAGAATCAATAGGAGACTCAAGAGAAGTTCAGATTGTTACTACCTCAATGTCTTTAACTAATTTTAAATTAATTGAAGAATCTACTCATGCAGGTCAAATTTATAATTTGGAATCTACTGATGGCACATCCTATAGGTTAAATATTTCACCTGGAAATAAAATCAGTAATGGTGAAGTAATAGCAGATTTAATTGATGAAAGGTACCGTACAAAAACTGGTGGTCTCGTAAAATATGCACCGGGATTAAGCGTCAAAAAAGCAAGATCATCTAAAAATGGTTTTGAAGTAAGTCAAGGAGGAACATTGCTTTGGATTCCTCAAGAGACACATGAAATCAATAAAGATATATCTCTTCTAATGATTGAAGATATGAAATGGATTGAAGCTGGAACAGAAGTTGTAAAAGATATTTTTAGTCAAACATCAGGAATTGTTACTGTTACGCAAAAAAATGATATCCTTCGTGAAATAACTGTAAGAAATGGAACTTTTCATGAGTGTGATGATGAAGATGTTTTGAATAGATTTACAGAAGAAGGAAATCTAGTAAATCCTGGCGAAAAGATTTTAGACGGTGTTGACAATAAAGAAATTTTATTTGTTCAAAAACTAGAAACACCTAAATGTCGAGGCTTGTTATTAAGAACTGTTGAAGAATTTTCTATTCCTGACCAAGCGGAGTTACCTCAACTATCTCATGTTAAGCAGGAAAAAGGCCCACATTTAGGCTTAAAAGCTATACAAAGGCTTACTTATAAAGATGGAGAATTGATAAAATCTGTTGAAGGAGTTGAATTGCTTAGAACTCATCTAAGCATTGAAAGCTTTGATGCAACTCCTCAAATGACAATTGACGTCGAGTCTATTGAAGATAAAAATGATGCATCAATTAAAAGATTAAATTTAGTTATATTAGAGTCTATTCTTGTAAGAAGAGATACTTTATCTGACTCCAGCCATGGCTCCACACATACAGAACTTCAAGTCGTTAATGACCAATTTGTAAAAGCAGGAGATGTAATAGCTACGACTCAAATTCTTTGTAAAGAGAAGGGATTGGTTCAATTGCCAAATATTGTTGATGATGAGCCAATAAGAAGATTAATTGTTGAAAGAGAAGAAGATAAAATTGAAATTAAAATTAGTGATAAAGCAGTAGTTAAAGTTGGTGATCGTATAGTTGATGGTGATCCTATTAGTAATTCTGTAAAATCAACTTCTTGTGGAGAAATAGAAGAAATTTCTAATAGTTCAGTAACCTTAAGACTTGGCAGACCTTATATGGTTTCTCCTGATTCTGTTTTACATGTTAAAGACGGAGATTTAGTTCTTAGGGGAGATGGTTTAGCTTTACTTGTTTTTGAGAGGCAGAAAACTGGAGATATCGTACAAGGATTGCCTCGTATTGAAGAGTTATTAGAAGCTAGGAGACCTAGGGACTCTGCAATTTTATGTAAAAAATCTGGAATTGTTAATATTAAACAAGGTAATGATGAAGAATCAGTTTCTTTATCGGTTATTGAAAAAGATGATTTAGTTAATGAATATCAGCTTTTAATTGGAAAAAACATTATGGTTAGTGATGGACAACAAGTTACAGGTGGAGAATCTCTAACTGATGGTCCAATTAATCCGCATGAACTATTAGATTGCTATTTTAATGATTTGAAAGATCAAAAACCTCTAATAGATGCAGCTCGAGAATCTATATCAAAACTCCAAAGAAGTATGGTTAGTGAGGTACAAAATGTTTATAAGTCACAGGGTGTAGCAATCGATGATAAGCATATTGAAGTTATTGTCAGGCAGATGACAAGTAAAGTCCGTATAGAAGATGCTGGGGATACTACTCTTTTACCTGGTGAACTCATAGAGTTGAGGCAAGTGGAAGATACAAATCAAGCAATGGCAATTACAGGAGGAGCTCCAGCACAATTTACTCCTGTTTTGTTGGGTATTACCAAAGCCTCTCTCAATACAGATAGCTTTATTTCAGCAGCATCGTTCCAAGAAACAACAAGGGTTCTTACAGAAGCTGCGATTGAAGGTAAATCTGATTGGTTAAGAGGTTTAAAAGAAAATGTTATCATCGGTAGACTAATACCTGCAGGTACAGGTTTTAGCGGTTTTGTGGAGGAATTATCCTCAGAGGCTGGCCCTCATCCCGATATTCTCGCAGAAGAATCTGGTGGCTACAGAAGAGCACAGAACTTAAGGCCTGATTATACAGTTGATATGCCTCAATCATCTGCCGTAAGCTCTACTGCTATTCTTGATGATCCTAGTGATGAAGATTTGGAGACAACGAGAAATCGACATGGTATCGATCCTTCTTCGAGTAATTTTGCGGCATTCGCAAGGCCTAATGCTGAAAATCAATTTTCTGAAGATCAATTACCAGATCCTGCTGCACTGGAGGGATTACAGGAGGAGGGCCTTCTGTCTGATGAATAAATATTATCTATTATTATTTTTAGTGATTAGAATAGATTTTTAAATTTGTAAGTGATGATTAAGCCCGAGATTGTCCCCAAAAGAAAATTACCTCGTTATGGATTCCATTCTTATAATGAAAGACTAAATGGAAGAATGGCCATGATTGGTTTTATTGCGCTTCTTCTTACAGAATTCTTCTTAAAACATGGTTTGCTGTTATGGTGAAAATAGTTTTGAAATAAAGACTACTTAATTTGAAAAATCTTCTTGGAAGTAGTGTTAAAGATTTAGAAAATGTGGCTTTAGATTATGGTCAAGCTGCTTTTAGGGGTCGTCAAATCTATAATTGGATTTATAACTATAGAAATAAAAAGAAAAATATTGATCAAATAGAAGTCTTACCTTTAGATTTTAGAAAGAAGTTAAAGGATGATGGTTATAAAGTAAGTGAGCTAAGTATTCAAGAAAGAAACTTAGCTAACGATGGTACTCTAAAGTTGTTGCTGTCTACAGAAGATAATGAAAGTATTGAGTGCGTTGGTATACCAACTGAAAAAAGACTAACTGCTTGTCTATCTAGTCAAGTTGGTTGCCCTATGGACTGCAAATTTTGTGCAACTGGAAAGGAAGGCTTGAAAAGATCATTAAAAGCAAGTGAAATTTTAGATCAAATTTTATTTATTGAAAATGAAATGAATAGAAAAGTAACTAATATTGTTTTCATGGGTATGGGTGAGCCCCTATTGAATATTGACGAGCTACTCGTGTCAATTAGATCTATAAATGAGGATTTTCAAATTAGCCAGAGAAAGATAACTGTAAGCACTGTCGCTGTCCCAAAAATGATAAATAAATTATCAGAAAAGTCTTTTCTAGTATTAGGTAATTGTCAATTTACATTAGCAATAAGCTTACATGCTTCAAACCAAAAAATAAGAGAAACGATAATACCAAGTGCAAAAAACTATGAGATCGAAAATATAATTGAAGACTGTAAGCGATACGTAAGAGATACTGGTCGGAGGGTAAGTTTTGAATATTTAATGCTAAGTGGGGTTAATGATAAATTAGAACATGCAAATGAATTAAGTAATTTGCTGAAAGGGTTTCAATGCCACGTCAATTTAATACAGTACAACAAAATTGATGAGGTCGAATTTCAAAGAGCCTCCCAAAAAAATCTTCAATCATTTCAATCTAGACTTTCTAATAATGGCATTGCTGTTAGTTTGCGAAAAAGCAGAGGTCTTGATAAAAATGCTGCATGTGGACAGTTAAGACAAAATGCAACAAAGAAATAATATTATCTTAGAAAATATTATCTTAAAAATTTTTTAAAAGTCTCTTAAAAAGGTTATTATTATGTTAACTAAATTTGAATTTTTGGGTTTTATTAAGACAAAAATCTTACCTTTTGCTATTGTCGCACTTTTTGGGATTGCCTTCTTAGCGGTTAGTGCAAGAATTTGGCTGCCAGGAGATATGATGTCACCTGCTCCAATGAATTAATATTATTAAAATCTGAAAATGACAAAAGATAAGGATCCTCATCAAGATAGCTTAGCTGAAATTGCTGTTGATCCAGATGTTTTAGCTAGAGAATTGGCTTTAGAGATTGAAATTGATCCTTTAGAGCAAATTGATGAAGATGTTTTTTTCAAAAGATTTAAATATTACTCAAGAGTGTGATGAAGCTTTAAAAATGCTCAAAGGTAATAGAGAAGAAAGAATACAAGGTTTAAGAATATTTTGTGAGTATCGAGATCAAAGATCTTTCCCCCTATTATTACCATTGCTTGATCAACCTTGTCCTGTTGAAAGAATGAGTGCGGTATATGCTTTAGGACGTAATCCATTTCCTAGCGCGGTTCAAAAACTTGTCAGTCTTTTGAAGACTGATGATAATGCTTATGTCAGAAGAGCGACTGCATGGAGCTTAGCTAATTATGATAATCAAATTGTTTTAGGACCATTAATAAATGCTCTAAAGAATGATGTGGCTGCAGTAAGGTTATGGTCATCTAGTTCTTTAGCTGAAATTGGAAATGTTTCTTTTGAGAACGCTCAACTAGCAGCAGAACAACTTTTAGTAAGTTTAAAGATTGATAATGAATCAGGCGTAAGAAGTAATTGCATTTGGTCATTGTCCAGATTGTACGAAAAATTAAACAATACATTACAAGAAAGTTTTGTTGATGAATGTACAAAGATAGCCCTTTTCGATAAAGAGCCATCCGTTATGGAAGAAGCAAAAACCGCCCTTGATTCAATGGGGATGCAAGGTTTTTATAATTAATAATCATAATTTTTACGATAACGCTACATAAAAAATAAATTTATCAGATATTCACTATAAAAATTAAAATAAATTAACTTGTACCAACTGAAACAAAAAATTTTCGTTATTCTATATAAAGTAAAAGTACTCAGTACTAGAATTTAATGACTCAAAAAACATTGAGATTCAAAATTCATCAAGACGGAAGAGTTGAAGAGACTGTTGAGGGATTTACTGGTAATTCATGCAATGAAGCTACAAAAAATCTTGAAGACGCTCTCGGTAAAGTAACAGCTAAAAATAAAACTTCTGATGCTTTCCTCTCTAATAAAAGTGAAAACTTAACACAATTTAATAACGAATCTAATGTCACATTTTAGTACAATTAAAACTCAGCTTAAAGAAGCAAAGCCATTAATTAAGGCTTTAAATCATTTCGGTTATAGTATTAATCAGGAAGAAAAGTTTGTAAAAGGATACAAAGGTCAATTCACAGCCGTTGATATAAGTATGAATTTACCTGGTGATACCCAAGTTGGATTTAAATGGGATAACAATTCTAATGCATATGAATTAGTCACTGACCTTGATCTATGGAAATTTGAGATTCCAGTAGAAAGATTTATCTCAAAAGTTACACAAATGTATGCTTATCAAACAATCATTTCTAAAACGCAGGAAGATGGATATCAAATCGTAGAGCAAAAAAATAAAAATGATGGTTCTATTGAATTGGTGCTAACCAAGTGGGAAAACTAATGTCAAGATATGGATTTTACAGATCCATTTCATAATAACGAAGAAATTATTGAGATTACAGGCTATGAGCCCGTTTTAGGTGGTCTATTAGCCGAAAAAGCTGTATGGGTTGATGAAGCAAAGTGTATTGGTTGTCAGTACTGTGTTCACGTCGCTTCGAACACTTTCACTGTTGATGAATTTCATGGTAGAAGTCGAGCTATTAGGCAAGATGGAGATAATTCTGATGTGATACAAGAAGCAATAGATACATGCCCTGTTGATTGTATTCATTGGGTCAAATTTGAAGAATTAGATGATTTAGAGAACAGTCTTGATAGGGATATGTTTCAATCATTTGGAAAGCCACCGAGAATGAATAAGCACTAATATCAAAAGAATGCAATATCGTAGATTTGGTAGAACTAATCTGAAGATTCCTGTTTTATCTTTAGGTGGTATGAGATTTCAAAAAAGTTGGGATCAATTAGATTTTTCTGAGGTTTCATACGAAGAACAAAATAAAGTAGAAAATATATTAGATCTTGCAACGCGATATGGCTTAAATCATGTAGAAACCGCCAAGTACTATGGAACTTCTGAAGTGCAATTAGGGATGTGTTTTAAGAATACTAAGAAAATTCCAAATATAATCCAAACAAAGATTCCACCAAATAGTGATCCGGAAATTTTTGAGCGAGATGTAATTACAAGTTTTGAAAAATTGAAGGTTAAAAGAATTGATTTGTTAGCAATACATGGTATCAATACTGCTGAGCATTTACATCAGGCTATTCGAGATGGAGGTTGCATTGATATTTTGAGAAATTTTCAAAAAGAAAATTTAATTGGATCTATTGGATTTTCAACCCATGGAAAATCTTCACTTATTGAAAAGGCCATAACAACAAACTTATTTGATTATGTAAATTTGCACTGGTATTTCATTAATCAGGAAAATATCAAGGTTATTAATTTAGCCAATAAGTATGATCTTGGGGTTTTCATAATAAGTCCCACTGATAAAGGGGGACATCTTCATACTCCCTCAAGAAAAATGTTGGAATTTTGTAAACCACTTCATCCTATAGTTTTTAATGATCTTTTTTGCTTAAGAAATCAAAATGTCCATACTTTGAGTGTCGGTATTGCAAAAGAGACAGATTTTGCTCTGCATTTAGAAGCTGTCTCGTTGTTATCAGAATCTGAGAAGTATGTGCCTAAGATAATTAACAAACTAAGGCAGGAATCAATTAATTCCTTAGGTTTAGAGTGGCATCAAAATTGGAATAGAAATTTACCAAGTTGGGAATATACTCCGGGAAATATTAATATTCCTGTTCTGCTTTGGCTTTCAAATTTAATTGATTGGTTGGGTATGGAAGGATATGCAAGAGCTAGATATCAATTGCTTGGTAATGGAAGCCACTGGTTCCCAGGATTCAACGCGAATTTACTAGATGTAGATGTTTCTGAAGGGCAATTATTGAAAGTATTAGAAGGTCACATAAATCCAAAAAAAGTTATAAAAAAATTGAGAAATTTAAAAGAAAAGTTTGGAGATAAGAATGCTAAAAGATTATCAAGAAAATAATTTCATAATGGTTTTTTTTCAGGTTTGCCAACTTTTCTTGGGTAAATTTCAGGACAAAAATTCTTTGGTTGAATAAGAATAATATTTCGGGTGCCTTTATTCTTTGGTAATAGTATTTCTTTTTTATCTTTAACTTTCCCTTCTAATATTTCTAAAGTTTTATCTAGATTTTTGCTTTCTTGATTCGTCCATTTGCCACAATATAAAACTCCAAACCCTTCTTTTTTTAACATTGGTAGTATATATTCTGAAACTGTTGATGGGTTACTAACCGCTCTAGTTGTTGCAATATTAAAATTATTTCTCATTGACGATTGGTGGGCTAAATTCTCAACACGATCATTGATTACATGAATATTGTTTTTGAAATTGATCTGCTCAACTAAAAACTTTAATGCATCTGTTTTCTTTTTCAAAGAATCAATTAGGTATATCTCAGAATTAGGATGAGTTATTGCATAAGCTAAACCTGGGAAGCCACAGCCTGATCCAATATCTAAAAATTTTTTATTATCAAAATTAATATTCGTGAAAGCTTTGAATGGCCAAATGCTGTCAAAAACTTGAGATACCCAATAATCATCACCATCAGTTAATCTTGTGAGATTGGTCTTATTATTTAATTCTTTAATTTTAATTTGTAACTCTTGAAATAAATTTATTTCTTCTTCAGTAATTAAGGAAAGAATTTCTTCTGGAATATTTTGTTTTTTCATTTCTTTATAAATATGAATTTTTACCATCCATAAAATACATTCTATTTAGTAAAAATTTATTAGAATTAAGATATTAATAAAAGATTATTTTGAAAGGGGAAACTTCCTATTACAAAATTTTAGGTGTAAATGAAAATGCATCCAATCATGAATTAAGAAAGGCATTTTGTAAACTTTCTATTGAGTTGCATCCTGATACAACTTCATTAGAAATAGACGTTGCTAAAAGTAAATTTCAAGAAGTTCTTGAAGCTTATGAACATTTAAATAATAGTAATTTAAGGAAATTATATGATGACAAACTAAAAGAAAACGCTAGAATCATAAATAATACGAAAGTTTTAAATAATTTAGTAATCGATTCTAATAATCAAAATTTAATAGGAAATAGAAGACCTTTTTCGAATGGAGAATTGTTTTCGTTGTTTCTTTTAATTATCATCATTTCTATAAGTTTAATTGGTTCAATTTTTATTGCTTCTTTTACTGGAAAAGAATTAGAGACAATACCGCTTTGGCTAATTAAATAATTTTTTAAAGAAGTCTGTGAATCCCTCTAAAAAACCTATCAATCAAAATTCACTCCAATCATTGGAATTGTGGCTAACTGATTTAGGTGCTGTGAAGGATATTAATAATCCATCTAAATGGTATCTGTTACTTTCAAATTGGAATGCAACTATTATTTTTGAACAAGAAGATTTAAGCGTTATATGGGAAAGTGAAGGACAAGAAACTAGAAGACTATTTTCTTACTGCATTAATAGAGAAGATGTGGAAAATGCAATACTGCAGGGACCTTAAACTTCTATCTAAAGATTGTCTAAGATTTGCCTTATGATCCAGTAACTTTTCCCCAATTGATCATCTGTAATACAGAGAGGCGGCAAGAGGTAAATAACATTCCCGAGGGGCCTAATGAACAAACCTTGCTCCATTGCAAGACTCTTTATTTCTTTCCCAATATTATTGAAATAACCTTTTTTGTTTCCAATATCTAAATCGAAGGCAGCAATTGTGCCGGATACCCTTACCTTCTTTATGTTAGGTAAGTTTTTAAATTTAATTAGATGAGATAAATGTTTTTCTTCAAATGAAAGGTATTTTTGTGGTTCTTTTTCTAATAAATCAAGGCTAGCGTTTGCTGCAGCACAACCTAAAGGATTAGCAGTAAAACTATGTCCATGCCAAAAAGTTTTTCTTGGGGAATCATCAATAAAGGATTGAAAAATTTTTTCTTTACATAAAGTTATTCCCATCGGTAAAAATCCACCAGTTAAACCTTTAGAAATACTTATTAAATCAGGAATGATTTTTGCCTTTTGAAAAGCAAAAAGGGTTCCACATCTTCCAAACCCAGTCAATACTTCATCGGCAATTAACAAAGAATTATTATTTTTTATAATTTCTGAAACTTTTTTTATAAACTGAGGCCTAACCATATTCATCCCTCCTGCTCCTTGAACAAGTGGCTCAAGGATTACTGCAACTGTGGGATTTTTAAGTAGAGTTTCTAATTTTTGGATCGCCTTATTCTCTTTATTTTCTACTTCTTCATCGTTCATCCAAGTTGAAGGCCATGGGACTCTTCTAACTGGGAACATAAGATTATCGAAATTCTCATTAAAAATATTTCTTTCACCTAAAGCCATTGCTCCAAATGTATCACCATGATAGGCGCCATCAAAAGCTACTATTTGAGTTCTTGTCTCTCCTCTGTTTTGCCATGATTGGAAGGCGATTTTTAAAGCGACTTCCACTGCAGTAGAACCGTTATCAGAAAAGAATAACCTTTCTAGTTTTGTTAATTTACTAAGTCTTTCCGCTAATTTTTTTGCCTGTGGATGTAAGAAATCAGCAAATATAACTTGCTCAAGTTTTTTTGATTGATCAAAAATAGCATCCGCAATATATTCGTTACTATGACCATGAAGAGTTACCCACCAACTACTAATTGCATCTATTAGTTCTTTTTCAGGATCTTTAGTAAATAGGAGAGCATCTTTACCATGAGTTACTTCTATCTGCGGTTTGCTGTTATTGATTTGCGTAAAAGGTGGCCAAATATTTGGGTGCCAATCTTGATTTGGAGTTTTTGAATCCAAAGATTTCATTTAACTTATTTTTGAGTTTAATAGTGAGATCAACTTATTCTTGATGTCTAGATCTTTCCATAGTATATCTAAATTATTTGAGTCCATTTTTTGGATGTAAGGAAATTCAGCAATTAAAGGAATACCACTGAAATCAACTAGAGTTTTTGGATTATCTAGGTGTTTTTCGCCATTAACTACTAAACCTAAAATTTCAATATTTCTTCGTTTTAAGGCCTCAACACTAAGCAGGGTATGGTTAAGAGTGCCAAGTGAGCTCTTACATACAAGTATTACCGGAAGATTCCATTCTTTTATTTGATCTATTTGCAAAAAATTGCGAGTTATTGGAACCATTAATCCACCTGCAGTTTCTATAATTAGTGATCCTTGCACTTTTGGCAATCTCAACTTGTCAAAGTTAATGGCTTTTTGATCTATTTCAGCAGCCCAATGCGGAGATAGAGGTTTTGTAAAGACATAAGCTTCTTTGATTATTTTTTCTTTACTTACTTGTGCAAGTTTTTCAACAGTTTGACTATCAGTTTGCGATTCAATCCCACTTTGAATAGGTTTCCAATAAAAGGAATTTAATCCTTTAACAAAAAAAGAGCTTATTAAAGTTTTCCCAATATCAGTATCTGTTCCACAAATTATAAATTTGAAAATATTTTTATGAATACTCATAATTTCTTTATGATTTGAATCTCAATTTGCCATGAAAGGTTCACTGTATTATTGTAATTCTTTGGCCAAAACTTTTGCATTTCCTTTAACTCTTTCACTGTTTTGCGTTTACAGTTTGTTGATTGTGCTCCTACATTTTTAATGCTTCTAAAAAGTTTATATATATCTTCAAAATTTTCAAGATAATTAAACTGTTTTGAATAATGTATTTCAGTTGATTTGAAATCTTTTAATAATTCTTTAGAGCAAAGGAAATTAAGACCACTATATTCAATATCAATTTTTTTACAAGTATCTTTCCATTCAGGAAAACAATCTTTTGATGGATATGAAATGATTAAAAAACCTCCAGGTGTTAATTTGCTAAACCAATTTTTTATTATCTTTTCTGGGTTGTTTAACCAATGTATGCAAAAGTTAGATGTTAATAGAGAACAGTTATTTATTTCAGAAGGTAAATCATTATTCAAATCCCATAAAATTTTTTTTCTAGATAATTTATTCTCAAGAAGCATTTTCTTGCTGAAATCAATTCTGGATACTTTTTTGGAATAAATTTTTTCTATTTCATCTGCTAACAGTCCTGGTCCTGATCCTAGATCTATCCATTCACCTTTTTTTTGGAGATTTAATTCTTCGATAAGATGAACTATCTTTTTTGCAAAAAATTTTTGAATATTTGAATGCTCTAAATACCGGTATGCAGCATCATTGAAATTATTTTTTACTTTCTCATTCCACTGTTTACTAGTCATTTCAATCGTTAAGAGTATTACGTAAGATCTCGTAAAAATTTAAATTATTCAAGCAATGACCTTGTTGAGCTAATTTAATTAAAATTGGCTTCCTTTTAAGTGTTTTATTTAAGGAATCTAAAAAGTTATTATTTGATTCGTTGTCAAGAATCAAGTCATTTTCCGATTTTATAAAAATAATTTTGCAATTTTTTCTTAAAAATACTGGAAAATCTCTATTGATGTAAAGTTCTTTTAAATCACTTAAAAGAAGAGTTTTATTTAAACTCTCTAGACTTTTATAAAAGATATTTTTAAAACTATTATTCATATGATTTGGCATAAATGATCTATGTATAAATTCTTTCAACATTTCCTTAGGTTCATCTTTTATGATTTTTGTCTCCATTCTTTTTAGAGACCTCAAAATAAAGTTTCTCTTATTACTTAAAGGAAGAAAATTATTGAAAGAATTTATAAGAACAATATGAGTTGCTTCTTTTAAAATTTTTTTTGGCATTAAATGAAAACCAAATGAATGGCATAAAATCATTCTGATTTCTTTTTTAGATTCGCTTTTAACCCATTTTGCTTGATAATTATTTGTCGAAAAATAGCCCCTTTCATTATCTTGCCAATGCCAATTATTTTTTAAAAAATCAACTTTATAATCATCCCAGAAATATTTATTTAGTCCCCACCCATGTTGAGTAATAATTTGTTTCATTTAAACTCTTTTAATACTGCGATGAAATTATTTAGTAGATTAAAATCTAAGTTTCTTCGTATTGTTATTCTGATTCTTGATTGCCCCACTGGAACAGTTGGCGGTCTTATCGCAATTGCTAAAAACCCATTTTCTTCGAGATATTTTTGTAAATAATTTGCTTTCTCTTCTTGGCCAACAATAATTGATAAAATGTGAGAATCTCCCTGAACTGGAAAACTAAAATTTTTAATAATTTCATCTTTCCATACATTCGCAGAAGATAACAAATCATTACCCCATTCTTTATTTTCTAAAATTTTCTTTAAACCTTCCAGTGCCCCAGCAGCTAAAGATGGCGCAAGTGCGGTTGTATACCTAAATGCACCACTTGTTTGGATAAGGTATTCTCCAATTTCTGAATTGGAAGCTATGAAAGCTCCACCGCTTCCAAATGCTTTTCCAAAAGTTCCAGTAATCATAGTTATATCTGAACGACAATTAAAACTTAAACCCCTGCCTTCAGGGCCTAAGATCCCAATTGCATGAGCTTCGTCAACTAATAATTGAACACAATTATTTTTGCAAATTTCCGTTATTTCTCTGAGCGGAGCAATAGATCCCTCCATGCTATAAAGAGATTCTACAACAACTAAAATGGAATTTTTTGTGGGGTTAGATTTAATAATTTTATCTTCTAAATCTTTTAAATTATTGTGTGAGAATCGAACTAGTTTCGCTTGAGCAGCTTTGACTCCAACCAATAAAGAGTTATGGATCAATTTATCTGCTATTACGATACTATTTCTGTTTGCTAAAGCCTGGATAGCGGCTATATTTGCTTGAAATCCGCTTGGGAAAAGTAATACTTTCTCTTGATCAAGCCACTTGGCAAGTTCTGTTTCTAATAATTTATGTATTGGTCTTGAACCTGTAATAAACCTAGAGCTTCCTGAACCAATGCCTTCTAACAAGCTTATTTCGTAAGCAGCTTTTATTAAATCCTTGTCCCTACTTAATCCAAAATAATCATTACTGCATAAGTCTATAAGTTTTTTATTTTGCGAATTTAAACTAAGAAGTTCGAATGATTTTTTACCTAAAGAAAATGTTTTTAATTTACGGATTCTATTTTTTGGAATTTTTACTTTTTTCATTTTGGCAAAATAAAATATAGTGGATTTAATTAAAAAGATTTAGATTTACTATTAAAGTTTGCAAGGTATTTTTTGTTTATTAATATCTATATAGATCATATATTAAGAAGTTAACTCATCCTCTCTTCAATCACAATTATTGCTTAATTTAGAGGAATATTTCCCCTTTCCGCTAGATGATTTCCAATTAGAAGCAATACGAGCTATTAATAGCGGAAATTCTGTTGTTTTAACAGCACCAACAGGCTCTGGCAAAACATTGATAGGTGAATTTGCTATATATAGAGGCTTATCTCATGACAGCAGAGTTTTTTATACAACACCTTTAAAAGCACTATCAAACCAAAAGTTTAGAGATTTTACTAATCAATATGGTGAGAATAAAGTTGGTCTTTTAACTGGAGATATAAGTATAAATAGAGAAGCACCAATCTTAGTCATGACGACTGAGATTTTTAGGAACATGCTTTATGGCGAATTTGATGAATTTGATGATCCCTTAGAAAATTTAGAATCTGTGATTCTTGATGAATGTCATTATATGAATGACCCCCAAAGAGGCACAGTTTGGGAAGAAACTATAATTCATTGCCCTACTAGAACTCAAATAATAGCTTTATCAGCAACAATAGCCAATGCAGATCAACTACAAAATTGGATAGAAAAAGTTCATGGGCCCACAGTACTAATTAATAGTAATAAGAGACCTGTTCCACTTAATTTTATTTTTTGTAGTGTTAAAGGCCTCCATCCACTTTTAAATAATAAGGGTAATGGAATTCATCCAAACTGTAAGATCTGGAGAGCTCCTAAAGGGCAGAAAATAAGAGGAAAAGTGGGCAGGATAACACAACCAAAGTCTCCCTCAATTGGCTTTGTGATCTCGAAACTAGCCGAAAGAAATATGCTGCCAGCTATTTATTTTATTTTTAGTAGAAGAGGATGTGATAAGGCTATTGAGAATATAAAAGATTTAACTTTAGTAAGTTATTCAGAAGCAAGTATGATATCCAAAAAATTAGATGTTTATCTTAAAAATAATCAAGAAGCAATTAAAGATAAATCTCAATTCGAGGCATTAAAACGCGGTATTGCATCTCATCATGCTGGATTATTGCCTGCATGGAAAGAATTGGTTGAGGAATTATTTCAGCAAGGTTTAATCAAAGTTGTTTTTGCGACTGAAACTCTTGCTGCAGGAATAAATATGCCGGCAAGAACAACTGTTATTTCTTCTTTATCAAAAAGGACAGAAGATGGTCATAGATTATTATTTAGCAGTGAATTTTTGCAAATGTCAGGAAGAGCTGGAAGAAGAGGAAAAGATACCCAAGGATATGTTGTTACATTACAAACAAGATTCGAAGGTGCCAAAGAAGCAAGTGCACTGGCTATTAGCAAACCAAATTCTTTAGAAAGTCAATTCACTCCTAGCTATGGAATGGTACTTAATCTTTTACAAAGTTATTCTTTAGAGAAGTCTAAAGAATTAATTAAAAGAAGTTTTGGTAGTTTTTTATATTTAGGTCAATCATCAGGTGAGAATATAATTCTTGAAAATTTAGATAAAGATTTAATTGAATTAAAAAAAATTACATCTAACATTTCATGGAAAGATTTTGATGCATACGAAAAGTTAAAAAATCGTCTTAAAGAAGAGAGAAGACTCTTGAAAATTTTAGAAAAACAAGCAGCAGAAAAATTATCAGAAGAGATAACTAATGCACTCCCATATATTAAAGATGGAAGCTTAATTTCAATCAAGGCTCCTCAAATTAAAAGAAAAATTGTTCCAGGATTAATTTGCAAGAAAATATATGAATCCCAAAAAATTAAGAGTTTATTGTGCTTGACAATTGATAATTTATTTATTCTGATAAAACCCTCATTCATAGTAAGTATTTTTAATGATTTGGATGTAATTGATGTCTTAGGACTTGAACTACCAAAGATGTATTTTTCTGGAGAGGTATTTAGGGGAGATGATATATCGCAGTGTTATGCGGATCGAATTTTAGAAGTTTCTAAAAAAAATGATTTACAAACTCCACAATATGATTTGACAACGGAAGTTTTGGCACAACAGCAACAAATCAATAATTTAGAAGAATCAGTTACTGATCATCCCGCACATAGATTTGGAGACTCCAAGAAATTAAAGAAATATAGAAAAAGAATTATTGAAGTTGAACAAGAAATAAATATTAGAAGAAAACTACTTGAGGATAAGGAAAATCATAACTGGAGAACTTTTACCGATTTGATTAAAATTTTGAATCATTTTGGTTGTTTAAATGATTTGGAATTGACAGAAGTTGGACAAACAGTTGGTGCAATAAGAAGTGAAAATGAATTATGGATTGGCCTTGTTTTAGTAAGTGGTTATTTAGACGATTTAGATCCTCCTGAATTAGCTGCAATTATTCAAGCTATATGTGTTGATGTAAGGAGGCCTAATCTTTGGTGTAATTTTAAGCCTTCCTTAAAGGTAATAGATGTTTTTAATGAATTAGATGGTTTAAGAAAATTAGTCTCTTTTCAACAAAATAAGTTTCATATTGAAATTCCTATCTATTTAGAAACGGAGTTGACTGGAATTATTTTTGAATGGGCTAGAGGAAAAAAATGGAAAGATTTGGTTTTTAATACTTCATTAGACGAAGGTGATGTAGTGCGGATTATTAGAAGATCAATTGATGTGCTTTCTCAAGTGCAATACTGTATTGGTGTAAGTGATAAATTAAAAAGCAAAGCAAAGTTAGCATTAAAAGCTATAAATCGTTTTCCTGTTTCTGAATCTAATGATCTTATAAAAGTCTCTGAAGATATTAATCCTGCAACAAAAAGAATAGACAATAGTTTTTAAATTTTTTTAATCAAATCATTGAATTGATATTCATTGCTTCATCAAATTCATCTTCGTTTAAATAACCTAATTTAAGTGTTGCTTCTTTTAAATTTAATGATTCTTTAAAGGCAAGGTTTGCAATTTCAGCTGCTTTTTCATAACCAACCTTTGGCACTATGGCTGTAACCAACATTAGTGAATTTTCTAAATTTAATTTCATTTTTTTTTGATTAGGTTCCATCCCATTAACTAATTTTATTCTGAAGTTTTTTATTACATTTTTAAGTAATTTTAAACTTGTGAGAATATTAAATCCAATAAGAGGCTTATATTCATTCATCTGTAAAGTGCCGCTAGAATTAGCCATTGAAACTGCATATTCAAGACCCATTATCTGAGTGCAAACCATTGATAAGGCTTCGCATTGAGTTGGATTCACTTTACCCGGCATGATAGAACTTCCTGGTTCATTTTGAGGAATAATTAGTTCATATATTCCTGATCTTGGACCAGAAGATAGAATTTTTATATCATTTGAAATTTTAAATAATGCACTTGCTAATATTTTTATCTGACTCATTACTTGAGCTAGACGATCATGCGATGCCATGATAGAAAAATTATTTTTTGATTTATAAAACATTAGATTAGTATCATCGGAAATTAATTTTATAGATTCTTCACAAAATCCTTTTGGACAATTAATCCCTGTACCAACTGCAGTTCCTCCCAGAGGTAAGAAATACAATTCATTCAGACTCATAATAATTGCATTCTCAGCATCTTTAAGTTGCTCTGACCATCCTGATATTTCTTGCCCAAAAGTAAGGGGAACTGCATCTTGAAAATGGGTTCTTCCTATTTTTATAAGGTCTTTCCATTCTTCACTTTTTTTATCAAGGATCTTAGTAAGTTCTCTGATCGATGGTACTAAATTTTTGATTATTTCATTAACAACAGATATTTGAATAGCAGCAGGAAAAGTGTCATTAGTTGACTGAGATTTATTGACATCATCATTCGGATGAATTGGTTTATGACTACCAAGTTCTGAATTAGTTTTTAAAGCTGCAATATTTGAAATCACCTCATTAACATTCATATTTGTTTGAGTACCGCTACCTGTTTGCCAAACCTTTAAGGGAAACTGTGAATCGTGAAGCCCATCAAGTATTTCCGTACATGCCTCTACAATTAAATCTTTTTTCCTTTTATCTATTAAACCTAAATTGAAATTCGCAATTGAAGCAGCTTTTTTTATGAGGGTGAGTGAATAAATTAATTCAATTGGAATTAATTCTTCTCCAATAGAAAAATTTATTATCGATCTTTGTGTTTGAGCACCCCACAAAGCTTCAATAGGAACCTCTATTGTTCCCATACTATCTTTTTCAATCCTAAATTTTTTTGTCATTATTCCTCTGAAAACACTGGTTTAACTTAGATAAGGTTTTCAGTAATCCTAGATACCTAACTTCTCCCATATTACACTTAAATTATTGAGATGAATTGAAGGATTAAAACATTCTTCTAAGTCACTGTGATCAATAAAATCCATTATTTCATTATCTCTCTCTATATTTTGTTTGAAATTCCCATTCTGAGTGTTCCAAGCCTGATGCGCATTTTTTTGTACTAAGCTATAAGCCTTTTCTCTAGACAGGCCCTTCTCTACAAGCAAAAGTAAAACTTTCTGACTGAAGATTACGCCACCATATATATTTAAATTTTTGAGCATATTTTTTGGATAAACTTCCAAATTGCTTACTATATCTTTCATTTCCCTGAGCATAAAATGCAAGCAGATTGATACATCAGGTAACATGATACGTTCATTTGAACTATGGCTTATATCTCTTTCGTGCCAAAGTGGAACATTTTCCAGTGCTGTTAAGACGTAACTCCTCAAAATTCTGGCTAAACCGCTTACTCTTTCACTTCGAATAGGATTTCTTTTATGAGGCATGGCAGAACTTCCTTTTTGCCCTTTTGTAAAGCCCTCCTCAACTTCTAAAACATCAGTTCTTTGTAAATTTCTTATTTCAGTTGCGAATCTATCTAAAGAAGCGCCAACTAGTGCAATAGTTTGCACATATTCTGCATGTCTGTCTCTTGATATAACCTGCGTACTCGCTGTATCTGGTTTTAAGCCTAGTAAATCACAAGTAATTTGTTCTACTTTGGGATTCGTATTAGCGTAAGTCCCCATTGCACCACTTATTTGTCCAATTGCTACAGATTCTTGCAGTGTTAACAATCTTTTTTTGTTTCTTATTATTTCTGCTAACCATCCAGCAAGTTTAAAACCGAATGAAATTGGCTCCCCATGAATTGCATGTGATCTGCCAATCATTAATGTATTTTTATGCTTACGTGCTAATAATCTGACTTCATTTTCTAATTTCTCAATTTCTTCTAATAACAATTCGCAAGAGTCTTTTAACTGAAGAGATAAGCCAGTATCAAGTACATCACTACTGGTCATACCAACATGTATGAATCTTCCAGAATCTCCTACAAATTCATTAACGCTTGTAAGAAATGCTATGACATCATGTTTAACTTCTTTCTCAATTTCTGCAATTCTAGATTCATCAAACTTTGCATTTGAACGTATATCTTTCATGGCATTCTCAGGAATTTTTCCGAGGGAAAAATTTGCTTCACATGCAGCTATTTCAACCTTAAGCCAACTCTGGAATTTTGCGCTTTCTGTCCAGATTTTCCCCATTTCGGGTAATGTGTAACGCTCGATCACAATTTTTATTTATTATCAATTTAAACTTTATAACAAAATCGAATTATTGCCCTATACCTTAAAGATGTACTTGATATTGAACATATTTGTATGATTATTATTTTCTTATGTAACATTTTTCTGGCTAATAAAGAAAGCTTAAATATAAAAATGTTTGTATTTACTCCTTTAATTAATAATGGGTAATTTTTTAGTTCTAATTTAAAATTGGAAGGTATTAAAGAATTTGGATCTTAATCTTGTAGAAGTTCATTATTCAGTCTTTTTTTATTGATTAATAGATGATTAAAAAAAGTAGATTAGACCTTTATCTTCTAAATAAAGGTTTATGTGAAACTCGTCAAAAAGCCCAGGGTTTAATTCTTGCGGGCAAGGTTAGAGATATAAATGGAAAAGTATTGGATAAACCTGGACAACAAGTATTAATAGGATCTGAATTTTTTATTGATTCCCAACCTATGTTTGTATCTAGGGGTGGCGAAAAATTATTGGAGGCATTTAAAAAACTTGAAATTAAAGTAAAAGATAAAATATGTATTGACGCAGGAATCTCTACTGGGGGATTTACTGATTGCTTATTGCAACAAGGAGCAAAGTTAGTTTATGGGATAGATGTTGGTTATGGACAGACTGCATGGAAGATTAGAAATAACCCAAAAGTTATACTTTTTGAACGAACTAATATTCGAAATTTAAAACCTAATGATCTTTTATCTAGAAGTAATGAATTACCAAATTTTGTTGTTGCTGATTTGTCTTTTATTTCATTAAAGTTAGTTTTTAAATCTATTAGTAATTTATTAGAAGGTGATTGTATTGAGGGAATATTTTTAATTAAACCCCAATTTGAGGTGGGTAAAGAAAAAGTCAGTAAAGGTGGGGTTGTTCGCAATCCTAAATTCCATATTGATGCTATAGAGTCTGTTATTTACGCTGCTAAGAATTTCCAATGGAATATAAAGAATTTGATAGCTTCTCCGCTAGTAGGGCCTGCTGGAAATCATGAATATCTAGCCTGGATGACCTTAGGAAGTCAATCAAATAAAAAAATTAATAGTGAATATATACAAAATTTAGTAAGAGAAACTCTTTGAATTAAAGAGCTTCTTCATCTTTGTCGCCAGTTCTAATTCTCACAACAGAATCAATTGAAGTTATGAATATTTTCCCATCACCGATCTCTCCAGTTTTTGCTGCTTCAGCAATCGCATCTATGACTGAATTAACCTTTTCATCCTCTACAACAACTTCTACTTTAAGTTTTTGAAGGAATTCAACAGTAAATTCGGAACCTCTATATCTTTCAACTTGTCCTTTTTGCCTTCCAAAACCTCTAACTTCACTAACTGTCATTCCAACAATACCGGAATTTACTAATGCAATTTTTACATCCTCCAGCTTAAATGGACGTATGATTGCTTCAATTTTCTTCATGATTAAAGATTGAATATTCTTATTTTAATTGTTTTTTGGGAAAACATCCAACATTGAAATATCAGAAAAACATTCAACATTAAGTCCTGCATTCTTGGCATCTTCAATTAATAGTTGCGAATTTTTTTCAGAAATTATTACTGTACTATTTGACAACGCTTCCCACTGATCATTCTCAAAATGTGTTTGAAGCCATAACATTCCAATTGCAGTTTTTGGTTGAAGGGATTTATTTAAGTTGTTATCGATAGTTATTAAACAAATGTCCATTAATTTTTCATTGAACTATTCACATATAAACCTTTCGGCGGACACTATGAATGTTATTATTGATACAAAAATAAGATTTAACATCTTTTGACTTAGTCAATTGTAATACTTAGATTTGTTGATACTTTTGCGAATTTTTATCTTTATATATATTTTTTATATAGGTTTAAATAAAAAGTTCTACTAAAAATGAGTACAGCTAAATTAGAAGATTCGACTCAAAGACCGCTATATGGTGAAAGAATTATTGAAGAATCAAAAATAATTTGTTTCGATAATCCAAATAAGGAAAGAATTTATGAAATTTCAATTCAGTTACCTGAATTTACATGTAAGTGCCCCTTTTCTGGTTATCCAGATTTTGCAAAGCTAAATATTATTTATCAACCTAATTTGAAAGTCTTTGAGTTGAAGTCTTTAAAACTTTATATTAATAATTTTAGGGATATAAAAATATCACATGAGGAAGTTGTGAATAGAATTATGGATGATTTAGTGAATGAAGGTTCACCTCACTGGATACATTTAAATGCTGCATTTAACCCAAGAGGCAATGTTTCTATGCAGTTAAATATTTTTAGTGGGCAGAAAAGAAATTAAAAATTTTTTATTTCGTCTGCTAATTTAAAAAATTCTTTTTTAAAACCAACTAGATTTTTATTACTAAGGCCTCCAATAGATAACTTTTGTGATTCTTTATTTACCAGAATCCATAATTGGTTAGTTGGTATAAGACTTATTATTGTTCCAAAAATTATTAAGATAAAAGAAAAGTAAATAAATGGTATAGACGGATCATTTTTAATTATTAATCCACTGCTGGGGATTATTTTTTTCAGTGATACTTTTGAAGAGTTAACTTCTAAAGTATCGTCATTGATATAGAGATTATTCCCGGAAAAATTTTCTATATTCGAAATTTTAAGTGGACCATTTTCATTATCTATTGTTAAAAGGAAATTTTTTTTAGTCTCCGATCCTAATTCAACTAAAACTCCCCAAACTTGATTACCTATTTCTGGAATCTCCTTTAATTGTAATTGATAAAGGATATTATCTATTTCTAAAACAACATTCGATATTGCCCAATCTGCTTGATAAATAGTTAATCCTTTAAACCTTATTGGGTGATTAACTTTGGTTGTTTTTATTTCATTTAAATTTAGATCTTTAGAAGAAAAATTTAATTTTGAAATAAACTGTTTGGGCACACCATCACTTTCACGTTCTATAGAAAAATCGATTAATTTTACATTGGCTTTTGAGTTTGTGCTCTCATTAACAAGATCTAAAGTTTCTCCAGGCAGTAAATATTGTTCTTTTGATTGACTTGTAAAACTTCCATATGCTGAACCTATAAGTAAGACTATTAATCCGATATGTACAACTAAAGGACCGATTTTCCCAATTAAACCCTTTCTTGCAGAAATATGACTATTAAATTTGTATGTTTTCCATCCTTTTTTTTTAAGTAATAAATCTACTTTTGATATGTGTTCTCCATCTTGATTGATTGGATGACTTGTAGATAGTTGCAGTTTGCTAAATTTTTTTTCGCTCTTATATTCAATCCATTTTAATGAGGCTTTTAATGAAGGAATTTGCCTCCTGAAACTACAAGCTGCCAGAGAAATGCAAAGAAGAATTAATGTAAATAAAAACCAAAAGCTTGTATATATATGATCCAATTGAAGTTTTAAGACTTTTTCTCCATCTAAAAATCCAAAAATGGGAGCTCTATCGAAATTATCAATATAGAATTTATTATTACTACCTTGAGGTATAAAAGTACCTATTCCACTGGAAATAGCAATGAAGATTATCAGCGATATAGAGAATCTTAAACTTGATATTTTTAAAATTAAATTCTTAAAAATTATCATTTAAATCCAATTTGAAAATAAATTTAATAACCCTAGGGATACTAAAAATATCCCACTTAAAGTCGGAATTATTTGACTAAATTTTCTAAGTGCTAAAAAATGTTTTAAATTTTCTGCAGTAGCTCCTGCAATGACTAATGGGGTTACTTGGCCTATTCCAAAGAAAAATAAAACAATAATAGATATTACAGGGTTTTTAGCTTGCGATACCCAAGCCAGAAGAGTTGCTAAAACTGGAGTAATGCAAGGTGAAGAAGCTAGTCCAAAAGTTGTCCCTATGGCAAAAGGAGCTATAAATGTTGGTATTTTATCTTCAATTTTTTTTATATCAGGTCCATTCGGAAACTGAAACTTTAAAATTCCTAATAAATTTAAACCCATTATTATTGCTATTAGGGCAACAAATGAAGTGTAATAAGATGGAATTTGCCCATATATTTTACCTAAGAAACCACTCGCAGCCCCAAGTGCAACAAGCGAAAAAACTACACCTCCTGAAAAACTAATAAGTTTAAATTTATTTTTCTCTGTCCCTCCTATATAAGCAATTGTTACTGGAAGTAATGATAATGAGCATGGCCCAAGACTTGTTAAAAGTCCTGCGCTGAAAACCAAAAATATAGTAAATGGACCAGGACTATTAAGACCATTCTGCATAAGCAGATTACCCTTTTGAGATAATTCTGAAATAACTAAATTAAATGATTCGATAGCTTGAATTAAATCCTTTAAATTCTAACTAATTAAGAGTCTTTCGTGTACTAATTATACCAATGAATCCTGTTGACTCTAATGAACATCTCACTAACATCCCTGCAATAAAAAAAGAGGCTATTAATGAATTGCCTCCATAACTAATAAAAGGTAGTGGTAAGCCTGTAGTAGGCATTGAACCTGTTGCTACAGCAATATGCATTATTGATTGTCCTGTTAACAATACGCCACATCCGATAGCAACTAATTTTGTGTAGTTGTTCCTGCACTTAAGACTAATTCTTAGGCAAATATAAGAGAATACTGCTAAAAATCCTAAGAAAAGAGTACACCCCAACAAACCAAATTCTTCCGCAAAAATGGCAAAAATAAAATCTGTATACATGAACGGTAGATACTGTAATTTTTGTATAGACAGTCCAAAACCTTGGCCAAAAAGACCACCTGAACCTATAGCTAATAAACTCTGAACCAATTGAAATCCATTTTCTTGTTGATCTTTCCAAGGATTTATAAATGAAGTAACTCTCAGTTTTTGATATTCGTTATTAAGGATGCTAATACATCCAGTAATGAATCCTATTGAAGCAAATGAGCAAAGAGTGCTAAGTTTTACTCCTCCACATAAACCCATTACCCAAAGAAGAATTCCTGTTAATGATGCAGTACTTAAATTAGGCTGTTTAAGTATAAATAAAATTAATAAACCAAAGGTTATTAGTGAAATTAGTTTTTTATCATTCTTTATCAGATTCCAATGTGCGAAAAGATTAGAAGCTTCTAGAATTAGAAAAGGTTTAATTAATTCAGATGGCTGCAAACGTAAATTGCCAAGTACTAGCCATCTTGAAGAGCCATTAACTGTAATCCCAGTAAAATTTGTAAGGAAAATCAAAAAGAATAAAATATAAAAAATAATTCTTGAAAACTTTAAAAGATTTCTAATGTTTGTATTAAGAACTAAATAAAATACACCAATTCCTGGAATTGTCCAAATGATTTGTTTTTTTAAAAAGTAAGCCCAATTTCCCATTTCCCTACTAGCCACCCACCAACTTGATGATCCTAGTATGCATATTCCTAATATTGACCAAATTCCAATGATGATAATGAGGATTTTTGCTTCATAAGGCCATATCATCCAAGGTAAAGGAAATATAGACTCTTTTAAATTGCTTAAATTTTTTTTGTAATTAGAACTAAAGGTTTTTTTTCTTGTAGAAGTTCTTTTATATTTTATTTTTCCTTGACTTATCTCCAATTTTTTAGATGTATATGTACTATTGAGACGTTTAATTAAGATTTTGCCAAGTCTATTATTAACGTTTTAAAGTGTTAAAGCAATTAAAAAGATGACTTTTCATAAACTTTTTTTCTAAGAATGAAGTAAAAAATGGTCTAGAGATTCATTCTAAATCTTAAGAATTAATTTTTTATAAAAAAAAACTAGCTAAAAGGCACCTCTCCGTGATAGATTCCGTGAGTTTATATACTTACTTCAAACCATTCAGAGGGGTTTCTAAACTATGTTCACATCAGTGGACTCAAATAGAAAAAAACTTGAGCATCCTTCCAATGAGAATGTTCAATTTCCTCAATCCCTGAATAATTCGATCATCAAAGATAGTAAATCTGGCATTGCCAATCAAATAGATAATTTGCTTTCTCAATATGATGAATACACAAAATTGCAATTAACAATTTTTGGAATTTCTTTGATTGTTTCTATTTTATTAGCATCAATAACAGGAATTTTTCTGGGCTTTACTTTTGGTTTTAGTATTTTTATGGGTGCAATTGCCGGCATTTTTTACTTACGTTTGCTTTCCAAAAGTATAGGGAAACTTGGTAAAGAATCCTCAGGTGTATCAAAATTGCAACTATTAGTTCCAGTTTGCCTCTTTATTTTTGCGAGCAAGCTAGGATCTTTGGATATTTTTCCTGCGATGATAGGCTTTTTCATTTATAAGCCTTCACTCATTCTTTATTTTTCACGTTCCTAAGTAAATTTTTTTATTCAAAACAAATGTTTTTTAATTCCTTGCTAACAAATTTTGCAGCATTAGAAGTTGGTCAACATCTTTATTGGCAAATTGGAAATATCAGACTGCATGGGCAGGTATTTTTGACATCTTGGATTTTATTAGGATCGTTATTAGTTTTTATTTCTTTAGGAACTAAAAAAATGGAAAATGATCCTAAAGGCCTTCAAAACTTGCTTGAGTTCCTCTGGGATTACATAAGAGATCTTGCTAGGACGCAAATAGGTGAAAAAGTATATAGAGATTGGATGCCATTTATAGGTACTTTATTTTTATTCGTCTTTGTTAGTAATTGGGGAGGAGCTTTAATTCCTTGGAGATTGATTAAGTTACCAAGTGGAGAATTAGGAGCACCTACCGCAGATATTAATACAACTATTGCCTTGGCTTTATTGGTTTCACTTTCTTATTTCTATGCAGGCTTAAGCAATAAGGGTTGGAGATACTTCGAATATTATGTCCACCCAACTCCTATTATGCTTCCTTTCAAAATTCTAGAGGACTTTACGAAACCTTTATCACTTTCTTTCAGGCTATTTGGAAATATTTTGGCTGATGAACTTGTTGTTGGTGTTCTAGTTTTTTTAGTTCCTCTAATTCTTCCAATACCTGTTATGTTCCTAGGATTATTTACGAGTGCAATTCAGGCATTGATTTTCGCTACTTTAGCGGCCTACTACATTGGAGAAGCTGTTGAAGAACATCATTAGCTGTCTTCCAATACATTCAGACGCTTTTACAAAGGGTCTGTAATCTGGCAAAATATCTAATCGCGTAGGTCTGAAAATATCAGACCCATTCTTAAAATAAAGAATGTCCAAGCGTGTATGACAACAAAGATTATCACAAGCATTAAGCTATTTATTTCAAAATTATGGATTCGATTACTTCCGCTGCATCAGTTGTAGCTGCTGGTTTAGCAGTTGGTCTAGGTGCTATTGGCCCAGGTCTTGGACAAGGTAACGCAGCTCAAGGTGCTGTTGAGGGTATTGCCCGTCAACCAGAAGCTGAAGGTAAAATCAGAGGAACTCTTCTTTTATCTTTCGCTTTCATGGAGTCATTAACAATTTACGGATTAGTTGTGGCTTTGGTACTACTTTTTGCGAATCCTTTTTCCTAAAAGTTAATATTGCTTCTAATCTTTATTAGCAATATTTAAATTTAATTTTTTAATTTCAACTGAATCATATGTTGGCCTTTAATTTTTTTGGTGCTACAGAAGGTGGATTATTTGATATAAATGCCACTTTGCCACTAATGGCGATACAAGTAGTTGCTCTTACTTACATATTAAATTCTCTCTTTTTTAAGCCTGTAGGCAATGTTGTAGAAAAAAGAGAAAAGTTTGTAAGTAACAATATTATTGAAGCCAAAAATAAACTTTCTGAGGTTAAAAAATTAGAAGCTGATTTATTAACTCAGCTTCAAAGTGCTCGTACGGAAGCCCAAAGAATTGTGAGCGAAGCTGAGGATGAGTCTGACAAACTCTATAAAGAAGCACTAGAACTTGCTAACAATGAAGCAAACGCTTCAAAAGAAAAAACAAGGCTAGAAATTGAAAGTCAGACTTCTGCCGCTCGTGATCAACTTTCTAAACAGGCTGATGATCTAAGCGAACTTATTGTTAATAGATTGATTCTAGAAAAATGAATTTAACTCTTTTTGCTACAGAAGGTTTTGGATTGAATTTCAATTTATTTGAAACTAATATCCTTAATTGGGCTGTAGTAGTTTTCGGCCTTTATAAATTTTTGCCTGGTTTCCTAGGTAAAATGCTACAAAAAAGGAGGGAAGGGATCCTTCTTGAATTAAAAGATGCTGAAGATCGACTCCTAAATGCAACTCAAGCTTTAGAAAAGGCGAAGAAAGATTTATCTTCAGCAGAAGAAAAAGCTTCTCAAATAAAAGCAGATTCCCTCAAAAGATCTGAATCTATCAGAATGGAAAGTGAGAAAAAAGCGATAGAGGAGATGGCACGAATTAAACAAAGTGCAATCTCTGATGAGAGCTCTGAAGCATCCAGAGCAATTTCTCAACTTCGAAAAGAAGCTGTTCAACTGGCAATAAAGAAAGCTTTAGATTCTCTCCCAAATAGACTTGATAAAACAACACAAGAAAATTTGGTTACTCAATCAATTAATAATATTGAGGTGAACTAATGCCACTTTTAAATTCAGTTACAACACCATACGCAGAGGCATTACTTCAAGTTGTGAATGAAAATTCTCAAACTGAAGAGATGGTTTCTGAGGTTAAACAACTCTTGGAATTAATAAATGATTCCCCTGAATTGGAGAAGGCACTATCCTCCCCCATTTTAGAGACAGATGCTAAGAAGAAAATCATCACTGAAATTTTTTCAAATAAGGTTAATTCTTCTTTACTGAATTTCTTAAAACTATTGGCCGATAGGCAAAGAATTGGAATCCTTACTTCAATTCTTGATAGGTTTTTAGAGATTTACAGAGAAAATAGTAATATTGCTTTGGCAACTGTTACTTCTGCAGTCGAGCTTACTGATGAACAAAAAGGTTTAATCACCAAAAAGATCATCAATATTGCTGGAACAGAAAAATTAGAACTTGTAACTAAAATCGACCCATCTCTTATTGGTGGTTTCGTCGCCAGTGTAGGATCAAAAGTAATTGATGCTTCCCTTGCTTCACAAATAAGAAAACTTGGCTTATCCCTTTCCAAGTAACTTTTAAATCAACCTTAAATTCTTAAATCCATGGTATCTATACGCCCTGATGAAATCAGTTCAATCTTAAAACAACAAATAACTGATTATGACCAATCTGTAAGTGTTAGCAATGTAGGAACTGTTCTGCAAATCGGTGATGGCATTGCAAGAATATATGGCTTAGATCAGGTCATGGCAGGTGAGTTATTGGAATTTGAGGATGGTACCGAAGGTATAGCTTTAAATCTTGAAGATGATAATGTTGGAGCCGTTTTAATGGGAGAGGCACTTGGTGTCCAAGAAGGAAGTAACGTTAAGTCCACAGGTAAAATCGCATCTGTTCCAGTTGGTGAAGCAATGCAGGGGAGAGTTGTTAACCCTCTCGGACAACCAATAGATGGCAAAGGGGAAATTCCTACAAGTGATACTAGATTGATTGAAGAAATGGCTCCAGGAATAATCAAGAGGAGATCAGTGCATGAACCAATGCAAACAGGTATTACATCTATTGATGCAATGATTCCCGTTGGAAGAGGTCAAAGAGAATTAATAATTGGTGATAGACAAACTGGAAAATCTGCCATTGCTATTGACACAATAATCAACCAAAAAGGTCAAGACGTAGTTTGTGTTTATGTAGCTATTGGTCAGAAGTCAGCTTCAGTAGCGAATATTGTAGAGGTCTTAAGAGAGAGAGGAGCATTAGATTATACAGTTGTAGTTAGTGCAGGAGCTTCAGAACCAGCTGCTTTACAGTATTTAGCACCTTATACTGGTGCAGCAATTGCTGAACATTTTATGTATCAGGGTAAAGCAACACTTGTTATTTATGATGATTTAACAAAACAAGCTCAGGCTTATAGACAAATGTCCCTTCTTTTAAAAAGACCACCAGGAAGAGAGGCTTATCCTGGAGACGTGTTCTACTTACACAGTAGATTATTAGAAAGAGCAGCAAAACTTTCTGATTCGATGGGAGGGGGTTCTATGACAGCTCTCCCAATTATTGAAACTCAGGCAGGGGACGTTTCGGCTTACATTCCAACTAATGTTATTTCAATTACAGATGGACAAATATTCTTGAGTGCAGATTTATTTAACTCAGGATTAAGACCAGCTATTAATGTAGGTATTTCTGTTAGCCGTGTTGGAGGAGCCGCGCAGACAAAAGCAATTAAAAAAATTGCAGGAACTTTAAAACTAGAACTTGCTCAGTTTGATGAACTAGCTGCTTTTTCTCAATTCGCATCTGATCTTGATGAAGCAACTCAGCAACAACTTGAAAGAGGCAAAAGACTGAGAGAGTTGTTAAAGCAGCCTCAATTCTCTCCGCTAAACCTTGCAGAACAAGTTGCAGTTGTCTATGCAGGAGTTAAAGGTCTTATTGATGAGGTTCCTGTTGAGGATGTCACTAAATTTGCAACTGAACTTAGGGAATACCTAAAGTTAAATAAAGCAGAATTTATAGAAGAGATTCTTAAAGAAAAGAAATTAAATGATGGATTAGAAGCGACATTAAAAGAGGTGATAAATGAAGTTAAATCATCAATGCTTGCCACAGTTTAAATTTATTTAAGGAGATACCATGGCAAATCTTAAAGAGATTAGAGATCGAATCGTTTCTGTTAAAAATACAAGAAAAATAACGGAAGCCATGAGACTTGTTGCAGCTGCAAAAGTTAGGAGAGCTCAAGATCAAGTTCTTAAAAGTAGACCTTTTGCAGATAAACTTGCACGTGTTTTAGAAAATATTCAATCTAGAGTACAATTTGAGGCTGTCGATTCTCCTCTATTATCCAAGAGAGAAGTAAAGAGCATCGATTTGGTGTGCATAACTGCTGATAGAGGTTTATGCGGTGGTTACAACACAAATATAATAAAAAAGGTAGAAATAAGATATGCCGAATTACTGAAACAGGGGTTTCAGCCAAATTTAATTTTGGTTGGGAAGAAAGCTATTGGATATTTTCAAAATAGAAAGGATAGATATTTAATTAAAAGTACTTTCAAAGAACTAGAACAGGTACCCACAGTCAAGGACTCTGAAGGAATTACAAATGAGATTTTAGCTGAATTTCTTTCAGAAAATTCAGATAGGGTGGAAATTATTTATACGAAATTCATCACTCTAGTTAGCTGTGCCCCTGTAGTTCAAACACTTTTGCCACTTGACCCCCAAGGAATTGCTGAGGAAAACGATGAAATTTTTAGGTTGACTACAAAAGATAGTAAGTTACTTGTAGAAAAATCAAATATGGAAAAAAGTGATTCTGAGAAGTTGCCATCAGATATTGTTTTTGAACAAAGTCCTGATCAACTATTGGATTCGTTATTACCATTATATTTACAGAATCAGGTACTAAGAGCTCTTCAAGAGTCGGCAGCTTCAGAACTAGCATGCAGAATGACTGCTATGAATAATGCAAGTGATAATGCTAAAGAATTAGCAAGTACTTTGAATCTAACTTATAACAAAGCAAGACAAGCAGCTATTACTCAAGAAATATTAGAAGTTGTAGGAGGCTCAGCAGTCTAGCAATATAATTTAGGATATGCCTGAATACAATATTAAAGTTCAATTTGAGCAAAAGACTTTTTGTTTTTCATGTTCTGAAGATCAAGATCTTATTTCAGCGGCAAAAATGAATGGAATAGATTTACCAAGTAGTTGTTGTTCAGGAGTTTGTACAGATTGTGCATCCATGATATTGGAAGGATCTGTAGATCAAGAAGATGCTATGGGATTAAATGATGATTTAAGGGAAAAGGGCTTTGCACTTTTATGTGTGGCATATCCTAGGTCAGATTTGAATATAGTTATTGGTAAAGAAGTCGAAGATGATTTATATAATGATCAATTTGGTAAATATCAAAAATGAAATTAAGTTCAATTGATTATTATCTAGATTGGCCAGTTTCAATAAAATCAAAAAATTTACGGGAATTTATCATTGCAAATTTAGAAAAAAAAGGTGATTTGATTCGATGGTCAATTGTTGATATTCAAAAATCTATTGACTCTTTTGGAACAAAAAAACTTAAAATTAAAGCTGTCTTAGCTAATTAAAAAATATAAATTGAAATATTTTGAATAATGGAAAATTCACCAACAATATTCATTGTTCCAACAGGTATTGGTTGTGAAGTTGGAGGTTTTGCTGGGGATGCACTTCCTACCGCTAAATTATTAGCATCGGCAAGTGGATGTTTAATTACTCATCCAAATGTTATGAATGGCGGTACTCTTTCTGAAAAAGATAAAAATATTTTTTATGTTGAGGGTTATAGTTTAGACCGACTTGCCAAAGGAGAAATCGCTCTAAAAAGGGTAAAGCAACAGAAAATTGGGATAATTTTTGATTCAGCCATTGAAAAAGAAATATTAGTAAGACATTTACAGGTTGCTGATGCATGTGTTTCTACATTAGGGATTAATGTTCATTCTTATGTGATTACAAAAAAACCATTAAACATAGTTATTGATTCTGATTCTTCAAAAATAAGTGGTGGTATAATTGAAAATCCTGATACTCTAATTGAAGCTGGAGAATGTTTAATAGAAAAAGGAGTTACGGCAATAGCAATTGTGGCAAAATTTCCAGATGATTCAGATTCTTTAGAGACAAATATCTATAGAGAGGGGAAAGGGATTGATCCTATTTCTGGAGTCGAAGCAGTTATAAGTCATTTAATTAGCAAGTTTTTGAAAGTTCCCTGTGCTCACGCACCTGCTTTAAATCCAATTGAATTAAATGAAAATTTAGATCCTCGTGCATCTGCAGAAGAAATAGGATTCACCTTTTTACCCTCCGTACTGATTGGATTAAGTAATGCTCCTGATATTGTTGAATTGCCCGCTAAAAATGAATTAATCTCACTACACCCTGATCAGATTGAATCTATTGTTGTTCCAAATGGGGCACTAGGTGGAGAAGCAGTACTAGCAGGGCTTGAAAAAGGTTTAAATATTATCTCTGTAAAAAATCAAAATACATTAAAAGTGACAAATGAGTTTTATGATTATCCCAATCTTTTTGAAGTGGATAATTATTTAGAAGCCGCAGGCATAATTCTTGCTATCAAAAAAGGTATCAACCTTGATTCAGTTAGACGGCCTTTAAAAAAAATCCAAGAGAGTTCTTATAGTAATTAATAAGATATTGCTATGGGAACTCTCCAGTCATTTCCTAATGATTGACTGCTTAGTTTTAGGATAGGAGGAGCCTGCTTTCTTTTAAATTCCGCTTTTTTTATGAGTGAGATAATTTTTAAAATTAAATCTTTTTTATAACCATCTTCTTCTAGTTGTACTAAATCTTTTTTCTCTTCAATAATTCCTTTAAGAATATTATCTAAAATAGAATAAGGTGGGAGAGAATCAGTATCTAATTGATCAGGTCCTAGTTCGGCACTTGGAGCTTTCGTACGTATATTTTTTCCAATTAAATCTACATTAGTATCTAACATATATGATTTTCTATGATTAATTGAATCTTCACTATCAAGCCAATTGCATAATTTAAAAACATTAGTTTTATATAAATCCCCAATTACCGATAATCCCCCATTCATATCACCATAAAGTGTGCAATATCCTACAGCTAGTTCTGATTTATTTCCTGTTGAAAGTAATAAATGCTTTTCTTGATTTGCTAAAGCCATCAGAAGCGTGCCTCTGATTCTTGATTGAATATTTTGATTTGTTATTTCAGCCATCTCGACAGATATGGTTTTTACAAAAGATTCTTCAAAAGAGCTCATCAAGTTTTCAATTGGAATAGTGTCATAATGAATCTTTAGTCTTCTCGCTAAATCTTTTGCATCACTTTTTGAATGGGATGAACTCCACTTAGAGGGCATTGAGACGCAATAAATATTATTACTGCCAAGAGCAGCTGTCGCAATTGCTGAAACTAGTGCTGAATCAATGCCACCACTTAGTCCAATTAAAGCTGTTTTAAAACCGCATTTTTGAGCATAATCCTTTACACCTAGTACTAATGCATCAAAAATCGATGACATCTCAGACTTTTCAAATTTATTTTTTTGAGGGTTTGTTTGTTCAATATCCCAACTTGAGAGGTCTTCTGAAAAAGATTTTAATTGCTTAATTTTAGCTCCATTTTTATCAAGAATAAAACTATTTCCATCAAAAATTAAATTATCATTTGCTCCAATCTGGTTTACATATATCAGCGGTACTTGAAGATATTTAGCAGCAAAATTGGAAACTTTGTATCTTAGCTCTAACTTTTTGAAGGTATAAGGGGAAGCTGATAAATTCACTAAAATATCAACTTTTTTTTTCTTTAAATCAAAAATAGGATTCTTTTTATGAATTCCCCTACCTTCTATATTTTTGTTCACCCATAAATCCTCACATATCGTAAATCCAAGTCGCCAAGTTTTATTATTTATTTCTTTTAATAATACGGAAACTTCTTCTCCTGATCTAAAGTATCTTTTCTCATCAAATACTTCATAAGTAGGAAGAATAATTTTACGAGCAATTATTTTCCATTCACCGCGCTCAAGCAATGCAATAGAATTATAGAGATTTGGGAAAAAAGAATCATTTATTATCTCAGCTATCCCCACTGTGATACTCAAGTTTCCATATTTTTGATTAATATCTGAAGCTAATCGATCAAGAATTTGATATTGATTTTTGATTAAATTTTGTTTTAGAAGTAGGTCATTTGCTGGATATCCCCATAATGATAATTCTGGAGTAAGAACTAAATCAGCAGAATCTGAGCCAGCTTTCGATGCAACATAAAGTATTTTTTTTGCATTGCCCTCTAAGTCTCCAACTACTGGATTGATTTGAGCAAGTAAAAACTTCATTCAACTAATTTAGTGGATTCATATAAATTATTCTTTTTAACAATACTTATTAATGAAGTTGGTAAATTAGAATAATTAAAATTTGACCTTAACTTAGAACTTGAAATGTTGGGGACTTTTATGGTTGAAATCTTAAATTTCAAATTATAATTTTCAAACATTTTAAGAGTATCTGATTCAACAGGATATCCGTCTCTTAAAATTATAAAAAAACTTACCTCCTTAATAATTTTATCAAAATTTTTCCAATGCAAAATATCTTTAATTAAATCACTCCCAATAACAAAATCTAAATTATTAAATTCATAAATTCTTTTACATTTTTTAATTGATTCTACTGCCCATTGGCTACTAATACTTTGATTAAATAAAATTTTTGGATTATCTAAATCTTCAATAAGAGTTTTTAATAAATGGCTACGAATAGAAATATCCTCTTTGTGATTTTTGTTTGGGTTATTGCTTACATAACTAACCGTAAAAGGATAAATTTTGGATAATTCTTCAAGTATTTTTTTATGACCAATTGTAGGTGGATCTGCGCTGGTACCAAATAATGCAATGCTATTTTCCATTTGAGTTTTATGGCAGAATACTAATAAAATTATTATTTAAATTTCTATTAGAAAAATAAATATTTATGTGGTTATAAATCTCAGGGTCATTAACAGTCATATTTTGGATCATAATTGCGGGTTCTAAAAAAGAAGCTTTGCTTCTTATAAATATCTCTTTTGCTGCCAACTTCCCTAAGGTTCTAGTAGAATATACAGCCATTGCTGCTTGAATTATTGCAATGGGTCCATAGGGTAATAATGAAAGACCGTTAGTAAAAGGTGCTGTTAATAGTATTACTTTCTTAACAAGGTTTAAAGATGTGTTGATGCTAACTTGAGTAACTCCCAAAAATAAATTATTTATGGATATATTTTTAAATATTTTTCTTGTAGATTCCCCTTTCAATTTTAAGCCATAAATCTTACTTAATTCGCTAATTAATGCAGTATCTAGTGCGAAACTACCAGCAACATCAAATAAAATAAAAGGATTAAGAGCTACCGCTGATGCCTTTATAGTCGAAAATTTACCAATAGTTGATTGAGCTAATTTCTTCCTTCTTTTTAATCTTTGCTCTTTAATTCGCAAAAATAATTTGTCAGCTGATTGAATAGAATTTAGTGTTAATAATATGTCACCATATTGATTTATTATTTTTGTTATGTAATTTTTAAGATTGTTTTCACGATTAATAATTATTGGAATATTTAAATCTTTTGGAAGTTTAAACTTTATATTTTCAATTATTTCTTTTAATTCATCGTTATTAAATTGATTGATTTTGTTTAAAATTACAATAATTTTTTTCCCATCTTTTATAAATGAACTGATTTCGCTTAACTCATTTCTATTTAAATCTCCCGAAACTATAAATAAAATAAGGTCTGAATGATTTATACAAGAGTACACTTTATCTGGGAATTTAATATTGCAGAAATCAAATCCTGGAGAATCTAGCAACTCTAAGCTATTGAGTGTTTGATGTTTAAGAGTCCAAGTTTCCGATTGTATTTCTCTTGTGGTCCCATTAATAACATCTGTTTTGAATATGTCTTTTTTTAATAATGAATTTAATATAGAAGATTTTCCTACGCCTGATTTGCCATATGTGCCAATTCTAATTTTTTTTTCTTTGAGTCTTAAAAGTTGTTGATTAAAAGCAATTATTTCACTATTAAGAAAACTTTTTTCATAGTTGGTAAGGTCTATCGTCTCCCACCAATTTTTTAAAAGTAAATAATTTTTATTAGTTTGCAATTTTTTCATAATTTATTTTTCCACCAACCAGCTAACACAGATAACACAGCTTCTGCACCAATAATTCCCACGAATCCCCCGAATTCATCTACTACTACTTTTACTCCTTTATGATTCTTGTCAAATTTAGTTAATAATTGATCTGCTTTAATCATTTCCGGAATGTAGTCCACAGGTTCGCAAATTTCTGATAATAATTTTTTATTTTCCCCATTAATTAATTCTGCCAACATTTTTTCACGTTTTACTACCCCTTGTATTTTGTCAACTTTATCTCCTAAAATAACCCACCATGGAGAGCTGTTAGACATTATAACTTTTGAAATTTCATCAAGATTTGAAGACCCATCAAGACAAGGTGCCGATACTCTAGGGGTCATTAAGTCTTTAGCTTTTAAATCATTTAATTGAAAAACCTTAAATATCATTGCCGCCTCATCTGCTTCTATTAAACCTTTTTGACTTCCAATTTTTGCCATTTGTCTAATTTCTTCTTCATCTGTTGAAATTTCATTTTCTGCTGTAATAACAGGAAATATTTGTTCTATTAATATTAAGAATGGCCTCATTAAATTATTTAATATTCTCAAGATAGGAACGGATAACAATGCTATTTGAGCCGAAAATCTTGTACCAAGAGCTTTGGGTAGTACTTCTCCTACTAAAACAACTAGTATGTAAAAAGCTATCGAAAAAATGGTTAAGCCAAAACTACTATTAATTACCAATGCTCCGTATACACCTAAAATAAGACTGCCAATTATATTAAATCCATTATTAGTAATAGTAATTACAGTTAGTGTCCTACCAAGATGTTTTCGCAGCTTTAGAAGTTGATTTGCAGAACTTTTTGGCTTTTGTCTAGAGGCTATTTCTAAAATTCTTATTGAATTCACAGCTAAAAAAGCAGCCTCTACTCCCGAACAACATGCTGATCCAATTAAAATGATAATGATGAGTAAAATTAAGCCGTAAACACTTGGTTCCATTAAAATAGATTAAATATAGAATCTGTTTTAATTCATTCTTCCATTTTTTTTAAAAACACGCCAATACACAATTTATGTTTAAACCCGACAATAAAGTTTTTGAAGAAAGAAGAGAAATTTTCCTAAATAAATTAGGTGGAAAAGCTGCTATCATCCCGGGGGCTAATCTTGTAAAGCATCATGCTGATTGTGAATATCCTTTTAGACAAGATAGTAATTTCTGGTATTTAACCGGTTTTGATGAGCCAGATGCAATCGCTCTCTTCTTATCGCATAAGCCTAAAGGTGAGAGATTCATTATGTTTGTTGCTCCTAAAGATGTTATTAGCGAAGTCTGGCACGGCTTTAGATGGGGTTTAGAAGGCGCTGAAAAAGAATTTAATGCTGATAAGGCTCACTCAATAAACGAATTAAAAGATTTACTCCCAGCTTACATAAATGGTTCTGATGAGCTTGTTTTTTCAATTGGTAAGCATCCATTAATTGAGAAACTAGTACTTGAGATATTTTCACAACAACTTGATAATCGTTCAAGATTAGGGGTTGGAGCAAATTCTATAAAATCTCCAGAAATTTATTTAAATGAGATGAGATTAATAAAAAGTGAATTTGAAATTAAAAGAATGAGAGAGGCTATACATATTTCAGCCGAAGCTCATGAATTAGTTAGAAAATCTATCTCATCAAAGAATAATGAAAGACAAATTCAGGGGCTTTTAGAGGGATTCTTTTTGGAAAAAGGGGCGAGAGGGCCAGCTTATAACTCTATCGTTGCCTCAGGAGATAATGCATGTATTTTGCATTACACTTTAAATAATTCACCCTTGAAGAAGGACGATTTATTGTTAGTGGATGCTGGCTGCTCACTAACTGATTATTACAACGGAGACATAACAAGAACTATTCCAATAGGTGGCAAATTTTCTAATGAGCAAAAAATTATCTATGAAATTGTATTGAGTGCTCAGAAAAATGCAATTAAAAGTGCTGTAAGGGGATCAAATTCTAGTGCTGTTCATAATGTTGCCTTAATAATGCTGATAGAAGGATTAAAAGAAATTGGGTTATTGTCGGGCAGTACTGAGGAGATAATTGAGAATCAATCTTATAAACATCTTTACATGCATAGAACTGGACATTGGCTCGGCTTAGATGTTCATGATGTTGGAGCATACAGAATGGGAGACTATGAAGTGCCATTACAGAATGGAATGATCCTTACGGTAGAACCTGGGATTTATATAAGTGATAGGATTCCAGTCCCTAAGGGACAACCTCTCATAGAAGATAAATGGAAAGGTATAGGGATAAGAATTGAAGATGATGTTTTGGTCAAAGATGCAAACCCTGAAGTTTTAAGCATTGCCGCAAAAAAAGAAATTTCTGATTTAGAATTTTAAAATTTGACTTATCTTATTAATAGATTTATTTTTTATTAAGTTTAAAGCTCAAAAATGAATAAGTCCGATTCATATGATTCGAAACTCTCTCAAGCAAGAGGCTTAGCTAGTCAGCTTGGCATGTTCGCAGAAGAAAACGATATCCCCAAAGATCTTTGGGATTCATTAGAAGCTACTATTTATGACTTTTATGAAGTATCTCATGATAGATAAAAATTCTGTTTAGAAGGTATCAATGATTAAAATCAAGAAATTTTGAATAAATCAATCAAAATGTGACCATAAACTGATAAATTATTTATTAAACACAAATAAATGAATGACCTCATCAGATAAGTTAAATCAAAATTCAACAGAAAAAAAGGAAAAAAACAGTGATTCACTAAAGTCTAAAAATTCTTCTCCTAATTCAGGAATGTTGGGTGCCACAGCTGTATTAGCTGCTGCCACAATTGATGAAGATGGAGTGCCTACTGGTTATACCCCTAAGCCTGATGAAGGAAGGTTCATAATTAAAGTATTGTGGTTACCTGATAATGTGGCTTTAGCAGTGGATCAGATAGTTGGTGGAGGTTCAAGTCCTTTAACTGCTTATTATTTTTGGCCAAGAGATGATGCTTGGGAAAAATTAAAAAGTGAGTTAGAGAATAAAGGCTGGATTACAGATAACGAAAGAGTAGAGATATTGAATAAAGCTACTGAAGTAATAAATTATTGGCAAGAAGAAGGCAAAACAAAAAAATTAGAAGAAGCAAAATTAAAGTTTCCCGAAGTAACTTTTTGTGGAACCGCTTAAATATTAGTTCTTTGCAGCTTGAATTCTAGCCTCAGCCTTAGAAACCTCTTTCAAGGCCTTAATTTTTTCTGGATTCTTTTCATTTTCAGAAAATTTGCTAATTGCTAATTTTGCTTCCTTGAGATCTTGTTCAGCATTTTGAACGTTAATTTCAGAACCAATTTCAGCATTATTTACTAAAACTATGACTTCATCTGATTCAATTTCAGCGAAGCCCCCCATTAGGGCTATAGATTTCCATTGGGAATTTATTCTTAGCCTTAAAACGCCAATATCTATAGCAGTAACTAAAGAGATATGTCCAGGTAATATACCAAGTTGACCAGTAGTACTAGGAAGGATAACTTCTTCAGCTTCACCTTGATAAACATTTTTATTAGGAGCTAAAACTTTTAGAGAAATTGCCATTAATTTAAAATTATTGAAGGTTTGATATATATTCAGATATTTATTTTTCTGATTTTATTTTTTCAGCTTTAGCTTTAACTTCATCAATATTACCAACTAAGTAAAATGCCTGCTCGGGTAGATCATCTAATTCGCCTGATAAAATCATATTGAAACCAGCGATGGTGTCTTCTAATTTTACGTATTTACCGGACATCCCTGTAAATATTTCAGCTACGAAGAAAGGTTGGGATAGGAATTTTTCAATTTTTCTAGCCCTGTCGACTGTTAATCTATCTTCTTCAGAAAGTTCATCTAAACCAAGAATTGCAATAATGTCTTGTAATTCTTTGTATCTCTGCAAAGTTGATTGAACTGCTCTAGCAGTTTTGTAATGCTCGTCACCAACCACTGAGGGTTGAAGCATAGTACTTGTTGAGTCTAACGGGTCAACTGCTGGATATATTCCTTTAGCTGCAAGAGCTCTCGCAAGCACTGTCGTAGCATCTAAATGTGCAAAGGTTGTTGCTGGAGCTGGGTCTGTCAGGTCATCAGCAGGTACATATACAGCCTGAATAGATGTTATTGATCCCTCTAGTGTAGATGTAATTCTTTCTTGTAATTCACCAACATCAGTTCCTAGAGTCGGTTGGTATCCAACAGCCGAAGGCATTCTTCCAAGTAATGCAGATACTTCAGAACCAGCTTGAACGAATCTAAAAATGTTATCAACAAAAAGTAGAACGTCTTGTTTATTTACATCTCTAAAATGTTCAGCCATTGTAAGTGCTGATAAGCCTACTCTCATTCTTGCGCCTGGTGGCTCATTCATTTGCCCAAAACATAATGCTACTTTTGATTGAGTTAAATCATCTGCATTGATAACGCCTGATTCTTTAAATTCTTCATATAAATCGTTACCTTCTCTTGTTCTTTCCCCTACGCCGCCAAAAACAGAAACTCCTCCATGTTCCTTAGCAATATTATTAATTAATTCTTGAATAAGAACTGTTTTCCCAACTCCAGCACCTCCGAATAATCCAACTTTTCCTCCTTGTCTGTAAGGGGCTAAAAGGTCGATAACTTTAATTCCAGTTTCAAATACTTTTGGCTTAGTTTCCAAGTCGGTTAATTTTGGAGCAGCTCTATGAATTGGAGCAGTATCTTTTGTATTTACTGGACCTTGTTCATCTACTGGTTCTCCTAAAACATTAAATATTCGTCCTAGTGTTGCTTCTCCAACAGGTACAGATATTGGTGCGCCTGTGTCGATTGCTTCCATGCCTCTTACAAGGCCGTCTGTGCCGCTCATCGCCACTGCTCTTACTCTATGGTCACCCAGTAGCTGTTGTACCTCCGCAGTGAGCGCTATATCTTGTCCAGCAGGATTTTTCGCTTCAATTCTTAAAGCATTTAATATTTTGGGCAATTTTCCAGCTGGAAATTCTACATCTAGAACTGGGCCAATTACCTGACGAACTACGCCTTTTGTTTGTGAAGAAGTTGATGGAGTTGCTACCATTTTTTATTGATTGGTGATGATTAGCTGATTTAAAACAGCTCATAATCCGAAAATACTACCACCTCATGGGTCGTTTCGTTAAATGGGTTCGGCCACCCGCACAGTTTAAGTATGGTTTAATTGCCGCTTGGCAGATTATGTTGTTGATGATACGGATAGAGAATCTCTCTTTCCATTTTTATGACGCAAAGCGTCTCAATCATGATACTCCATTAATTTATGGCAGCTGTTTCACTTACAGTCTCTACAGTAAAACCACTGGGAGATAGAATATTTATCAAAGTTTCCGCATCTGAGGAAAAAACTGCTGGGGGCATACTTTTGCCTGATTCAGCCAAAGAAAAACCACAGGTTGGAGAAGTTGCACAGGTTGGTCCTGGCAAACTTAATGATGATGGTTCTCGACAAACTCCGGAAGTGAGTATTGGCGACAAAGTCTTGTACAGCAAATATGCTGGCACAGACATAAAATTGGGAGGAGATGAATATGTCTTACTCTCAGAAAAGGATATTTTAGCTGTAGTAAGCTAAAATTTTTTTTTCAAAAATTATTAAAACTTATTACTAAATTACTGCCTAAACATGGCTAAAAGAATTATTTACAATGAGCAAGCTCGAAGAGCGCTCGAAAGAGGAATTGATATCCTTGCTGAGTCTGTGGCTGTAACGCTTGGACCAAAAGGAAGAAATGTTGTACTAGAAAAAAAATTTGGTGCTCCACAAATTATTAATGATGGTGTCACAATCGCTAAGGAGATCGAATTAGAGGATCACATTGAAAACACGGGTGTTGCTTTAATTAGACAAGCTGCTTCAAAAACTAATGATGCAGCTGGAGATGGTACTACAACAGCAACTGTTTTAGCTCATGCAATGGTTAAGGCAGGGTTGAGAAACGTTGCTGCAGGAGCTAATGCAATTACCTTGAAAAAAGGAATTGATAAAGCTACTGAATTTCTAGTTGGTAAAATTCAGGAGAATTCCAAACCTATTAGTGATAGCAATGCTATAGCTCAATGTGGAACTATAGCTGCTGGAAACGACGATGAAGTTGGCCAGATGATTGCTAATGCTATGGATAAAGTTGGCAAAGAAGGTGTTATCTCCTTAGAAGAAGGAAAATCAATGACTACTGAATTAGAAGTTACTGAGGGGATGCGCTTTGACAAAGGCTATATTTCACCATACTTCGCAACAGATACAGAAAGAATGGAGGCTGTTTTAGATGAACCGTATATTCTTCTGACTGATAAAAAAATTGCCCTAGTCCAAGATTTAGTTCCCGTATTGGAACAAATAGCTAAAACTGGCAAACCGCTAGTCATTATTGCAGAAGATATTGAAAAAGAGGCTTTGGCAACTCTTGTCGTAAATAGATTAAGAGGTGTGTTAAATGTTGCTGCAGTAAAAGCTCCTGGATTTGGAGATAGAAGAAAAGCAATGCTTGAAGATATGGCCGTTTTAACTAATGGACAACTTATTACTGAAGATGCAGGCTTGAAGCTTGAAAATGCTACCTTGGATATGCTTGGAACTGGTAGAAGAATAACTATCAACAAAGAGACTACAACTATTGTGGCTGAAGGTAATGAGGAAGCAGTTAAAGCTAGATGTGATCAAATTAAGAAGCAAATGGATGAAACAGATTCCTCATACGATAAAGAAAAGCTTCAAGAACGTCTCGCTAAATTAGCTGGAGGTGTAGCAGTGATTAAGGTTGGGGCTGCTACTGAAACTGAGATGAAGGATAAAAAGCTTCGTCTTGAGGATGCTATCAATGCAACAAAAGCAGCTGTTGAAGAGGGTATTGTGCCTGGAGGAGGAACAACTTTAGCTCATTTATCTCCAATTCTTAAAGAATGGGCTGATAAAAATTTAGAAGGAGAAGAATTAATTGGAGCTAACATTGTTGAAGCTTCACTTACTGCTCCTCTTATGAGAATTGCTGAGAATGCAGGTTCTAATGGAGCTGTGATTGCTGAAAATGTAAAGACTAAACCATTTAATGATGGATTTAACGCTGCTACTGGAGAATATGTAGATATGTCCTCTGCTGGTATAGTTGATCCTGCAAAAGTTACACGTTCAGGATTACAAAATGCAGCCTCAATAGCAGGAATGGTCCTAACCACCGAATGCATAGTTGCAGATTTACCTGAGAAAAAAGATTCAGCTGCTCCAGCAGGTGCTCCTGGTATGGGTGGTGACTTCGATTATTAACTAAAAAATAGTTTTTAATAAATTTCTTAAAAAGGATCATACAAAAATGGTCCTTTTTTTAATTTTTATGAAATCCAACCAGCGCTAAGAATAATTGCGAGAGATAAAAATATTACTAAAAAAGTCCAAGTTATTTTGTTTAGTGAGGACTCTGCACTACTTGCGCTATTGAACATAGAACTTCCACTTGCAGCTATCCCTCCCATTCCATCACCTTTAGGACTATGAAGTAAAACTAAGAGAATGAGGAGAACTCCAGAAAAAACCCATATCCAACTTATAATTTCAATCATTGCTCAAAAACTTTTATTAAATTTAAACGTGTTGGATGACTTTATTATAACCTTTTAATTCAATTTCTTGAATAAGAGATTTGCCTGTCATTTCTATTGGTATAGGGAGATTTAATAATTGCAATAAAGTGGGAGCAATATCTGCTAAACCGGCATTATCTCTTAAATTAATTTCATTTCCCATATTTGGTATTTTTCTTTTTTCTCCCTCAATCAAAATTAGTGGAACTTTATTTGTTGTATGTGCTGTCCATGGTTCTCCTTCAGCTCCTTTCATTACCTCTGCATTACCATGATCGGCTGTAATAAGAATGCTTCCACCCATTTCTCCAGTTGCATTAACTATTTGACCTACGCACTTATCTACTTTTTCTATAGCTTTAACAGTTGCATCCATGTTGCCTGTGTGACCAACCATATCAGGATTGGCAAAATTAATTACAACAAAAGCATAATTCCCACTTTTAATGGCTTTAGAGCAACTAATAGTTAATTCCTCCGCAGACATTTCGGGTTCCATATCATAAGTTGCAACTCTTGGAGATGGGATCAAATGTCTCTTTTCTCCAGGTAACGGAATTTCAACTCCTCCATTGAAAAAGTATGTTACGTGAGGATATTTTTCAGTTTCCGCGGTTCTGTATTGTTTAAGTCCGTTTTCTGATATTATCTGACCTATAAAATTATTAAGCGATTCGGGAGGAAACACAACTTTAACTGGAAAGCTTGGATCATATTGAGTAAAAGTGATTAAATCTAGATTTGGATAATTTTTTCTTTCAAAGTCTGAGAATTCCTTCATTGAAAGAGATTTGATTATTTGTCTTGCTCTGTCTGGACGAAAGTTAAAGCAAATTAAACTATCACCATCTTTAAGATAGTTTTCAGACATTCGTATGGGATCTATAAATTCATCGGTTATGTTTTTGGCATAACTTTTTTCTATATAATCCTGAGGAGAAATACTTGATATTGGAATATCTGGATCAGTTAAATTAGAATATGCTTTTTGTGTCCTATCCCATAATTGATTTCTATCCATTATCCAGTATCTTCCACATATGGAAGCTATTTCTCCTGTATTAAATTTTTTAATACAGGATTCTATTTGATTTAGATATTTAGAGGCACTTTTCGCAGGAGTGTCTCTTCCATCGGTAATAATATGTATTGCAACTTTTTTGATTTCATTATCAGATGCCCATTTTATTAAACCTAATAAATGATCGATATGACTATGAACTCCTCCATCAGAACATAATCCCGTGATATGCAAAGTAGAATTATTTTTCTTTAATGAATCAGCCATCTCTTCTAACTCATTTACCAAGCCTAATTGATTATTTTTTACAATATTTGAGATCCTTACAAGTTCTTGTTGTATTATTCTTCCCGAACCAATGGTAAGGTGCCCTACTTCTGAATTCCCCATTTGACCATCTGGGAGGCCTACATCAGATCCACTGGCACTTATTAGGGTGTGTGGATAAGCATGCCACAATGAATCCATAATTGGAGTGTGGGCACTATTTATAGCATTATCTGATTTTTCTTCTCGATATCCCCATCCATCTAGGATTGCGAGAACTACAGGGCTCTGAGGAACACTTAATCTTTTTATATTTTTGCTGCTAATCTTTGACATACTTTAGATCAAATTCATTTTTAACTGATCCAACCTTAAATTTAGCCTCAAACGTTACTTTTTAACAATTTATGATTAACATAGTTAGCTTTTGCTAATTTAAGAAAATAGTAAGACGACTTTTATTTTTTGATAAATAATGTCCAAGAAAACAAAAAAGATTGTAATACTTAATGAATTTGAGCTTAGAAAAACTATTTCACGTTTAACTTCCGAAATTATTGAAAAAGTCAAAAAACTGGATAACCTTTTATTGGTTGGTATCCCAACTAGAGGAATTGAGCTGACCGAAGTTTTAGAAGAGGAATTATTTTGTAGGACAGGTTTAAGAGTTAAAAAAGGAACAATTGATCCAACTTTTTATAGAGATGATCAAAATAGAGTTGGAACTCGCCTGATACAAGCTGCAGATATTCCAACTCCAATTGAGAAACAAGAAATTCTTTTAATAGATGATGTGATTTATACAGGAAGAACAATTAGAGCTGCAATGGATGCTTTATATTCATGGGGCAGACCCCAAAGAGTAATGTTGTTAGTAATGGTAGATAGAGGTCATAGAGAATTGCCTATTCAACCAGATTTTTGTGGTAAAAAAGTGCCAACTAGTAAAATTGAAAGTATTAGTTTACGTTTAAAGAATGTTGATAATGAGGAAGGAGTTTTTCTTGAATAGTTTGCTTTCAGAAAATATTTCCTAAATTATACTCCCCTAAAAATTCATCCTTAATATCAAAACAATTTACTAATAAATCAGCACTTTTTGTAATTTTAAAAAAAAGTTTTAAGTTGTCTTCTCCAAAATTTGATTCATTTTCTAATACTATTTTGAGTGGTTTTTTTTCCCATTTTATAATTTCTTCTTCACTTTGAACCTCTGATAACTTTGGTAATCCATTTTCAAAAATAACATCATATGATCTTTCTTTTTGTGTCTCTCCAATTATTATTTCGAATATTTTCTGCTTCTCATGACTGGCTTGAAGGATTAGTTTAAATGGGTTTTCTGTCGGCCATGTTTGCCCTCTACAAAAAATAGGATGCCAAAAGTGTTTTTGTTCTCTTTTATTAAATAATCTTATAGATAATCCTTTGTTTAATATGTCTTTAATTTTTACTCCAGGGGTCATTGCTAAAGCTCCCAAAGCTATTGATTCGACGGGAGGCGGTGACTTTATTTGAATCTTTGAAATTTTTTTTGTTATCCATTCTTTAATCAATGGTATTTGAGTTCCTCCACCAACTAAAACAATTGAATTTAAGTCGTCAACAGTGCAAAATTTGCCTCTTGCTTGATTTAATAAATCTTTGAGTAAAGAATTAAGGTGATTTAGAAGATTGTTTTCAATGAGTATTTTCTCAAATATTTCTTTACTTAGGTAAAATTCTTTTTCTTGATTTTGTTCAGTAAATAATTTTAGTGGATATTTATTTTCATATTTGATTGCAGATGAACTGAGTTTACATTTTAATGATTCTGCCTTTAAAAGATTAGAAACATAATTATTACCAGGAATAAAATAATTAACTATCCATTGATCAAAATCTTTTCCACCAATTTTTGAGCCTGTTTTTCCAATTATCTCAGCACACCTTATCTTTTGTTTTGATATTGAGCTTACATCATTACCTTTAAATTTTAAAAGTTCAGCTATTGGACCAGACTTTCCTTCTCCCCCTTCTATTTTGACTATATTCATATCGACTGTACTTCCTCCAATATCTAATGTCATAATTTTTGAGCCAAATGGTAAATTTATTCCTAAACTTGCCGCAGTAGGCTCATCAACAAGGGCTATTTCATCTACAGATATTGCCCCGCAGAGATTAACTAACCATTCTCTGTAACCCTTATACGTATCTATTGGAGCAGTTAAAACGAGTCTTTTGATCTCATATTTGTGAGGAATGTTTGCCCACAAAATTTGAAAAAACTTTTCGCCACATTCATAAGGATTTAAAATATTTTTTTGGTTAATTTTTTCAATAGATTTTCCAATCAATCTTTTAAAATTCGAATGAAAAAACGAATCAGCATTTGAATTATTCTTCATCTTTAGAGCACTATTACCAATTTTAGGAATCTTTGAAGGCCCCTCGAACCAAAGTGCTGTAGGAACAACTCCTGGAGATGATGTAATATTTGGTATTTCAACTAATACAGAATTTATATCTTTTTGATCCTGAAAAGCTATTACAGTATTAGTGTTACCTAAATCAATAGCAAGTGTTCCAGATAAATTTTCTTCCATATGAAATTAATGAATCAATTAAGTTCTTTTTGTAAATTATGTTTTGAAACGGTCGAATTAAATGTAAGATATATTTTATAGTAAAAATTTATTTTAATGAAAATATCAAATAGTGCGGGAGTTGATTCTAATGATCTTGCAAAGAGAGGTGAAAGCTTAATAAGAAAATCAACTAATAGATATTTAACTACCGTGAAAATTGCTTTCAGAGCTAAACAAAGACGTTTTGATGATTTTGATGGCTTATTAGAAGAATCAACTATTAAACCGGTTCAAAGGTCAATTATTGAACTAAGTGACGAGCAAGATCAACCAGATTTACTTCCAGGCTAATCTTGGTAGAAGACCAAAAAAGATGGAGATTACTTAAAGATTTTAAAAAAGGCAAATTTTGCTTTTTGATTGGTGTAGACAATTGGTCAATCGAGTTACAAAAAAGTGAATTTTACTCACTTTATCTTCTACTCTTAAAAATTAATCAACAACTATTAGTTATCAAAGATGAACTAATGGATGAAGAATCTATTACTTTAGAATTGGAACAATTGCCTTGGTATATTCACTTAGAGGGGAAAAAAAATGAATGGAGTTTAAGGCTTGTTTTTGAAAGTCAAGACCAAACTAGATCCTTTGAAATGTATTGGCCGATACCAATAGCACAAAATTTATTTTATGAAATAAAAAACATGTGGGAATCAATGGATTAAAAGATAAATAAAATTGGAAATTTTAGAAAAAATTTCCCCTTCCCAAAAAAAATTTTTCACAACTTTTCCACAGCTTTTTAAAAAAAAATATCTAATGATCTAAAGCATGTGGAAAACTTCTGATTTTATATAAATCTTTATATTTAAGTAAGATTTAAATTTACAAAATTCATTTCCATGAATCCCCTTTTTATGACAAGATTCTCATTATTCTATAACCTGAGACAGTCTATTAATTATGCTTGTTGACGATTCAGTAATTTTGGAGAAAACTACATCTTGTAGATTTTAATTCCAATAAAATTTTTCAATATGCAAAAGTTAAATTACGACGAAAATTCAAAAGTATTAAATCATAAAGATGAAGTAATAAGTTTCAAATGTGAACTTCAAGAAAATCTTCAAAAGGCTATGAAAGAATTTGTTGAAGAGCATCCTAACTGGGATCAATACAGGATATTACAAGCTGCAATTGCAGGATTTTTGATGCAAAAAGGATTTCAAAATAGGGATTTAACGAGACTCTATATTGGTAATATGTTTTCAATGAATTTTGAGGATTAAAAATTTTTATATTTTTTCAAGTAGTATTTTTGCAATGTCATTACTGACAGGTATTATAGATAACCTATTTCCTTTTTTTACGACTAATAACTCATCCTCATTAAATAAAATCTTTAATTCAGGTAAACTTAAAATCTTATTTGATTTAGAAATGTATTTTACTTTTACACAATCCCATCTCGGATTATCAGATTTCGATTTTGGATCAAAATATTTTGAATTTTGATCAAATTGAGTAGGATCAACAATATTTAGATCAATTACCTCCATAAGTCCCACAATACCTGGGGGTTTACAATTCGAATGATAGAAAAAAACTTTATCACCTTTATTCATTTTTCTCATAAAATTTCGAGCCTGATAATTTCTTATTCCGTCCCATAAAGTTAAACCGTCATTTTTTAAAGTATCAATGCTATAAGCATCAGGCTCACTTTTCATTAGCCAGTAGTTAGGTTCAGTCATAGTCTATAATTTGCGGGAAATAGGGCTGCTGGTATGGTGCTGGTATGGCATTTTGTTAACTTTTTTAGAAAGTCAGCTAAATCCAAAGCGTTTTGTTTAGTTTATCGAAGATATTTGGTCTAAGAAAGTTTAGAAAAATATAGAAACAGATCGCTTGAAGTAAACTTTTTTTGAAATTAACAAACCTTGTATTTGCAATGCTTTTCAGGGAATGAGAGAGTCTTTTATACCAGCAGATTGTCAAATCTATACCAGCTAGGCATGTAAAACCCTTTCATAGACTAGGTTGAATGCTCTCTCTATAGAACTACGTACCAGATCCTCAAGCTGCTTCTGGAGCAAATATTCTGCTGTTCTCTCTCCAATATCTACATCCTTTAATTAGATGATCTCCTTGAGGAATAAGCTTTTGATGAAATGGACAGGTAAGGATGGTGACACAAGAACTTGTCGTGCTGTACCTGAAGTGATTGCAAGTAATACAAATCTTCCGTCGTTTTCTTACTAATATTTCGTCCTCTAGATAATCCCATTCCTGCCAGTCCTCCATAACTAAATAGTACAAGTGTACTAATATTTATAGCAACTGAAAAGGGTATGAGTCAACAAGTTTTTTATTAGAAAGCAACTAAACTCTTATGCTCTTTTCGAGCTGATTTTAAACTTTAGAAACTCCTTAAATTAAATTTAACTTTAGAGATAGATTTTTAAATTAGTTATCACTTTTATGTTGTGTCTGATTTTAACGAAGTTGTTTCAAGAAGAAAATTTCTTCAGGGTTCATTTGCTATAGGAATAGGTGCTTTTGCTGCTGCCACTATTCCAAGCAAAGCAATTGGATTTGGTTCAGACTTTAATGGCATTAGTTTTACACCTTTAGCAGCCAATAGTAAAGATACAATTACTGTCCCAAAAGGTTTTAGTTGGCATACGGTTGCAGCTTGGGGTGATCCATTATGGAGCGGAGCCCCTGAATTTGATCAGCAAACAAGAGGAACTGGGGAGTCGCAAGAACTATCATTTGGAGATAACAATGATGGAATGAGTCTTTTTGAGGTTAATGGCAAGTCAGTACTTGCAGTCAATAATGAATACTGTAATAGAAAAATAATTTATGGTAACCGTGCTAGTGGGCTTCCTGAAACACCTGATGATGTTAGAAAAGGCATGGCTGCACATGGAGTATCGATTTTTGAAGTTGCACAAAAAGGTAGGAAGTGGGAAATAGTTAAAGATTCTCTTTATAACAGAAAAATTACTGCAGATACGAAAGTGGCTATAGACGGACCGGCTGCAGGTCATCCATTACTTAAAACAGATGAGGATCAAACAGGCAAATTAGCAAGAGGTACATTTAATAATTGTGGTAATGGCAGAACTCCCTGGGGAACTTATTTAGCTTGTGAAGAGAATTTTCACGGTTATTTCTCATCTCCATCAGACCCTAATGCAAATCTGTCAGCAGATTTGAAAAGATATGGGGTTAAAACTAAAGATTGGGGTTACAACTGGGTTATGAATCAGGATAGATTTGATGTTGTAAAAAATCCGAATGAAATTAATAGGCATGGTTATATTACTGAAATTGATCCCTCTAAGCCACAATCAATGCCAAGGAAACATACGGCAATGGGTAGATTTAAACATGAAAACTGTGAAGTTGTTGTCTCCAAGAATGGTCAAGTTGTTGCCTATATGGGAGATGATGAAAGAGGAGAGCATCTATACAAATTCGTTTCAAAAGGAAAGTACATAAAAGGAGCTGCATCAAATTATGATCTATTAACGGAAGGTGATTTATTTGTGGCGATTTTTAATGAGAATGGAACCGGGAGATGGGTTAATTTAAAAGAATCGGGAATGAGCGATTCAGATATTAGTATTTTCACAAGGATGGCGGCAACCCAAGTTGGTGCAACAACTATGGATCGACCTGAATGGGTGGCTGCAAATCCTAATAAAGTGGAGGCGTATTGTGCCTTAACTAATAATAAAAATAGAGGTGTTAAACCTAATCAACCTGTTAATGCAGTTAACCCAAGAGTCGAAAATCCATATGGTCAAATAGTTCGATGGACTCCTGACAATAATGAACATGCCGCTGACGGGTTTAAATGGGATTTATTTGCAATGGCTGGTAATCCTGTTGTTGGTGAAGGTTTAATGAAGGGCTCTGAAAATATTACGAAGGATAATATGTTTAATTCACCTGATGGAATCGCATTTGATTCAAAAGGTAACTTATGGATACAAACTGATGGTAAATATACTAATCAAGGAGCCTTTGAAGGAATGGGTAATAACCAAATGTTATGCGCAAATCCTAGGACAGGTAAAATTGACAGATTTTTAGTAGGTCCTAAAGAGTGTGAAATCACTGGTATCACATGGAGTAGTGATAAAAAGACTATGTTTGTAGGAGTCCAGCATCCAGGTGAAAATAATCCTGACAAATGTCACTTTCCTGATGGTGGGAGCTCAGTACCCAGATCGGCTATTGTTGCAATCAGCAGAAATGATGGCAAAACAATTGGCTGAGGATAGGTACTTTACCTGAAATTTGACTTTAGCAATAGAAAACGACAAGTTTATTTGCTCTTCAAAAGGATAGCTCTTGCTTTATACCATCTATACTCAAAAGACTCTTCTCTACTCGATTCTTCTATCTGATTGCCGTACTGATCTACACCGTTGTAGTACACGTCTAGAACGTACTCTACAAAGGGCTCAAGGGCTTTCCTACTCTTTGATATAACAAGCTTGCTGAAGTCATCCATAGACTGCTGTAGCTTGTCTCTTTGTAGGTTATGGATCCATGAGGAACCTTGGTGATGGTAGATAAGAACCTTTACTAAATCTTCATAGTCAAGCCAAGGGTGTGCTTCTTTTATTTGTTGTATTCTGTCCATTTGTTTTAAGTTTTGATTGTTAGTTATCTATGAGTGGTTTTCGTGGAGTGGCATGGGGTCAATCGTGTATTCCTACATGTAAATAAGACACTCACAAATTTTCCCCAAAAGTTTAGAGCTATTCTATTTTTCCTTATGTTCCCTAATAATTACTATCACTCTTACCACCACGTCTTAATTACTTAATTACACTATTAACACCATTAACACTATTAACACTATTAATACTATTAACACTATTAATACTATTTAACTTGTTAGTGGAGGTGCTTGATGAATATCCATTAAGTGGATATTAATAAAGGGGATTTTATGTATTTGTTGTCTTCCTCTCCCCCTCCCCCTTATAGGGTGCCATCGTTCCTCCTCTGAAGGGGACTATCGCTTTTAAACCCAGTAATAGTATTACTTTTAAGTTTAGTTAAAGAGTTAGTGGTAGTACTTAGAAGTGATATCTCTAAGGGATATCCAGCTAAGCTTGTTGTGTTAAATAAGATTTGTTGTGTTCCCCTAATAGGATGAACTCGATTCTTTCCACCTAATAGCTGGTGGTCGTTATTTATTGAATAATTGACAGTCGATCTACAATAAGGGGGAAATAAGCTCCTTTTTTTATGAAGTTAAAAAATATTTTAAAAACTACTGGAGCGCTTCATATCCTGTTGGGGTTGTTAATTATTTCTCTACTAATTTTTTCAGTGGAAACTATTGCAGGCAACGCTTCAAGTGAAACATTGCTTCTTGTTAGAGGTACTGCAGATGTTGTAGCTGCTAGTAATTTAGGAATAGGTTTTTTATTGATTATTTGTAGTTCCATTAAAGATAAAGCCTCCTTAAGAAAAGTTTTATCAGGTGAATTAGCTTTGATGTTTTGTTTTTTGGCAGTAGCTCTATTTAATACTTTTAACGCTGGGACAATTGTTGATGGAGGACCCCCTCCTCCTTTCTGGATTGTTTTGATAGTGAATCCTCTTTTATGTATCTATGGATTAGTTAACAATAAAAATTGAAACGCTTACTAATTGCACCGCTATATTAAATACGATTGACAGTCGATATAGAAATTATAAAAATTAAATATTTCAGTAGATCGGAAGAAGAAAGCAAAAATATTACATGCTTTACTTACTTTTAACCTTGATATGTTTTAAATAATTTTAATTGATTATTTCTATGGAAAAATTTTCCCAAAATCTTCTTAGGCTTTCTCTTTCAATATTATTTTTAAGTTTTCCTATTGGTTTTTTATTCGCAGGTTTTGAATATTTAAATACCAAAAAGTTTTTATCATCAAAATATGATGAATTAAATGAAAAGATAGAAGACTATATTGAGGATATGGAAAAAACTTATCCTGAAACTATAAAATATTTTCCTTCAACTAAATTGGCAGATAAATCTCCTCTTGCAACATTACTTTTAACAAAATCAACTATGAAATTATTTCAAGTTTCCGAATATCTAAAATATAAAAATTCTATTTTGAATACTACTGACGAGATATCAAAGACCGTTGATGCATTTATAGAAGAATTAAGAATTGAATATCCCGAATTAAATAGAATACTTCCTAGATGAAACGCTTACTACTTGCACCAAAACTTTTCTTCAGTCATATCAAGGGACCTTGGTGATTTTTGAAGCTTGGAGGAAGTGTTATTTAAACTTTTTCGGTTATAAATTTATTATCCATCAAAGTTCTTATTTAGGAAAGTGATGGGTGGTATGGGGTTGATTTAGATCCTTTCTGTATTGATATGGGATCAATAAATTCATGTCAAAAAGGTGACAACAAAAATAGATAGGCAAGTAACAAGCTTTTTATTTGTACTTATCAAAATAATTAAGCGATATATTTATTGCTTCATCCAATTTCTCTCTTGTCGTACCTTCACCCGACTCCTTTGTTAAACACCTTCTTTGAGCTTCTTTTTTATTGATTGATGTTCCATCTGCAAGTTTGAATGTTCGATCTGGATACTGTATTACTATATTTTCTGAGCATCCATTAACTGCTATTCCTTTTCCAATTGATCCGTTTAAGCTGAAGAAATGATTTACTTTCGGTATAGATACATATTCAATTTGATTTCCTGTTTCTTTAACAAGATTATAATAATATTCGCATGCGATGGGGTTATAATGGCTGTCCTCACCTTTAATTATTAAAGTTTTTATATTAGATTTGAATGGAAAAGAAACTTTGTTACATCCAGGTTCTGCAGCCACTGCTGCTTTAAATAAATCGCTGTTTGCCCTTTTGTCTTGAAGCTTCAATACTTGACTTGCACCATAACTAAAACCAGAGTAAAAAATTTTTGATTTATCAAATCTTTCATCCTTAGATAGTATGGAGTTAAGTTTTTCACTAATCAAAATACCGTTTGGAAACTTTCCTTTATCTGAAGGTTTTAACTTTCTTTTATAAAAAGAATCAAGCAAAGCTATCGCATAACCTCTTTCTAAAGCTTTTTCTACTAACCTTCTCCCCCATTCGTCTGTTCTACCTCCCCATTTCTCGAACCTTAAACCATCTCTATTACTTCCATGTTGGTGAATAATTAGGGATAATTTTTTATTCTTGTAATATTTTGGAAAATGAATTTGAGCTAAAACATCATTTCTATCTGGAAACTTCTTATCAGGCACTTTAAATTTAATTACTTCTATATTTTTATTATTTACTTTAATTATTTCAGCCTCTGAAAAGTTCGCTCTATCTTCATTCGTAAGAACAGGTTGAGAATTTATAGCGAGAGCAGCTAGTAGTGGAAGTAGTAAGCGTTTCATTCTTTTGTGCATGCTATTTCCCAAGTCTCTTTCAAGATAGGATTATATATTCATAATCTAAATCTCTAAAAAATAATTACCCTGAGAATCCCATTTTCTGTTCTGCTGCCATTAATGAACCAACAAGCTTATGCTCAGCAACTTTTTCATCGTCAGTCATAACTGGCTTGATATCAAAATCTATATCAAACTTAACTTTCCAAGGAGCGAAGTGTTCTGTCATTTTTATACCTGCTGAAGCCTGGACAATAATATAAACATTATTTGAGTAAGAGGCATGATACCTCCCCAAAACTTTAAATCCTTCAAACTCATCATTCAAAGTTCCATCTTCAACAACCTTTAAAAAAAGATCGTAAGCTGCACCCATGAGAGCAACATTTTTAAAAGTTGCAGTTACAAAATAAGTATTCATTTAATTAATAAATCTAAAATTATTTCTAGGATATATTATTTAAAATTGAGTTAAGGATCTTGAATTGAATACTTGGACTATGGAACTTTTAAAATCGACAATTAATCATGATAACCAACTTTAGAAACAATATTTCCTGAAACAGGGTCAGTAACTCCAAGTTCTGGAGACAACTCTTCCATAAATCCTCTAACCTCATCAAGGTGAGCAATCATAGCTGGTCTTTGAGCTGCAATAGCTTCTGCACTTTTCCAGATCCCAACAAAACAGTAATCATAATCTCCAGTTTTAGCGATATATCTTTGAGTCATCCCCTCAAAACTTGTTTTATCTATTACTTCGAAATACTTATCTACACAATCAGATTTTAATTTAAATCGAACAACATTCATAAAATTTTGAGCAGTCATAAAAAAGAGGGTTTTATCCCTCTATATTAAATCGACTGTCAATCTATTAGTAATTAATTAATTTTCTTTTTCCATCTCTAGTTTCTAGTTTATTTATTCTTAAACCTATAAAAGCAGCCCAAATAACTGCAAATAAAATTGGTAAAAAAATGATTGCAAGTTTTATCATTGTTTTAATCCTGTTATTTGCTCAAAAGAATAACCTTTAAATAAATAGGAAAAAATAGGTACTTTATCTAATTAAGCAGCATCATATTCTTTATTATCTTCAAGCTCTCTCATAAATCTTTTATCTAATAAGTAATTGTCTATAAGCTCTAGATTGTTATTTTCATTAATTTGTTTATCGCTGTTTAATAGTTCTCTTATGTAGTTACATACAAGCTCTTGATCGTACCCACTTTCTCTAATTTCTTTCAACATTTCGTCTGGAATTTCCATAATCGTAACCCCCCATGTGACAGTTTTTTTAGAGAAAATTAGAGCCTATATGCGCATACTTACGAAAAAAAAAGGAAAAAGCAAGAAAATTGGCAAAAAATCGAGGTGTATAAATCTTGTATTCGCAATCATTTATGGAAAAAGGTTGGAAGAAGACTTCTATATTTTGGAGCTATTTTTAATACTTAATAGCCATCTGCCAATAAGAAAAAGGTGCAAGTAGTAAGCGTTTCATAAAAAAACAGCTAATGAAAATAGATTTTATTTAGGATATAAAAACAAAATTTAGGGAGGATTAAATGTCTATCATTACCGACAATACAGTGTTAGTACATATTTACAGCGGTTTAGAATCCAAAAATAAAATAACTTTAGGTTTATTGGTTGCCCTTACTGCAGAAAAAAACGATCATAAAGTAACACTTTTTCTAGCAGGAGACGGAGTACAAATATTAAATTGCAAAGAAGCTGGTGAAATAGTTGGTCAAGGTACTGGAGATTTATACGAACATCTTCAAAATTTAAAAAGTTCAAAAATTACCATATATGTCTCAGGAATGTCTGCTAAATCTAGGGGTTACGATGAGAAGCTTCTAGATGGATATACTGCGGAGTTTGTTATGCCAGATGTTCTAGTTGAAGAATCAATTAAAGCGGATAGCGTACTCTGCTATTAAAAAGGAGCTCATTGCTCATTATTGTAGTTTGACTGAAAATCAAAAAAAATTGATTCAAGGTTCAAATTTATCCCTTAGCGGGAATTAAAATTGGAACATCTTTTGCTCCTATTGCTGCAAACCAAACTATTGCATTATCAGTTTTTGCATTACCCATTGTATGTTTTGGTGTCTTTGGACCAACTATAAAAGTATCACCTGCTGTATAGATAAGATCTTCCATCCCTTGTCTTTTGACAACTATCGTTCCTTGTTCAACATTGCCTAATAATGGAATTGGATGAGAGTGGAGCGGAACTATCCCCCCTTCAGCTAACTCGACTCTTTGTAATCTTATTTCTGCTTTTCATTTTGGATATTTAAGAGCATCTCCATCCATAGTCTCAGAACCTACAAAGACTTCTTGTACATCAACGGGAGACTCTGCAGCTATAGAAATATTAGGGTTGATAAGCATTAATGAAAAACAAATGCTAATAATAAATTTTTCATCATGAATTTGAATTTCTAGAAAATTATTTAGACTTATAGTATTTATTTTTTTCATTTTTGACAGTACTTGATTTTACTTTTCAAGTGATTTAATCTAAAAATCATTTTTTAAAAGTTTTTATAAAGGTATTGAATTTTTATAAATTATTAATGCAGACACTGATCAAAATCATTCTCATGAAATTTATTAATTTAATTCTTTCATCAATAAATTCCAACCAATTGATGATGCATCCTTATGGAAGGATTCTCTTTTCTCGCACATAAAACCATGATCAGCTCCTTTAACTTCGACGTAAATAAATCTCTCTTCTAAAGGATCTAGTTTTTTAAATCTTTTTTTAATTTCTAATCTATCTTGTAAGGGAATTAAATCATCTGAGGAACCACAAATGAAATTTAATTTTCCAGAAACTTTTTCAAGCAAGTCTATAGGAGCAAAATTAGTATCGGTTCTTGGTACTGTGACTCCAGCTCCATAAAAACAAAATGTACTTTCTATTCCTTTTAACGAAGAAGCTATAAGTGCTGCATGACCCCCAAAACAAAATCCAATAATTGAGATTCTCTTTTTTGGATATTTTTCTTGAACCCAATTTATGGCTGCAGAAACGTCTTCAATAATATGTTTTAAAGTGGTTAAATTTTTATGGTGCCTTCCTAATTTCAATTCTTTTTCGCTATATCCCAAGTCTAATTTTGGAGCTGTTCTTCCGTAAAGAGGTAATGCTAATACAGGTACATTTTGTGAGGCTAATTTTTCAGAAAAACTTCTTATCCAGTGATTTATCCCAAACACCTCTGGTAAAACTATAGATATATATTTACAGTCACTACCTGAATCTACCCACCATGATCTAAGAGGTAAATTACCACTATAAACTTTTGTCCATTGACCTTTCATTAGTGATTAAATAAAAAGTTTTTGTCAGAAAAAAGAGGGTTATGTTCCTCTTAGTTTAGATTGATTGTAAATGTAAAATTTCCTTATTTAATTTTATAAATTAAATCTTAAATTAAATAGAGAAACTTATATAGGAGTTGTTTATCTATAAGTTATATAAATCAAATTAAGTAGTCTTTTTTACCAAATAAATGTACCTGTTGCTAAATACATATATTTGTCCTTAAAAAGCCACTAAAAAATACTTTTTCTTGAAATAAAGATTGACAAGACATTCATAAAAAAAACTTTTATAAATCATTAACTTCTTTTATGAATATGTTTCTAACCAACAAGACTCGTTTAAAAATTAAGGATATTGTAAAGAGGATTTCATTAGATGAACCCGTAGCATTGGAAGAAAGAATTTATTTAGAAAAGCTTGCAAAACATAATTCAACTATATGGACATGGCTTAAGAAAGCTAATAGCTTGAGGAGATATGGCAAGCAAAAATCAGATGGAATAAATGGACTCATCCAGAATCTAGGCCTTGATGGCTTAGAAACTGAAAATCATTTTGATCCCAAAAATGATGATCTTGCTGATTGGTTTAGTGGATCTCCTGATTGGGTGAGGAGGAGCTAATTACCCTACTTTAAAATGGATTTAAATTAATAATGAAAAAAGGGAACTTCCTCAACTTGTCTTGGAGCATAATCACAAATGCCGTATTGCATACATTCCATTTGAGCATCAGTTAGTTTTCTCTCAATTGATAACGAATCAAACAAACTACCAAATACATGTTGAATTTTATTTTTAATTAGATTTCTGTAAGTCATAATTAACCTTCTTTTTAGAAATTATTTAGTACGAGTTATATACAAGAATCAAGAGTTGTAATACCTAAAATATAAACTATGAATTAATCAGTTTTTAATATTTCACTATATTCACAATCAGTATTTTTGCTCTAGGAAATTTCAATAAGCACACCTATGTTGGTCCCACTGATTGAGAGAAACTACATGAGTACGTTCAAAATGAAATACTTTAAAGACACAAAAAAGATCAACAACACTCTTTGGTTGGATAAATTAATCAATCAACTTGAAAAAAAATCAAAGGGAGTTTGATCATGAATACATTTAGAAATAAACAATTCAAAAATGAATTAGATCCCAAGTATGCCTTTTACGATTGTCTTCGTAGTTGCGAAATTAAGAGTAATACTGAAAAGTCTCTAGAAGAATGCGTCGAAAATTGTGAACCTAGATTATTACCAGAGAATCTCGATGGCTAAAAATAGGAATTTAAACTCTATTCAATACCTATTTTGACCTTATAGAGTTTTTATATAGATTTAAGCAGGGTAATCTTATGACCAACCTCGCAATTGAGCTACTACTTATAATTGTAGTTTTAGTAAATTTTGGAGCGATCCTTACCGCTAAAATTTATTCACAATCAGTAAAAGAAATTCAACATAAGAGATTATTTTGTAGTGAATCTATAAGTAACCCATATTGTGTTTTTTGATAAATTACTTCCAAACTTATACATCTCAAACTAGAGATCTATTATTAAAAGTTAAAGACTACCAAAACTAAAAATAAGGTGTATATGGTACTTCTGTTTTTAATGAATCTCCGTAGTAACTTTCAGCTGACTTTACCAAGATCCAATAAATGAAATTTAGAAATGATTTTTCCATAGGAATATCTGTATCCTTTTCTAATTCAAATCAGAATTTAAAATAAAAACATCGTAGAAAATACTTAACTGAAGAGATTTAGATCTTCTTAGTTAATTTGTGTTGATAAGGTTTGTATGAAATGCTACTAAAGCTTGTCTTATCTATTGATTTGGTAATATTGCTTATTGATGCCTGTAAGTTCAACAGATATATTAAATGGACAATCTTAATAAAAGAAATTTATGAGTACTCAAAAAAGTCAAAGCCATAAAAGACAAGAGCAAAATAATACAGAATGGTTAGATGAATTAATTAATAAAATTGAAAATATGAAAAATAAAATATCTAATACTTTTTAACTTATTACTTCTTCTATCATTTATTCTGTTATTAAATATTTTAAATACTTTTGTAATTAAGCCAGCTGGCTTTTAATAGAGTTATATATTTTAATTTTGCAAATAGTTATTTAACAATGTTTAAATGAGAATCTTTTAAGCAAGTTTATGGTTCATTTTTATTTTTATTGACAATATTGAAATAAGTGTAAGAAGAATTTTTAATTTGTGACTACTGAATCATCTAAAAATCAAAACTTTATAAGGAGGCATCCCAGCGAAGGAATGGATGCTTTAGACAAAGAATCAAAATTACCTCTTAAAGGGTGGGAAAAGGAGGTTGCCCGAGCAAAGGAATATGGTTTAGAAGGAGCAAAAAGTATTGTCGATAGAAATATATCTACATTTTCAAGAGGAGAATTACCCCATTTTGCAGGTATCAATACTTTCATGAAAGCTCCATATGTTGAAAATGTAAATGAAGTGGGAAGTTATGATGTTGCGATCGTTGGTGTTCCTCATGATTCTGGAACTACTTATAGACCAGGGACAAGATTCGGACCTCAAGGAATTAGAAAAATTTCTGCACTCTATACTCCTTACAATTACGAAATGGGAGTGGATCTGAGAGAGCAGATATCTATTTGTGATGTAGGAGATATTTTTACAATTCCAGCTAATAATGAAAAAAGTTTTGATCAAATTTCAAAGGGGGTTGCTCATATTTTTGCTAGTGGTGCATTTCCAATTATTTTAGGTGGAGATCATTCAATAGGTTTTCCTACAGTTAGAGGAGTTTGTCGCCACTTAGGAGATAAAAAAGTAGGGATCATTCACTTTGATAGACATGTAGATACTCAAGAAACAGATTTAGATGAAAGAATGCATACCTGTCCATGGTTTCATGCCACTAATATGAAAAATGCACCTGCAAAAAATCTTGTTCAATTAGGAATTGGAGGTTGGCAAGTACCAAGAGAAGGAGTGAAAATTTGCAGGGAACGAAGTACAAATGTTTTAACAGTTACTGATATCTGTGAAATGGGATTAAAAGAGGCCGCTAATTTTGCGATTGAAAAAGCTACGGATGGAACTGACTGTGTATATATTTCTTTTGATATTGATTGCATTGATGCTGGATTTGTCCCTGGAACTGGTTGGCCTGAACCTGGGGGTTTATTACCTCGAGAGGCATTAAAACTTTTGGAGTACATTATCAGAAAAGTTAATGTATGTGGAATTGAGCTTGTTGAGGTTTCGCCTCCATATGATGTAAGCGATATGACAGCTCTATTAGCTACTAGAGTTATTTGTGATTCAATTGCACATCTTGTAGTAAGTGGTCAGCTCCCAAGACAATCTAAACCAGAATGGATTTCAGATAAATGTAATATGTCAGTTGATCAAAAATGGAGATAGATTTTCGTGCATGAAGTAGATATGACAAAATGCCTTATTCTTTCCATGGAAGAGTGGGCAGAGAAAAAAAATAAAAAAAAAATAGTTGTTGAAAAGATTAATCTTAAAATTGGGGAGTTTACTTGCGTAGAACCAATATCATTAATAAATACTTTTAATGCGGCAGTCTTAGGTTCTTGGTTAGATTCCTCTCAGATTACTATTGAGACAATACCTTTTGAAGGGAAATGCTCTAAATGCGATAGATTATATTTTCCAAAGAAAGAGAATGGATATAAATCTCCATGTTGTAATTTTAATTTAGAGGAAATTATTAGTGGGAGGGAATTAAAAATCGCATCTATTGATTTTAAAGAAAAGTAGAAATTTAGTATCTAGAATAAAAACGTATTTTCAAATATAAATGCATTTACCAATTTCAGACAAAATTGAATTAAATATTCTTCATCAAAATAGTCATCAAGCAGAGAAAAATAAAGTTAAGTTTAATAATTATAATTTACTTTGCTTGAACATAATGAGCAGTCCAGGTGCAGGAAAAACGAGATTACTTGAAATAACTTTAGAAGATCTTTCAAAAAAATTTTACAGTGCTGTTTTAGAGGGTGATATGACCACTAATCTTGATGCGGCAAGATTAGAAAAATTAAATATTCCAGTAGTACCAATTACAACTGGAAGAGCATGCCATCTCGATGCAAATATGGTTAGTGGAGGTTTGAAATTACTAGAAAAAAAAATAAATCCTGATTTACTAGATATTTTGTTAGTGGAAAATGTAGGAAATTTAGTGTGTCCTGCAGAATTTGAGATTGGAGAACATTTTAAAGTTGCACTTTTAAGTATTACCGAAGGTGAGGATAAACCTTTAAAATATCCCATAATGTTTAGAGAAGCAGATTTAATTTTGATAACTAAGGTTGATTTGTTACCCCATTTGAATTTTGATATTAACGAATTAAAATCGAACATAGCTTCAACTAATCCGAAGGCAGATGTGATAGAAATTTCTTCAATAACCAAGTCTGGATTTGATTTATGGCAAGATTGGATTAGTAAAAAGATTCTGAAATTTAAAAATATTTAATATTGATTTTAATATTGATTAAGTAAGAGTAATCTCTTAAAAGTATCAGTCATTACAACTTTAGATTTGCTTTTTCTTGAGTATTGATAGTACGTAATATTTTTTTTCAAAAATGTTTAAAAAATTGAGAGTTTTTGTTGCCTCTTTGCTGGCTCTAATATTAGCGATTTCATTAAGTACACTATCAAGTCCTGCAGCTCCAAAAGGTGAACCAATCACTTTGGGATACAGTAACTGGGCAGGATGGTGGCCCTGGGCTATAGCTGTTGATCAAAAAATGTTTGAAAAAAATGGAGTTAATGTTCAGATGAAATGGTTTGATGGATATGTTCAATCCATGGAAACTTTTGCTGCTGGTAAAATTGATGGAAATTCGCAGACTCTTAATGATACTATTTCGTTCTTGCCAGGAGAGAATGGAGGGGAAGTAGTTGTTTTAGTTAATGATAATTCTGCAGGGAATGACCAAATAATTGCAGATAAATCAATTAAAAGTGTTGCTGATTTGAAAGGTAAAACAGTAGCAGTAGAAGAAGGTGTTGTGGATGATTTTTTACTTGTTTTAGCTCTGAATGATGTTGGATTAACTCGAGATGATGTAATTATTAAAGGACTTCCAACTGATCAGGCTGCAACTGCATTCGCAGCAGGAAAAGTTGATGCAGTTGGAGCATTTCCTCCATTTACAGGAACTGCAATGAAGAGGCCTGGAGCAAGAGTTATCGCTAGTTCAAAAGATTATCCTGGCGCAATCCCTGATTTATTAGCTGTAAGCGGAGATTTGATTTCTGAAAGACCAGATGATGTTCAAAAAATTGTTAAAACATGGTGGGATGTTAGAGAATTCATGGAAAAAAATCCAAGAAAATCTGAAAAGATCATGGCAAAGCGAGCTGGAATCCCAACACGCGAATACAAACAATATAAAGGTGGAACTAGGTTCTTTTCTTTGGAAGAAAATTTAGAAGCTTTTAGTGATGGGTTCGGTATGAAACATATGCCTTATGCAGCGAAACAAATGGCAGACTTTATGGTAAAAGTAGGATTTATTCCTGAAAAACCAGATATGAGTAAATTATTTGACTCTTCGTTCGTTAAAAACATCAGTTAATTAATACAAAATTAAAATGGTCAGTTCGAAATTAATCAAGAGGGATAAATATTTTTTATCCCTCTTTTCATTTGGTAGTGAACCGAAAAAATTAAATAAAATATTTCTTCAAATAGCCTCACTTTTGATTCCCCTTTTAATTTGGACATTAGTTTGTCAGTTAAAACTTGTAAGTGAAATGTTTTTACCATCTCCGTTAGCGGTCTTTTATTCTCTTTTGGATATGGCTGAAAGTGGAATATTATTTGAAGATATTTTTGCAAGTACTGGTAGGGTATTTGCTGGTTTTATAATTGCAACAATTTTTTCAATTCCTTTAGGAATTTTAATGGGTTCTTTCCCTTCTTTTTGTGCGTTATGTGAACCATTAATTGCGATGCTTAGGTATATGCCTGCCGCTGCTTTTTCTCCTTTGCTTATTATTTATTTAGGAATAGAAGAGGCACCAAAAATCGCATTAATTTTCATTGGTACTGTTTACTTTAATGTTTTGATGGTTATGGATTCAGTAAAATTTGTACCCAAAGAACTCATTGAAACAACGCTTACTTTAGGAGGTAATTCAAAAGATTTATTGATCAGAGTAATAGCCAGATATTCATTGCCAAGTATTATTGATACTTTAAGAATTAATATCGCAACTTCATGGAATTTAGTAATTGTTGCAGAGTTAATTGCAGCAGAAGTTGGTTTAGGTAAAAGGATTCAACTGGCTCAAAGATTTTTTCGCACAGATCAAATATTTGCAGAATTAATAGTTCTTGGTTTAATAGGATTTGCTTTGGATATGAGTTTTAGATTGTTACTTAGACGTACATGTAAATGGGCTGTTTAAATGAAATTAGATGTTAATAATATTTCAAAATATTTTGGGGAAGGTTCAAATAGAAAAAAGGCAATTGAGGGAATAAGCTTTTCAATAAGTTCTGGCGAATTTAAAACTCTTGTTGGGAGCTCTGGATCAGGTAAAAGTACTATATTGAGGATTATTGCTGGGCTTGAGAGTCCATCTAAAGGGAACATAAAAGTAGATGGGAAAATAGTTAGTGGACCGGGATTGGATCGAGGAATGGTTTTTCAGAAATATAGTCTTTTCCCTTGGCTCACAGCATCTGAGAATGTTGCATTTGGAATGAATTTAAATTCTTATAAGTTGAAAGAAATAAAATATAGGACATCTTATTTATTAGAAGTAGTAGGTCTTCAGGATTCGGCAAATAAGTATCCAAAAGAATTATCTGGAGGAATGCAACAAAGAATTGCAATTGCAAGAGCTCTAGCGACTAATCCTAAAATTCTTCTTTTAGATGAACCTTTTGGAGCCTTGGACTTACAGATAAGAGAATCTATGCAGAAATTTCTCTATGAATTATGGAAAAAAACTTCATTAACAGTTTTACTTATAACCCATGATATTGAAGAAGCATTAGCTCTCTCTCAGCAAATATGTATTTTGGCCCCTAATCCTGGAAGAATCATAAAAGAAGTTAAGGTAGATCTACAAAAAGGAGATTTAGATAAATTGAAACTTGATTCGGATTTTGCAAAATTAAGATATGAGTTATCTGATTTTTTAAGAGGCCTCCAAAAAAAATAAATAATGTCAACTAGTTTTTTGCCTACTTGGCTTTACAAAGACCAAAAAATTTTTGAACTTGAGTTAGATAACTATTCAACAAATTATTGGCACCCATTGATTTTCATAGGAGAAATCAAACCTGGCGAAATATTGGAAAAAAAATTCTTTAATCAATCATTATTAATCTCGCGTTCAGAAGATAATTTAATAACTGTTTTTAAAAATAGATGCCCTCATCGTGGGTCAAAATTGTGTTTGCCAAAAACAAAATTTAATCCTTCTAATAATATTTTTTGTCCCTACCATGGCTGGACTTTTGATAGTTTTGGGCATCTTAAAACCTTGCCATTAAAGTACAATTTTGAAACAAAAATAGAAACAAGGGATTATTTTTTAGAAAAAGTTAACTCTTTAATAAATGGACCTTTAATTTGGATTAATTTCAGCAAAAAACCAATATCTATAGATGATCAAATTGAGCTTGTTGGGAGAAAATGTAATGATCAATGGGATATGAATTACAGCATTTTTTCTGAGTTTTCTGACACCTTAAATTGCAATTGGAAAATTGCCCATGATAATACACTGGATGATTATCATGTAGCAATAGCTCATAAAAATACCCTACATAAAGAACAAGGTCCAATTAAAAACTACAGATATTTCTTCAGTGAATTTTGTAATCTACTTGTTACCCCTCTTAGTAGTGAAGGAAATCTTTATACCTTTGGATTACTCCCATGGACCCATCTAATAATCTGGCCTGGTAAAGGGCTTGTTTTAATAAATTATCTTCCTAAAAATATTGATCAGTGTATTATTGAAATTAAATTAGCCTCTGCTTCTTTATGTGAAAATGATTTAGAAAATTGGAAAAAAAGTATATTAGAATTTCTTAGAGAAGATAAAGTTATTGTCGAATCAGTTCATAAGTCTTATCTGGAAAATTTTAAACTTGGTCCGCCTAATAGACTTGAACAAAGAATTATACACTGGCAAAATATTTATAAAGATTTTCTAAATGCATCGTGCATTTCTTTCTAAGATAACTTCTATTTTTTGCTCTGAAATTATGCATTAAATTTTAATTTAGTAGGGGTTAAACTTTATCTTTAATATGCTTTATTTATAATGTAGATAAATACAAAAAGTTGATTATGAAAAATTTTATACTAACATTAGTGTCTTTATCTTTCCTATCTTCTTGCAGTAATGACAAAGATTTTTTTCTCACTGAGGAGAATGCTTTGTTAAGTTGCGGAGGCAAATCTCGTATCATCGAAAATGATAAAGAAGAGATAATAAATACTGAAGTGAAGGATTTAAGAGATGGAATTGGTAAATACGTTGAATTTACAGTTGTTGAGACTGATAAAAAAGGAGGAAAATATAGTATTATTAATTGTTTCCCAAGTGAAGAGCCACAAGATTCAATAATAAAAGTTGTTAAAACAAATTATAAATTAAGTAATTAACTGTTATTTAAATAACTAGTTTGCTTTTAATCTGAGATTTTTGATGATTTGATAATTTTCCATGCTTCTGATGCAGTGTCTGCATATTGGAAAAGATTTAAATGTTTATCTTCAATCAATCCAAGATCAGTTAGATAATCAAAGTTAATTACCTTATTCCAATACTGCTTACCAAAAAGTATGATTGGGATTTTAGTTTTCATGCCTGTTTGACAAAGTGTCAATAGTTCAAATAATTCATCTAGTGTTCCAAACCCTCCAGGAAAAAATACGGCAGCTACTGATCGCATAACAAAATGGATTTTTCTTAATGCAAAATAATTAAATTTAAAGCAAAGACCGGGAGTTATAAAAGCATTTGGTATTTGTTCATTTGGGAGACTGATATTTAACCCTATAGACTTACAATTTGCTTCAAATGCACCTCTATTAGCAGCTTCCATAATTCCTGGCCCCCCACCTGTAACAATCACATGAGAATTACATTTTTTATTTTGATTATTAATTGAAGCAATTTTAGAAAACTCCCTTGCAGATTGATAGTAATTACTCATTAGAAGCAAATTTTCTAATCTATTTAAATTTCGTTTTAGAAGTATCGATTTATGATTTTTTTTAATTAATGCTTTTATATTTTCAATTCTCTTTTTTGTATTTGATTCTTCTGTAATGCTTGCGCCTCCAAAAATAATTATGGTAGAAAGAATTTTATTTTCTTCAAGGATTAAATCTGGTTTAGTAATTTCAAGAAGCATTCTAACTCCACGCATTTCATTTCGACTAAGTAGATCAATATCTTCGTGAGCTAATTTATAAGTATCAGAATTAATAATTAAATTCAGGTTTTTAAAATTATTATTAGGGGATGTATGTTTTTTCATTTTAAACAAGAGATTTAACTTTTTTTTCTAGAGGATTTAAAGATACTCTTTTGATTTTGTTATTTTCGTAAATCCAATAAACAGGCGGTCTTTTTCTTGCCTTAATTAAATTAATTTTTTCTAATTTTTGAGGGATAAATTCTTTAGCAGGATCAAAAAATTTATCTCTTTTGGGTTGGTTTAAAACAATACTACCTTCTTTCCCTGAGATTGATCTGTGATAAGTACCTATAGGAATTTCTAATGCTCCCATAGATCTATTTAAATAAATCACATGATGAGGTTCATCCCAAGAAGGATTTATTAAAACAAATTTCCTTTCCCCAGTGATAACTAAATTGTGGTCAATTTGATGATTGTGAACGTAATACTGCTCATCTTTTAAATCATCTGGAGGAGATATAGCTTCCCCAGAATGGATCACAACATCAGAACCATTTGAAGTGTCTATGCCTGCATCGAAGAATGTTACTTTTGGAGTTTCTCTAAAAACATTTATTGGGAAGAATCTTAATTCCATAGTGCTATCTCCCTTTTAGAAAATTTATAAATACTAATAAAAATTTTATTTTCTTTTGAAAAACAGTTATTTTATTATTTTTAATTACAACAAACCAAGCAATCTTCTTGATTTGGATAATCTATACATTCTTTGTTCAAAGTTTCTTCTAAGAAATTTACTTTCTTAACATAATCAAGATTTTTTAATTCTTTGTTTGGAACCGTGAACTGAGTTTGTAGTTTCATTTTCTATTCTCCTAATTAATACTGTTTTTTGAATCCATTCCAAGTTTGAGAAAACCTTAATCCTAAATAAGAAATTAAAATTGTCCAAAATAAAATTTCTATACCTAAATTAGTCATTTGCTTGGCCTCCTTTCTATCTAATTATTCTTTAGTACGGGTATTAGGTAAAAATCAAGCGTAAGAATACCTAAAAGTTAAAGTTTCAATCACAAAAAATCTCCAATTATAAATGATTGCAAGGAAAATATCTTCAAAAAGTTTATTCTAACTTTAAAAAAAATTTGTTTAAATTTTGCTTAAAGATTATATTCTCTTAATACTTCCTCAGGTCTGCCACTTTCTATCATTCATCTAATCTATCTGCATATTCTCTTAAAATCTCAGCCATCTTTTGAGGTGGAATTTCTTGTTGATATTCTCTACATAAATCAAAAAATTTATCTAAGAAATCTTTCATTGAAGATGACATAAAAATTAGCGTTTCATTTTAAAAGTAAAGTATGCAAACCCATCAAGCAATAAAAGACTCACAACCCCATAAGTAATTGCTATGCCGTACATTTAAGTTATTTATTTATAAAGACATAAGCAGAATATAAATAAACTAAGAAAACTCCAATAGCTATTGAACTTCCATAAATAAGAAGGTTCCAAAATCTATATAAATTAGGTTTTTTAAATTCTTTTTCTTCTTCCTTAGTAATCATCTATTTTCTTTTTTTCTTTTCTGTAAGCATTACCTTTTGCTCTCAATACCAAAGTTATCGTAAGGGCAGCGCTTAATATAACAGCATCAATTAATAGATGCGGGGAAATGTTCATCAGCTGAAAAGAGAAATAAGAAGAGTCATTATCTTTTCATAAATAAATCTATTAATCATTAAAAAAGAGGGGTTTATCCCTCTAAGTTTAGATCGACTGTCAATCACATTCTATTTTAGCTTTTAAACTTCTCTAAAAAACAGTATTTTATTCAGCCAGAGCAAGAGAAGGCACCTGCAAGAATATTTTTAAAAATTGGTGCTTGACCCAAGGCATATAAAAAGAAGGTTGATGATGCGAGAGTAATAGCTATTTTTGAAGCCCTGTTAACTTTCAAATTTGAGATTTTTGCAAATGCAGAGTTCATTTGTTCCTTAATTTATTGTTTCTATATTAGCTTCAAAAATTAAATATTTAGCATCAATATTTACCAAAGAATAATTTTATTGCTCTTTTTTCTTCGCTTGCATTTTTATTAGCTCAAATTCTTTTTTTGAAACTATTATGATTTTGTATGCTGGATATCTTGTCTTCCACCATTTATTGATCGAAATAGCTACTCCTTCTAAATTTTGGGTACAAATATTGACCCATAGAGTTTTAGTTTCAACTTCTTTGTAGAATTCCCAACTTGTAGGTGAAGCCATTAAAAATCGCAAATGAAAAAATTCAACAAATTATGGGAAATGGTCCATAAGCTAAAACTTTTGTTTTTTTAATAAGAGCATTTAGTCGAAGATATAGAGTTTTCATTAATTTGTAATAAAAAACTTTTAACAAAAGATTTACATCACTTTCGTCTTCTAGGAAAGTATTACTTTAATTTTATAACGAGTTTCAATTTCAAAATATCTCCGTAAAGAAGGGGCCTAAAAATCGACCCCTCTTGGTGAAACTCTTCCAAAGAAACACCATTGAAATCTTACTCTGAAAGTTGCAAAGTTAAACAAATTAACGAAATCAAGATTAACAATTTATGCGGCCTTTTTAAAAGGGTTCATATTCCTTAAAAAGTTATTACTTTTTAGGCTACTCATTTTTCTATATCTTTGATTTATATCCAGGATATACTTTCTAGCTTTCTTATCACTTTCAATTTTCTTTTTTCGAAGACGTAAAGCCCTTAAATCTTCTATGGACAATAGGCTATCATCTTCATTGAAATTTAAATGATCAAATTGCATCAGTTTAAGAAATTAAGTTTCTTCTTTAAGTGCAAGATTAACAACCTTATCTTTATTTGCAATAGAGATAATTAACCAACTTAAATCAAATTAGTTATTCAATTTTCAGAAAGCTATGAATTTAAGTATTAAAAACTTTCTAAAATCAAGAAAAACTTTTGATTGAATTAGATGGAACTTCTAGAGATACAAATGATTCTCCATAATGAGATTCGGCTGATCTTATTAGTAACCAGTAAAAGAAATTTACTAAAGCTTTCTCCACGAGGATTTAGTAACTAATTTAAATAAACTCATCATTTTTGTAATAGCAATATACAAAATAAATTTATTGCGCAATCAAGATATTTACCTTATAAAGCATAGGTGCATATTATAAATTGAGATATTGACACTCTGAGGCTGTAGTCAGCGGACTGAATCCTCGTAGAGTATTGGACTTTAGCCCGCTCAATTGTTTAACAAAAGAAAAATAGCACTGCAAGGTAACTAGATTACCAATTATTAAATTTGATTCTGAATAAACCTTCATTGATTAATTGATGAAGAGTATTGAGCATATCTTGGTGTTTTTAATTGTATAATTATGCTACAAAAATTTAGTTATATCAATGGATTCAGTATTTTTGCTCATTGATATATTCATTCTTAGAATAATATTATTATTAATGCCTAAAGAAGGTTTAATTTTGAAAAAAATAATTAAATTTTTTAAACTAATTAAGAGAAAAATTGAAATTCACAATGCAGAGGCTGAATTGAAATTTATATTGGAAAATAAATAATGGGTTTCCCACATTGCCCTATTTGCGTAGTTCTAGCATTTGTTTCAGTTTTTATTGGAGTTACTCGTAGCTATATGTTCTATATTCTATTAAGGGAGTTTCTGAGAGCAGAATCTAATTTTAAATTTAAGCTTAGTTTCTATTAATTGTTGACATCTAAGTATAAATACTTTATAAATAGATTGTAGTGAATACTACAAAATCGTCCGATCTACCATCTGATAGACCGCAGTACGACTCAAGCCATAGGACGGGGACTTGAGCAAGTTCAGGAGCTGCATCATGGTAAACATGTATTTCAATGGAAAGTCATTCGTATATTGTAGAAAACAGGAAGAAAAGATAATAAAGCTTACTTATAGAGGATCTATTTACTTGAAATAAGTTTTCGAATTTCTTTTTTTAAAATTTTCGACATTCGTTAAAGTTCTGAATTCAGTATTTATTAATACGTTATAAGAAAAACTTATTGTGAAGATATTATTTACCTATTTAAAAATTCATATATTCGTATATTTAGTAACGAGAAATTGATTTTAAAATGACTAATTTGTAATCAGATTTTTACAAGGTTATGAAGCCTATTTCTGAAGAACTTTACAAAAAAATTGTTGAGAGTTCTAAAAAATGAGTAAGTTACTAATCGCTTTATTAGCTTTAGATATAGGAGTTAGTCTGTCTAAAGTTTTTATTTTTACCTAAAAATCAAATTACTTAATAAAAGAAGCAATTGTTTTCTAAAAAAGAAATAGTTACTGGATATTCTATATTTGATGTATTTATTTTATAAAATAAAAAATTAAACTTATAAAAGAACTACCTACAAGTAGTAGCACCATTAAAAGAGCTATTAACTTTGCTAGTCCCATAAAGATAAATCTGAATTTCCTGTAGATCTTTGCATCCAGTGAATTTTCCAAACATTATTTACTTTTTTAAAAATTGACGTAACTGTTGGTAAGTCATCATTAGGTGTCCCTTTATAAGTAAATTTTGAACCTAGCGTAAAAATGCAAATTACTATAGTTTCGCTTAAAAATTCGAATCGGTGAATTTTGGTTATTTCTGCCTTTTCTTGAACTATATCACCAGTAATCATTTGTTCGAAACCTTTTGCATCTATAGGATTACCACTGGGTCTTATGAATAAGAAATCTGGAGTCGCATTGTTAACAAAAAATGAGGCCATTTTTTTTGGATTGGCAAACTCATTCAATAATGAAATTATTGTTTCTTTATCATTCATAAAAAAAAGGGACGTAACACTACTAGTTTAGAGCTACTGTTTAAAATGTACAAATCGAAATGGAATGATTCTAAAAAAAATTTGTTAGAATGCTTTAAAGAATTAGATTTTAATGTAAATAATGATCAATTCATTAAATAAATTATTGCCCGTTGGCAAAAAGGTCAAAAAATATTTGCCTTTCTTTATTGGATTTAAATTACTCACATTTACTGGATTTCTTACTTATTTAATTAATCGCTAATTGATAAATCTTAAAAATAAATTTTAAATAAATATAGATCTAGTGAATAAAGAAGAACGAATTAAAAAATTTAAGTCTATGTCAAGTATGCAAAGACAAGAATTGATATTAAAGAAGATGAAAGAGAGAGGAATAGAGTTAGGAAGTGGAATTCCTAATAAAAAATACGATAGCAAAGAGATTTATGAATTAATTCATATTGCGAGTTGCTTCCCAGAATTAAGAGAGAAAAAATGAAAAAATTTAAGTTTCTTTATTAAGTTATTTATTTTGGTTCCCTTATTGCAGCAATAATTAATCCACCCATCAATCCAAGATCAATAAATACTGCTCTTTGATGGAATGGAAATACATGAAAAATTATTGTTGTTGGAATAAGAAATAGTAATAAAAAGACTGAACCGATTCTTTGCTTTTCACCAAATATAAAAAATCCAGAACCCAAGATAAGACATATAATGGCTCCCACTAGAAGAATAGATGAAATTGGTTCAGGAATGCCTTTTGTAGAAATATATTCAACTG
>CABYTO010000003.1 GCA_902521995.1 uncultured Prochlorococcus sp. | reverse complement strand
AGCTTCTAAAGATTTAAAAATAAAAACTGCAAAGTTTGATTATATTTTTGCATTTGAAGACTTAGAAAAAAAAGCAGATGAAATTGGATTCCCACTTTTACTCAAGCCTTTAATGAGTTCTTCAGGAAAAGGGCAGAGTTTGGTTGAAACAAAAAATGATTTAAAAAATGCTTGGAAACAGGCACAAACAAATTCAAGAGGAAAGGTTAAAGGTGTCATTATTGAGGAATTTATTAATTTTGATTGTGAGTTCACTCTTCTTACTGTAAGAAAAGAAAATGGTGAAAATATTTTTTGTTTACCAATTGGACATCTTCAATCTAATGGAGACTATCAATGTAGTTGGCAACCTATAGAGATCAACGAGTCCTTAATTATTGAAGCGAAGAAAATGACAAGTAGAATTTTAAATAACCTTAATGGAGCTGGATTATACGGAGTAGAATTTTTTATAAAAGGAAGTGAGGTTATATTTTCAGAATTATCTCCAAGACCACACGACACTGGTATGGTTACATTAGTTAGTCAAAATATTAATGAATTTGAATTACATTTAAGGGCTTTTTTAAATTTACCAATACCGCGTATAGATCTAATAGAACCCTCTGCAACCAGAGTTATACTCTCTAACCAAGAGTATCTAAATCCTATTTATGAGGGTCTTAATAAAGCATTAGAATTTGAAAAGACCAAAGTGCTCATATTTGGTAAACCAATTTCCAGAAAAGGCAGAAGAATGGGGGTTGTTCTCTCATCAAATTCTGACATTAATTTGGCTAGAAAAAATGCAGACGAAGCTGCTCTTAAAATAAAAGTCAGTACTACCTAAATATTAAATAAAAATAACGAAAAAAATACTTATTTCCTTTGTTTTTGTTCTATATCTTTATGGGTATTATTTGAGTATCTTGTCTCTTTCTCAATGATAGAAAATTATAAAGGTTGGGATATAACTTTAAATTGGGATAATAATGATTGTCTCGAGAGGAATACTACTAAAAGTAATTTTATTAATCAGAAGGAAAAATGGATTGGTGTTCACTTTAATGGTGAAAAAATATATGGTTCTTCTCTAAAAGAAATTAGGCATATTATTGATTATCCTAGTTTGCATGCAAAGTAGGTTAAAAGATTTTTTTTAATTATCCTGATTATTCTCATTATCTTCAATAAGTTCATTAGCAAGTTTTCTTAAATCTCCCTTAATCGAGACCCATGTAAAGGCGATTATAAAAATTGAAGCAGATATTGCAACAGTGATTTTTTCGATTGGGGACATTCCAAGTGCAATAGCAAACATACAAATTAAATATTAATTTTTAATTATATTGAATTTTTTTAAATAGTTAGAATCTTTTTTTTTTTTGCAATGATATTTAATTAATCAAAATATAATAAATAAAATTTAAACTACTTATTTTAGTTATTGTTTCTGATTTCAATTTTATTAAGTAAGATTAAATTATGGAAAAAAAAAAGTGCCCTCAATGTAAAAATTTAATTTTAAAAACTTCCCCAACATGTTTATATTGTGGTAGACCCAATAAATTTATAACTAAGGAATATGTAAATAAAAAGTGGCATAAAGATAATAAAAAAAATGTATTAGATTATATTTTTATTAATAAGTATATTGTATTTATTTTATTATTAATATTTACAATCGTTATGATTAAATTTAGTTAAATATCATCAAAAAATCAATTTATTATTGCATCTAAAACTTCTTTGGTATTTTTTGATAGTTTATTTTTTTTAATCTGCTTTATTGTTTCTATCATATTACTTTTGTAAGGTTCTGAATAATAATTATATCTACTAAATACTTTTACAAAACGGGAAATTACTATTGGATTTAATTTATCAAATTCAATTATCTTTTTTGCAATATATTTATAACCAGAACCATCTATTGCATGAAAAGTACTATTTCTTGTTACGAATGTATTTAATATAGCTCTTAATGTGTTTGGTGATTTTGAATCAAAATACTTATTTTCAAATAATTTTTCAATGCTGCTTGTTTTTTCATCAATTTCTATAGATGCATTAAATGAGAACCAACTATCCAAAACGACACTATTATTTTTCCATTTTTTGAAGAATATATTTGAAATAATTTTTCTTTCAGGACAATTAATTCTACTGAAGGAATTCATTGCAGCTTTTGCTAGCGTCATCGAATTACTATCGACATAATTAATTATTTTGCTTTTAATTTCCCTATTATCACTGCATAAGAGTAGTTTCCAAATAGTTTCTATTAGTTTTCTTTCATTTTTACCTTCTGGCCAAACTTTATCTAGATTTTTCTCTATTTCTTGGAGCTTAAAATGTAATTCTTCTTTTAATTTGGTACCGAATAAATGATTTAATTCGTCAATAGTTTTATATATGTTTAAAGGGTCTATATTTTCTATCTCCGATTCAATTTCAGCAAATGTCGGAATACTTAGTAATTCTGATAAAAGGGATAAATTAATATCTTTATTTTTTATAAATGATATTAAGGTGCTTATTAATTTGCTTTCAATTTTATGATCTGGTTTTTCATCTAATCTGCATAAAATAATTTTTTTATAGAATACTTTTACAGTAGTAGATAGTGTAAAAAAATCTTTTTCATTTTTTAAGATTAAAAATTTTTCATCCAAGGTAGTGTCTGATTCCCACTCAACAGGTGAAGAAAATTCGCGAAAATAAGTTACTAAAGGAATTTGGAGGTGAGACCTTATATTCTTAAAAATAAATTCTTGTTTTTTTGTTTTTAAAACAACTGTTTTTTCTATCGTTTTATTATCACTGCAAAATATAGCCAGATTTATAGGAATTATTAGAGGTAAATCATTATATGGGTTCTTCTTTATTGGATTACTTTGTGAGGCTACAATTGTAAGTTTTTCGCCTGTTTGATCCCAGATTCTCTTGAATTCAATTTTTGGGGTTCCATTTTGTTTGTACCAGATTTTAAACTTTTCAGGATCGATTTCCTTATTATGCTCTAAGATTTTATCGACAAATTGGTCTATTGTTGCTGCCTTTCCATCATATGTTGAGATGTAATTACTAAATCCTTTATAGAAATTTTCATCTTTTACAAGCTTATTAAGCATTCTAATTATTTCTGCTCCTTTCTCGTAAATTGTGGTCGTATAGAAATTGTCTATTTCTTGATATTTTTCAGGCATTACAGGATGTGATGTTGGACCTGAATCCTCTCTAAATTGATTTCTTCTAAGAAATTTTGCATCATCAAGCCTCTTGATTTCATGATTATGAACGTCTGCAGTGAATTGTTGATCTCTGAATACTGTTAAACCCTCTTTTAGAGATAGTTGAAACCAATCCCTACAAGTCACTCTATTCCCCGTCCAATTATGGAAGTATTCATGGGCTATCACGCCCTCTATTCTTTCTAATTCATCATCAGTTGTTGTTTCAGAATTAGCGAGTATTAGTTTTGAGTTGAAAATATTGAGACTTTTATTTTCCATTGCGCCCATATTAAAGTGCCTAACTGCAACAATATTGAACAATGACAAATCGTATTCAAGGTTATATTTATCCTCGTCCCACTTCATAGATTTCTGTAAGGAACTTATTGCATGTTGAACATATTTTTCATCGCCATACTCAACATAAATATTTATTTTTACTTTTTTATTCGATTTTGTTATGAAATTGTCTTTTACACAATTAAGTTTACCTGCTACCAATGCAAATAGATATGAGGGTTTCGGATATGGGTCTTCCCAAATTATTTCATGTCGATTATTTGTAAGATTATTTTCTTTTACGATGTTACCATTTGAAAGCAAGACAGGGTAATCGTTCCTATCTGCCTCAATTCTTACAGTGTATTTGCTTAGAATATCAGGCCTATCAGAGTGAAAACTTATCCTTCTAAATCCCTCAGCCTCACATTGCGTAGTTATAATTCCATTGCTCTCATACATTCCTAGAAGGGATGTATTTTCCTTCGGTTTAATTATTCCTTCTATTTTTAATAAAAAATTATCTTTGTTTATATTTTCAATTTTTAAGTTATTTTTTTGCTGTTTGTAGTATTCCTTTCCTAGTAGTGAGTCATCTATAAATATTTTTTTTATTAATATATCCGTACCATCAAGAATTATGTTTCTGGTATTCTTATTTTTTTTTACCAATTTTAGTTTTGTCGTAACATTAACAGCATTTTTATTAATTACGAAGTCCAAAAAGATTTCTGGAATTTCATAATCAAAAACTTTGTAATCTTCAAGTTTTACATATCTTGAAATATTATTTTGGTTTTTTGGATTGTTCATCTTTACAAAGAAGTTCAGAAGTTAAAAAATCTAGAATACATATTTGGAAATTATAAGTTTGGCTTATTATCTTCTGTTTCACAAAAATGTGTTTTAATCTCCCCAGAAGGTAGTAGTTCGTATAAATAAGGATGATTAATATCAGGCGATCCGTCCTTATTAAATTGATACCTCCAGTCCCATTTTTTATCTGTAAAGGAAATATAATCTTTCCTTAGAGAATATGGAAGCATAAGCTTTTTTTTATTCCAATTAATATTTATAAATGCTCCTGGCTTTACCTCAGATATCTTCTCTACTATGGAAAAGTCACCATTAATATTGTTTCTCATAACAAGATTAAGCTTTGAATTTTCACATACATAGCTACTATTTAAAGCTAATAAAAGTATTGAGGTAATAAAAAATGAATGAATTTTTTAAGCTCCTTTTAAAGTAGATTTACTTTCAAGCTAAATGACTTAATTAAAGATCTTTTTGGCTCGATTTAAATCATAATAGATTGCATACTCTTTAGATCTACGAGATTACAATTTAATTCCTCTTCATAATCCTGAACTGAAATAAAATTATTTAAAAAACCTGAATATTTAGCATCTCCGCCTATGGTGCTGGAAAGTATATATTTTGGGTTGAATTTGTTAATCAATTTAGGGATTACATCAGCACCTTTTACAAAAGAACCAACTAGTGGTAATTCTAAATTTTTTGTAGGAGTAATGACTGCATCAAGACTTTGCTTGTTTAAATTTTCATCAAGATATCCATGGGGTTCTATATAAAACCCATTATCTTGATCGTCTTTAACAATATATCCGTTTTCTATTTGTGGCACTGGAGCCCCAGCAGTTGCTTCAAAACTTAAATTAAAAAGATTTGTCTTTTCAGTTGGCTTAAGAACTTTAATTGATTTAAAACCAATTTTTTTTAATGTTCCAACAGCACTTTTAGGGCAAATTATAGAAATATCCTTTCTAAACATTTCTAATGTTGGAACATGACAGTGGTCAGGTAATCCTTGGGTTAACAAGATAATATCAATATTTTTATCCATTGAAATTTCTTCTTCAAGAGATCCTTTAAAAAACCACTTACCTGGAGGAAATATTAAATCTCCTTTGAGCCAAGGATCAATAATTAAATTGGTTTTTTTAAATTTTATAAGCCAACCATTTGAACCAAGGTAGGTCGCTTCAAAAGTCATTATCAATTAATTGTTTTATTAGAATATAAGGTAATTTTGGCTTTATCGAGAAATTACTAATTAAGATTAGTGGGCTTCATTTAATATTTGAAATGACTTTTTTTTTAGATTAAATATTAAAACTTGATTATCTTCATAACTAATCTCTAAGTTTTCTTTTTCTAGCATTTGTATTGGTATTAGAGCTAATCCTCCTGTTCCTGAAAATATGATTGGCATAGTGCTATTTTTAGTCCCATTCATTTTTTGTAAGTCAATAGCTTGAGAAACTATTTTTCTGGCTTTATCAAATCCGTAGTCTTCTATTAATTCAGGCCATAAAAAGTTAACTAATTCATATTTCGAAAACTCAATTTGTACTGTTTTCATTAAAAAATAATAGATATAAAGTGATTAATTACGATATTTGCTTAATTACTATTTTTAAACCTATCCATAACTAGTTGTAACATGTCAACTACATCACCATCAGTTAAATTCAAATCCTTCTTTAAATCATTGCAAGTTAGATTCATTTCAAGTGCCGCTTCAGCCATATGATTAACTTTTTGGTTATCACCACCCAATGAGATAAAGGGATTGAAGTTTTCTATCATTTAATACTTGTTGTTACCAACTAGTTCTAGCTAAGAAATAATCAATTATCATTTATTGATACAGAAGCTTATAAATATGTTATTTAATATTCAGAAAGTTTTTATTTTTAAACTAGGGATATTGATATACCTTTTGAAATCAATGCAAATCTTCTGGCTCTGACTAGTAAAGGAAATATTAAATTTGTTCGCTTAGTTGATTTAAACACTCTAGAAAGTATCAAAAGTAAACTACTTGAGGGATTATTTATCTGTTTGCAAATAGTATTAATTGCATCTGCCCCATGAAAGATCTCTTCATCTTTTAGGAGAATAGCTCCATTATCTAGGTCATAACCTTTATCTAGAAGGGATTTAATTAGAGTTAAATTTTTACGACCATCCAAAATTTTAATGTTATTTAACTTGCTTTTGATCTCAAGGAGCTCAGCAAAATGATTGCAGAATGGGCATTCTCCATCATAAATAAAGGTATAGTTGGAAGTCATTAGAAAAAAACAGTCTTTATGGGATAAAGTGCGTTAACGAACATTAATGAATCGATAATAAAACAAATAATAAAAATTTTGGGGATTTTTTTAAAGGGATAGTTAAACGATTCTAATAATTACGAAGAAATGTCTCAATATAGGTATATTTTTCATAAAAATCTGTATGCTTACTCGGAGATATTATGTTTTAAAATCATGAATTTATTAGCTTCTTTTGCTTTAGGCGGTTTCAACCCATGGGCAGCAGGCTTTGGAATTGGTTCTTTAGTCCTTTTTGGCCTTGTTGGCCTTGTGGCGGGTCCAAACTTAAAGAATTTTGATCCTGATGCATAAATCATCATATTTAATATTGATTTAAAAGACTCATTTGAGTCTTTTTTTATGCGGTTTTTTAAATTTATTTTTAGAATCAATGTAAATTATTTTCCGCCCTAAAATGTTGTTGAATCCTTTTTATCCATTTACTTTTCTAAAAATATCTTCTCTTAAAGCCACTATTGTTTTTTTATCAATACTTTTAATTAAATCAAATTTGCTCAGATTAAAAGGGGGTCTAATAGGAGGACTTTTTGCCTTGATACTCATATCGGGGTTTTTTGCATCTAGTACCATAGCTTTAGGATCTTTAGTTTATGCCTATCGATTAATGAAGAAATCTAATTCTGATGATAATCAAATGCAAGATTTAGAAACCGTAAATATTTAAGATATTTTGTGAATCTAATTCAGTTAGATAACCTAAAATGGAGTTCCAGGTACAAAATGCAATACTAAAAATCCAAAACCGGCAGCGAAAACTATTGATACTGCGATGATGAGAAGACCCGATGCCATTCCCCCTTCGTTAAAAGCCATTTAGTTAGTTATTTTTAAATTAATAATAGAACAAATTTGTTCTCAGGTAATAGTTCTAATTACTCATATATCATCCAAATTTATTATTAATGGTGAATAAAAGTAAAAAGATGGAAGTTAACGAGATTATAAATCCAAATACTATCAATGGTTTAGATTTGACGTTTTCTTCTTTCTTGAGCTTACTTTTTGAAGAAGAAAAATTTCTATCTTTTTTTTTATAAATAAGATTGGAAAAAGGTTTAATCACGATAAATTTTAGATTTAAGCTAATTACCCTAAGGTTTTGAACAAATTTTTATGGTAATCAACAACATTTTGACAACTTATAACGGGTGTAAATTCCATATGAATGCCAAATTTGGCTCTCCATGGAGCAAAATGCTCGAAAATTTCTTTATCACTCTCTGCCTTACATAAACAAACTACTCTACCCTCTCCTGGAGCATGAACTCTAAATAACATCTCAAATTTATCTGTTTTATCTGATTTTGCAATTTCACCGTTTTCCCAAGCTTCTACAAATAATTGGTAAGCTTTCACTTGATTCTCAATATCTGGGAATTGGCAGTCAGCAAGAAATAATTGCATTGGAGTAATTCTATGTATTTACACATTATCCCTCAAATACTTACTTATTAATGGGACTGTTTGAATTTGAAGATCAGAAAAAGAATATTTTCTTAAATAAAGTGAGAGGAGAGTGTCTCAAGGAATTTTCCAATATCTTTTTTATATAAACTATCTGTGATTTTTAAAGAGAATGATTCATGCTCATTTATATCTTTTTTTTTATTTAAATTAATATTTCCCTTTAATGAAACATCTTTCATGATTTTATTGATCACTACTTAAAATTTAAACAAATATAAGTAAAAGACAAATTTCTTTACATTATGTTTTTTATGAGAGAAATTGCAAAAGCTAATTAATAATTAATTTATTTAATTTAAGAGTTAATTAATTTTCCTAAGAAATATAAGAAAGAATTTGTTAAAGAAAAAATTGCAGTTAATAGAGATGCAATAACAGGTAATAAATTGAACCACAATTGTGAAGTTGTCATTTTTGAATCAATAGGAAGAAAATTGGTTCTTTTTTTAATTCTTATTTGCAACCAGAAAACAGATAATGGATAAATAATTCTTGAAAAAGTAATTAATTTAGAAGGTAAAATACCTTTTTCTGAATAAAGTATAAATCCTGAAAAAAAGTATAACGTCCAAATTAGAACTCTTTGAATTAAGATTAATTTCTTGCTTTTGCTAGGCACTATTAATTAACTTTCATGGTTTTAGTCATTTTATATCTTTCAAAAAAAATATTATTTATAATAACTTTTTCTTTACGTATAATTTTCCAGTCATTTTTAAGAAATAATTCATAACTTATTAAGCTTGCTTCAGTATAAAGAGAGTCTAAACCTTCTTTCTTTGCTTCATCTTCTAATTTATGAAGTAACTTAGAGCCGTATCCTTTTCTTTGGAATTTACCTTTACAGTAAAATAGGGCAATTCTATCGGTGGGATATCTTGTAGCAAAAGCAATAATTATTCCTTGTTTACTTATAAACCATCCTTTTCCTCTAATTATTGACTTATCAAAATTTGGGTTATTCCAAGCTTGGCTTGACCAGGCTCTTTTTTGTTCTTGACTATAAATTTTTTCATCTAAAGATTGAATTGAATCAAAATAAACCTTCTTTAATTCCAGTTGATCTTTAATGGTGATTTGTCTTAAATTCATATACAAATCTTTTATTTAATATGCCTAGTAAAAATATAGTCGCAATTGGGGGAGGAGGGTTTGGACGTTCATTAGGCTCTCTTGAAATTGAAAAATATATAGTTTCTTTAAGTAATAAAAAAAGACCTAAAATTTGCTTTATTCCAACAGCATCTGGCGATAGTAGTTTGTACAAACTAAATTTTTATAGAGCATTTTCTAAACTTGATTGTAGAACAAGCCATATTGATTTCTTCTCTAGAACAGAAAACTTAGAAGAGAAAGTTTTAACTCAAGACATCATATATGTTGGCGGAGGAAATACAAAAAGTATGTTAGCGGTTTGGAAAGAATGGAATTTACATATAATTTTGCAAAATGCTTATGAAAAAGGAATTGTAATGAGTGGTGTAAGTGCTGGGGCTATTTGTTGGTTTGATAAAGGTATAACTGATTCTTATGCTAAAGAATTAGCCATAATTGATTGCTTAGGCATAGTTAAAGGTATTGCTTGCCCGCATTTCGATGAAGAGAAAGAGAGGGAACCTTACGTGAATGATGTTATTCAGAGAGAAATTATTGAATCTTGTATATGTATTGAGGGCAATTGTGCCTTGCATATTAAAAATGAACTTGACTATTCCTCAATTGATTTTGGTAATGGTAGAAACTGCTTTAGAGTTTCAAGGGAAAATAATATTTTAAAGAAAGAAATTCTTTAAAAAGAAAATATTTTTAACATCTTTAGATCTCATCATTCTTCGAGATAGAAGTAAATTCAATCCCTTTGTATTTTACGAAAGATGCAGTCCATATCTCTTTTGAGAGATTGCCAAGGTATTTTAGAAACTGTTGTGTATCTCCATCTCTTATCCATTCAGATTTAATAAATGGAAGCTCTTTCTGCATTCTTTTTGGATGCATATGAACAAGGAGCAAACCTTTTTCTTCAGAAGCCCTTTTTAAAGCACCTTCATCACTTCTTTGAAATACTCTCATTAGAAGATTTAAAATTACCTCTTCTCCAAGTTTCTTGAAACTTTCTGATTCCTCCATATCATCTTTAATTTCTTTACCTCCAAGAGGCATTGCTCTAACTAAGTTTTGCTCTATTAAAGCTATTGCAATTAGATAATCTTGGCTAGCCATATTCTGAAATAATACTTTTTTGTTATTCTAACCTCTCGAGTTCATGAAAATCTTTCATGGATTAAATATCTTCGATAAGAAGAAAGGAAATAATTTATTAATTATTTTCCAATACAATTAAACTATTGTTTTTTATTTTAATTAGTAAAATTAAAAATTTTATTTGTCATGAGGTTTTTTTTATTTTTATTTTTCGGTATTTTTGTAGGTCTTTATTTATCGTGGCCCGGTTTAGTAATACCAGAAAATTGGAAATGTTTTAATCAAATTATTGCAAAATCTGCAGAAAATAAAATTTCTTTAAAAGCTGTATTAGAGGTTTCCCCCAGTTATTTTCTAAATGCTAAGAATAAAAAGACGACTTCCAAAATAAGAATCGTAGCAGATGCGTGTTTTCGTTAATATATTGATTGACAAAATATGACTACTAAATAATGAACAGTAATATAAGATTTGAATTGTCTTTTAAAAATATTTCTCAGTTAGAAAATAAACTTAATTTCTGCAAAACAAATAATATCAAAAATATTAATATTCCATGTAAAGGACTTATAAAGAAGGATTTATTTAATTCAACTATTAAACATATATCAAAAAACTATCATGAATTTAATGTAACCTATCACTATAGTCTTTATCATCAATATTCAAAAAATAAAGAAAATTCGTATCAGGAATTTTTAGATTTTGTTAAAAGTTCTCAGACTAATAAAAATTTTGAAATTCTGCTTGTATCGGGATCAAATAAGAAAAAAAACTTTGACTCAGTTAATGTATTAGCTTATTTAAAAAAAGAAAAAAATTTAAAAGTTAAATTAGGTATAGCTTACAATCCATATTTAAAAAAATATTATAATATTTTTTCAGAAAGAGAAAGGTTTGAAAAAAAATTTTCGACTGGGTTAATAAATTCAATTTGGTTTCAATATGGTACAGATATTAAAGTTCTTCAGAATGAGGTGACTTATCTTAAAAAAGTAGTAAAAGAAGAATTAAATTTATTTGGAAGTTTATTTATTCCTTCTAAACAATTTATAGCACGGTTTAAATTTCGTCCTTGGAAAGAGGTATATATATCTGAAAAGTGTTTATATGCCTTGGAGAATTTTTTTGATTTCACAAATGATTTAGTTAGTTTTTATAAAAAAAATAATATTACACCTGTAATTGAATCTGATTTTTCATCATCAGAGAAACTTGATTCTGTTTATAGTTTTTTAGAAAATGAAAGATAATTTATGTCAATATTAAACCTATGAAAAGTGATGTTACATATGACTTATTAATAATAGGTGGTGGTATATCTGCGTGTGTTTTCGTTTCAAAGTATCTGAAAAATAATATTACAAAAAAAGTTGGATTAATTGAAATTGGTCGTGGACTTGGAGGGAGATCAAGTACAAGAATAAGCAAAAAATATGAAGGATGGAAACTAAATCATGGTTCTCCAAATTTTAATATATCTAACAGCAAAAATAATCTTCTATTAAAAAGATATATTGATGAATTATTGGACAATAAATATATAAAAATTGACGACTCAGAAATAATTTTTTTGAATGAAGATTCTAATTTAGAAACCAAAAATAAATCTGAATTTTCTTGCGGGGTTAATTATTTATCTTTAGATTCCATGAGTGAATTATCGAAAAAGATAATTGAGTCAAATAATTTAAAAAAGGAAATTGATTTTTTCTTTGAAACTTTAATAGTTGATATGAAGTTTAATGAAAAGGGATGGTTACTAACATCAAAAAATGGCGACAAATTCAAGACTAAATATCTAATTTGTTCAACTAATTTGTTGTTACATAAAAGATCTTTAAAAATATTAAACGTAAATCAAATTCCATTAAGAAAAGCAATTCCTATTAATAGTGATAAAAAAATAGATTTACTATTAAATTACTTAGGGGAACAAACCTTTATTCCCAGGTTAACTTTTCTAATTTATACAAATAAAAATTATAGTTATAAAGATAATTATTCTAAAAAACAAAGGTATTTTTATTTAAAAAATAATTTAGAAAAAAAATATAGATTTGAAAGAATTATTTTTCAGCTGCAAGATAATAATAAATTAGGAATTGTAGTACATTCAAAAAACGCAGAGTTAATTAATTCTTATATAAGTCCAAAAGATGAAGAAGTTTTTAAACAAAATATAATTAAAAATTTCAATAAATTGTTTGAAGAGAATTCTTTAGTAAATAAATTAACTTTTGATGAAAAAATATCTATTATGAAATGGAGAGCTTCACAGCCTTCTGGTATTGCCGTACCATTATCTTTGCAATTTAGTAAAAAATCTAAAATTGGATTTTGCGGAGACTGGTTTGAAGGAAATGGATTTGGCAGAATTGAAGGCTCAATTTTAAGTGCTTTAATATTAGAGAAAAAAATTAAAGACTTAATTAAATAATTTTTTCAGAATGTGATCTATATCAGTGTTTTTTTCAATAATGAATTTATTAGTATTATTTTTTATGCTATCAGGTTTGAATTTTTCATAATAAATGCTCCATGATTTTAAAAAATCTTTCTCAGCTTGTTTTTTTTCCTTCCCCCTTTCTTTTATATCTCTTTGGACAACTCTTTTCATGCACTCATTTTTTTTAGTTTTTATTTCTAAAAAAATATAATCCTTATTATTTAAAGTGTTTGAGAATTCTTTAGCAAATATACCCTCAACAATTAAAAAACTTATATTTTTTGTTTCGTTTAAGATATTTTGAATTGTTTTCTTTTCGAAATTATAATAACGATCACAAATTGAAATTCCATTGTTATAAATGAAATCAAAATCTTTTTTAAATAGTTTGTTATTAAAACTAATACTTCTATCAAAAAAACCTTCTATAAATTTTGGTATTAATTTAGTTATTAAACCGGTCTTATAATAATTGTCGGTACTTAACACAATACCATTTTTATTTTTTTTTATTATTTGATTAGATAAAGTTGTTTTCCCGCTTCCTGAAGGTCCACTTATAAAAATAAGCTTCATTTTTATGATTTGTTGTTTAAAAAGATTTTAACTTTACTATTAATACCTTAAGAATTTTGAATATTCATTTTAACTTTTTAGTTTTTAAAATAATTTAAAATACCTTGCAATGGCTCGTAAGCTTGCAAAAATATTAAATGTGTGTCTTTATATAATTGTAAATAAATTATTTCTAAACAGTTATTTTTTATCTTGTAATTAATTCCTCTGGAATTTGATAATATTAAACTGAATAGCAAATTTTATTACTTTTATATTTATATTGCAATGATTTCTAAATTTCTCAGCAAACTAAAATCAATTTTATTTAAAAGTGCAGTAACTTCTGAAACTCCTTTAAAGATAGAAAAAAAAGCAGCAAAGTCTGCAAAAACAAAAACAAAAACAAAAACGGTAAATCCTAAGAAAAATATTGAAACTTTGACTACACTTCCAGGTGTTGGAGCAAAAAGCGCAAAAGCTTTGTATGAGGCTGGATTTAAAACAACAAAGGCAGTTATCGCAGCTGATGAAAAAGATCTTCTTGCTGTGTCAGGAGTTGGAATAAATCTTGTTAAGAAGCTTAAAAAGCTTAAATAGATAAATTATATTTTAAGACTTTCAAAAAAAATTTGTAATATCAACGAATATTCAAAAATTTATAATATATAGCAGACTATCTTCTTCTTGCTTTTCTTCTCTGTTGTAACTTTCTTTTATATTTTTCAATAGGCGTTTCGTGATGTCTAAGCCTTTTTAAATCTGCAAAAATGCCCGACTTAGATACTTGTCTTTTAAATCTTCTGAGGGCTGACTCAATTCCCTCGTTCTCTCCAACAGTAACTTGTGTCAAAATTTTCTAAATAAATATTATTCTAGCACCTAGAAAGATATATTTAAACTCAAAACTTCTAATTGAGGGTTTATGGTTTATTTTGCTAATTTTTTGCCCACTCCATGAATCTTTTTTTATTACTTTTTATGTCTTGTAATGATTCAAAATAATATTTTTCCCAATTATCTTTAGGGAGGCCAAGAAATAACATCAGATTTAATGGATATTGATCACTATCAGAACAATTTCTAAAATCATCCCTGAATAAAAAGATTTCCTTTTTTAAAGCAATTGCGATACCCAATTCAATCATTACCCCTTCATCAGGAGGATTTCCATTAACAATCGCAAAAATACAATCACATTCTTTTAAATCATTGAAATTACTATTTGCAACTTCATATGCCCATTGATTTTTTTGTTGTGTTAATGGTTTTGCTCTCTCAAAAGGTTCATATACTTCTAAATTTAAATCATTGAAGATTTCAATAAATTCATTTAAGAGGGTTTTAGTTTGTTTTGAAAATCCATATGGATTAGCTAAATATAATTTCTTTCTCAACTTAAACCTCTTTTTTTGATGTAATCTTCCCGGTCACTTTTTGAATTTAAAGTATTTTCCCAAGGGAAAACAATCCATTGACTTTTTTTTGTTATGTGTACTGTATTCCACCATATAGGTTTGATTTTACTAAATAATACAAAAAACATTGCTCCTTCAATATTCTTGAAGGTCGTCAATGTAATCCCTGTTTCATAAACATCATCTACAATTAGTGAATTCTTTATTGGTTCTGAAATTAATTCAATTTTTAATTTATGGCTTAGTGCTACAGCAAGACATAATCCTCCACGAGGAACTCCATATATTCCAGAAAATTCCTTAAACCTACATTTATTAGCTATTTGTTCTACGCTCTTATCAAATTCGCTCCAAGTAAAATAACTTATCATTTTAATTTTCGTATTTTTCTGTTGTAGTAGCGTAATTTGAAGCAATTACACTTAAAAGTGCTACTACTTGCTCATTTGGACAATTAGTATTTTTTTTTAAATTTTCACATTCATTTATTATCTTGGCATATGTATCCTCAACTATCCCGTTCATTTGATCGGTACTAAAAGAATATGGTTTATTCATTTTTAAATTATTAGCTATTTTATTTTTACTTAAATATCTAACGAAGTAAATAATTTTATTATTTAAAGATAAAATTATTCCCACATGGGGTTATTTAATTTTTCATTTTTAAGTGAAGAAGGAACATAAGTATGTAAAGCTTCAATTTTTATAGCCCATTTTTTAGAGTTTCCCTTTAAACTGTCGCTTTCAATTAGGTTTGTTAGGGGAATCCTTTTTCTAACTTTAAGAAGTCCTAAACAAGCTTCCCAGGCTTCATGATTTTTATAAATATCTAACCAAAAATCAAAAATATTTTCCAAGATTTCTAAAGGGATATCAAATGGAATCCCCATTGAAGGTATTGCAATTAAATATTTTTTGTTTCTTAGTTCATTTAATAAATTATTTACGTTTAAATTAATTGCTAAAAGAATATCTTTTGCTGATTCAGTACCTATTAATTCTTTTCTATGGCAATCTAAAAGATTTTCATCCTCAAGGATATTATCATCGCAATTTTTTATGCCCACAATCCAAAACCCTTCTCCATTATTCACTCCACTAGCAAGAAATAGATATTGAGGTGAATTCTCCAAGATTTCAAATTATTTTTTCTATTTTTAACATTTTTTGCTTGATATGAAAATAATTTAGCTGTGCAATTAACAATATGAAGTCCTCGCAAAAAAAATTTTGTTGTTATAGTTAAATTTTTAGAAAATGTTTGATTTAAGAGAACTAAAACTAATGTTTTTAGATCCTACTGATTTAATAATCAATAATATAAATAATTATCTTTATAGTAATAAAGCAATTAAATTTATTTTTTCTTAGGAAATAATTTTCCTATTTTCTCCTTTTGCAAGTACTCCTTTTTATTTCTTATTTTTTTGTCTTCTAAGGATTCTTTATTAGTACTTACAGCATAAATAATATAGAAAATCATGCCAGTAAATATTAATCCTACAAAAATTATGAATATTCCTATAGGTTCACTGGGACTGAATATTTTAAGATCTAAAGCTGTATTTAGGGAAATTATCATCAATAAACTAATTCCTTGAATAAATTTTATGGAAATCTAATTGATTTCCTCGTATCCAAAAAATGTCGCATTATCTGAATTTTTATAACCATTAGCGGCTTCCTGTGGGTTTTGACTGTCAATTTTTCTTGCTTTAGCATGAATCATATTGAATGGGAAAATCACAGCTCCTACAAAAAAATGAAGAATTAAGAAATCTGAAGGTAATCCATTTGTCCAATCAGGAAAAAATAGCAATGTCATCAATGATTCGTACATATTCGTAGTCAAATAAATCTCTGACTATTATTACTGAACTTATCGCAATACTTTTAATTATTAATAAATTGAAATTTAATTTCCTTTTAATAATTATCAGATTTAATTGAAAAGACAATTTTAAATTACTATTATATTACTAATAAACTATTAATTAATAGCTTTTGTTAAAATTTTTTTTTGTCTTACTTTTATTTATAATTTTTCAATTAAAACCTGCAACAGGTTTAGCTTTTGATACGTCCGATCCTAGTGTTAGTTTATTACAAAATAGGATCTCTAATAATTTCTCTAAAAAATATTGCAATTCTATCCAAAATGGTCTTTCTAAAGATGAAGCAATGAAATCAGCTATTGTAAAAACTGAAAACATTATATCTTTCTCTTATAATCCTCAGAAAAAATGGATTGAGAAAAGTGACCTGGCAAATCAAATTTCATCACAAGTAGTAAATGATTGCGGACGGTCAATTGGATTGATTGGGAATGAGGGGATAAACTATTTTAAATCATATTTTCTTGAAATTTACGAAAAAACTACTCCTGACAAAAATTTTTCAAGATAGATATGGTAAATGAATAATATTTCAGACAAATTAGTTATTACAATTATATTGATTACTATTCTTTTTGTATTTGGATTGATTTTTTCAGTAAAGTCTCCAGAGAGAAAGGTTATAGATTCACCAATTATGTGGAAAGATGATTATCCTAATATTTCGATTTTTAAAAGCAATAATATATATTCAGAAAGAATATGAATAATTTAACAAGAACATTGCTACTAAAATAAAGTATACAATTCAAGGATATACAAAAATATTTTTTTTCGAATATCAATCAATTTATTATTCATTGTTTAATTTAAGTATTTTAAAAGAACTGACGCTAGTTTTAAATCATCATTAAACCATGCTCGTATCGCCATAGCTCTTCGAGGATCATAAAAATTTTGTTTTCTGTACCAATTAAGAACTTCTGAATCTGATTTCTTCCCATTACATGACAAACAACATGGTACGCAATTACTTGTACTGCTAATCCCCCCTTTTGACATTGGGTGAAGGTGGTCGAGTGATTCTGAGGGTTTACCGCAATAAATACATTTATAATTAGTAACTTTATTAAGTGACTCTCTCCAATTTTTATTACTTATCTTGGGACAAAACTGATCAAGGTAAATTGCATCTTGTCTATGCATAAAATTCTTGATAATTTTTCTGATAATAACAGTTTTTTTTAAAGTATGATTGAAAAAGATAAGATAAGACTTCTTAAAGCAAATGCTTCTTATGAAAAGAATAATTTTCACTTATTAATTCAAAAAGCAATTTATAGTAAATGCTTTATTTATTAACAATATTATTAGGAAATTTTGATCATTCTTTATTTAAAAGTATTTATATCTTTTTTATATCGTTTTTTTCTAATACGTTCTCAGCGATTTCTGGAGGAGGAGCAGGATTATTACAATTACCAGCATTGATTTTATCTGGAGTTCCTTATTATCAGGCTCTGGCTAGTCATAAATTAGCAACAGTAGCCCTAGGAATAGGGGGTTCCTTGAGAAATTACAAAACTTTAAGTAATGATATAATTGTTGCTTGGCAAATTTTAATTTTTGGATTACCAGGAGTAATTTTTGGGGCTTCTGTAGTTGAATATATATCTGAAAAGTACCTCTATTTGATTTTAGGAATAATATCCATATTATTAGCTTTTTACTCATTCCTTAAACCAGATTTAGGTATGACATCTGGCAATAAAAAGCTTAATTTTGTTCATAAAATTAGATTTTTAATTTTTATTTTTCTTATAGGTATATTAAATGGTTCTATTTCTTCAGGAACTGGATTGCTTGTAACAATTCTATTAATAAAAACTTTTGAAATGGATTTTCTTCGAGCCATAAGTATGACATTTTTTACTGTTGGGATTTTTTGGAATTTTTTCGGAGCATTATTTTTGGCAAGAATAGGATCGGTTCCATTTAATTTATTGATAGTTTTAATAATTGGTTCCTTTACAGGAGGATTTTTCGGGGCTCACCTGTCAAAATTAAATGGAAATATACTTATTAAGAAAACTTTTATAACGGTTTGTATTTTCGTTGGTATTAGCTTGTTGATTAAATCCATAAAAAGCTTTTTATAAAATTATTGTGGGATAGCAGTCAATTTGGTTAGAAATCTAATTCAGAATTATAAATAAAAAAATAAATAAATTATTATCCTTAATGATTATTAAAGGGATTAATTACATTTTTATTAAATAAAACTTTTAAAGAGGCCTTATTTTAAAAACCATAAAAAAAGGCCTCACATATGTGGGGCCAGGTGATGGGGAATCTTATTTTTAAACCAATTTCTTAAAAAATGCAACCCCCTATCTGTAGTGCATAAATCGTCAACTTCAGACACTACAGATAGTGCTTTAATGATTTTCTTATATGTAAATTAATAAATTCTGAAATAATTTTGAAACTTTAAAGTTTATCCATGAAAATCTAATTTCATAATTTCAAATGTTTTTGGTATTTTTACTTGTTAAAAATGTCCTGCACAGTATCATTCGTAAGAACTTCGCTAGTAAAAAGTTTTAATGATTGAATTAACTTTACTAACTCTTTTGAATTATGTTGGGGATAATTTCTGTGAGTATAGAAATCTAGGTCATGATAACTATAAATCTTTACTTCTTTCCTACAGTGATGCAAGTAACAAATTTGGTCCATTAGAGGTAAAAAAGGTTATTGAGAAGTCTGAAAATTTTAAAGTTACGGCTGTTGCTATTGCTGCAATTAAGTGCCCTCAGCATATAGTTAAGTAATGAAGTTTGAATTAAAAACTGAAAAAGAAAATTATTCAAAATCATTTTTACAATTTTTCGGTGTATTTTTTTTTCTTACTTTAATAATTATCCTTAGTGATGTAGCACTCAAATTAGGATTCATATCTAGAAATCATAAAATTGAATACAACTGCAGGCTTTTATCTGTTGAAAAATCTAAACCTCATTTTAAAAAATTATCTAGGCTTTCTAATTTGAAAAGTAAACAACAAATTTGGAAATTTTGTAGCGAGGTAAATAAATAATTCTTAACTAGAGGCTGATGAATAGAATTTTAATGCAAATAACCAAAACTTTCTTGAATTAATAAGAAAAATTATCGCTACAATAATCTCAAGCAATATTTTCCAAAATACAGAAAGTCCTAGAAAAACTTCAGAAGGAATTGTAGTTATAAAAGCAATAGGAATAAAAACACTAAAAAAGATTCTTAAAGAAAATGAAAATGAACTTAAAGGAAATCTTCCAATATAAAGGAATGATCTTAATACTTCTATTGCATTCCAAGTCTTAACAAACCAAATAGTAGTAGTAGAGATAAAAAACCATAAGCTATATAAAATACAAATCGAGCAACTTATAGTAATCAAGGATAGGGTCAGAAAAATTAAATTTAAATTGATTTCATTTATTCTTATGCAGAAGAACAACAATAAAAATCCAAGCATTATTTCTAAAAATCCAGATGGATTTATTTTTTTTAATGAAATAAAAAATTGACTATCAATAGGTTTTAAAAGTACGAAATCTAATGTTCCTTCTCTTATATGTTTAACTATTTCTGTAAGATTAGGATTAAACCATGTATTTGTAATTCCATTTAAAATTGTATAAATAGCTTGGATTATTAGTGCCTGTTCAAATTTCCACCCTCCAATATATCCACTATTTTGAAAGAAAATAGATAGTAGAAAAATACTCCCTACTAAACTTAAAATTGCAGTAATTAAATCAACTAATATATTTGTCTTATACTCCAATTCAGAAGCTAAAGAAGTATGTAAGAATTTTTTGTAAACTTTTAGATATTTTCTTAAATTCATGACCCCATTGCTGTATATTTTTTTGTTCCTTCAGACCAGATTTTCTTAAATAATGGGAAAAGTATAAAAATCCATAGAATTTGCATAATTAACCCTCCACTAATATTTGTTTCATTACCTGAAAGTAAGTTTGCAGGGAAATCAATTAGATATGGAAAAGGAGTCAAATAAATCCAAGATTTAACATATGCGGGAAATGAAACAACTGGAGCTAAAAGACCTGAGAGAAATAAAGTTGGAATAAATAACAATCTTTCTATCGATGACGCTTTCTCTGTCCAGAAACATAGACATGCAACTATTGACTGAATTAAAAATTGAATCAAGAAGGATAAGAAAGTAGACACTATCGATAAAAGTAAAATACCTAAATTTGGTATCCATATACTTTCTGGATTAAAAATAAAAAAGAAAAATGCGATTATTAGTGCGAAAGGAAATCTTGTTATTTGTTCTGCAAGATGTTGTGCAAAATATCTGAAAAATGGATTTAAAGGTTGAATTAAATACGGAGATACCTTCCCCATCAGAGAATCTTCTTCAAAACTAAATACAACCCAAACTACAGAAAACTGTCTTACAAAAAAAGCACATAAGAAATACCTAGAAAGCAATGTATCACTAATGTTTATGGATTCATTTAGATTATTATTTGTCCAAATGTTTAACATGAAAAAAGGAATAATCCCAGAAATTGCCCATAATGCAATTTCTACCCTATACTCCAACATGTTTGAATATTGGACTTTTAATAAAGTTAATATTTTACGGTTAATTAATTTAGATATCATAATCTTTTTTGATTAATACCTTCCCAATAACTTCATCAATGGGTGGTTCATTTATAAAAAGGTCTTCAATATCAAAATTATTTAGGATAGTTTTTAGTGAAGAGGTAATAGAGTTGTTTTCAATTTTTATAGTGATTTCATTCTTTATTTTATTTTTAACAGTAAAACCGGAATTTTCTAATTTAATTGCATCCTCTTCTGATCGACAAACTATTAATATTTCTTTAACAGGAGAAAGTTTTTTTAATAACAGGTCAAGCTCCCCATCATATGATATTGCCCCTTCGTGCACACATATCACTCTCTTGCATAGCGATGTAATATCTTTCATGTAATGACTTGTTAGGCATATCGTTGCATTAGTTTCCTTATTATATTTTTGAAGGAATTTTCTTAAATTTCTCTGTGCATTAATATCTAATCCAAGTGTCGGCTCGTCTAAAAAAAGAATATTTGGTTCATGTATCAAAGCTGCAAGTAATTCTGATTTCATACGCTGCCCTAGTGAAAGTTTTCTAACAGGTATGAACAGCTCTTCATCAATTTCAAGCATTTCCGATAGTTTTTTTATTCTCTTTTTAGCTTCGAACTTATCTAAGTCATATATTGATGCATTCAAATAGAATGATTCAATTGGTGGAAGATCCCATATAAGCTGTTGCTTTTGTCCCATTATTAAGGTGATACTCTTTAGGAAATTTTCTCTTCTCCTGAAAGGTAAATAGCCTGAAACCGAAATCGAACCTTCACTTGGATAAATTAAGCCACAAAGCATTTTTAATATTGTTGTTTTCCCAGCTCCATTAGCACCTAGAAAACCTACTATTTCTCCCTCTTTAATTTCAAAACTTATACCTTTTATAACTTTTAAACTTTTTGTTTGTCTTCTAAAAAAATGTTTAATTGTTCCTTTTAAGCCTGGTTCTTTGGAAGAGATATCAAATGACTTAGATAAATTTTTTACATCGATAATATTTTGTACCATTTAAATTTTTAATTACTGAAATTTAATATTTAAATAAATTGTTAAATTAATTTTATTTTAGAAAATTTTTTAACCAATCAAAAAATATCTTTAAACGATACAACCAGCCAGATAAAAAAGTTAATTGGATTAAGTAACTCGCTTACGTTATTTTTATTTTCATAATTTAATCCTCTTAAAAAATCAAATATAAAATTACTATTCTCTTGTTTATTATAATTTTGCTTTATTACATTACCATTTTCGTCGAGAAGATCAATTTCATCCTCAAAAAACCATTGCTCTTGTCCATTAGATAATTGCAAGACAACTCCAATACCTTTGCCATCAGTTATTCTGAAATCACTTACCTTACCCAATGAAGAAACATTAATTGCATCAATAGTTTCTTTGTTGAGTCTATCCTTAGATAGTTCTAGGTTAACTTGAACAGAATTTCCTATCTTAACCTTATCTAAAATTGACATTTTTAGGTTATTATACTTAGTGATAAAGGGTTTATGCGATTATTCCAGAGTTATTGATTTATTTCAATAATTAAGATTTTTTGAAAACAGAATCAAGGATTCTCTTTATTGAAATTGTTAATACTCTCAAAAATACAAAAAACAGACCTAACCAACCTAATATGACAGCTATTGATAACATGCTTGAACCTAAATCACGCTGAAGCAAATTCTGCATATAATTTTCTGGATAAGATAAATTTTACTCTACTTTACTAAATAACTTATTAAAGATGTAAATGTTCAAAATTCAGATTTTTTTTTAATTCTTTTTTATTGCAGTATTTAATAGATATGATTTGTGAGTTAAAATTTAGTTAGAAATTAATTTAATATTTTGGACCTATCTTTGAATTCATACATTGGAATACTTTTTATCATTACTGGATTATTAGTTAGAGTTGACTTGAAATTTTCTATTCAAAAAGATCTCAAATAATTTTTAATAAACTCTTTTTAGTTAAGACTTTATAATTTTTATTTTTATAATTGCTGTAACTACTGCAAATACTAAAAAAGCAGCTTTAAAACTGCTTCTAAATGGTGGCGGGGGGGAGATTTGAACTTCCGACCTTCGGGTTATGAGCCCGACGAGCTACCAGACTGCTCTACCCCGCGGCATATATATAGCATACATCTGAAAGGGTTATTTTTTTTTGTTTTTTAGGATTCTTGGAATTTTACTTTACCTTTAACTTCAAGACGCACTCCTTCAGAAAAATTAAACACCTTTTCTTCGATGTCTTGAATTCTTAAGTCAGATATCCACTCTAACTGTTTTAGTAAGTGAAGACTAACAGCATGCTTTGCTCTTTTTGATCCGTCTTCTACTTTTAAAGCTAAACCTATCCCTTCATTAACTTTACATAGACACTGTATTCCCTCAGCTCCCCCTTTACCTATAACGTTACCATGAGAAGCTTTAATTATTTCTGTATCAAATTTATTGTTATCACTTATCATTGTTGGATTTAAAATCATAGCTCTACTAATTTGTTCTAATTCAGCATTCTCGGAACTGCTCAAAAGTGAATATAACCTCGACATTTCTAATAGTTTTAAATAAAGAGTGGGAGCACCACAATCATCACGTTCTGCGTTTATTTCAGATGAAGGGATTTCAAGTAATTCAGAAACAATTCTGAATATTTCTATTTGAAGAGGATGATCACCCTTTAAGTAACTATCTAATGGCCAATTCATTTTTTTGCATGTAGCTAAAAAAGCGGCATGTTTACCCGAACAATTATGTTCTAATGGACTTGTCTTAGATTTTGGACATTTAAGATTATTAATGTCAATGTCATATTCCCATAAAATTTTAAATGCTTCTCTTGAATGAAGTTTTGATCCACTATGTGACCCGCATGCCAAAGCAATTGATTTTGATTCATTATTGATTTTTGATGCAGCTCCACTACTAACAAAAGGTATTGCTTGAAAAGGTTTTAGTGCTGACCTTATGAAACTTTTATATTCTGGATTTCCTGCACACATTAAAACCCTCCCTTTTTTATCAGTAATAACAGCATGAATTTTATGAATCGACTCAATATTGGATCCTCTAATTAAGGTTGCTTGTAAGGGAGGATTGTTAGAAGTGTAGAGGTTTTTGAAATTAGAACTCATTTAGAAATTATTATATTGAAAAATCAAAATGCCAAACAATGCTAAGACTGAAATAATAGAAAAAATTTGAATTAAATTTTTTAAAATTGGCTTTACCTCAATTGAGGCAATAAGTGATTCTTTTTCTTTCAAAACTAATGGCTTTTCCCATACTTGACCGTCATACCAACCGGATTCCTCGTATTCAACTTTTTCAGATTTTAATCTTTTAAAAATATGATTCCAGCCTAAATATAATCTTATTGAAATTAAAAGAGGTATTGATAAGCTGCTAAAAAAGCTTAATAGAATATACTTTAAAGTGGATGTTTTGAAATATACACTTCCTGAAGAAATGACAAGAAATAGAACAAAAGCTCCTACCCAGAACTTTATCAAAATAAAGATTAGTGACTTTTTTGTTTTTGGCCAAGAAAAAATTTTAGATTGCGATAATTCTATAAATTCATTAGTGGGTTGTTGCTCTTTAGGGACAGGACATTTAGATTCTTTCATAAAATATAATTATGGAAATATAAGATTATCTCCATTACTCCAGAATGATTCAAGGTCATAATATTTTCTTATTTCTGGTTGAAAAATATTTACTATCAAATCACCATAATCGAGTAAAGCCCATTTCGCTTCATTAACTCCCTCTTTTCGGATTGGTTCGATTTTAGCCTTTTCTCTGAGTTCCCCCTCTACAGAACTAGTTATTGATCTAACTTGTACGTCAGATAATCCTTCTGCAATCAAAATCCATTCACTAATAAATGATACTTTATCAATTTTTATAAGTTTAATATCTCTTGCCTTTTTTTCATCACATGCCTTAGCTGCCAATAAAACCAAACTTTTATTGTCCATAAACATTTTCGCTTGAGACTGATTTCCCTGAACCTTCTTGCTGAGATAATTCTGATCTTGCTTTTTCTGCACTTTTTCTTAAGGCATCTAATCTATCTTCAAAGAAACTTCTTTTTTTCTTTTTTCGTGTCTTATCTATTAACTCCTTTAATGCTCCCCCAAGACTTTTATAAGCATTTGGAATGCTGTATCCAAATCTACAAGCAAGATCTATAGCTCTTTCATCTGCATAGATGGCATCTTGAAGCTTTTTTTCAGAATTATTTTTTAAATATAATCTGTACCCTGCAAAACTTGATAAACCAAGAGCAAGTAATAATAGTAACCCATCCTGCACCCACAACTCTCCTATCGCCCCTCCAAGTCCTATGGCAAGAGCTGCCATTTCCCATCCATCTCTGGGAATTGCATCATTTTGAATTTTTCCAACCTCGTGCCAAAACAATAGGTTTCTGTGGTCAATAGCTAAGTTATCCCATTCATCTAAATCTATTTGAATTTCTACTTCGTCACGACCGATTTCCTCAAGTGTTATTAAAGGTGGATCGATAGCCGCAGCCGCTTCAACAAATACCCAACTTTCATTCTCTGGAGGCAACAAACTTTTAAGTCGCTGAAGTTCGCTCATAAAAAATTATTTTCTTTCAATACTATAGAAACAAATGTTGCTTTTCAAGTAACTTGATTAACATCTGATAATTTATAAGTAGCATGAAATAAGTGAAGGTTAAATTATGCCTCAAAGAGGTGATCTTAAAAAAATTCTTATTCTAGGTTCTGGCCCGATTGTTATAGGACAAGCATGCGAATTTGATTACTCTGGCACCCAAGCTTGCAAGGCTTTGAGAAATGCTGGTTATGAAACTGTTTTGATAAATTCAAATCCTGCATCAATAATGACTGATCCTGACATCGCTAGCAAGACATATATTGAGCCATTGACTCCTGAAATTGTTTCTCAGATTATTTTAAGAGAAAAAAACCTGACGCGATTCTTCCCACTATGGGAGGTCAAACAGCTTTGAATCTTGCAGTTAAATTATCAGATTCAGATTTTTTAAAAGAAAATAATATTGAATTAATTGGTGCTGATTTAAGAGCTATTAATAAAGCTGAAGATAGAAAGTTGTTTAAAGAATCGATGGAGAAAATAAGTGTAAATGTTTGTCCATCTGGTATCGCTTCTAACCTAGATGAAGCTATGGAGGTATCAAAAAATATTAGTTCTTATCCTCTTATAATTAGGCCTGCATTTACATTAGGTGGTGTAGGAGGCGGAATTGCTTTTAACCTTGAAGAATTTGTCGAGTTGTGTAAATCAGGTTTGGAGGAAAGTCCAAGTAATCAAATATTGATTGAAAAATCACTTATTGGATGGAAGGAATTTGAACTAGAGGTAATGAGAGATACTTCTGACAATGTGGTAATAGTTTGCAGTATTGAAAATTTAGACCCTATGGGAGTGCACACTGGAGATTCTATTACTGTAGCTCCTGCGCAGACTCTAACAGATAAGGAGTATCAGAGATTGAGAGATTTGTCATTGAAAATCATTAGAGAGGTAGGAGTTGAAACCGGAGGGAGTAATATTCAATTTGCAATAAATCCATCTAATGGAGAAGTAATTGTCATAGAAATGAATCCCCGTGTGAGTAGATCCTCTGCATTGGCAAGTAAAGCAACTGGATTTCCCATCGCTAAGATTGCAGCCTTATTATCTGTTGGCTATACACTTGATGAGATTATTAATGATATTACAAAAAAAACACCTGCATGTTTTGAGCCATCAATTGATTACGTAGTTACTAAGATTCCAAGATTTGCCTTTGAAAAGTTTAAGGGCTCTTCTAATACTTTAAGTACTGCCATGAAATCCGTTGGCGAGTCAATGGCAATAGGTCGTTCTTTTGAAGAATCATTTCAAAAAGCATTAAGGTCATTAGAAGTAGGAGTTTTTGGATGGGAATGTGATTCACTAGATGAATTTAAAAATGAGAGTCACATCAAAAATAGTTTAAGAAACCCTACATCTGAAAGAATTCTCCTAGTTAAAAAAGCTATGCAGCATGGGAAAACTAATTCCTTCATACAAGAAGTTACAAATATAGATTTATGGTTTATCGAAAAATTGCGTAATATTTTTAATTTTGAAAATGATTTTTTGAAAGATAAGGAACTTTATTCTTTAGATAGGGATTTGATGTTACACGCAAAACAACTAGGCTTTTCAGATCAACAATTAGCGAAGTTAACAAATTCAGAGTTTTTTGAAGTGAGAAGATATAGAAAAAAACTTAATATAATTCCAATCTTTAAAACTGTTGATACTTGTTCCGCAGAATTCTCATCCTCAACTCCCTATCATTATTCAACTTACGAAGAATCTTTCATTAAATCAAATTCTCAAATTTTTGATAGCGAGATTTCAGAAAATAGTAAATCAAAAAAAATCATGATTCTAGGAGGAGGTCCAAACAGAATTGGTCAGGGAATAGAATTTGATTACTGTTGTTGTCATGCTTCATATCAAGCCTCTGCAAATGGTTATAAAACGATAATGGTCAATAGTAATCCTGAAACCGTATCAACAGATTATGATACTAGCGATATTTTATATTTTGAGCCTGTAACTTTGGAAGATGTACTCAATATAATAGAAGCTGAAAATCCATATGGTTTGATTGTTCAATTTGGAGGTCAAACCCCACTTAAATTATCATTACCTTTATTTGAATGGCTTAAATCCAATGATGGTGTCAGAACTGGATCAAGAATTCTAGGAACTTCTCCAATATCTATTGATTTAGCAGAAGATAGAGAGGAATTTACAAAAATCCTTGAGGAATTACGTATTAGACAACCTTTAAACGGTATTGCGCGAAATCAACATGAAGCAGAATTAGTAGCAAAAAATATTGGGTTCCCCTTGGTTGTAAGACCTTCTTATGTTTTAGGAGGCAGGGCGATGGAAATTGTTAAAGATGGCAATGAATTATCGAGATACATCTCTGAAGCAGTTAAGGTGTCGCCTGATCATCCAATCCTTCTTGATCAATACTTGAATAATGCTATTGAGATAGATGTTGATGCCTTATGCGATTCAGAAGGTTCGGTTGTTATTGCTGGTCTAATGGAACATGTGGAACCTGCAGGAATTCATTCAGGAGATTCGGCTTGTTGTTTGCCGTCCATTTCTCTCTCAACATCCACGATAGAAAATGTAAGGAACTGGACTAAATTGATTGCACAAAGATTAAATGTAGTTGGTTTAATAAATTTACAATTTGCAGTGACAAATACAAATAATGAAGAGAATAAATTATTTATTCTTGAAGCAAATCCAAGAGCATCCCGGACAGTTCCATTTGTTTCAAAAGCCATAGGTAAACCAGTTGCAAAATTAGCTACCCAGTTAATGCAGGGTTTTACATTGAAAGATGTTAATTTCACACGAGAATTTTCTCCAAAATTTCAGGCAGTTAAAGAGGCTGTTTTACCTTTTAAAAGATTTCCTGGATCTGATACATTACTTGGTCCTGAAATGAGATCTACAGGTGAAGTAATGGGATTAGCTAAAGATTTTGGAATTGCTTATGCCAAGTCGGAATTAGCAGCAGGGAATGGTGTTCCTTCAGAAGGAGTAGCTTTTTTGTCTACAAATGATTTAGATAAAAAAAATCTTGAGGAAGTTGCTAGAGAACTTTTGAATTTAGGATTTAAATTAATTGCAACAAAAGGTACAGCTGCATATTTGGTAAATTTAGGCATTCAAGTTGAAGAAGTACTAAAAGTTCATGAAGGCAGACCAAATATTGAGGACCTTATTCGTTCAGGACTTGTTCAATTAATAATTAATACTCCAATCGGCTCACAGGCTCTTCATGATGACGCTTATTTAAGACGTGCTGCTTTAGAATATAATATCCCGACTTTTACAACTATTCCTGGAGCAAAGGCAGCAATAAAAGCAATTAAAGCTTTGCAATTTAATAAAATTAATGCCTACTCTTTACAAGAAATACATAATTATTAGAGTTTCACTTTAAGTTTTTTAGTTTTTCTCTTAATTGATTAGCTAAGGTGTTACGGCTAATTGAAAGTAATTTGAGAGTATCTTGATGCATCTTAAGTTGTGTCTCAGCTATTTGTAATACTTTTATAGATTCTTTAATTTCATTTGAAAGTTCATTTATTAAATATTTTTTCCCTTCAAAGGTTAAAACTGGATTTAAAGAATCATTTGTTTTTTCGCTCATTGGCTTCCTTTTTTTATAAATAAGATAAGGTTATAAATTTTTAATCAATTGTTTTTCACATAATTCTTTATAAATTCCAGGTTTATTGATTAAGTCAACGTGTTTCCCAACTTCAATAATTTCGCCTTTATCAAAAACAACTATTTTATTTGCTTCTTGAGTAGTGGCTAATCTATGAGCAATAACTATAACTGTTCTATCTTTCATAGCTCTATTAAGACCTTCTTGGACTTCAGTTTCTGATTCTGCATCTAACGCACTTGTGGCCTCATCTAAAAGAAGAATTGCTGGGTTCCCAAGAATTGCTCTTGCAATTGCTATCCTCTGGATCTGACCCCCTGATAAATTTGATCCTCTTTCAGTTATCTCAGTTTCATATTTCTCAGGAAGCTTTTGAATGAAGTTGTGAGCATTTGCTTTTCTTGCTGATTCTATTACTTCTTCTTTAGTAAAATTCCTCCCCATTCTTATTACATCAATAATTTTTCCTGAAAATAAAAAAGGCTGTTGTTGTACTAATGCAATATTTTTTCTAATATCTTTTGTATTCAATAATTTGAGATTTGTATCATCTATAAAAATTTCTCCATGATTTGGAGTAATGAATTTTAATATCAAAGCCAACATTGTACTTTTTCCAGCTCCAGAAGCTCCAACGAAAGCTGTGACTTCCCCTTTTTTAATTTCTAAATTGATATTTTTTAGAACTTGATTATCTTTTTTGTATGCGAAATTAACTTTCTTGAAACTTATTTTGCCTTCAATATTTGATATCATTGTTATATTTTCTTCATCGTCTTCAATAGGTTCTGTAGTTATATTTTTCAATCTTTTTATTGATGCTTCCGCCTGTTTATAATCATTAAAATTTGTACTTACATGGCTTATTGGATCAATAAGCATCAATATTGCAGCAAAGAAACTACTAAATTCTTCGCTTGTTAGTAGTCCTAGATTAATTCTTGCGGCTCCTAAACCTAATATTGCTAATATTCCAAATGCTTCTACAAATCCAACAACTGGATGTTGAAATGCAAGAAGTTTTAATGTTTTATATTTTGCTTTTTTATTTATACTTAATCTTTTATAAAATCTTTTCTCAATCCAATTTTCTGCAGCAAATGCTCTTATCGTGGACATTCCATTTATAGATTCACCTATTAAACCTGCTAAGTTACTTGTTGATTCTTGACTTTTTTCTGATGCTTTTAAAACTCTTCTTCCAAAACTGTTAACTGAAAGAATAATCAATGGTGCTAATAGGAATGTTGATACTGTTAGTGACCAGTCTAAATAAAACATGTAGATTATTACCGCTAACAACTGTAAAGTGCAGGGAATAGTATCTTGAGCTGTTTTATAAATAACTTCGCTTACTCTGTCGGCATCTTCTGTAAGTCTATATGTGATGTCCCCTGCTGAAATATTTTCAACAGAATTCATCTTTATTTTTTGAATTCTGCTAAATAAATTTCCTCTCATCACTTCACTAATTTCTAAAGATGGTTTTGCTATGAATACATCCTGTCCAAATTGTGCAGTTTTCTGAACTAAAAATACAAATAAAGACTTAATTATTATGCTAGAAACTTTTGAGAGATCACCTGACCCAATTGCTGGGATTAAGTTTCCAGCTAAATAAGCTAATAAAGGCCAACAAGCTACGTAAATGAGCATGCATATAAAACCCTTGATAAACCTATTAGAATATTGCCTGACTGGTGGTATTAGTCTCAAGATATTATATATTTAATTGCTTATCCTACTTTATCAATATCTTTGGGTATAAAAAACAATGAAATTGGATCAATTCTTAAAATGGAAAAATTTGGTATCTTCTGGTGGCGAAGCAAAAATTTTTATTAAATCTGGTTCTGTTAAGGTTAATGGTTTAATTGAGACTAGGAGAGGAAGGAAGTTAAACAAGGGAGATAAAGTAATATTTCTAAAAAATGAAATAATTTTCGAATAATTGACCTATTAAACTCACTTTGTATTAGTATATTTTTCTTGGAGATAGTATTTTGAGAAAATCTGTAATTGCTGGTAATTGGAAAATGCACATGACTTGTGCTGAAGCTAAATCCTATTTAGAAGAGTTTATTCCTCTAATAAAAAACATTAAAGACGATCGTAAAGTTGTTATTGCTCCACCTTTTACAGCTATTTCAACCTTTTCTGATCATTCTGATTTTGAATATTTAGATATTTCTAGTCAAAATATTCATTGGGAAGATCAAGGAGCATTTACTGCAGAAATATCTCCAAAAATGCTTCTTGAACATGGTGTGTCATATGCAATTGTTGGACATAGTGAACCAAGGAAATATTTTAGTGAAAGTGATGAACAAATTAACAAAAGAGCAGTTTTTGCTCAATCTAGTGGACTTACTCCAATAGTCTGTGTGGGAGAAACATTAGAACAAAGAGAGAGAGGAGAAGCTGATAGAGTTATTACTAGACAGGTTGAACAAGGATTAGAAAATACAGATCCATCTAATTTAATTGTTGCCTATGAACCAATATGGGCTATTGGCACTGGTAAAACATGTGAGGCAGAAGACGCTAATAAGATATGTTCTTTAATTCGGAAATTAATAGGTTTTGATAATGTAATTATTCAATATGGAGGATCTGTTAAACCTAATAATATTGACGAAATCATGTCAATGAGTGATATAGATGGTGTGTTAGTTGGAGGGGCTTCATTAGATCCGAAAAGTTTTGCGAGAATTGCGAATTATCAATAAGAATAATCCATGGCCAAAAGGCTGGGGCCAAAAAACTTCAATTATGGGTGTTATTAATTTAACTCCTGATTCATTTAGCGATGGTGGAGAATTAAACTCTTCAAAAAAAGTTTTAGATCAAGTAAATCATTTCTTGAACAATGGTGTTGATGTTATTGATCTTGGTGCTCAAAGTACCAGACCTGGGGCTGAAGAAGTCGGATCAAGTATAGAAATAAAAAGATTGATCCCATATCTAAAATTAATAAAATCTAAATTTCCAGATGTTTTAATTTCTATTGATACTTTTAATTCTGAAGTGGCTTACGAAGCTCTTTTAAATGGTGCTAATTGGATAAATGATGTCACGGGAGGAAGAAGAGATATAAAAATTTTGGATGTTGTATCAAAATTCAACTGTCCATTCGTCATAACTCATAGTCGTGGTAATAGTCAAAATATGAATCAACTCTCTAATTACCAGAATGTATTGATTGATGTTAAGTGCTCGCTTGATAATTTAGTAAAGAATGCTTTAGAAAAAAATATATCTGAAAAAAATATAATAGTGGATCCTGGAATTGGTTTTTCAAAGGATATCATTCATAATTTGGAAATCTTGAGAAACTTAGATTTTTTTAAAAAATGGAATTTGCCAATTTTGATAGGTGCATCTAGGAAGAGATTTATAGGAGAAATTTTGAATGAGAAAAATCCAAAAGAAAGGGATATAGGAACACTTGCAATAAGTTGTCTTTGTTCTCAATTCAATATTGACATTGTAAGAGTTCACAACGTTAAACTAAATTATCAAATACTAAAAGTAGCTGATAGGATTTACAGAAAATAATAAATTTATTATTCTTTAACTCCTTCGATTTTATCCTCTACCTCTTGGTATAGTTCTTTCAACTGTTCTATATTCTCATCTGAGGTTTCCCAATATCCCCTACCATTAACTTCAAGCAATGTTCCAACAATTCTTCTGAAACTATTAGGATTAAGATCCATTAATCTTTTCCTCATCTCTTCGTCATTTATAAATGTTTCATTAGTTTCTTCATATACAAAATTATCAACTTGACCACTTGTCGCACTCCAACCAAGAGTGTAATTAAGTCTGTTAGAAAGTTCCCTAACTCCTTCGTAGCCAGATTTGAGCATACCTTCATACCACTTAGGATTTAAAAGTTTTGTTCTTGAGTCTAATCTGATAGTTTCTCCAAGTGTTCTAACTTGAGCATTAGAAGTGGTTGTATCCGCTATGTAACTACTTGGTTCTTTTCCATCATCTCTTAATGTCTTAATCAATTTTGTTGGATCCGAATCAAAATAATGACTTACATCTGTTAATGAAATCTCTGAAGAATCAAGGTTTTGAAATGTAACATCTGCTGTTTTCATTACTGACTCAAATACCTCTCTCTTTTGATTCATCTCACCTGGATTATCGGCATTAAAAGCATATGTTTTGCGAGATAAATACATTTCTTGTAATTCATTTTCTTCCTCCCAAGTTGAATTTTCTACGGCTAAATTAACATTTGAACTGTAACTTCCACTTGCATTAGAAAATACTCTCGCTGAAGCTTCTCTGATAGAAGTGCCTTCTTTTTCTGCTTGTTCCAGTGAATGTTTCCTTACAAAGTTAGATTCCAATGGTTCATCAGCTTCAGCTGCTAATTTGACTGCCTGATCTATTAATGCCATTTGATTTATAAATAGATCTCTAAATACTCCTGAACAGTTAACTACTACATCTATTCTTGGCCTACCTAATTCTTCTAATGGTATTAATTCTAGTTTGTTAATTCTTCCAACAGAATCTGGTTTTGGTTTTACCCCAACAAACCATAAGATTTGTGCCAGTGATTCTCCGTAAGTTTTGATGTTATCAGTGCCCCATAAAACACAAGCTATTGTTTCGGGCCAAGTTCCTTGCTCTTTTTTTTGTCTTTGAATTAATTTGTCAACAACAGACTTCGCTGCAGCTACTGCTGCTGTAGTTGGGATTGATTGAGGATCAAGTGCATGTATATTTTTACCACTGGGCAAAACACCTGGATTTCTTATTGGATCTCCACCTGGTCCAGGTAAAACATAATTTCCATCAAGGGCTTTAATGAGGCTATCCATTTCTTTGTCTGCGCAGACCTGTTCCAGACAGAAAAGTAAGTAATCAAATAATTTATTTAATTCCTTCTGATTAATTTCATTAAATCCATTTAATCTGCAGACTCTTAGCCAAGGGGTAGGTAGATATAGACCAAAAACTTTAAGTAAATCGAAAAGTTTGGAAAGAAGTGATTTTTCTAAATAAACTCTGCCATCAACAATTTTTAAAGAGTTGACCATCGCAAAAATTGACTCTCTTGATGTCTTTATGATTTTTTCATTTAAATCTACAAATTTAAGTTCGCCTTTATTATTACCATCATAAATTTGCTCAATAGTTAGACCAATGGATTCTGCGAGTAAACCAGGAAGAGATCTTAATCCTTCTTGTTCTCTCTCTAAAGATGCAATATTTACAAGTGTCGCAACAGCTTCTTCTGCTGTTGGAGCTTCTCCAATAGTATGAAGACCGCAAGGTAATAATCTGCTTTCAATTTCCATTAACTGTTTATAAACATTACCAACAAATAAATCTCTTTCATCTATTGAAAGTTCTTCTACATCTTTTGAAGGAAGCTCTACATCTTTGTCAAGGTTACATTGTTTAGCAGTTTCAACTATTGCATTAACAATTTGAATACCCCTGCTATTTTCTCTTAGTTGTTGATAAGAACCAACAAGTTCACTTAGTTCTTTAAGTCCTTTGTAGAGTCCTGCATTTTCTGCTGGAGGAGTCAGATAACTAATAGTTGAAGCGTATCCTCTTCTCTTAGCAATTGTTGCTTCAGATGGATTATTCGCCGCATAGTAATACAAATTTGGCAATGATCCAATCAGAGAATCCGGATAGCAAGTTTCACTCATGCCCATCTGCTTACCAGGCATAAATTCAAGTGAGCCGTGAGTTCCAAAATGAAGAACAGCATCAGCCCCCCAGATTTTTTCTACATACGTGTAATAAGCTGCAAAACCATGATGAGGACTAGCACTTCTTGAGTAGAGCAATCTCATTGGATCACCTTCATAACCAAATGTAGGTTGAACTCCTATAAAGACATTTCCAAAATGTTTTCCATAGATAAGAAGGTTTTGTCCGTCACTATTAAGGTTCCCAGGAGGTTTACCCCAATTTTCTTCAAGTCTTTGTGAATATGGTGTAAATTCTTCATATTCTTGCACTGACATCTTGTGAGCAATATTTAACTCTGGAGAGCCATCCATTGCTTCGGGGTTGTTAATTACTTTTTCCATTAATTCTTTTGAATTACTTGGAAGTTCATCTATTTGATATCCTTTCGATTTCATTTCAAGAAGTACTCTATAAATTGAACCAAAAACGTTCAAGTATGCTGCTGTGCCAACATTTCCTTTGTCAGGTGGAAAACTAAATACTGTGATGGCTAATTTTTTATCCTTTCTTTGTTTAACTCTTAAAGTTGACCATTTTATTGCTCTTTCAGCTATTACATCAACTCGATCTTGGAGCGTATGCGCCTTACCTGTAGCATCATCACGACCTGAGAGAATAATAGGTTCAATAGCACCATCAAGCTCTGGGATCGCAATCTGAAGTGCTACCTGAACTGGATGTAAACCTAGATCGCTATCTTCCCATTCTTGTGTGGTTTGGAAGACTAATGGTAGTGCAACCATATAGGGTCTGTTTAACCTTTTTAGGGCTTCAATAGCTTTAGGATGATCTTGTCTTGCTGGGCCACCAACTAGTGCAAATCCTGTTAGAGATACAACTCCATCTACTATAGGTTGATCATTATTTATGGAATCATAATAAAATTCATTAACTGGTTTAGAAAAATCTAGACCTCCACAAAAAATAGGAAGTACTCTCGCACCTCTGTATTCCAATTCTTGAATAACAGCAACGTAATGAGCATCATCTCCTGTAATGATATGACTCCTTTGTAGCACTAATCCTATTGTTGGTGTTTTATCATCTTTAGGATTTATATCTTTCCTATTATTGTCCCAATTTTGATATTCTTTAAGACTTTCAAACATGCAAGGAGCAAGAGGATGCCAAATCCCTAAATCCGGGAATGTTTCAGGGTCTTGAATTTTGAATTCTTCTATTTGATCTTTTATTATCTCTGAAACAGCATACTTTTCAGAAATCATTAACAAGAAATTTTTTAAGTTCTCAGAAGTACCACCTAACCAGTACTGAAAACTCAGAATAAATGTTCTAGCATCTTGAGCTTTTTCTACTGGTAGATATTTAAGTATAGAAGGTAGTGTATTTAATAACTTCAACATTGAATCTTGGAAACTTGCTCCATCAGATTCTTTTTTCTTTTTTATTAAATCTCCAATAATACTTTTAGATTGACCAAGTTGGGCCATGCTAAATGAACCTAACTTATTTAATCTCATTACCTCTGGCATGGAGGGAAAAACTATTGATGCTTTTAGTTTGTCTTTAAATGGAGATACTGCGTCAACCACTTTTTGAGCAAGGTCTTCAATGAAAATTAGAGAAGCTACGAATATATCTGCCTTAGCTATGTCATCTTTAAAATCTTCAAAATTACTATCATTCCTAAGTTCTTCAATAAGATAGCCGCTAAGGTCTATACCAATAGGCCCATTCATTTTATTTATTGACTTTGCAGCTTCCGTTAAGGAATTTTGGTATTGTGGCTCAAGGACAACATAAACTGCTTTTATTACAACTTTGTGTTTGTTATCCTCAACAGGAGATACTCTGCGGTTTGCTGAGCGGACCTGCGTAAACATTGATTTTCTTTAAGTATTTCTACCAGCCTACGAATGAAAAGGCGTTATTGTGTGCAATATAAATAGCGTGTAACAACCTTTAAAAAAAAATTTTTTAAAAAAATGATTGAAATTTCTAAAAAACCAATACCAGTACTAGTTTCCGGAGCTTTAGGCAGAATGGGTAGCGAAGTTGTTAATACTGTATTAAATTCTACAGATTGTGAACTTGTCGCAGCAATTGATATAAACGAAAAGAACAATGGCTCAAATATTTCTGAATTATTGAAGGTAAAAAATTGTGATGTTTTTGTTTCAAATGATTTTGAAGGGACTTTATGTTCCGTTAGTCAAAATTATAGAAATGAAAAAATAAACCCTGTTTTGGTTGATTTTACTCATCCTGATTCTGTATATGAAAATACCAGATCAGCTATTGCATATGGGGTATCACCAGTAGTAGGAACTACAGGTCTAAGCCCCTCGCAAATAAAAGATTTGTCTGTTTTTGCTCAGAAAGCATCGGTTGGTTGTGCAATAATTCCTAATTTTTCAGTAGGTATGGTTCTTCTTCAGCAGGCGGCATCTGTAGCTGCAAGGTTTTACGAAAATATTGAATTAATTGAGATGCATCATAATCAAAAAGCTGATTCTCCTAGTGGTACGTGTATAAAAACTGCAGAAATGATTGAAGAATATCCAAAGAAATTTAATCAGAATTTAGTAAAAGAGTCTGAGTCATTGAAAGGTGTACGTGGTGGGCTCAGAGATTCAGGAATTAATATACATTCTGTACGATTACCAGGATTACTCGCTCATCAGTTAGTAATTATGGGATCTCCAGGTGAAACTTACACAATTAAACATGACACTATTGATAGAAAGGCATATATGCCAGGAGTTTTACAGGCGATAAAAAAAATTGGTAATTATGAAACTTTAGTTTACGGACTTGAAAAATTGATTTTTTAAAATGATAATTCCAATTAATTCAAGTCAAATTTCAAAACTTATTCCTGCTGTTGGTACAGGAAGTCAATTTAAGTACGCGTTGGGGAATCCTAGAAAAATTCTTCAAAGAGTAATAGTTTCTTCAATTGGTGGATTTATCTCATTAATTATTAGTTCGACTGGGGATCAAACTAATAATTTCTGGTTATTCCTGTGTGTAGGTTTCTTTTTGTATATCATCTGGGGCCCAATTCTTGAATCAAGTAGAAAAAACTTGCAATTAAGAAAATATAAATTTTTTTCTATATTTGATGGCTATGTATCAGATATCTATAAAACAGAAAAGATTGAAAGTTCAAGAGAACAATCTAATAGGCAAGGTCGATTAGAAGTTATCGAAAACAAAAGGACTTGGTTAGTACTTGAATTAGAAGATGAAGATGGCTATTTGAAAAAATTAAGTTTTCCTATGGAAAATAAGCACAGTCAAATTAGGGTGGGTTCGAGTATTAGATGTTTAATAACATCTGATAACCGTAATTTTGACAGAGATTTTTATTTGACCGATGCTTGGCTTCCTGAAATTAATTTATGGGTTGGTGAGTACCCCTATTTATTAAGACCGGCATTTGAAGAAATTTGCTATATTTACCTGAATAGATAGTTGATGCTTAATATAACGCGATGAAAAATAAATTCAATTTTAAAATTGTTGGATCAGGTCCTACAGGTTTATTACTTTCAATTGCACTTTCAAAATTTGATTGCAATATTTTTTTAACTGATTTATTAACAAAAGATAGATTAATTGATAAAGACAAAACTTATGCAATTACACACTCAACAAGAAAAATCTTATCTAAATTCAGACTTTGGGAAAAATTAGAACCATTTTTATTTGGCTTTGATACCCTTTCAATTTCAGATAGCGTAACTTCTGCTTTCACCAATTTATCAACTTCTGACTTAGATGATGATATAACTTCTGACGAAAATATTGGCTGGGTAGTTAAACATTCGGATCTCATGAATGTATTTTTTCAAGAGATTGACAATTATGAAAATATTTTTTTTATGACACCACAGAGTTTGTTACGTAAAAAAATATTATTTGATTATCAATTCTTTTCAACAGGAGCAAACTCACTTGATAAAAAATTCATAGATTTTGTTAATATAAAAAAATCTTATAGTCAGTCTTGTTTAACTTTTAAAGTTTCTCTAAGAGGTCATTGTGAAAAACGAGCTTATGAAATTTTTAGAAAAGAAGGCCCACTTGCATTATTACCTTTAGAAAAAAACTTATATCAAGTAATTTGGACTTCCAGTACATCAAAGGCAATTGAAAGATTAAATTCTGACAAGAATTTTTTAATGGATAATTTATCAACAATCTTGCCTAATGAATTTAAGTTGGACCAAATAATTGGAGAATTTAATATTTTTCCTGTTTCATTATCCTTAAATTTACCAGTTTTAAATTTTAAAAAATTAGTTTTTGTAGGTGATGCATTTCATACATTTCATCCTGTTGGTGGTCAGGGTCTAAATACTTGCTGGAGAGATGTTAATACTATTTATGATCTTTTTAATAAAAATACTTCTATTACTAAATTGCAATTGATATTATTTAAATTTAAGTATTTTTCAAGCAGAATTTTAGATATTATTGTCACTATTTTTATAACTGACTCGTTGATATCTATTTTTGCTAATCGAAACGTTTTTTTATTTCCAATAAGGAAATTTTCATTTTTACTTTTAAATAAATTTCTTTTTACAAGAAAATTAGTCCTTAATCAAATGACTAAATCTCTCATTTACGCAAGTATTAAATAGAATTCATGAATAATTATTTATCTAGAGAAATGATAATTTATTTATTAAATGTATTAGGTTTAGATGAATCTACTATTGAACTTGGTATAAAATTATCTATAAAAAATAACACTCCATTACCAATATTATTATGGAGTTATGGAATGCTAACTATTGAAGAACTAGATAAGTTATATTCATTTTTATTTCAAAAAATGAATTAATAATTCTGTTATAATTACCTTATATCCTATTCAAGAACAATTACAGATTTAACAAAGAGAAATCAGGTATCAAGACAATCTATAGAGAAGCTTGATTTATTATTATTAATCCTAGAAACTATTGATTTAAATGGTATCCAATCCCTTTACGCTTTATCAAATAGACTTGATTTAAATGATGTTCTGCCAAATAAAATTACTATTTGGAAATTAAGGAATAATAATCCATTGAGAAAATCGTATGTTAACAACAATATTAAATTAAACGAATTCGATGCCTTAATTAAAATCACCGTTGAAATGTCTAAATATTTATATCCTTATATAAGAGAGATACTGAAATCTAAAGAAGATGTAAAAGAGAATTCAATTATTTGGAATGATTTTAATAAGAGATTTATTGAGTTGATTAAAGAAAGATTTAATGTAGATAGTATGAGAGTGAAAAAGCTTTTAAATCAAGCTGAAAATGGTGAGATTATAATAAAATCTTTGCTTATTTTATCTTTTTGTATTTCAAATCAGGGTTGTCAGAAGTTGAAGAATTTTTTATACAATTTTTAATATGATGCAAAATAAATTGTCATTTCATCAATCTTCAGTAAGTCTCGAAATAATCGGATTGCCAGATTATTCCAATAATGAAAATAAAGATCAAATATCTATTATTTCTCAATGGAAATTAACCATAGTTGATAAACCACTTATTGAAGGCAAAATTGAACATTTAGGGCCTATTATGGATGCTTTTTATATTTATTCAAATCTTTTAATCAAAAACGAAATTCCAATATATGAGTCTAAATTAATCGATATAAAAGCCGATAATATCCATATACATAATATTGTTCTCAAGAGCTCTAAAGCAAATGTAAAGCCTTTAGTTTTAAAGATTGGCAATTCATTGCTTTCAGATACCATAAATTGTTTTGATCAGTTAAATGAATCTCCAAAAGTAAGAATTAAAAAAACTGATATAACTACTAACATTCCTAAAAAATTAAGATTTGGGTTAAATAAAAAAGTTAAATTCTTTAATTTCTTTATTCCACCTTTTATTGCAATCTGCTCTTTAATTCTATTCTCTTCTTCTTTTATTTATTTTTATAATCCTTTTGAAAACATAGAAAAAAAAGAACTATTAAACCCAGAATAAAGAGCAATTAGCATCTTAAATACAAACACGATACTATAGGTTAATTTCTATTCAGAGTAATTTAAATTTATTCTTTAAGCTTTGATGTATGACAGATTTAAAAATACCAAATTTGAATATTAAAACTGATAAATATATTTTTAAAAAAAAATTAAATTTAAGAAGAAAATCTAAAAGAAGACTATTTACTGAATCTTTCTTTTTGTTTATTTTTAGTTCTTTATTAGTTTATATAAATTATTTAATTCCCAATAAAAATTTGCTGTTACAAAATCTACCCTCGACATTTAATAAATCTTTTTTATTATTAATTGAACTCTTTTCATATCTTTATGAGATATTTTTGGTGATTTTTATTTTTGTTTCTTTATTTACTGCTGTTATTTTAATGGTAGGTTCATTTAATAGATTATTTAAAGTCTCTAAGAGAAAGTCAAAACAAATTGTTTATAAATAATTTCAAATAGGTTGCATTAGGCCGCCACTTCCTGAATCAGAGTCATCATCATCATTTTCTGTTTCTTCTCCAAATAATGCAAATATTCCTAGTATAATTGATGAAAGAATAATTGATAAGGGTAAAATCGAAGATTGGATTCCGACGTCTATATATTCACCCATAAAATAAATAAATTTTTATAAACCTAACCGAAATCAAACAATTTCGCGGATTTTGAATAATTATTTAATAATTTATTCTTTTTTAATAAGTTCTTTATCGAAATTCTTTATTTCTCTTTCAAAAGAGCCGAACCACAATATGAGTTGATCAATTTGATTTTGAATTTCAGTTGCACCTAAACCCCTTATCGTAATTATTGATAATTGTTCGCCTTCCTTAAAACTAAATTTATTTTGAACACTACTTGCCAAAGAATTTTTAAGCATTTTAAAAGTAGAATTTTTTAATTTTGTTTCAATCAAGATGTTTGGCTTTTTGAGCTTGATCTTATTAAAACCACATTTTTTAGCTAGTAATTTTAGTCTCATTATCATAATTAGAGATTCAACAGGTTTGGGTAAGTTTCCATATCTATTTACCCAGTCTGTAGCTAATTCAGTTAATTCATCATTAGTTGAACATTCAGTAGCAGATTTGTAAGCCTCAAGCTTCTCTTCTCTGTTTAATATCCATGTTGCGGGTATAAATGCATTTATTGGGAGATCAATTTGAGTGTCGTTAACTTCAGGTATTTCTTGCCCGCTGATTTCTGAAATAGCCTCATGTAGCATTTCTATATATAAATCATATCCAATAGCATTAACCTTTCCACTTTGTTCTTCTCCTAGTAGACTACCAACACCTCTTATTTCCATATCTTTCATTGCAAGTTGGTATCCACTACCTAGTTCTGAAAAGTCTTTTATCGCTTTCAATCTTTGTTTTGCAGCGTCATTAATTTTATTTATATTTGGATAAAATAACCAAGCATGTGCTTGTACACCGCTTCTGCCAACTCTTCCTCTAAGTTGATAAAGTTGTGAAAGTCCAAATTTGTGAGAATCTTCAATAATGATTGTATTTACTTTAGGGATGTCTAATCCACTTTCAATTATCGTTGTACATATCATTAGATCTACTTCTCCATTATTAAAAGCAATCATTGCATTTTCAAGCTGTGTTTCGTTCATTTGCCCATGAGCAACAATAAATTTTAAGCTGGGAAACATATTTTTTAATTTGTTTACAGCTTGATCTATATCAGAAATTCTTGGAAGAACATAAAAAATTTGACCTCCCCTATCAAGTTCTTGATTAATTGCAGTTCTTATAACATCCATATCTATTTCAGATATATATGTTTTTATTGATCTTCTTGATGGTGGAGGAGTGTTTAGTAAGCTCATTTGTCTTAGTCCAGATAAGCTCATATAAAGAGTTCTTGGAATTGGAGTTGCCGAGAGAGTTAAAACGTCTATGTTGGTTTTGATTTTTTTTATTTTTTCCTTTTGCCTTACTCCAAATCTTTGTTCTTCGTCAATAACTAGTAGTCCTAAGTTTTTAATTTCTATTTCTTTTCCTAAAATTTGGTGCGTTGCTACAACTAAATCAATTTTGTTATTTTTCAAACCTTCATAGATTTCCTTTCTTTCATTAACGGTTTTGAATCTATTGAGTAATGATACTTTTATTGGGTATGGTGAAAATCTATTACTTATTGTTCTCCAATGTTGCTGAGCTAGGATTGTTGTTGGTGCTAGTAATATTACCTGTTTGCCTGATGTAATAGCTTTAAAAATAGCCCGAACAGCTATTTCTGTTTTGCCAAATCCTACATCTCCACAAACTAGCCTGTCCATTGGCTTATCGCTTTCCATATCAGATTTTATTTCTTCTACAGCAGTTATTTGGTCAGGTGTTGGTTGATAAGGGAATGATTCCTCTAATTCATCTTGCCAAGGACCATCTTCTGGGTAAATGTAACCCTTTAATTTTTCTCTCTTTGCATAAAGTTTTAAAATATCGACAGCAACTTTTTTGATTTGTTTCTTATTTTTTTCTTTTATTTTTTCCCATTCTGTCCCTCCTAATTTATTTATTTTAGGCTTTATTTTTCCGCTTGATCTATATCTGTTAACACTACCAAGTTGATCAGCGGCAACACTTATCTTTCCATCTTGATACTGAATGACTAAATAATCTCTTGAATCTCCAGTTATATTAATTTTTTCTATTTTTAAAAATTTTCCTATTCCATGATTTTTATGAACTATAAAATCACCGGGACTAATCTTATTTACATTAATATTTGAATTGACACTTCTTTTTTTTCTTCTTATGAATACATTATTAAAAAGAGATTGTTGTGAAAATAATTCTTTATCTGTTATCAGGACAACTTTCCATATCGGAAGATAAAACCCCTCGATTTCGTAATTGTTCTTATTTTTTAAAATTAGAGGAGTTGAATTATTAATTGACTTATATGCTTCATCAATATCATTAGGATTGTTTAAGAAGTTTCCATTACATTCGTGCTCAAAAAGTAAAGTCCTTGTTCTCAATGGTTGTGCTGATAATATCCATACTTTTTCATTATTTTTTATATTTTTATTTATATCATTTGATAATTTCCCTACATTTTTGGAGTATGAATTTAATCTTTTATCGTTTAACAAAAATCTATTATCAATATTGATTTTAGATTCAAATTCATAGAATTTTATTAAATTAAAATTTCCTAGTGAATTTAATATTTCGTCAAATTTTAAATGCAAATTAGGTTTGGCCTCTAAATTAATGTCATTATTTTTAAGGTTCTCATTTAATTCATGTGTACAATTATCAAAATTACTTTCTGAATCTAGATACCAATTATTTGCAAACTTTTTACAATCTTCTAATTCATCAATTACAAGAATTGTTTCCCTATTTATAAAATCTATTATGTTTGATGGTTCTTCTTCAATTATTCCTAAATAACGATCAAGATTATTTTTATTTATATCTTCTGAATTAAAAAGATTGTTCTTAGATAAATTATTTAACTTATCTTTTATCAGTAAATCAAATCCAGCCTGTATTATTTCAATATTATTTATACTTTCTAATGTTTTCTGTGTATGGGGATCATATTCTCTTATTTTCTCAATTACATTATCAAAAAATTCTAATCTTATAGGAAACTCATTATTGACAGGATAAATATCTATTATTTCCCCTCTCCTACTCCAGAATCCTTCAGTTGAAGTTACATCATCCTTCGTATAGCCGAGCAAAGTAAGTTTATTTGCTAATTCTTGAATCTCGATTTGAACCCTTTTTTGCAAATCTAACTTGTTTTCAATTAATAGGTTTTTATTTATTAGATGAGGTTGTAGTGATCTCTCAGTTGATATAACAATATTAAGTTCTTTTTTGTCTTTTTTTATTAATTTGGATAAAACAGTAAGCTGACTAAATTCAATCTCTTTGGATTTATTAATTGATGAGTATGGTAGATGTTCTGTTGGAGGATAATATAAAACTGCTCTACCATTTATACTTTCAAAATAACCAATCCATTTGTAGGCAATTTCTACATTAGGACAAATTAATAATATATTTTTTTCCTCTTTTTTTGCGATGCTATCTATTATTATTGATTTTGCATATCTACTTGAACCAACAATATTTAATTCATTATTTTTTGAAATTCTTTTTATTAATTCAGAAGTAATTTGTGAGTTCGAAATATAATCAACTAAAGTATTTAAACTCATTTATATTATCAATCTTGATTACAAATATCCGATATATTATATTAGATTTTATACTGATTGTGAATAATATTTGATGGATTCAGCCGCAATAAATTCTTTTATACCCACTCTAGATCAGGTAGACAGTTGGTACGAAATTTTTACACTTTTACCAATATTAATTGCTCTAGAATTATTATTATCAGCAGATAATGCTGTAGCACTAGCTTCTCTTACTAAATCCCTAGATAGTTCAGAATTAAGGTCAAGAGCCTTAAATATTGGCATAACAATATCTTTATTATTTAGAATTATTCTAATCATATTATCTAATGTTTTTCTAAAGTATATTCTAATTAGAGTTTTTGCTGGTTTTTATTTAATTTATTTATTCATCTCTAATGTTTTTTTAAATTCAGATATAGAAAACGCTGAAAATGGGACAGATAATAAAAATAATTTTAGGTTTTTAAGGGTTGTAGCGCTTCTTTCAATTACTGATTTTGCTTTTTCCATAGACAGTATTACTACTGCAGTAGCTATAAGTGATCAATACATATTAATTATATTTGGAGCAGTTATTGGAGTATTAGCTTTAAGATTTACATCGGGAATTTTTCTAAAACTTCTAGATATATTTTCTAGATTAGAAACAGCCGGTTACGTAGCAATTTTAATAGTTGGGATTAAACTTTTACTAAACACGTTAATTGAAGAATCTATTCTTCCAGACTATTATTTTTATTTTTTGATTATTTTTGCTTTCATTTGGGGATTCTCTAAAAAAGAATCTAAAACTTAATCTGAGAGATATTCACCTACTGATGGCTTTAACTGTTGAATCAATTGCTTTTTGTTAGAAATGTTTTTGCCTTCAAGTTTTGCTTCTAATAAAATAATCGGATCAGTATTAGTGGAAATTATAATTCCTTCATTTTCTATTACAGCAAGAATAATACCTGGTCTTGAATAATTGTTCATGAAAAGGTATTTTCCATTTTTAATTACATCACTAGTCAAAACTTTGATTTTAAGTATTTTAAGATTCTTACCTTTAAATGTTGTATTTGCTCGTGGGTATAATGCTTTTATTTTTTGAGAAATTTTAATTGGCTCATTACCCCAATCAACTTTAAAGTCTGATTTTTCAATCATTCTTGCGTATGTAATTTCTCTTCCAAGGGTATTTTGTTTTGTTAATTGAGGATTAATATTTTTATTAATACTTTCTTCGATTAAAGATATGGCATTTAAAAATAATTTTGCCGATAAAAAACTAAGTTTTTCCGATAGTGTATTTAAATTATCGTTATTATTGATTTTAATTTTTTCTTCCAACAATATGTCGCCAGTATCTAGTCCCTCATTCATTTTCATAATTCCTACACCGGTAAATTCATCGCCTTTTATTAGGGACCATTGAATTGGGGCGGCACCACGCCATCTTGGAAGTAATGAAGCATGTGCGTTCCAACAACCAAATTTTGGGATTTCCAATATCTCTTTAGGTAAAATTTTCCCGTAAGCTATAACAATAAATAAATCACAAGAAAGTGATTTAAGTTCATTTAAAAAATTTATATTGCCTCTGATTTTTTCTGGAGTATAAATTTTTATAGATTCTTTCTCAGCAATGCTTTTTACAGGTGAGGCTATTAATTTATTTCCCCTAGATCTCTTCTTATCCGGTTGGCTAACTACTGCAATTACCTCGTGCTTAGATTTTATAAAAATATCAAGACTAGGAATTGAATATTCAGGTGTTCCCCAGAATATAATTCTCACGCGTCACCAGTTATTGATAATTCATCTACCCATATATGTGGAGAAATTCCATTTGTTGTTACCTCCTGGCTTGATTCAATGTTCACTATATTTTTCAAAAGATATTTGATATCCCCGGCTACGGTGGCAGATTCTATTGAGATCTTTTTACCGTTTTTGTAGAGCCATCCATCAAATGGAAGAGAAAATGAACCTTGACTTGCTCTGACACCTGCATGGATTGCATTTAACTCTTCTATATAAACAAATTCTCCCTCATAAGTAGAGTGATCTATTGATGTTTTTAGATCAAAGTTTTCTTCTGATTTTTCAACTACGATCCAATCAGGAGATACTGAGACTTTTGATCCTAGTCCAGCGTGGCCAGTGGGAGTTGTTTTAAATATTCTTGCAGTTGATTCAGAATGTATAAAATTTTCAATTCTCCCTCTGTTAATTAGACATAGTCTTTTGGTTGGGGTTCCCTCTCCATCAAATGGTGTTGAAGAAATATTCTTTTCGTGAAGGCCATCATCATAAATATTAAGTGCTTCTGTAGATAGTTTCTCTCCGATTGAATTTTTATTAGATAAGCTCACTCCATCAATGATGCTTCTAGCATTAAACATTGAGCTAAAGGCATTAATGATAGTTAAAAAAGACTCAGGGGAAAAACATATTAAATATTTATCAGTTTTAATTGATGAATAATTTAAATGAGAAATTGTTTTATTTGAAGCCTCTTTAATACACGACTCTATATCTATATCGTCAGCTCCATATCCAATTTTTACGGAACCTGAACTACGAGGCTTCTTATTTTTCTCTTCTGCTCTAGCATATAAATATAGTGCTGCTTGACTCTTGGAATAACTTCGAAAGGCACCCTCACTATTTGCATAAACTCTCTCAAAGAAACTCTCAGATAAACCATTATATGGAACAGATTTTATTGATTCATGACTTTCTATTAGTTTCACTTCCGCTTCTCTTAAAAGTGTAAGTAATTTTTTTATTCCAACAGGATTTCTTTTTTTAACTTCCCTAGCTTTAATAGGTTCCTTCGCTAGTGGTGAAAATTCTGTAGATTCATTCTTATTGCCGAAATCAGAAGCTATATTTGCTTGCTTAAGAGCCTTTTTAATACCAGATTCACTAATATCACTTGTTGTAGTAATACCAACTAGATTAGATTGATTCCAAACTCTTATAGTTAAAATTTGCTTTTGTGATGCCTTAAGTTGTTTAGCCTCTCCTTTATCTACTTGCACAGAATAATCATTAGAAAAGCTTGCTCCATAATCCCATTTTTTAAGATTTAGAAAATCTGCAGTTTTGGAGATTTGAGTTGTGATTTCTCTTGAATTCATATCCTATCTTCCACCAACAGTGATTGAATCAACCTTAATATGAGGTTGGCCAACAGTTACGTTGACACTTCCACTAATGGATCCACAGAATCCAGGAGCCAATTCGAGATCATTTCCGCACATTGATATTTTTGGCATAACTTCTTTAGCCTCACCGATCAATGTTGCTCCCTTTACTGGACTGGTTAATTTTCCATTTTTAATAAGATATCCTTCTTCTACCGCGAAATTAAATTGTCCTGTAGCACCTACACTGCCACCACCCATTGATTTGCAGTAAAGACCTTCACTAATACTATTGATTAAATCCTCTTTCGAGTGCTCACCTTTAGCTATATAAGTATTTCTCATTCTTGAAGCAGCAGCAAAAGAATAATTTTGTCTTCTTCCACTTCCTGTTCTTTTATGACCAGTTCTTAATTCACCTGCTCTGTCGGATATGAATTTTTTTAAAATTCCATCTTTTATAAGAATTGATTTTTCGGGTTCCATACCTTCATCATCTACTGATAATGAACCGAAGGATCCTTCTGATATTCCTTCATCTATTGCTGTTACAGATTCATGTGCAATTTTTTCATTCAATTTATTCTCAAATGGTGTTGTTCCTCTTTCTATTTGAGTAGTTTCAAGTAAATGTCCACAGGCTTCATGGAATATAACGCCACCAAATTTATTAGCTAATACAACAGGCATTTGTCCTGCATCAACATAATCTGCATACAACATGTTCATTGAACTTTCAAACACATCATTAGCTGCTTTTTCGTGATCCCATATTCTGAATTCATTAGGCATTCCTGACGATCCAAATCTTCTACTTCCACTAGATCTATATTGGGCATCACTTGCAATTACGTTGAGACCAACTGTTTGATGCAATCTAATATCTGAGACATAGGTTCCGTCACTGGAGGCTATAATTATTTCTTGAAGATTTCTTGAGTAACTTCCTTTTCTAGTTATTATTTTATTATTTTTTTTTAAAGACTTTGTGCTGACTAGTAGTTTTTCACTTATCTCATGAATTGATGGTACTTCATTAATCCATTTTTTTTTGGATAAACTATAGTCCCTATGTTTATTTAAACCGTTAAATACTTCTCTTTTGTTGTCTGTTATGTCTAACATCTCAATAGCCTGAGATATCGATCTCATTAAGCCATGCTTTGTTAAATCATTTGTACTTACAAATCCATCCTTTTTTCCCTTGAAGATTCTAATGCCAGCACCCCTTCCAAATGATGGACTTACACTTGTAATAAAATCCTCTTCTGCTAACACGCTTGAGTTGTCAGTATTCTCTATAAATATTTCTACAAAATCAGCACCAAGTCCAATACCGTAGAAAATGATTTCTTCTAATAAATCTTTATTGCAATTACCAAAAACGATTTGATTTGATTTGATTTGTGACGAAAGCATATGAGTCTATAAATCTTCTCTGTATTAAAGATTATCTAATCGAAGGTTGGAAATCTTTGCTATCAAGAGGTTTTAATAAGTATAGTCTTAATAACTGGTAACCGTTTGATAAATATTTAGGTAATTTTTTAAAAGTTTTAGATACTTTATTTACATCACTCTTTGCAATATCGGAAAGAACCTTATTATTCTCTATTATTTTATCTAATCTTCCATAAAAAGATTTATCATAAACGTCCATTACTACAGGGAAAACTCTAGCTGCAGTTTCATTTGTCTTATTAATAACAAACTGGTCGTAATCTCTGGCATCTAAACCTAAAGAGCTGTAGAAATCTTTTTTAATTCCCAAATCCCTTGCATACATAGTTGCAAATACAGCTAATAGAAAGAACCTAGACCATAATTTGGATGTTAATGGAAGATTATTCAAAAAATATCTAAACCTATGGAAGTAGTCAAATAATGGGTGTGTAAAAGTAGAGCCGCCAATGGTGATTTTTTGGCTTAAAGATTTAACAGTACGTGGCTGTGCTTTCATTAGTGCGTCAAAGAAATCCCCATGTCTATTTTCATCTTGACACCAATTTTCAAAGTAATTAAATAGTGGAAAAATTTTGCTATCAGGGTTCTTTTCAAGATGCCTATAAATTGCTATGTATCTCCAATAACCTATTTTTTCGGATAAATAAGTAGCGTAAAAAATACTTCTTGGAGGGAAATAAGTGTAATCTTTATTGGCTGTTAAAAAACCTAAATCTAACTGAAGTCCAAAGTCACTCATTGATTTATTTAAAAAGCCTGCATGTCTTGCTTCATCTCTGGCCATATGAGCAAAACATTCAGCAAGTAGAGGGTTTTTGACTTTAATTCTCTTACTAAGTTCCTTATAAAGTAAAAAACCTGAAAATTCTGATGTACAACTTCCCTCTAGAAAATCAACAAAAAGTTCTCTTGTCTCAGGATCTAATTTTTCTGCAGCGCCTTCAAATTCACTATTTCTTACAAAATGATGTCTATTGTAATCTTTCCTAAATTCCTCACAAATAGCTTCCAATTCCTCCTCGTTTATTGATAAATCCATATTTTCCATAGCCTCAAAGTCTGTTGTATAGAATCTTGGGGACAAAATTGTTTCTTTTGCTGGTATCTTTCCATTATTAATATCTTTTTTATTTTTTGATTCAACAGTTGATTGAGCCATTTTTTATTCTGTTTATTAATACTATTATTTACTATTATTTGTATTTTCGAGGGAAAAGTTAACTTGGTGTTATTGTTTTTCTAATTAACTCCGATTAACTTTTGCCCATTCAATCTTTGAAGTACTCTTGAAATTATTAATTTTAGGGTAATTCTTTTTTCGTCAATAAGAAAGGATTCAAGAATACTGGGTTGTTGATTAGGTTTTGATAATGAAATACTTTTTAATGAACTAATGTCATCCTTTTCAAAGGATAACCAAAAGTTACATGTATCTTTAATTTCACAATTTATTACCCAACATTTATCTCCAGCAATAGGTCTATTTGTGTTAGTGAGGTTAATATTGTTTATTTCTAATCCTTTTTGATTAATTTCCTCAGTAAGTGATGGAATTAGATGCATGTTAATAAATTCTTGGAAAGGCTTTTTCTCTACTGGGAGTTCTTTTTTTGGTTTTGTTATAGGTTTTTCAGGAGTATTAATTTCATTTTTTAAAATAACTTTAGCGGCAGGATCACCATTATTTGTATCCATATTGATAACTTCTTCTGATTTAGGTCCTTTTATTTCCTCAGTTTTTGAATTAGTAGTGTTGCTAGAGATTTCCTTATTAACATCATTATTTTTGTCTAGATTTTCTTCCATAAAAAAAACTATTTATCCCATTATAAATTAAAAAAACAATTTTTAATTAATTTATTTTTCTACCAGTCATTATCAGCATTATCCCAGTCATCTTTATTTTCTGGATTTGAATAATTTTGATCTTTTATGAAATTATTATCATTCATATTTTTGACTACTCTGTAATTAACAGAAATTGTTGGTTGAGTTTCTCTAATATCCCTTTGTGGAGGCATTTCAACGTTTGGTGCAATGTCTTCCTCATTATTATGAGATTCAAAATCATCTTCCAGATTTTCGAAAGTTTTTTTTCTGAAACTAGTACTATTAATTGTTGTATTCAATAAAGTGCTTACAAATAAACCAGAAAAAAACGAAATACTGATTAACTTACCTATACTTACTTCCTGGAGGGTCCATTTAAAGTATTTAAATGAAGTCTTCTGATTATTATTTGTATATAATAAAATTTGGAAAATAATTATAAAAAAAAGAGTTAAAAGAGTTAAAAGTAAATATTTTTTCTTAAACATATTTGTAAAAAGTTATTTTAAATTTTTTTGGGTGATATTTCCATAATATATTTTGTGAAAAATTTATTTTTATGTTAATTCTAAATCAATTTGATATTTAAGAATATCTACTTTTATTATTTTTACTTCTATTGCATCTCCAACTTTGTATGATTTTTTAGATTTTCTTCCAATCAATAGATTTTGCCTTGTCCTATATTCATACCAATCATTATTAAGAGTGCTTACGTGTACTAAACCCTCTACATTTAGTTCTGATATCTCAACAAAGAAACCATATGTTTGCACTGATAAAATAAACCCACTATAAATATTACCTAGTAATTTTTCTGCTTTTCTTACTTTTTTTATATTTATCATATTAGATTTATATTGATTAACTTTGTACTTGAATTCATTAAGTTTATCTATCACAAATTTGTTAAATAATATTTCTAGATTTTTTGAAACTGATGAATTAAATATAACCCTATCTATTAATTCTAATGCATTACTCTCAGATATATTAATTTCATTTATATTATTTTTCGTTGATTTCTTACCATTTATTAACATGTTAAAAATACAATACTGATTTATAAGATTTGTGAAGTCAAATCCTGGAATTGTCCATGGAGAAATAAATAATTTTTCTGATTCATCATTATCAGGGTCTTTAGATATCAACCTTATTTCATTGTCCTTAAATTCATTAATTAGAAGTTTATGTAAGATTCTTTTTTTATTATCGTCGTCACAAGTATTAATTACTTGATTAAATGTCAAATTGCCATCTTCATTAAGCTCTACATCATTATCAATAAATTCTGAATATTTGATAATTTCATTAGCATTAACGTAATCTATTCCATTTGAAATGTATCCTGCACTTTTTAAGCCATATTGATTTGAATGTTTGAACCATATTAAATTAGCTTCATATAGTATTGGTGAAAGGTAAGTTTGGCAATCTTCTTTATTTAATGATTCAAAATATCCTTTTGAATATTCAGCTGGATTGTGAATAAAAAATTCTTCTAGTGCTTCAATCTTATTCAGTGGCGTAGGAATTTCCACCTTACCGTCCAAAAGATGGTTTTCTCTGAATGAATGTGAAATATCTAGTATTTTATCTAAATCGTCGACATGTTCCTTTATAGGTTTTAATACCCGCGAGGTTATTCTTGATTTGCTTTTTCTTGATAGAAGGGCGTCAGTATGATCACTTCCAACAATTAGGGTGCATTTTACTAAAGTAAGATGAAATGACCAATCAATGATTTCATTATCACTATTTAAATTGATACATAGGCTTATTGCTTCATTCTTTTCACCAAATTTAAATTCAGAATCATTTCTTATGGCTTCACCAAGGTAGTTTTGCCAATCATTTAATAAGGGTAATGATTCAAAGCCTTTGAATAATATTTCTAGAGATTTTTTACTATTTAGATCTACTCTTTCTGCAAGATTATTTGTATGTATCCATAATTTAGTATTTTTATTTTTTCCCTGTTCTATCTGAATCATTGGGAGCATTGGAGAATTATTAGAATTCCAACTTTTGAATAAATAAGAGTTTTTATCTGAAAGGTCTATCCTCTCCCTTGGTTCTATCTTTTTTGATTCAATATGATTCAAATCGTATGATTTAACGATATTGCTTTTAGATAATACAAAGTCTGTATCAAAGTCTTCATTATTGTTTAGTTTTAGTTCTTGTATCACATGACCTAATCCCTCTTCTTGTCCTATGGGGAATCTATCAATCTCAACTTTTACTATATTCTTATTGTCTGGATTGAAAGTGTATTTTTCATTCTCTTTTGGAAGTTTAATTTTAGAAAGGATCCTATCGTCTATTGGAATTGCATATACATCATTGTTTATTATTTCTACTTTAGAAAGAAGTATTTGATTTGATCTTTCAAGAATACAATCAACTATTCCTTCAGGTGATCTTCTTCTATATCCCTCTTTTATTATCCTTACTAAAACTTTATCTCCATTCCATGCATAGTTAAGTAGATTTTCTTTAATATAGATATCTTCTTTGTCTTTTCCTCTTACAGCAAAGCAATAGCCTTTGCTACTACATCTTATTTTGGCTACAAGATGATCTTTATCCTTTATATAAGTATATTCATCATTTTCATTTTTATTAATTATTTCAAGTTTTTCTAGAGCTGTTAAAGCAATATCTAATTTATCCTTATCAGATTTCTTTGTTATTTTTAATAATCTGCATAATTTTTTATATTCTAACCCTTCTGACTGATTAAGATTATCAATTATTGAAGATGATGTGAACATGATCTAAATGGAATTATAAATTAATTTAGTGTATATACTTCATTATTACACCTTATTATCCAAGCTTAAAACTAATTATTTTCTTTCTCTTCTTTTTCTTCTTTTTCTATGGAGAAAGAGTTGATAAAAAGTCTTATACCAATGATGAAAAATGTCATGGACGCTATTGACTTGAGAACTACTTCAGGTAAAAAACTTGAAATAGAACCACCTGTTAAAGCTCCTAGGAAACTTGCAAAAACAAGTGCTGAAGAAGATCCTAGAAAAACTGCTAATGGTTTGTTTGAAGTGCCACTTATAGTTAAAGTAGCTAGTTGAGTTTTGTCACCTAATTCAGCTATGAAAACGGTTAGAAATGTTGATAGTAATAAACTTAAAACCATTTATAAATAATTTTTGAATGTTTCATAAGCTAAAAATATACTTATCAATATCATTAAAGTACCAGTAGATAAAGCAAATTTGCTAGGAGATATTTTTTTTGATACCCATTTACCAATAAGAACTCCTACTATGCTAGAGCTTATTAATGCTAGAGAACTTCCAAGAAAAACAACTATTGGCCTGCCCGATTCAGCAGAAAGCATTAATGTGGCTATCTGAGTTTTATCGCCAAGTTCAGCAATAAAAATTGTTGTAAAAGTGGTTATAAATATAGAAAAAAAACTTTTTTCTAGATTGTTTTCTTTTTTTTCTAATTTACTATTCATTTCCCTGAAACAGCAATTCTAAAAGTTTTCATCTCTTTACTTTGGTATCCATAATTTGATGAAATATGTTGTTTGCAGCAATCTATTAAAAATTTATCACCAGATTTCAAATATCCTTTAAATGCAGTTGAAAATCCACTTACCCGGCAAAAATGTGGTCTGGTTTCATAAATTAAGCATTTTTTATTTTCCCTGTCCAGATTTTTACACCAACCGTCTTTAGTCGTCATAGAATTTATTAAAGCTATATCTTCTTTGTTAAGTTTGTCAGCCAAATCGCTTCTTTCGTTCAAGTCGAATTTACAACAAGCCCCACAATTTTCTATACATGTCCATGATTCCATAATTTAATTCAATCTTGTAACGTATCAGTACAGTTTCGTCATTTATTTGTAAAAATAGTATCACAAAACATATTCATTAATCATGGCAACACTTATTCCTTTGGCTGTAGTTGCGTTAGCAGGACCAGCAATAATTGCTCTTGTATTTTACCGTAAATAAAAGAAATTCTTATTGGTGGCTTATCTGGAGGGTGTTTATTGGGATTTAGATGGTACCATCGCAAATACTGAATTAGAGGCCCATTTACCTGCTTTTAATAATGCTTTTAATGACCTTGGTATTGATTGGAATTGGGGTACTAATACATATATAAAACTTCTAAAGATAAACGGGGGCAAAAATAGGATTGCTTATTACGCTAAATCTAATAATGATAATTTCTCAGAAGATTTAATTCTCAAAATTCATGAAACAAAGCAGTTTCATTATTTAGAAATTATAAAAAAAAATTGCGTAAGTTTAAAAACTGGTGTTTTTAGATTAATAAATGAATTACATAGAAAAAAAGTAAGACAATTTATTGTTACTTCAAGTTCAAGAATTCAAGTCAATCTACTTGTTGATTATCTTTTTAATGGCTTCAACCCTTTTGAGTTCATTATTTCAAGCGAAGACGTTGAATTCAAGAAACCAAATCCATTACCATATTTAAAGGCAATCCAATTAAGTGGTATAAATAAAAACAATTCAATTGTTTTTGAAGACTCCAATCCAGGATTGAAATCTTCCTTGGCAGCTAACTTGCCAACAATTTTTGTTCCTTCAAATATTCCTCTTGTTCTTGAAGAAAATATTAAACTAAATTGTATTTTAGACAGTCTTGGTGATCAGAATAATGTGGCAAAAGTAATTAAAGGTCCTAAACTAAAAAAATCATATGTTGACTATAACTTTCTAAGTGATTATTTAGTGTCTCTGAGTAATGCAAAAAACTAATTTTTCAAGAATCACCTACCAGTTAAATAATTTATTGTTTGGTTTTCTAAGTGATACTTGGAGAACAAAATCAATTGGTCTAATTTCTGTTTTGACTGGTTATTTTTTGTTCGCAAATTTTATTACAAAATTTATATCTGAAGGTAAAAATGAGTTGATAATGGTCCCAATAATTATTATTTTTATTGAATTCATCATAAGAATTAAACCTGCCGCAAATTCAAAATTTTATTATCTATGGACAGTAGTTGATAAAATAAGGATTGGTGCAATTTATGCCGTTATACTTGAAGCATTTAAATTAGGATCTTAAAAGCTACTCTTCTTCTTCTTCTTCAATAGGATAAACAAATCCTTGAGCTTTCCCAGTTAAAACTGATTTACCTAAAGATATAGCTTTTTGAGCTGCTATTGCTGCTTTTCCTTTCCAAACAGCGTGCCTTTGGTTCCTTTTGCTCTTTGATTTTTTCTTCTTTGGTACAGCCATTCTGTTTCTTTATTTCCATATAATAATATAACCTTTAACTGGTTATCTCCAAAACTTTTGAGTATATTTTGTTTATATACGTCAATTTTTTAAATAAGCATATATGCTTTATTAATCACTTATAAAGATTAGTGTTTAGATCAAAATTCTCATATTCAGATTCTAAATCAAGTTATTCGGATCTTCTAGAAGATATAGAGACGGGGAAAATAGAATCAATATTTTTCTATCCAAGGCAGAGAGAAATTGATGTTCTTTATAAAAATGGCGATAAATTTAAAATACCTATCCTTTACAACGATCAATTAATCCTTGAAAAGGCTACTGAAAATAAGGTAGATCTAACTATTAACAATAGTAGAAAAGAGGCCTCAGCTGCTAATTCATTTGCTTCAATAAGTCTTTTCCTGATTTTCATATTAGCTATAGTTTTAATCTTGAGGAGTACATCAAAATTGGCTTCCAGGGCTTTTGGTTTTACCAAAAATCAAGCTAAATTTGTAACTATTGACGATGTAGAAACGAGATTCGATGATGTGGCTGGGGTCCCTGAAGCCGCTGAGGAATTAAAAGAGGTAATAACATTTTTGAAAGAACCAAAGAAATTTGAAAATCTTGGAGCAAAAGTTCCTAAGGGAGTTCTTCTAATAGGTCCACCAGGAACAGGTAAAACATTATTAGCTAAAGCAATTGCTGGTGAATCAGGAGTGCCTTTTCTCTCAATATCGGCATCAGAGTTTGTAGAGCTTTTTGTTGGTGTTGGAGCAAGTCGAGTTCGTGATCTGTTCACTAAGGCTAAGGAAAAATCTCCTTGTATAATTTTCATTGATGAAATTGATTCCATTGGTAGGCAAAGAGGGTCTGGGATCGGAGGTGGAAATGATGAAAGAGAACAAACCCTTAATCAGCTTCTAACTGAATTAGATGGTTTTGCTGATAATTCTGGGATTATTGTTTTAGCAGCAACAAATAGACCAGATATTTTGGATGCAGCATTATTAAGACCAGGTAGATTTGATAGGAAAATTGAAGTAATGCTTCCAGATTTAGATGGAAGAAAAAAAATTCTTTCAGTTCACTCACTTTCCAAACCACTTTCAAGCGAAGTTGACTTAGGATATTGGGCTTCTAGAACAGTTGGATTTTCGGGAGCAGATCTTGCAAACTTAATGAACGAGAGTGCTATTCACTGTGCAAGAGACGAATCTAAATTAATTAGTGATCTTCATATTGAAAATGCTCTTGATAAAATTACCATTGGCCTGAGAAGTTCATTAATAACTTCTCCTAATATGAAAAAAATTATTGCTTATAATGAAGTAGGTAGAGCAATTGTATCTGCTGTGAGAAATGGAATTGAATCAGTTGATAAAATTACCATTTTACCTAGATCTGGATCTTTAGGAGGATATACAAAAATATGCCCCGACGAAGATGTAATTTCTAGTGGATTGATTTCAAAAAAATTATTATTCTCAAAAATTGAAATTGCCCTAGCTGGAAGAGCAGCAGAAACGATAGTTTTTGGTGAAGGTGAAATTACACAATGCTCAATGAATGATATCTCTTATGCGACAAATATCGTAAGAGAAATGGTTACAAAATATGGATTTTCAATTATTGGTCCAATTTCAATGGATTCTGATAATAATGAAATGTACTTAGGAGATGGATTATTTAGAAGAAAGCCACTCATAGCAGAAAATACCAGTTCTAAAATAGATAATGAAATCATAAATATTTCTAAAATTTCATTAAATAATTCAATAAAAATATTGAAAAAAAATAGAGTCTTACTAGATAAATTAGTTGATATACTTTTGAATCAAGAAACTATAGATAAAAAAGTTTTTAAATTAACAACTTCTAAATTGTTGAAAGTTTGATTTATTTGCTTTAAATTAAAAAAAATATTTTCTTGATAATTAAAAACAATAGAACGAAGTTATTAGTAACACTTTCATTTTTACTTATTCTTCCATTTGTACAAAAACAATGGTTTAATTTGTATTCACTCAATATTAATGATATTTCCTTTTATTCAATCCTTTACTATTTGAGTGGTGCAATATGTCCATCTTTGGTGTGTTTAAACTCTTTAAAAAATTATACATACTATAATTTTTCTAAGGATAAAATCCATACTATAAAAATAATTAAAGGAAAGAGATTATTATTCTTAGTAGCAATAAATTTAATATTTCTCTCTTACTTAATAGCTGATTATATATATATAAATTTTGATCTTATATTTAATTTATTTGTTGAAGAGATTAATGTACCAAAACCGGATATTCCACAGTTAAGTTTTTTCATATTTTTAATTTCTATCCTATTGATTTTTAAGAAATCTAGGTTTTTGTTAAAAAAAATTATATTGGTTAATTTTATTTTGATTTCTCTTTATCTTTGGCATTTTCAAATTAATAATATTAGTGTTGATGATCAGCTTCATATTTATAGATATTTTGGTTTAAATGACTTAAATTTAATTAATCTTTTTATCCTAGTCGCCATAGAAATTTCTTATTATACGTGGTCCTTGTTATCATATAAAACTAATTTGAGCGATTGGATCGTGCCCAAGCCTCAAAAAGGAGATTATATCCCCCTTTTGAATATATTTATTTTTTATTTTTTTATAATTATTTACTACTCAATACTTAATTAAATGTTTCTAGTTCTTCTATAGCGCGGAAAAATATTCCTTACTACCTTTGGGGTCCTCTAACATTGTTTTCTCCCCGGGGGTCCAGTTTGCTGGACATACTTCATCGGGGTTTGCCGCAACGTATTGATATCCTTGAAGAATCCTTAGCGTTTCATCAACATTTCTACCCACAGGGGCCTTGTTAACAGTAGTATGCATAACTACTCCTTCGGGATTGATAAGAAAAAGACCTCTATCAGCCTCCCCATCATCATTTAGAACATTGTAGGCTTGGCAAATTTCTCTTTTTAAGTCAGAAACTAACGGATAGTTTATATCACCTATACCACCTTCATTTCTTGGGGTTTGAATCCAAGCCAAATGACAATGCTTGCTATCAACTGATACCCCAAGTATTTCCGTATTAAGTGCCGAGAAATCTTGGTATCTATCACTAAATGCAGTGATTTCAGTTGGACATACAAATGTAAAATCTAGTGGGTAAAAGAATAGAACAACCCATTTACCTCTTAGACCTGAAAGTGTAATCTCCTTAAACTCTTGATCATATACTGCTGTAGCACTAAAGTCTGGTGCTTCTTGGCCAACTCTTAAGCTCATAAAAAAATTTGTCCTTATTTAAATTATGTGTGGTCTGAATGACCGTAGTAGGTATTATAATTTTATTAATAATGAATTAGCAAGTTTTTTTTTAATTCAATGAAATGGCACTATTCCTTTACTAGGAAATTTACAATTTTGAATCACAATAAACTTTTAAAAAATCTCAAAAAGGAGTTAATTAAATATCCCATTAACAGGCTTGACAATAAAAAATCGAATTAAAAGAAATTTTATTTTATTTTATTTAAGATTCCTTAAAATTTATCTCTCTATAATTAGATATATTCTTTTTAATATTTTTAATTATGGCTAAATATATTGAAAGACTAAGGGAAAAAGTTAAAATAAAAAAATTTGATTCCAATCAACCAATTGGAGCTTGGATTTTCGTTGTAATTTTGAATATAGTTGGATTTGCGGGTTATTTTTACTTAAAAGTAAATAATATACAACTGGGTAGTTAAAAACTTATCTTATTTCCTTCTTAATTGAGCGACAAAAATTTTTTAGTCTTTCATTTCTCGTCAAGTCAGGTAAAGTCCAAATTGATTCTGTCTCAGGAAGTGGATCTTTGCTCCATTCTTTGAATTCTTCCATTATCGAAGCATTATTTAATTTTGATGAAGACTGTTTTCGTTTTTTTAAGTACTTTCTTATCACTATAAGATTTGCCTCAATATATTCCCTCATAGTAAATACTTAGTCTTATATTAATTTATCATCTAGCTAGTTCTACTTTAAAGAAAAGATTAATTAGACATTTTGAACTGCTTGAAAAAGTCCAAACGAATATCCTCCTATTAGAATCCAGCCAAGTACGCTTGATATTATTGTAGATCTTCTATTATGCCTTCTTAAAGCTGATTCAATCATTTCATTAACTTCATCTCTATTAAGGTATTCTTTCTCTGAGTTTTTTTTCATTTTTTTCTTTCTACAATAAACGAATTTATAAAAAAGTGAGCTTAAGATATTTTTTATAAGTAAGAGCTTTATTTTTGATGATTTTTTAAATTTTTTATATTTTGCATAAAATATATAATCAAAATTTAAGAGAAATTTTTAAAATTATAAGATAGAGTATTTGAATTGAAGGATTATAGTTTTTATACAAAAAATGAATATTAATGATAAATCTGTTTTAGAAATGCTTAATAAACTTATTGTTCTTAATAGGCTAAATAAAAGGCAAATTCTTCAAATGGTGAATTTAGTTTCAATATCAAATAATATGAACGATTTAAAGGATAACTTGAAATGGGAAAGTTCTAAATCATTTCATCAAAATATTTAAAATAGATAAACTTTTTGCTTGATAATTATTAATTCTTGAAATTTACAAAAGATATACTTAAAAATTTTTTTTAATTAACTTAGAGTTTTATAAATAATTTATATAAGCTATTCAAATAAATTTTTGATAGTAATTTGTCTTATAAGAAACTACCTCATGATTACTAAAATTAAGTGTTGTTTTCTTATCCTTGCTAAATGATCTAATTAATATTGTAGAAGTGATTATTATTATTAGTATTATTAGTAAATCTCCAACAGTAATCCCTCTCTCCTTAAGATTCATAATTAAACATATATGTATTTTAAATATACCCTTAATTATTTAATAAACTAATATTTTTAACAAACGTGCTAAAAACACATATTAAGGAAATATAAAAAGAATATAAAAATAATGAGACTAAAAACTTTTAAGTCATATAAAAAAAATAGATGTATTTACTATATGAAAGTCCAAAAAAAAATTAGTAGTTCCAACACTCCTTATTTTTTCTCTGAAGAGATGATAATCACAAAAAAATCACTTAATGAAAATCAACTCAAATTTACTTATCAAAAACATTTAATCTCAGATTTAGATAATAAGCACAAGGAATGGTCAAAATCGATTAACAGTAAATTTTAAAAGCTTTCGTTGATTATATTTAAAAGTTTATTTCTTTTAATCGTATTTTTTTCTTCCCAATTAAGTGTTACTTCATCATTAATGATAGGTTTTGCTTCATAAGCTAGATACCAAAGAATAAATCCGACAGGAAATAATAAAATATGCATAGCAAAATTAGTTGACTTAAATCAAATATAGTGCAACACTTATAATGTGCAAGTGTGACACTAATTTTTTTTAATTATGCCCTCTCCGAGGAAAAGAATTGGTTTTTTGCCAAGTGAAGAAGTGCATGAAATCATTGAAAAATTATGCACAGCTAATGAGTTTAGTCAGTCAAAAGTCACAGGTTTATTGGTTGAGGAAGCGTTGAGGTCTCGAGGTGTGTTAAATGAATCTTATGGTCAAAATAAAAATGATAAAAAGGATTTTATGAGCTTTTCTTTTGATCATGAGACATTATCTGATAATAATAAATCTCTACTTAGTGTGGACGAATATGCAGTTAATAAAAAAGTATTATCTGATGATATCAAAATGATGCATGAATTTATTGAGTTTAAGTATTTTAAGAAAATTATGAAGCGAAATAACAACATTATTGAATAAATAGTGTCACACTATTAATGTTTTATGAGAATGATTTTTCATTGGAATTTTGAAATTAAGCAAAGATAAATATATTTGAAAATTTCTAATCAACTTCTTAAAGAGAGATCCAAAATTAATTGAATCTTTAAAATTCAGCGGACTAAATCCTCGTGGAGATATGAACCTTAGCCCGCTTTAAAAAAATAGCAATAAAAAATTAAAAATACAATAAGTATTTAAATTTACTTTTGATTTAAAATTGGAATATAAAAACTCTAAATATAAATGGCAGTAAGTGAATTAAATGAAGATACACAGGATCAAATATCTGATCTTCTTGAAAATCTTCAGCAAATGGAGAAACTTAAAAATAAAGATATACGAATTTTGCTTGATAAGATAGTTAGAAAATATGGAGGAAAAGTAGTAAATGAAACGCCTATTATTCCCACTATTAGTCTTGATTACTTTACCAGGTGTTGTACATAGCTCCCACCTAAAAAATCAGAGAGAACTTATAGTCACCTCAGAAAGCACTAGGGAATCAATCGAGTTGGCCAAATACCTCAAAGATAATGGTGTAGTTAAATATTCAGCATATTGGTGTCCTAATTGCCTTAATCAAAGTGAATTTTTTGGTAAGCAAGCTTATAGAGAACTTAATGTAGTTGAATGTGCAAGAGATGGCATAAACAGTCAAACTCAATTATGCATTGATAAAAAAATTAAAGGGTTTCCCACATGGGAAATAAATGGAAAACTAATTTTAGGAGTACTTTCACTAAAAGAGTTATCAAAGTTGACTGGATTTAAGAATTAAGGAAATTGTAATATGATTAATTGCTAGATATTAAAGGTTATTTCTTGAGTACCTTTCATACATCCTCCAGCTGGATAGTTAATTACTTTTTTTGATATTAATCCAATACTTATAGAAACTATTCCAATACCAAATAAAGCTCTTGATCTTTTGCTTGAGATGAGATACTTCATTGGGTATTTAAAAGTATTAAATAGTAGGATTTATTAAATTATAACTTGGATTTTTTTTGTTTAAAAAAAAATAATAATTAACCCTAAATCTATAATTTTTTTTATTAAATCTTAGATATTAGATATCTTGACAATCCTTAATCAATAAATGCTTATATCTTTTTTTTTAGTATTTACAGTTTTATTTGACAGTCTTTTTATAATTAAATTGAGACTTTTATTTTTTTATGAAGAATAAAGAATTTAATGTGACTCAAGGAATGGCTTTGTTACTTTTGAAGCCATTAAATTTACCCTCTAACTACGTCCTAAATCTCATAATTTATATAACTAATCCTAGTAACAATATTGGATACTAATAGTCTTCCCAAACTGGTTTGGTTCTCCTCCAACCTTGAGCAATTAACTTTTTCCATTCGTCTCTCGCTTTATCAACTTTAAGTTCTTCTCTGGTTGTCATAAGAGGTGGATCTTTTCCTAAAACACCAAGAATTCTTCCAGAGTCAATAAACATATATTCAAAAAATTTATCTTTATTTTGATCATTCTTTGAAAACCTTTTAACCCTTGTACGGTTCGAATTTATAAGCCAAAAATTTTCTGTCAATCCTACTTTTTTTATGTTTTCTCAATTGGAGCTATTGTTAATCCTTTGCTGATTAGTTGCTCATGATATAGCTCTGCCTGTTCAAGATTACCTCTCCATACCTCCGCAGACCCTGTCATGTCAACTTTAATGGTTAGATCCCATGTCCTTTGTTCACTAATGATTGGAATTATTTTTAGAAGACAATTTGCGACATGCTGAAAAGTATTAATATTGTCATCAAGAACTATAACTCGTCCTTCTGGATATTTTGCTTTAGATTTCTTTGGATCTAAGACTGTGCCGAGTGAATTAAACATTATTGTCTTTAATAGTTTAATTTAATTAAAATTTCACCTATGATCTTCAATTGAAAAGTATTGAAAATGTCTCGAGCGTGACTTGAACACGCGACCTGCGGGCTATGAATCCGCCGCTCTAACCAGCTGAGCTACCGAGACATGGGAATATTGTAAGGCATTGGTTGTACTTAATTACCATTTTGAAAATTTATTTGTTTGTGGGCCTCATATATAGCAATTCCGCATGCTACAGATAGGTTTAGACTTCTAACACCTTTTTGATCATTATTTCCAGTTTGTATATTCGGCATAAATATTGATATTAAAAAGTCGCTTTTATCAATAATGTAATCTGGTAATCCTGAATCTTCTCTCCCAAATAACAAAATATCATCTTGCTTAAATTTAAAATCATTCAAATATAATCCATTTTTTTTACTAAAAGAAATTATTCTTTTGGTTGATTTTGATGCTAAAAATTTATCAAAATTCTCATACTTATTAAGAGTAACTAGAGGCCAATAGTCTAATCCTGCTCTTTTTAAATATTTATCTTCCAGCTTAAAACCCAAGGGCTCTATGAGATTTAAAGGTATATTAAATGCAGCACATGATCTGGCAATATTACCAGTATTTTGTGGGATTCTTGGTTCAAAAAGAGCGACTTCCAATTTTAATTAGGTATTTCAATACTTATTTCATCTATTTTGATTGCTCTGCCGTTTATAGCCAGCCAATTATCTTTTGATATTTTGGTTATTCTTTTTTGAAGTTCGCCAATTCTTTCAATATATGTATTACCAATTTTATATTCAGAGACCAAACTCCAACCTACTTGTTCTCCAACAATAATAGTTATGCTTTTTCTTTTCATTAAGAGACTTATAAGTGAATTTATTTTTGTTGACCATTCATTTTGTTCCTTACCAATACTTTTCATAACGAATCCGCCAATAGAATCTATTAATAATGGACCTTCTTCTTTCCTTAATGTATTTAATAGATCTGTCGTTTCTATTAATTTCCAATCTTTTGGCCTTCTTTTTCGATGTAAATTAATTTTATCTTGCCATTCTTTATCATCCAAATTGTTTTCAGATAAGGCAACATAGGATAATTTTTTTACCTCCTTTGCAAGTTGTTCCGCGAATTCACTTTTGCCACTCTTTGTACCCCCTGTAATAAAAACTATATGAGATGAATATTCACTAATACTTAAATCCTTGGCATTCATAAATTCTCTTTTATTTAGAGAAATACCACCATGTTGCTAAAGGAATAATTGTGGCAGCAATTAACAAACCTATAACTATATAAATAGCAGTTGAACTCTCAGTATCATTTGATCTCATAGTGTTGAAATTTGGATCCACTACAGGGTTGTCGATAGATGAGGGCTGACTTTTTTCATAATTTATAACAGTCTTTTGTTGTGTAACACCAAAATATTTATTTATACTACTAAATTCATTTGCGTAAGTAGTCGAAGGGATCAGAATAAAAATAAAGCCAGTAAAGATAAGGGAAAGTATATATTTATTGATGTTAAGGTTCATTTTAATAGGTTTTGGTTAATTATATATTAAAAACCTTATGTTTGAGTAATTTTAAATGTACTAAACAATATAATATTTGCATAATTTAATTAGAAATAACATATTTAAAATATGGGATTCAATGGGAAATCATTAATATCAGTCGGTGTAATACTCTTTATTTTTCAGATAGCAAATTTCATTTCAATAGAAACAATCACTCCTGAGCTCGAAAGAGCACAAGTATTAGCTGCAATAGCTTCGTTAATTATTATTTTGATAGGTTTTTTATTTAAGCAATTCCAATCCATAGCTGGTGAGAAAGCTGTTTTAAAAGGAGAAAATAAGTTTCTCTTCGATAGAAATATGCCGGATGAAGTTATTGATGAACTTGCATGGGGTTCTGAAGCGATATTAACTTCTACAGCAGCAGCAGCAATATTAATCCACAATGATGGCGTTAATATATTGAGGAGGGGTATCACATCAAATAATGACTTTAAACCTGGGGAAACTTGTCTGAGATCTATTAAAGATATGAAATTAATATCATTGGCAAACACTAAATTTTATCCTGGTAGAGATGAATTTTATAATTTTTGTGCTGAAATTCCATCTATTTTAGTTGTACCTATAAATAATAAGGCTTTTATATTGATTGGAGGCTGGAGTGCTAAATGTTTTACGAAGTCTGATGAAAAATGGATTAATAACTGGTCCAAAAAAATAAATAATATTTTCTCAAAAAATAAAATTTAAAAATATATTATTGATTTAACTCTTTTATCTTTTGCTTCAAAGCTTACTGATTCAGTATCTAAATTATAGAAAGCATTTTCTGAGTTTATTTCATAATTATTTTTGTTATTTTCATCTTTAATAATATATTTTACTGGATTGAAAAATTCAATTATGTTATCTGAACCCAATATGGCTTTTCCTGAATTTAATATGATATTTTGATTCTCAAATCTTATATTACCCTCAAGCAGATAGTTTGTATTGTCTATATTCCAGATAAAATTATCACCATATAATATATCCCCATCTTTTTTAAGAATTTTTAATTTAACATTTCTCTTCAATTTCAGGAGTTTATTGTTGTCTGATAATGATGATTCTTCTGAACTAATAATATATTTAATTTCTTCCCCATTGAGAATATAAATGGTAGGTTTTTTTAATTCGAATTTTAATTCAATATTGTCATAACTAGATTCTGGACTGGTAATTGAATATATTTTATCTCCACTTTTAGAGAAAATAGTCATATTTAAACTGTCCATGTTTTGTTTAACTTTATTTTCATCAATTACATTTGGGGCGCAACCAAGCATAAATAATGGAAGAAAAATTATAAATCTATAAATGTTGCTCATACTCCAGTTTATTTATGATTGGAGTAGGTTTAGGTAGACTTGAATTACTTACTAATAATCCCCAAATTAATTGTTTTTTCCAAGGAATTTCTTCACTGTATATAGAACCAAGTTGTTCATTAATTTTTGTAGATAATTCGGGTAATAAAGGTAGTAATAACAATCCTATTATTCGGGTACTTTCTAAAACGTTATAAATAATTTGTTTCACTAGAGGTAGATTATCTTTCTCTTTTATTAAGAGCCATGGCTGATTATCATTCAAATACAAATTTGTATTAATTGCTAGGCTAAGTACTTCATTAGCTGCTAGATCTAATTTGTAGTTATCAAAGTTATGAATATAGTTCTCGACTGCTATTTTGGCAGAATTCTCTAATTTATTTTCACTTAAAAAATTTTCATTGTTTGGCACTTTATTATCAAACCATTTTCTAGACATAGATGATGTTCTATTTAATAAGTTGCCAATTGTATTAGCTAAGTCATTATTGATAATGTCAACAAATCTTTTATCTTGAAAATCTCCATCATTTCCTAGTGAAATGTCTTTAATGAGATACCACCTAACAGGATCATTTCCATATTTTGAAAGCAATAAATCAGGGTCAAGTACATTTCCCAAGCTTTTACCCATTTTTTGCCCCTCTCTTGTAAGAAACCCGTGCCCAAAAACCTTTTTTGGAACTTTCATATTGGCAGAAATGAGCATTGCGGGCCAATATACAGCATGGAATCTTAGAATGTCTTTACCAATAAAATGAACATCAGCTGGCCATCCTCCATTAATTGATTTTTCCAATAAATGTTCTGTCTCATCAGAACTAATGGCGCTTACATACCCAAGTAAAGCATCAAACCATACATAAAAGGTATGGTTATCGTAACCAGGGACAGGAATTCCCCATGAAACATTTGTTCTTGAAATTGAAAAATCCTTTAAACCTCTAGATACAAAATTTATAATTTCATTCTTTCTTTCTATTGGCTCTATAAAAAAATTTTCGTTGATTATTTTCTCAATTTCTTTTTGATATTTTGAAAGTCTAAAAAAGAGATTCTCTTCATTTTTCCATTCTAGATTTTTTTGATGTATTGGACACTTGTATGTCGATGAGTTTTCAGGATTATCTTTAAATTCTTCACAACCGACACAATACCACCCTTTTTGAACTCCCATATAGATATCATCTGATGCTTTTACTCTTTCATAAAACTCATTCACAATAAATTCATGATTTTTTGAGCTTGTTCTAATAAATTTATCAAAGGAAATATTCCAATTTTTCCAATTATTATTAAAAACTTCTGATATTTCATCACAATGTGATTTTGGTTCAATACCCTTTTCATTAGCTGTTCTTTGTATTTTCAATCCATGTTCATCAACACCAGTAATGAAAATAACATCTTCACCTGCAAGCCTTTTATACCTTGCTATTGAGTCACAAATTATTGTTGTATATACACTTCCTAAATGAGGTTTATCATTGACATAGTATAAAGGTGTAGTAATGACAAAAGTCATAAAGCTTTTTTATTAATACTAACAGATATTTTTTTAAACTAATAACAAGCTAGTATATTTATTATCTTACTAGTAAATAAACTCTAAAAGATTACTATCATTTATAATATATTTAACTTTATATATTTTATTACTATATATTTCTATCGATACAAAAAAAGTAATAAGTATTTCTAGTGAATAATCTGGAAAATAAACCAAAGCAATATTTTTTTTATGATTAATCCATTTAACGAATATTATTTTATAAAAAGGTTTTTTTTCATTCTTAAAAAATAATGTTAAATATTTTAATTTATTATTTTTAAATATATTATTATTCTCTGATTGTCTAATCTTTGAATAATCAATAATCTTAGAGACAGAATCCTTACTAAGAACTTCGTAATTATTAATTTTATTATAGACTTGCCTTTGTATAATTAAATCAAGATATCTTCTTAATGGTGAAGTACATTGTACATACATTTTAAGGCCTAATGATTCATGGATTCCTGGCTTATTAGTTATGTAACTTCTTCCCATATATTGTTTTAATATTATATATTTAACATCACTATCATTGTACCTATTTATTATTTCAGATGGATTGCAGTTTAATTTTTGAATCCTAAATGGAGCCGCTAAATTATATTTATTTATAAATAAACTTGTTACATAACCCATTAATATCATTGATTCTGCAACTATAATTTGTGATATTGTTTTCTCTAATTTAGTTAGTATAATCTTATTCTCATATAATTTAATTTTACTATTAGGACTTTCAAAAATAATTGCTCCTTGTTTCTTTCTGAATGTAATACTTTTTTCTAATAAATTTTTAATCTCAATTAATTCTTTTTCTTCTTTTGGTTCTATTTCTAATATTTCATTTGCATCTTCATATGTTAATTGATATTTTGGTTTTATTATTGCTTCAGTTATTTCGTATTTATTTATTGATCCATCGTCATTGAATTCTATTGCTGCACTAATAGTTTCTGAAATTTTATTTTGAGCTAGATTTGCCTTTTCAAGAATATCTTTAGGGAGCATTGGGACATATTGATCAATTAAATATAAACTGCTATTTCTCTTTCTTGCATTAAAATCAATATTAGAATCATGCAAAAAGAGTTTGCATGGATTACTAATATGTATCCATAATTTTTTTTTATTTCCTTCTTTTATTTCTAATGAAATAGCGTCATCAACCTCATGTGGATCATCGGAGTCAATAATATATGTTTTTAATTTAGTTAAATCTTTCAAATATTTGAGATATTAATTATTCAGCCAACTTATATTCAATATGAAATTATCCTTCAGGATTTACAAAGGGTAGAAGTGCTACAATTCTGGCTCTTTTAACAGCTAATGTAAGATCTTTTTGTTGTTTAGAGGTTAAACCTGTCATCCTTCTTGGTAAAATTTTACCCCTTTCAGTGATGAATTTTTTTAGTAGTTCTACATCCTTATAGTCAATAGGATCTCCAGGTTTGATAGGTGATAATTGTTTTTTAAAAATTGAATTAGGCATGATTTAATTTGATTTGATTACTTAATTTCTTTATGAATTGTCATTCTGTTTAAATGAGGATTAAACTTTTTTAGCTCTAATCTTTCAGTTGTATTTCTACGATTCTTTTCAGTAGTATATCTTGAAACACCATTCGATCTCTTAGGATCTGTGCTTGTCCTAGCTTCGGTACATTCCAGGGTCACCACAACTCTTGTCCCTTTTTTGGCCATTTTAATTAAGACTTTATTGTATAATTTTCTATTGTACATCTTCAACAAACTTTTTTGAAGATATACTCATTTCTTTTATCATCATTGATTAAAAAATATATATGAAAGTTTCTCAAAATTGGTTGAAATATTTAGTAGAAATTACTTCTACTCCCGAAGATCTTTCTGAGAAATTGTCTATCGGTGGGTTTGAGGTTGAATCATTAAAAGATTGTTCAGAAAATGTAAATGGTGTTGTTTTAGGTAAGGTATTATCTGTTTTAAAACACGAAGGTTCTGACAAACTTTCAATTTGCCAAGTTGATATTGGTAATTCAAAGAATTTACAAATTATCTGTGGTGCGAGCAATATTAAACCAAATATTTATGTTTATGTTGCTACTGTCGGCGCGAAATTAAATGCGGTTGATTTAACTATTAAAAGAAGTGAAATTAGAGGTGTCATGAGTGAAGGAATGATATGTTCACTTCAGGAACTTGGTTTAGAGGACTCTAGCGAAGGGATAGAGATCATTGATGAAGATTTAGCCTTAAAACATGAATTGGGCACTCCAGGGGCTGAATTGCTTCAATTAAATGATTTTATATATGATTTAGCCATTACAGCTAATAGACCTGACGGAATGTCTGTTATGGGTATAGCCCGTGAAATTTCTGCCCTTTTAGAATCCACCTTAACTTTTCCAGAATTAAACCATAATTACAAAATTAATTTACTTAAGGGAATAAAACTTTGCCCAGAGGCCATAGAATCTAATTGCATTTATACAATAAGTTGCATTGATGGAGTAAATGGAGAGAAATTATCCCCAAATTGGCTAAAAGATCGTATAGAAAAATCAGGTATAAAATCTATTAATCTTCTAGTTGATTTGACAAATTATATTCTTTTAGAACAAGGTCAACCTTTGCATGCGTTTGATAAAGATAAACTATCAAACTTAATTGGTAAGGAAGTTTCTCCAGAAGATTTCTCTGTAAGAAAAGGCAAGGATAACGAAAGCTTGATTTGCTTAGATGGTAAAGAATATTACTTAAATGACAATATCACAGTTATTACTTGTTGTGATAAACCGGTAGCTATTGCTGGGGTTATAGGCGGTTTAGAGACTTCTGTAACTAATACTACCTCATCTATTTACCTGGAAGGCGCTGTTTTTAATCCAGTTACTATAAGAAAATCTTCAAAGGCAGTTGGCATAAGAACAGAATCCAGCAGCAGGTATGAAAAAGGGATTTCATCAAAAAATACAATAAATTCTGTAACAAGGGCAATTAATCTTTTAGAAGAATATTTTTCTATTAATTCACCAATCATCAATACTTCTAACTTAATAAATAATGAGGATATATTTATTAAACTACGGAGAAATCGAATACATAAAATTCTTGGTCCATTAATAATTAATGATCAATTCGAAAAAAGAAATTTATCTGATAATGAAATAGTTGATAAATTAACACTCATAGGTTGTACTTTAAAGAATAAAGAATATGGCTGGGATGTAGCAGTAATTCCTAATAGATCAAATGATTTAATAAGAGAAATAGATTTAATTGAAGAAATAGCAAGATTAATAGGGTATGACAGATTCGACTTAAACCTTCCAAATCCAATTAAGCCTGGAAAATTGTCATCAGAACAGTTGGCATTGAGAAAAGTAAAAAATGGTTTTATAGAAAATGGTTTTAATGAGGTACTAAGCTACTCTCTTGTTCCTGAAGATAATGAAAAACTTATAAAAATTTCTAATCCTTTGCTATTAGAAACAAGTTGTCTTAGAGATAATATCTGGAAGGAACATTTGGAGATAGTGAATCGTAATATAAAAGCTGGACAAGCAAGTTGTTATATATTTGAAATTGGAAATGTTTTTCAAAAGAAAACTGAGTTCATTCAAGAAGAAGTTCTGAATGGCGCGATATATGGAAATAGAAAATTTGGAAAATGGATGAATTCGGGTAATGATAACGATCTAAATTATTACCAAGCAAGAGGAAAGTTAAAGGAGGCTTTATCATCATTGAACATTAAAATTGAGGATAAACCTAATGATTCAATTGATTTTCTTCATCCAGGAAGAACAGCTAAACTTCTTATTGAGGGGAAGGATGCAGGTTATTTTGGTGAAATACATCCTAAACTAATATTTGAAAAGAAGTCATTAAAAAAAGTTTATTTATTTAACATAAATATTTCTAATCTCTTGGGAGCAAGTACAAGAAAAAATAAATGGATTCCAATATATAAGCAATACCCAATTGTTCCGAAAATGGAAAGGGATATAAATTTTGTTTTCAGTAAGAAATTTTTAATTAGTGAAATAACATCACAGATAAGAAAAACAGGAAAAAGTCTCTTAGAGGATGTAAATTTAATAGATGTTTTTGAAGATAATAAATTTGGAGATGATCATATAAGTTATACATTCAGATTATCTTATAGAGATAAAGATAAAACATTACTAGACTCTGACATTACATCAATACATTCCAATATCATTTCTATTGTTGAAAAATCTTTTAATACTAAATTGAGGAATTAGGTGTATTGCTAGTCTCATATGAGACTTTAACATAGTCTAAGAATAATTCTTAAATAAGATAAGTAATAATCCTATAAAACTAATTAATGTTGTATGATAATTAACATGATCAATTTATTATCTCTATTGATATCTTCAGTTCTGTGGGTACAAGTCCCTCAGTGGTCAGATGATTGGTCAAAATGTGCTGTCGATGTTCCTGACGCTTCTTGCCATTGGTACATAGCTTCTCCAGATAACACTTTTGGTGAAGGGTTTGATTGGGCTAGCGCTCCATGGTTTGACGCTAACGGTTTAAGCGATGTACCTAGTATTGACAAGCAAACTGCGATCCAAAAGCTCCAAAGTAAGTAGTACTGTCTATAAGGCAGTACAGAAAGACATAAAAGTCCCTAATAGCAAGGCCTTCTAGCCCTTATAAATTTCTTGGACATTAAAAGGACGTAGTCTATTGATTTATTTTACAATTTTTAATTTTTCCTAGGCAATAAACAGTTTGGATATGGTTTCTCCAAATTGATAATTAATTTATCTTATTTATCTCTTTTGAGACTATATGCTAGACTTATAATAAGTCTTATATAAGAAATATTATACAATGAAATTCTTTATTTTATTTTAATTTCATTTATATATAATTAATGTTTTCATAAATTTGAATAAAAATAATTAGTGAAAACAAAAAATATTTGAACTTAACATCTATCTTATATAAGACTATTAATTAGACTTAAAAATAGTCTTATATGAGAATTGGTATACTAATTTCTATATAGATTTTTTAGCAATTGATACGCTTCATTTAATTTTCTCATTTGATCTGTTGATCCTCCAGCATCTGGATGCGTCTCTAAGGCTATTGATTTATAAGCCTCCCTAATTTTACGGAACGTATGAGCGGATCCTGCGGATGTTGATAAATTCAATAATTTAAGTGCTCCCTGTACTGTCATTGTTGAGTCCAAAGTTTCAAATGAATTTGATCTATTATTTCGCTTAAATCTACTTACAAACCTTCTCATAAGTGTTGGTACTCTATTTATCAGGTCTGATGTAGCAAAAGGGTCTTCTAAAACGCCAATCATTAATAAAACAATTTCAAGGGATGGATTTTTCTTAATCCAAAATGGGCATAATTCTGACATTAATTTATTGGCTGCACTCCACGTAAAGGGTAGATTTTCAGTTCCATCAAGATTTGGCCATATATCCCTTTCAAACCAATCCATTGAAGCTTCCACTACATGATCATTAGGAACTGATCCATATAAGGTTTTCCAATGACTAATTAACTCAATACGACATTTTATTAATTCAGTTTCTTTAATTGTATTAATTTGAATATCATTAATATTTTCCTTTAATTTTTCACTATTAATACTTCTTCTTAGATTCTTTACTTTTTTTTCAACAAAATTGGGAAGGCTTATGTTTGAGTTGGCTTTTTCTTTATATTGAATGTTATTAGTAAATCTTTTATTCAAAGATATCTCATTAGCTTCTTTTTTTTTGTCTGATTTAATTAATACCAATGCAGTATCTTCATCAATATTTAAATTTTCATTATTATTATTCTCGCTAAAGTCTATTTCTTGCTGTTGGTTCTTAGGTAGTAAATCATCTTCTTGAAGAAGTTCTTTAAGTATCTTTTCTATTACAGGTCCTCTTGCTCTAAATCCCCAATCTTTTCGTAATTGATCAAACCTGGAAATTAGTTCCTCAGGTAAATCAATTGAAATTCTTTTTGTATTTGAATTTTCAGGAATATTCAATAATATTTTCTTGTATAATGTGGAATTTATTTAATTTTATTCAAAAAATATTGAAAGTCCATACGGAATACTGTTTTTAAATTAAAACCAATTTATTTTTATGTCGCAAGTCAATTAAGTATCTTTTTATAATGGGATAAAAATGTTTAACTGTTATTTCAAGTCATCTAAAGAAAAAAAGAGTTTTTATCAACATAAGAAATTAGAAATGCTCAATTATATTAAGGATTCACTTGAACGTAAAATTGCCTCCGTAACAGCCTCTATAGAAGTTCTTGAAAGCCAAATAAGCAGGGATAAGGAAGTTGAATTAACTAATTAGTATTCAAACAAAACTTTCTAGAAGTTTTTCAGGTCCAAATTTCTTTAAATAACTAATATTTGAATTTTCAGTTACTAATAGATATCCAGCAAATCCTAAACCGTTAATACTGAAACCATGAATGTGATCATTCTTTCTTTTTATAATAGCGATCCATTTATTAGTTATTAAAATATTGTAAGGATATATCGGTTTCTTATCACTAATAGGGTCCCCAAGTCCTAATTTTTTACATAATTCTAAGTAAAATTCAAAAAGACATGATGGATTTTCTATAAAATTAAATTTAGATACAATAATATTTTTTTTAAGCTTACTATCTAGATCTTTATATGAGTTCATCTCTAAAAACCACTTTTCTCTAGGGCATGATATCTCACCTTTAGATCTACGCAGAAGTTGAAAATGCCTGTGGGGTTGACTTGCTCCCGCAATTGGAGAACTATTGAAAAACCATAATCCACTAGTATCTTTATTAACTTGTTGGATCGCTCTCCAATCTTTAATATCTAACCATCCATTTTGAGGTTTCCATTCATTTGTAATAAGTAAAATATGACCTTTTTGTACAGGGTACTTATTTAATATTAATTGATGATTATCACCAATTTTATCAATTTCTAGTATCTTTTCCCAAGGACAAAATGGATTTTGCTTAGGACCATAAATTTTTTTTTTAATAAATTTTGAAGTATCGAGTTTCCTAATTATGAAGTCGTCTTTTTCATATAAATCTCTTGTAATAATATCAGTTTTGAGAGGATATAATGATTCATCATCAATTGATAATCGAGTTTGTTCTAATGCTTTTTTCCAATATTTTTCTAAACTCATTTAAAAAAATTTATCATTATCATTTTAAAAAAAAAAATAAACTTGTAATTACTTTTTATTAAATTGATATTCTTTCAATTTTTCCAGAGGTACTGATTCTAAGACTATAATGTTCGTTGATTCTAATATGACTTTTGGTGCAAGACCGTCTAATAATGCTTGCTTCCATCTATCAAGACAGATACACCAATGATCACCATCCTTTAGCCCTGGGAAGGAATAAATAGGCATGGGAGTTATTAAATCATTACCTTGTGATTTACTATATTTCAGGAAATTATCATCCATTACACAACATATGGAATGATTTCCTCCATCATTTTTGTCATAGTTACAATATCCATCCCTGAACCACCCTGTCATAGGAGCGCAACTACAAATCTCAATCTCTTCTCCAAGGACATTTAACTGATTTTGATTATTTATGGTCATAGTTTTTTTAATAATAATAAAACACCAACATTTCTTTAAAAAAGGTTGACGAGTATGGGGGGTAAGGAGGTAATAATTCTAATAAGGTTTTTTTCATTATGGATTGGGACTTTACTGAAAACATTGCATTTAAAGCTCTTTATGAAGCTTTTAAAGATAGTGATGAAACTTCAGCATTAGAATTTTTATCTAGTGATGGTGCTTCATATTATCTTGAGTTAACACAGGATGCCGCTGGTGAGGGACTTGATCTGGGTGATAATGAAACGATGGAAGAACTACAGGAAGAAATTATTGAATATTTAGAAAATAACTAAAAATTTAGCTTAGGCGCTGAAATATTTAGCTTTTGAGTGTAGTGAAATGATAGCTGTAGTACTTTGTTCTGGATGAAGTTGTTCAGATTCATCCATGGTCAAGTTTATTCTTTTGGCATCCAACAATGATAATTGTATGTTTGAATCAGATACTTTTGGACATGCAGGATAACCAAAAGAATATCTAGCTCCTCTGTATTTTTGAGCTAGTATTTCTCTATTTTTGTCTGGTTCTTCAGACTTAAAACCACATTCAATACGAATTAACGCATGGACATACTCAGCTAGAGCTTCTGCTAATTGCACTGTAAGTCCATGGAATAACAAATAATCGCTATATTTGTCTTCTTTAAATAATTTTTGAGAATATTCGCTAGCAATATCGCCCATAGTTACTGCCTGCATGGGAAATATATCTATCGGTTTATCATTTTTCAAATCACAATAAAAATCAGCTATGCATAAATTATTCCCAGATTTTTGTCTTGGAAAATTAAATTGGGATATTTTATTTATTGATTTCGGATCAAATAAGAAAATACTATTATCTTTTCTCCCGCATCTGAAATATCCATAAACTGCTTTAGGTGATATAAGTTTTTTCTCTATAATTATCTCTAACCATTTATCTAACAATGGTTTAGCATATGAATCCAAATAATTATTGTATTCATCTACGCTTTGGTTTTTTCCTTTTTTTATTTGCCATTGCCCGCTAAATAAAGCTTTTGTATCTAAATAAAATATTAACTTATTTAAATCTATATCAGCATCGTTCAAGACTTTCGTTCCCAAGAAAGGGGCATGAATTGGATCTTCTTCATTTATAAATTTAGATCTTATAAAATTTTCTTTTAAATTTAATTTTGAAGTCTCGGCATCTATGGATATAGATTTTTTAACAGCTTGAGTGTTTGATTTTGATGAGGCTAAATTAATATTTATACCTTCATTGTTAATGAAACCCTCTGTATTTGACCAATTACCCTTTTTCTTATTATCCATATATTCATTCATAAATTTAAGATCAGTGAACGCATCTTTTCCGTACAATATTTTCCCTTTATATATTTTGCTGCAGTCCTCATTTACAAATTTTGGGGTTAAGGCTGCGCCTCCTAATATTACTGGTACACTAATATTTTCATTGTTAAAAGCCTCTAAATTATCTTTCATAAAAGCAGTTGATTTAACAAGTAATCCGCTCATAGCGATGCAATCTGCATTGTGCTTTTTTTGAGCATCTATAATTGCTGAAACATCTTGCTTTATTCCTAGATTTATTACGTCATAACCGTTATTTGTAAGTATTATATCTACCAAATTTTTTCCAATATCATGTACATCGCCTTTGACAGTTGCAATTAAGAGTTTTCCATTTGATATGTTTTCATCTACAGTTTCCATATATGGTTCTAAAATTGAAACAGCAAATTTCATTGTTTCTGCGGATTGGAGTACAAATGGCAACTGCATTTGACCTGAGCCAAATAAATCTCCTACAACTTTCATCCCATCTAGTAAAAAGGTATTAATTATTTCAAGAGGTTTATAATTTTTTAACGCTTTATTTAATTGATCCTCTAATCCTATTTTTTCTCCATCAATAATATGATTTTTCAGACTTTCTTCAAGAGTTAGGTTTTTATTTTCTGAGGATGCTTTTTTGAAATCTTGAATAGATAAATCTTGAAAAGCCTTTGTTAATTCTACTAATGGATCATAAATACAAATATCATCTTCATATTTTCTTTTATCATAAATCAAATCTAAGCAAAGCTTTTTAGTTTCTTCAGAAATTTTTGATAATGGCAAAATTTTATTTGGTGCGATGATAGCAGAATCTAATCCTGCTTTAATGCATTCATCTAAAAATATTGAATTTAGATTAATTCTTGATAATGGTGAAAGACCAAAACTAATATTTGATATTCCAAGTATGATATGAATATCTGGAAATTTTTCACGAATTTTTAATATAGCACTAATGGTTTCTTTAGCGTTTAATCTATCTTCCTCTATCCCTGTAGATATTGGCAGAGCTAATGGATCAAAAAATAGCTCATAATCTGACAAACCACATTCTCTTGTTCTATTAATCGCGCGTTTGACAATCTTATATTTTTTTTCTGAATTCCTTGCCATTCCATCTTCATCAATTGTTCCGACAACAAGACCTGAACCATACCCTAAGGCTAAATTTAAAACTTGATCAAACCTTTCATTGCCATCTTCGTAATTGGTTGAATTTATAATACATTTACCACCAGCTGACTTTAATCCACTTTCCATTTTGTCTGCATCTGTAGAGTCAATCATTAATGGTAAATTTATATTGGTAACTAGTCTTGAAGTTATTTCTTTCATATCTTTCACTCCGTCTCTGCCTACATAATCGACATTTACATCAAGAACGTGAGCATTTTCTTTTTGTTGTTGCTTGGCAATTGCAACTAAGCCATCCCAATCGTCGTTATTTAATAACTCCCTTACCTTTTTCGATCCACTTGCATTTAATCTTTCTCCTACTATCAAAATTGAATTGTCTTGTTTATATGGCACAGAGTTATATATTGATGAGGCAGATGGAATAAAACCGGTTGAATTTTTCTTACCATTGTTGTTAGTCCTTTCATTATTTATAATTTCATCGATTATTGAAGACAGGTATTTTATATGTTCAGGAGTTGTCCCACAACATCCACCTATTAATTGAACATTAAAGTCATATATAAAATTCATTAACTGCATCTTTAATTCTATTGGCTTTAATCTATAGTGAGCTACACCACCAATATTTTCAGGAAGACCTGCATTGGGAATGCAGCTTATAGCGAAAGGAGAATTTTCAGACAAATATTTAATATGTTCCTTCATTTGCTCTGGACCAGTTGCACAATTAAGTCCAAGGATATCTATATTAAATGGCTCTAATATTGTTAATGCAGAAGCAATATCAGATCCAACAAGCATAGTACCTGTTGTTTCCATTGTTATAGATACCATTAAAGGTATATCTATATTTTTACTTTCAAGAATTTCTTTTGATGCTAATAACGCTGATTTAATTTGTAAAACATCCTGACAAGTTTCAATCAAAAGAAGATCAACTCCTCCATCTATAAGACCATAAATTTGTTCTTTATATGATTGCTTTAATTCATCAAAATCAATATGTCCTAAGGTGGGTAATTTAGTTGTTGGCCCAATTGAACCTGCTACAAACCTTGGTTTATCAACTGATGAGTAATTGGCAGCAGCTTTTTTTGCTATAAATGCCGCATTTTTATTTATCTCATAAGCTTTATCCGCAATATCATATTCATCAAGAACTATTGATGAGGCTCCAAATGTATTAGTTTCTATAACATGACAACCTGCTTCTAAAAATGAATTATGAATCTTCTCAACTACATCTGGCGATGATAAAACAAGGTTTTCATTACATCCCTCTAATTCTTTTCCTCCAAAGTCATCTGCAGTAAGATTTAAGTTCTGAAAAGATGTTCCAGTACCTCCGTCAAAAATAATTAATGGTTTTTCATCTCTATTTAGATAGGTTCTGAAAGATTCCATTTTTAGGTAAAAACTAATTTATTTTAGTGAAATTCTTGTTACCCAATTATCATAGTCTTGAGAACGACCTTCTGTTATTTCTATAAGCTTACTTTTTAATTTATTCATTATTGGTCTTTCAACATTTAATTCAGTTGATTCAATTTTTTTAACTGGTGTAATTTTTGCTGCTGTACCAGTTAGAAAAACTTCATCTGCTATTAATAATTCTGTTTTATCAACTGGCCTCTCAATTACATTTATTCCAAATGATTTAGCTAATTCAATTACACTAGCTCTAGTTATACCCTCAAGGATATCTTGATCAACACCAGGAGTGATTAAGTCTCCATTCCTTACAATAAATAAATTCATACCACTAGCTTCGCTTACCTTACCACTTGAATTTAATAGCAGGGCTTCATCAAAACCCGATAAACTAGCTTCTGTTTTGGCTAATGAACTAGTAATATATGCTCCACTTATTTTCCCTCTTAAGGGGAGAGATCTATCTTCTTGCCTTGTCCAACTGCTCATTCTACAAGAAACACCATCTGGGGATAGATAATCTCCTAGTTCAATACAATAAATAAAGAAATCTGTTTCAATATTGTGTAACCTTGGAGCTATACCTAAATCGCTTGTATATACAAATGGTCTTATATAAATAGGTTTTTCTGGCTTGTTTCTTTTTATAACTTCTTCTAAGGCTTTAAAAATATATTCTTCAGAAATTTCAGTTAAGAGTAATTTTGCACTTTGAGATAACCTTTTTATATGTTTATCAGTTCTAAACAAAAGGAATTCTTCTTTGTTTGTTGGGTTAGGTATCGCTCGCATTCCTCCAAATGCAGCAGTACCGTAATGTAGTGCATGAGTAGCTATTGATATTTTTGCTTCTTTAAATGGAATACATTTACCTTCAAACCAGGCGTATGGAAGAAATTCATGCATATTTAATTTATTTAATTAAGGTAAACTTGTTTTATCCTACTTACGTATTCTAAACCTTATTTATATATAAAAATGCACAGGATATTAAATATCGCAGGAAATGAAAAGAATAAGGATGATTTAATTGAGCAACCAGCTGCAGATTTTATTTTTATAACAAGTGTCAAGGCTGATTTAAATCTCATATCAAACTTATTGTTAGAAAAAGAATTTGCTTCATTAAAAAATAATATAAGAGCTTTAGAAATTTCTAATTTAAATTCCTCTGCTCAAATAGATAATTATTTATTAAAAACAATAAATTATGCAAAAGTAGTCGTACTTAGAATATTTGGAGATAAAGGTACATGGAACTATGGAATTGAACAACTTTTAAATTGGCAAGCAGTTAATAAAAAAAGGAAGTTAGTAATCCTATCAGGTACCATTGACCAGGAAATTTCCTTATGTGAAATAAGTAGTATAGATAAAAATATTGCATTAAATATTTCAAGATTACTAAGATCTGGAGGACTTGATAATTATAGAAAGTTTCTTAATTGTTTAAATTATTTAGTTGTAGATGAAAAATTAATTCCTGATGATTTTTTGAATATTATTTTTTATGCAGATCCCTATTTACATGATTGGAAAAATGAAAGTGGCGAAAAGATAGGAATAATATCCTATAAATCACTTTTTTTGGCTAATGAAATTGAAGTAAACGAAAAACTTAACTTGCAATTAAGAAAATGCGGATTATCTCCTAAAACATTTTTTATTTCAACACTAAAAGATCATATTATTCAGAAGAAATTAATAGAAATTTTTAAAAAAGAAGATATTAAACTAATAATTACTACAACTTCATTTTCTTCATCTCAAATCAAAAATAATGAATTAATTGAAAATTCAACAAATATTTTTACTTCTCTTAAAATTCCTATTTTACAGCTTCTTTCTTCTAATAGATCAAGAAAAAAGTGGTTAAATTCATCTATTGGAATGAATTCATCTGATTTATTAATGCAAATAATTATTCCTGAATTTGATGGAAGAATTACTACCTGTCCTTCAGCATTTAAAGAAATAATTTCTAAGAAAAATACACTATATAGTGAAATAACTAGTTACAAAGCAGATCAATTAGGTATTCAATGGATTTCAAAATTTGCAACAAATTATGTGAAACTTCAAAAACTTAATAATTTTGATAAAAGAATTTGTTTAGTAATAAGTAATTATCCAGTAAAGAACGGAAGAATCGGTAATGGCGTTGGTCTGAATACACCATCATCAATAATAAATATTCTTAATTGGTTAAAAGAAGAAGGTTATGACCTTGGATCTTGTAATTATCCTCAAGATTCTTCGGAATTAATGTCAATGCTTATAAAAACTAGAACTAATGACATTGAATCTCAAAATAATAAACCATTAGATTACTTACCACTTAGTGAATATTTAAAATATTGGAATTATTTAGAAATTGATCCTAAAAATATTATTGTAAGTCGTTGGGGTAAACCATCTGATGCGATCGATTTAGATAATAAAGGTTTCTCAATAAATGGTATTAGATTTGGAAAAATAACATTATTGATTCAACCTCAACGAGGTTATGACGCATTCACTGATAGAGATATTCATTCTCCCGATCTTCCACCTCCCCATAGATATTTAGCACAATATTTTTGGATTGAAAAAGTTTTTAATGCAAATGCTATTTGCCATATTGGTAAACATGGGACTGTTGAATGGTTACCGGGTAAATCTATAGGTCTCAGCAATAAATGTTTTCCAAATATTATTTGTCCAGCAATACCAAACATATATCCCTTTATCGTAAATGATCCTGGAGAAGGTTCCCAAGCTAAAAGAAGAACTGCTGCAACAATTATTGATCATTTAACCCCTCCTTTGGATAGGTCAGAATTATATGGAAAATATTCAGTATTAGAAAATTATTTAGACGAATATTTTGAAGCAAAATTATTAAATTCTAATAGGATTGAAATAATAGAAAATTCAATTTTTGAAGTAATTAAAAAAGATTTTAGCGAAATTACTTTAAAAAATAAAAAAAATCAAATAGAAGAAATTGATTCCTTTCTTTGCAAAATTAAAGAATCTCAAATTAGGACAGGTTTGCATATTTTTGGCAAAAGGCAGAATGACATTAATGAAATAAATTTATTCTTGTGTATTGCTAGAGTACCAAATGCAAACCGAATTGGTGTTACTCAATATATAGCAAAACATTTAAAACTAGATTTGAATCCTTGGACAAATCAATATGATCAAATGTTAAGTGAAAAAGATAAAAAAATATTATTGACTTTTTCCAACAAAAACATTTTAAACTTTAGAATGGCTATTGATTTTTTGGAACAACAAGCAAAGTATTTAATATATTTGTTTTTTTACAAAAAGAATATCAATATAAAAAATCTAGAAAAATATAAAAATCAGAAAATAATAGAATATTTCTTTAATGAAAAAAAACATAATAAGTATTTTTTATTATTAAAAAAAGAGATTCTTATTCCAATCATTAATTCTTCATATAATGAGAAATTATCATTTATTAATTCATTAAAGGGACTATATGTAAAAAGTGGTCCATCTGGAGCTCCTACGCGAGGTAAAACTGAAGCTTTACCAACTGGTAAAAATTTCTTTTCAGTTGATTCGAGAGGACTGCCAACTGAATCAGCATGGAGTGTTGGCTGTCAGTCTGCTTCACAAATACTTGATTTATACAAACAAGATAATGGAGAAGATTTAAAAAATATAGCAATATCTGTATGGGCAACATCCACAATGAGAAATGGTGGTGAAGACATTTGTCAAATACTATATTTATTAGGAGTACAGCCTATTTGGGATGGGCCTTCAAGAAGAGTAGTTGATCTAGAAATCATTCCTTTATCTGTTCTCGAAAGACCAAGGGTTGATGTTACTTTAAGGATTTCGGGAATGTTTAGAGATGCATTTCCACAGTTAGTTAAATTAACTTCTAAAGCAATAAATCTTGTTTCTAATCTTAATGAGGATGATAAATTTAATCCTCTCGCTGGTGCATCAAGTGATGGTGATTCAATTAATCGTATATTTGGGTCAGCGCCAGGTTCATATGGAGCTGGTCTGCAAGAACTAATTTCAAATTCTAATTGGGAAAATATTGATGATTTTGGAGAATCTTTTCTTAATTGGAGTAAGTGGATTTACAGTGATAATCTTGAACCTATAGAGGATAAAAAATCATTAGAAAATGCTCTTAAAAATGTGCAGTTAGTTGTTCATAACCAAGATAATAAGGAACATGATATTTTAGATTCTGATGATTATTATCAGTTTCAAGGTGGATTATCTTCAGCAGTAAAAAAATTGAGCGGTAAATTTCCTGAAATGTATCATGGTGATTTATCAAAATTTGGATTATCCAAAATTTCAAAATTACAAGATGAAATTAATAAAGTTGTTATATCAAGAATACTTAACCCTAAATGGATAAATGGGATGAAGGATAATGGTTATAAAGGAGCGTTTGAATTTTCAGCTACATTAGATTACTTATATGCTTTTGATGCTTCTACTGAAGTAGTCTCAGATTGGTGTTATGAGGAAGTTTATAAATCATGGTTATGTGATCTGGATCTTAGGAATTTCTTTCTAGAGAATAATCCATGGGCTTTAAGAGATATTGCACAAAGATTTCTTGAAATTGTCAATAGAAAAATGTGGAATAATTGTTCATCAGATGTCATTGAAAATTTAAAGGACATAATTATTAATACTGATTCAATAATTGAAAAAAACGAATTCTGAATTATCTACCTAATAGCGAAAGTCCATGACTATCTGTTCCGCATGTTTTTAGCATTGAATATTTATCTGCTAATTTATCTATTTCTGAACATACAAATAAACTAGGATTCCATACTTCATTAAGTTCATAATCGTACCAAACCTCTATTCCATCAATACCTTGTATTTTGGCCTCTGGAATTAATTTATAAAAGGGAATCCTGTATCTCGCTGGATGTGCAAGAAATGATAAACCACCAGCTAAATTTATTGCTTTTATAACTGATTTAATATTTAAATCATTACCTATTGGAGACTCTCCAAGGATGTAGGGATTTAGGTATTTACTTTTTATATCTATTCCCAATCCAATTACATGTACTAAACATCCTAAAATCAAACAATTAATTTCTATTCCCGAAATTAATGTAAAAGAATCTTTAGGATAATTTTTGAGTATATTATTTTTTTTTATATATTCATGAGCTTTAATTGTATGATGATCGGTTATTGATAAAAATTTCAAGTTATTTTTATAAGCTTGTTCTAAAAGTTCATATGGTTCTAAACTTCCATCACTAAATTTTGTATGACAGTGAAAATTAATATTTTTAGGACAACTATTTTTATTAATATTGGAAGTTAATTTAACTAAGTCTTCCCTATTCATTACTCAATGAATTCTCATTTTTCTTTCTAATCTTTGCATATAATTGTATTGAAGCCAACATGAAAATAATTAGTCCAACAACGCTCCATGTAGCAACACTAGTTGGAAAATTATTTTTAAAAATAACTAAAAGTACAATTATAAATAATAATAAAGTAGGCAATTCATTTAATAATCTAAGGTTTTTTGCTGAAATGGTTGAAGTACCATTATGTAATGAATACATTATTTTATAACAATAAGAATGATAAGTTACTAATCCCAAAACAAAAGAAATTTTAATTTGCAACCACTTCTCACTTAACCAACTTGGTTGCATAATAACCATGCAAATAGCCATACTTAAAGCTAATATCATCCCAGGTGTTGTGATTATATTCGCCAGCCTTTTTTCCATCAAGGTGTATTGTTTATTAAAGGCAATTTTTAATTCATTATCCATATTTTTAGATTCTTCATGATATATAAAAAGTCTTACTAAATAAAAAAGTCCCGCAAACCAAACGATTACACCAATAATGTGAAGTGATTTAAACCAGAGATATGCTTCAGCTGCCAAATTACTAGATTAATTTAAAAATATATATTTTTAATATAGTTATATTTAACAATATCAAGAAATCTATTTTTCAAAAATTAATTAATATTTATAACTCGTTAAAATATTCATATATATCATTTACTGAATTTTTTCCAAGTCCTTTAACTTTTGATAAATCCTCTTTACTAGCTATTCTTATCGCATCTATTGATTTAAAGTGCTCAAGCAAATCTCTTATTCTTGATGGTCCTAATCCACTGATTTGGGACAATTGAGATCTATTCATTCTTTTAGATCTTTTGTCTCTATGAAAAGATAATGCAAATCTATGTGCTTCATCTCTTACCCTTCTTAATAGAAGAACTCCTTTTTGATTTTCATCAGTATCAAGAGACTTAGTAAATCCTGGAATAAATATTTCTTCATTTTTTTTTGCCAATGAACATATAGTTACTTCTTCCTCAAGATTTAATTCTTTTAATGCTTTAATAGCTGCATTTAACTGTCCTTTTCCTCCATCAATCATTATTAAATCAGGCCAATCTGATAGAAGTTCATTGTCTAATTTACTATTCGTTTTATCATTTAATATTGAAAAATCCCCACCGCTTTTTTTAAATCTTGACCATTTTTTAAACCTTCTATGTATTACTTCATATATCGAAGCAAAATCATCACTATGTCCTACAAAAACGTTTGGATCCTTAATTTTATATTTCCTATAATCCTGTTTAGAAGGAATCCCATCAATAAAAACGACTTGTGATGCTACAGGGTCACTACCTTGAATATGGCTTATATCATAACCTTCAATTCTTTTAGGTTGTTCGCTTAATTCAAGTATTTGGGCAAGATCCTCAATTGATGATTCATTATCTTGTATCCCATTTAATATTCTATCTAATTCCAACTTCGCATTTTTTAAAACCATTTCTACAGTTTCATGTTTTTTATTTCTTTTTGGGATTAAGATTTTTACTTTCTTTTTTCTTAGCTCCGTTAACCAATCCTCTATGGTTGCTTGTTTTGGAAGATTATATTGAATAAGAATTTCTGATGGTATTTCTACAGGTTCAACATTCATATAATGCTCTTCTAATATCTTTTGTAAAATAAGATTTTCATCTTCATTATTTAATTTTTGACTATAGCCAATTCTCCCAATGAGCTTACCAGATCTCATTTGGAAAATTTGGATACTAGCTACATTTTTTTCTGAAACTATTCCAAAGATATCTCTATTAATTGAAGAATCTGGTATTGATATTTTTTGTGATTCAGTTAATAATTTTAAACCTGAAATTTGGTCCCTTATTTTTGCTGCATTCTCATAATCTAAGTCATTTGAAAATTGCTGCATTTTTTTTTGTAAAAATATTTCTAAGTCATCATTTCTCCCCTGAAATATCATAGATACTTGTTTTATTATTTTTTTATAATCGTCAGATGATATAACTTCTTGGCAAACACCTGGACATCTTCCTATTGAATAATTCAAACAAGTTCTATCTTTATAGACTGGCCTTGGTCTTTGTCTAAGTGGAAATAATTTTTTTATCGTAAATAATGTTCTCCTTAATAATCCGACATCAACATAAGGTCCATAATATCTATCTAAATTATTTCTATTTCTTCTTCTTCTTGTAATAAATATTCGAGGATATTTTTCACTCCAAGTTATACAAAGATATGGATATTTCTTATCGTCCTTTAAAAGAATATTAAAATATGGTTTGTTTGTTTTAATTAAATTTGACTCTAAATTTAATGCTTCATATTCGCTATCTGTGACTATAACTTCTATTTCAGTTATTTGACGAACCATCAAACTTAATCGGGGAGTTAAATCTGAATAATTATTGAAATAACTACTTACTCTACTGCGTAGTTTTTTAGATTTACCGATATAAAGTAAGTTATTATCAATATCTTTAAAAAGATAACACCCAGATGACTTAGGAATTTCGGATAATCTTGATTTTAATAACTCCTTATTATTAATTAATTTATATTCAATTTTAAAATTATATTTGTTATTTATTTTTTCGATAGAGGAATTACTCATTTATAATGATTAACCTCCATAATTCCAGCCAGTTGAAGATAAATTTAGTGAGTCAACATCATTATTCAGATAAGCAGATTGAACCTCTCCTACAAACACGGTATGGTCTCCATGCATAACACTTCCAACAACATTACATTCAACACCACCAACACTATCAACTAAAATAGGCAATCCAAGCTCACCTAAATTAAATTCAACAGATTCAAATCTACCTCCTAATGCTTTTTGAGGTTTAAAGAAAACAGCTGCTAGATCCTTTTGATCACTTTTAAGCACATTTAATGAGAACTTATTGGTTGACTTTATTATTTCATGACTAGAGCCTTCTGCTCTAACAGCCATTACAACTAATGGTGGGGTGAAAGAACCTTGAGTCACCCAACTTGCAGTAAATCCATTCACTTCATTTTTATCCTCGTCTCTAACACCACAAATAAATAATCCGTGAGGTATTTTTCTTAATAAGATTTTTTTTGCTTCTAGATTTAATGTCATAATTGATTTAACTAATAATTTTATTTTAACTAAATTTCTAATTCGATCATAATAAATTCATGAAAATTCTTTATCCAGGTACATTTGATCCTTTAACAAATGGGCATCTTGATTTAATAGAAAGGGCTGAAAAAATATTTGGCAATCTAGTAGTTGCTGTTTTAGAAAATACATCTAAAACACCAACATTTAATCTTGAAAGAAGAATAATACAAATAAAAAATTCTCTTTCTCATTTAGCTAATATTGAAGTTATTTCTTATTCTGGTCTAACTGTTGATTGTGCAAATGATCTAAAAGCTAATCTTATTCTTAGAGGCTTAAGAGCAATGAGTGATTTTGAGTATGAACTTCAAATTGCTCATACAAATAAATCCCTTAATAATGATATTGAAACTATATTTTTATCGACAAATACAAATTATAGTTTTCTTAGTAGTTCTTTAGTAAAAGAAGTTGCAAAATTTGGTGGTGAAATTAATCACATGGTACCCCCCTCTGTTGAGAGGGATTTAAAAGAATATTTTAAATAATATTTTTGTTAACAAGATTTCAAGTAATAAAGATCACTTAATAGTTTAAAAGCTTTTTCTTTATCAATATTATTAGAATTTTGGATAATGCTTATAATTATTGGGTTTTCATTTTTATATAAAAAGCCAGATAATGCAAAGACATTTGAAAGAGTCCCAGTTTTGCCAAAAAACTTTCCAGACAATTCACTATTTACAAATCTTTTAGCTAATGTTCCTCTAACTCCCGTAATTGAAAGTGTAGATTGATAAGCTTTAAAATCATTAAAATATCTCATTTTATCTAAAAACAATACAACTAACTTTGTTGTAATTTTATTTTTTCGAGACAATCCACTAGCATCTGCAAAGTATGCATTAGTTGCTGGGAGGCCCTTATTTTCAAGCCATCTTTTCAATTTTATATAGTTATTATCGTTCCATGTATTTGAGGCATTTTTAAAAAGAGATTCAGCCGTAAAATTATGGCTTTCAGAATTTGTTAGAGTTAGTAATGAAAGAATTGGAGTTGAATATATGTTATTTATCTCTTTAATATTTTTTAAATAAAAAGTTTTTTCTGAATCAAAAAAATTTATATATATTTTTGAATTTGGAAATTTATTTTTTAAATAATTTTTAATAAAATTTTTTAATGCATAAATATCATCATATTTATTGTTATTACTTTCTATTGCAAGAGATGTAATTGGAGATCCATATTCGTAAAGTTTATCAGTATTTGTCCAACCATTAGGCCAATATAATTTTGAATCAATTTCTACAATATTAAAGTTAATAATTTTATTTTCTTTAACATTTGAAATTAGTTCGATTATATGTTCATAATTAAGATCTGGATCACCTTGACCAAGTAAATAATAATCGTTTTTATTTTTAAATAAGGAAGTTTTTAAATTATTATTTAATTTATATTTACTTAAAACATAAGCTGATGAGAATAATTTTTGGTTAGATGCTGGCAACCTTGGAACATCCTCATTGTAGGAACTTATTATTTCCCCTTTATTATTAATAATTGATACACTAAAAGAATCATCAAGCGTTTGATTCAATAAAGCATCATAAGTAGGACATATTTTGTTTTTATTAATTATTCCAGGGAAATTAAAATAAATACTATTTAAAATAGTTATTTTCTGATTTGCTAGTAAATATCTTATTAAGAAAGGAGATGTTACTAATACAAGAACAATAAAGAAAAATGAATATATTTTTTTTATCACATTCAATCTATAAATTTACAAAAATAGATTCATTGTCGGGTTTAATTTCAAATTCTTTTTTAAAAAAATATCTTTTATTTTCTTCTTTGAAAAGCAACCAGTTATTTGGATAAATATGCATAAGAGCAGCTTTATTTAAAGGCTGCAGAAAATAAATATTTTTCCATGTTTTGACAAAGTTTTTACGTCGCTCTCTAATAACACTTCCTATACCAATATTGGCATCTTCAAATTTTGGATTTAATGAATAATGCGTACCTTGATAATTATCAGACATTGGTTCAAATGAATCGAAATCATATGGCTGAGGTAGTATCGATATCATTGCACTATCAATATTATTTATATTATTAGATTCATTAAATGATTTAAAAGTAAAGATTTTATCTTTGATATCTGGATAGTCTCTTTGAGCCAAAGCCACAGCACCTTGATCAGCAAATGTTATGAATACATTATTATTTTTAGACAATATCTTGTAGATAGTTATTCCAATTCTGTTAAACTTCAATCCTTCAAAATTAAATTCTATAGTAAATCTTTTATTTGAATCTAATAAACTTGGAATAATTGCATCCTCCATATTCTTAAGAGATTCATTTAAATCTTTAGGTAGTCTGTAATTGGTTTCCATTAAAATTTGTCAATACATATTTGAATAAGTTCTAAAAATTTATCTATTTCTGACTTATTGTTTATTGAACCTAAAGTAACACGAATATTTGAATATAGTTCATCATCTTTTAAACCAATATTTTTAAGTGTTGAGCTAGGTTTCCCAGATGAGCTTGAACAAGCACTTCCACTACTTATGGCTATTTTATTTTCTGACATGAAATTAACAATCTTATAGGCCCTTATAGGCTCAAATAGTTTATTTAATAGTAGAAAAGAAATATGACTGGGGAGTCTATGGTTAATACTACCCGTGATCTTTATATGATTATTATCTTTAATTTTTTGAAAAAAATAATTTTTAAGTTTATTAATATTATTAGAGGGAAATTCAGTTATGTAATCATATAATTTTATTTTTCCTTCAATATTCTTTAGTGATTCATACATTCCTGCGATTAATGGCAAAGCTTGTGTACCTTGTCTAATTGAAAATTCCTGAGTAAGTGATATGTCATTATTTTTTAAAATTTGTCTAGACTTTTCTTTTGTTAAAAGAATACCGATCCCTTTTGGACCTCCAAATTTATGAGCGGATAAACTTAAAAAATCACATTTAAGATCTTTCCAACTGAATATTCCATTACTTAATATTTGAGTTCCATCTAAATGAAACATTATATTTAATTCTTTACATTTGGAACCAATAAATTGGACAGGTTGTATTGTCCCAATTTCACTTTGTCCCCAAATAATTGATACAAGCTTAGTATTATTGTTTAAAAATTTTTCGATATTAGAAATATTTAAAATTCCATCATTATTTACCGCCCATTCGTAAATATCCCAATTTTGTTTTCTTAGTTTATTAGCACAAATAGTTGTTGCTTGATGTTCAACATTTGAAATAACAATCCTACCATTTTTAAATTTCTCATAAATATTATTAAATACAATATTTGTCGATTCCGAAGAACCAGATGTAAAAATTATATCCTCTGGATCTGCTTCAAATATATAAGCAATTTTAGATCTAATTTTTTCAAGGTATGTAGAGCATTTTATCCCTAGCTCATATGTAGATGAAGGGTTATGCCAATAATTCCTATAAGTTGAATTAATTATATTTAAAACATTCTCAGATAATGGAGTTGTGGATGCATTATCTAAATAGATAAAATTATTTTCCATTAATTTACTAACATTGATCCTGAGAAAACCTTTTTAGCATTACCGGTCATCATTACTTCACAATCGTCATTTGACCAATCAATTTTAAGATTACCTCCTGGTAAGGTAACTACGGTTTGAGAATTACAAAGGCCTAATTTATAAGCTGCCACATGGATAGCACAGGCACCTGTTCCACAAGCTAAGGTTGGTCCTGCACCCCTTTCCCATACTTTTACTTTGATATTATCTCTATTTAAAATTTGACAAAAATGTACATTAGTTTTTTTAGGAAATAATTCATTTTTTTCAAATATAGGACCAAGTCTGGAAAGAACAATTGACTCTATGTCTTTTACAAAGAATATTAAATGAGGATTTCCCATTCCTACGGCATAACCCATATTATTAAAATCTTTCTCAATAAATTCGTGTGAAGGAATTGAATTTATTTTTTTTTCAATTGTTGTTGGAATATTTTGACATTCTAAAATTGGAACTCCCATTTTTACTGTAATTTCATCATTTATATATTTTGCAATTTTTAAACCTGCTTTAGTCTCAATTTTATATTCTATATTTTTATTATTCATTGAATCATTTACGTGGAGATACTCAACTAAACACCTAATTCCGTTTCCACACATTTGTGCTTCAGAACCATCAGAATTAAAAATTATCATTTTTGCATAATTATCTTCATTAGGTTCTTCTATAAAAATCACACCATCCGCTCCAACACCAAATTGCCTGTTGCAAATTTTTTTTATATCAAAAATTTTATTTGTCTTGTAATTTTTATATAATTCGTTCCCTCTAGAATCTATTATTACGAAATCATTTCCATTACCTTGATATTTTTCAAAACTTATATTTTTCATTTGTAATTCATATATCTTAAATTTTAATTATAAATTATTCCTTTAACATTCTATTTCTATTTTATACAATGGATATTAAAATAATAATTTAATAAATAAAAATTAAGTGATTTCTCCAGATAAACAATATGAGGCTGATACCAATTTATATAATCCATCTGAAATAGAAAAAAAATGGCAGTCAATATGGACAGAAAACAATTTATACAAAACCGATGAATTAACTGAGAATAGCGATAAGTTTTATGCCTTATCAATGTTTCCCTACCCTTCAGGTAATCTTCATATGGGACATGTTAGGAATTATGTTATTACAGACTTAATAGCTCGATTCCAAAGGTTTAAGGGCAAAACTGTCTTACATCCAATGGGTTGGGACGCTTTTGGTTTGCCTGCTGAAAATGCTGCGATTGAAAGAGGAATTAGTCCAAGTGTCTGGACTAAAAAAAATATTTCTCACATGAAGTCACAATTAAAGCTTTTGGGACTATCAGTTGATTGGGATAGGGAATTTGCAACATGTGATGAAAATTATTATATTTGGACTCAATATCTATTTTTAGAGTTATACAAGTCAGGTCTTGTATATCAAAAGGAATCAGAAGTTAATTGGGATCCTATAGATAATACAGTCCTAGCGAATGAACAAGTTGACTCAGAGGGTAAATCTTGGAGATCTGGGGCAGTAGTTGAAAAAAAATTATTAAAGCAATGGTTTTTAAGAATTACTAATTATGCGGATGAGTTATTGAAGGATTTAGAAAAATTAGATAACTGGCCAGAAAGAGTAAAAATAATGCAAGATAATTGGATTGGAAAGTCAATTGGTGCAAATATTAATTTCAATATCAATACCAATCCAGAAAAGAAAATAACTGTATTTACAACAAGGCCAGATACTTTATTTGGAGTTACTTATTTAGCAATTTCTGTAAATCATTCATTAATTAAAAAAATTACTGATCAAGAAACCATACAAGATATAGAAAATCTTAAACAATATTTGAAAAATAATAAAAATAATGAACTTGAAAAAATTGGAATAAAAACTAGCTTAATAGCAATAAATCCAGTTAATTCTGAACCTATACCTATTTGGGTTGCAAGTTATGTCCTCGATGAATACGGTACCGGCGCTGTTATGGGTGTACCTGCTCATGATTTAAGGGATTTTGAGTTTGCTAAGAAAAACAATATAGATATTAAACAGGTAATAGTAAAGGATAAAAGTGGACAAAATAATGAGCTTGATAATGCTTATGTAGAAAATGGATATCTAATTAATTCTAATCAATACAATGGTATAGCAAATACTATTGCTAAATTAAAAATTGCAAAGGAGGGAGTAAATCATGGATGGGCCAAAAATAAAATTCAATATCGTTTAAGAGATTGGTTAATTTCTAGACAAAGATATTGGGGATGTCCGATACCCATCGTTAATTGCAAAAAATGTGGATCTGTTCCTTTAAACCAATCGGATTTGCCTGTTTCATTACCAAAAGATATAGAAATCTCCGCTAACAAAATTAATGCTTTAGGTGATAATAATAATTGGATAAATACAACATGTCCAAAATGTGGAATAGCGGCAAGAAAAGAAACTGACACTATGGACACTTTCATGTGTTCATCTTGGTATTTTTTAAGGTACCCATCTTCAAAATGTTCAACTAAGCCATTTGAAAAGAATGAAATTAATAAGTGGTTACCTGTAGATCAATATGTTGGAGGAGTAGAGCATGCAATATTGCATTTGTTATATGCAAGATTTTTCACTAAAGCTTTGCGAGATAATGAACTATTTGATATTGATGAACCTTTTAAAAAACTATTAACGCAAGGAATGGTTCAGGCCGCAGCTTATAAAAACAATAAAACTGGTAAATATGTTTCTCCTTCCGACATTACTGACTTATCAAATCCTACAGATCCAATTGACAATTCTAAACTCGAAGTTCTTTTCGAGAAGATGTCTAAGTCTAAATATAATGGAATAGACCCTGAATCAGTAATTAAAAAATATGGAGCAGATACAGCAAGAATGTTTATATTATTTAAAGCACCACCAGAAAAAGATTTGGAATGGGGAGATACAGATGTTGAAGGACAATTTAGATTTTTAAGTAGGATTTGGAAGCTTTATATAAATTCTGCAAAAGATATAAATAGTAAACCTAATTCCTATCCAGATAAAGAAAAAAGTTTAATAAAGTCAATGAATATTGCTATAAAAGAAATTTCAAATGACATATTAAATAACCAATTTAATACTGCGATTTCAGAACTAATGAAGTTTTATAATTCATTATCAAATTCCATTAATGACATAAACAATAATTTAAAAATTGATGCTTTAAAAACATTTTGTATTTTGTTGGCTCCATTTGCACCTCATATTGCAGAAGAAATATGGCATCTTATAGGATTTAAAAAATCTGTACATTTAGAACACTGGCCTTCCTTTAATGCCGAGGCACTAAAGGAAGATTCATATGAACTAGTAATACAAGTGAATGGAAAAGTTAGAGACAAAGTAAATATTAATAATGTTATGAGTGAAGATCAAATTAAAGAATTGACTCTTAAAAGACCTAACATATTAAAATGGACTCAAGATAAGGAAATAAGAAAAATAATTATTGTTAAAGGAAAAGTAATGAATATTGTTATTTAAGAATTTATTTTTTGAATAACTAATGAATTTGGATTTGACCAATCGCCCTTAACCAAATAATTATCATTACCGAAACACATTTCACGGAGTATAAAAAATATAGGTTCACTAACTGAATTATCAAATAATGAAGTTATGTCATTTATAGAATATTCTCCGCCTTCATCTAATAAATTACTTACTTTTTGTTGATACTCAATAATATTTGCAGCTGCTTTCTTTCCAGCTTCAACTCCAGGTTGATCATATGCATTTATATTTACCAATTCAGCGTAGAAGGACACAGCCCTCTCAAATAAAGCGATTAAGGCACCTAGTGAAAAACAATTTAACTTTTCTAACGTAATAGTGATACTTTGTCTGTTTTCACTAGAGAGTGCTGATCTGGTTCCTTGCAAAAAACCAGAAAGATATTCTTTAGGATTCTCTTTTTCATCAAATATATTAGTAGATGGAGAATCTAATAATTCAATAAAAATACAAAAGAAATTATCAATACCATCTCTCAGTTGCTGAACATAAGCATGCTGATCTGTAGATCCTTTATTACCAAAAACGGAAATACCTTGATTAACTACTTGACCATTCCTATTAAATTTCTTTCCTAATGATTCCATTACTAATTGCTGAAGATATTTACTAAAAACCTGTAACCTATCTCTATAAGGTAATACGACCATATCTCTCTTTCCAATACCATCCCCAGTTAAATACCATGCGGATGATAATAGTGCTGCTGGATTATTTTTAAAATCACTTATACGTGTGGCTTCATCCATTAATGATGCACCTCTGATAAATTCAGAGATATTTTCATTAATAAGAGCTAAGGGAAGTAATCCCACAGAGCTTGTAATACTAGTTCTTCCACCAACCCAATCTTGCAAATTAAATATTTTTAACCAATTTTCAGAAGTAGCTTTTTTAAATAACTTACTACCTTTCATAGTTATAGCTATAGCATTAGAATTCCATTCAAGAGAATTGTTTTCGCAGTGACTTTTAATAATTTCCATAGCAATTCGAGGTTCAGGCGTACCACCTGATTTGCTTACTACTACAAATAATGTTGTTGATAATTTTTCAGATAACTCTTCTAACTTTTCGCTAATTAAAAAAGGATCAACATTATCGATGTAAGAAAAATTTAAGCCTTTAGAACACTTCTGAAGTGACTCTGTAATAAGTAATGGTCCTAATCCACTTCCACCAATTCCTATCCATAGAACATCAGTATAATGCTGATTATTCTTATTCTTAATATCCCCATTTAATATTTGTTTTCCAAATTCAGAGATTGAATTAATATCTGCTCTAATTTCTTCTCCTATTTTTGAAGAGGGTGAAATTGATGGATTTCTAAGCCAATAATGTCCAACTTGTCTATTTTCATCAATGTTTGAGATTGCACCATTTTCTAATTCTTTTATTGATGAAAAAACATCTTTAAATTTATTTTCTAAATTTTTTATCTCTTTACTTGTGAAATTAATTTTGCTTATGTCTAACCAAATATTTAATTTTTTATCAAACCAAAGATAATTACAAAATTTATCCCAAGCGTTTAAATCTCCATTCATTTTATATATTTGTTTCTTTTATTTTTATTCAATTATATCTATACGAATAGTACATAGATTTGAATCATTTAAATTTGTTTAAATTATTATCTTCAAATAAATATGTTTTTGAATATAAACAATTAAAATTGAGGGTTTTTTTTATTTCATATGAATTTATCATTGAATAAAATAAAAAACTTTGGATAGTTCATTTAATTACATAATTTCGCCTGAGATATCTGAATTTAGAAGATTTTCCCCTAAATTAAAAATAGGTGTACTTGCTTCTGGGAAAGGAACAAACTTTCAGGAATTAATTGATCTCTCAGAAAAAGGAGAATTAGATATAGATATAAAAGTTCTAATAACTAACAAAGATGATGCAGGATGTATAACGAGAGCTGAAAGTAAAAAAATACCTCACAAAATTGTAAGAGGCAAAGACTTTCTGCAAAAGGAGGCATTTGAATTAGAAATTGTAAATACTTTAATTCATTACGATGTTGAACTTGTGGTTATGGCAGGCTGGATGAAAATTGTTACTCCTTTTTTTATTAATAAATTTAAGAATAAGATAATAAATATTCACCCTTCATTACTTCCCGCATATAAAGGTGGTTCTGCGATAAAGGATTCTATATTAAATGGTTCAAAAATAACTGGTTGTTCAGTACATTTTGTAGAAGAGGAGGTAGATAGTGGATCATTGATAATGCAAGCTGCATTGTCAATTAGAGATGATGATGATATTGAATCACTTTCCAAAAGGATACAAATGCTTGAGCATAAAATTTTACCTCAATCAATCTCTCAAGCTGGGTTTTTGATAAGAAGTAATTTTATGGAAAATTATTAGTTAAATCAAGACCTTCATCCATTGAAAATCCACTCATAAGATTTAAATTTTGAATTGCTTGCCCAGTCTGACCTTTTAACAAATTATCAATTGCAGATAAAATAATAATCCTCCCATTTCGAATATCGACTTTAACAGAAAGGAAAATTTGGTTTGTATTTTTAACCCATTTTGTTGATGGGAATGTATCTACAGGTAAGACCTTAATATTTTTGAAATTTCTATAATAATTATCCAAAATAATTCTGCAATCATCAGAAGTTAATCCTGGATCTCTTAATCTGCCATATATAGTCGAATGCATACCCCTTGATATCGGAACCAAATGAGGAGTAAAGAGCAGTTCAATTTTATTTCCAGATATTAAAGATGCTACTTGTTCGATCTCTGAGGTATGTCTATGGTTAATCAATCCATATGCTGATAGACCTTCTCCACATTCTGATAAAAGTAGCTTTTGGTTTGGTTCTCGACCACCACCAGAAGTTCCGCTTTTAGAATCAATTACTATACCTTCATATTCAATAATTCCTTGAGAGAGATAAGGAGCTAATGGAATAAGAGCAGATGTTGGATAACATCCTGGACAGGCAATTAATCTTCCTTTTGAAATGGCTTCTTTATTTATTTCAGGTAGACCGTACACTGCCTCTTTGCATAAATCATCGTCACTCCTTTTATAAATAGCAGCTTCTTTGGAATATACTTTTTTCCATTCGTCTAAGGACTTATATCTGTAATCAGCTGATAAATCAATAACTTTAACTCCTCTATCTAACAATTTTCTTGTCAATGTTGAAGATATTCCATTTGGTAAGCAAAGCAATGCAACATCTGAATTTTTTGAAATATTATCTACTGAAATATCTTCTATATAAGGATCATTATCTAGATAAATAAAAGGGAAATTATCATTCCACTTTGATCCAGAGGTTTTATTACCTCCTAAAAATGAAATATTGTATTTTTTATTCTTCTTTAAAAGATTTACCGCTTGAATACCTCCGTAACCAGTAGCACCAACTATTGCAACATTCATTTCTTTGAATTGGCAGACTTTGAGATAGGATTATAAAGTGTTGAATTAAAGGTAACTAAAACACTATTTTTCTATATTGATAGGAATAATGAAAGAAACAAGTCCCAAATCAAATAATGGAACAATTTTGGATATAAATGAATCTTTCAAAATTGAATTTGATCCTATCAGCGATGCGTTGGCAGCTATAAGAAATGGTGAATGCATAATTGTTGTAGATGATGAAAGAAGAGAAAATGAAGGAGATTTAATATGTGCAGCCCAGTTTGCAACTCCACAGCAAATTAATTTTATGGCTACTGAGGGACGTGGCCTTATATGCCTAGCTATGCAAGGTGAAAAGCTTGACTCTTTAGATTTACCATTAATGGTAGATAGAAATACAGATGAAAATCAAACAGCTTTTACGATATCAATTGATGCTGGTCCTGAAAATAATGTTACTACTGGAATTTCTGCTGAAGACAGGGCAAAGACAATTCAAGTTGCAATAAACCCAAATACAAAACCTGATGATTTAAGGAGGCCAGGACATATTTTTCCATTAAGAGCTAAAAAAGGGGGTGTATTAAAGAGGGCAGGTCATACTGAAGCGGCAGTAGATATTGCGGCGATGTCAGGTCTTTATCCAGCTGGAGTGATTTGTGAAATACAAAATCCTGACGGTTCCATGTCGAGACTTCCGCAACTTAAAGAGTATGCAAAACAGTGGGGAATGAAATTAATATCCATAGCTGATTTAATAAGTTATCGATTTCAAACTGAGAGATTTGTATTTAGAAAATCCGACGCTGTTCTTCCAAGTATTTTTGGTAATTTCAAAGCTTATGGATATGTCAATGAACTTGATGGTTCAGAGCACGTTGCATTAGTTAAACAAAAATCATCAAAATTAAGTGAACCTGTACTAGTAAGAATGCATTCAGAGTGCTTAACTGGCGATGCTTTTGGATCATTACGTTGTGATTGTAGACCTCAATTAGAGGCTGCTTTATCAAGGATAGAAAAAGAGGAAGAGGGAGTTGTTGTCTACTTGAGACAAGAAGGTAGAGGTATTGGTCTTATAAATAAATTAAAAGCTTACAGCTTACAGGATGGTGGATTAGACACTGTAGAAGCTAATGAAAAATTAGGTTTTCCAGCTGATCTCAGAAATTATGGAGTTGGAGCACAGATATTAACCGATCTTGGAATAAAAAAACTAAAATTACTTACAAACAATCCTAGAAAGATTGCTGGATTAGGTGGTTATGGAATAGAAGTAATTGAGAGAGTTCCATTAGTAATTTGTCCAAACGATAATAATGCAGAATATTTGAGTGTAAAAAAAACGAAGCTAGGCCATATGATTGATGAAGATAATCCTAATTCCAGGAATATCGATCCATTTATATCAATTTTTCTTGACGGAAAATATAAATCTATAGATCTAGTTCCTATCAAAAATAAAGTTATTAATTTCTGTAGTGAGCAGAAAATTAATATTAAACTAGAAAGTACTCCAAGATTATTAGCCTTTTGGAATAGACCAAAATTAGTTTGGCGAATTTTGCATGATCAAAATAGAACCAATTCAAACATAACAGATGAAGAAATAAAGAATATAGAATTATTTATTCAGTTTTTATCTAATTATGAAAATAGTACAAAGATTGGAATTATTGTTTCTAGAAACATTGAACAAGCATTACACCCAAAAAGTAGCATCAAATTAATCAATACTAAATTTTCAATAAATAATGAAATCTTGTATTCATCTACAAGAAAATTTAATCTAGATAAAGAGACATTTAGTATAGTTTTTGAAGGTTAATTTACTATTTTAAGGTTGCTTTCAGAATTTTTGATCCATTAGTAAGTTTTAGCACCACATCCATATCATCAGTCTTACCAAAAACTGTATGAACTCCATCCAGATGAGGCTGTGGTTCATAAACTATGAAAAACTGACTTCCACCTGTATCCTTTCCTGCATGAGCCATAGAAAGTGAGCCTTTTAGATGTTTATTAGAATTAATTTCACATTTTATATTATATCCAGGCCCACCAGTTCCAGGCATGCCTGATGCTCCATTACGAGTATTTGGACATCCACCCTGAGCCATAAATCCAGGAATAACTCTGTGAAATGCTAGACCATCATAAAAACCATCACTAATTAGGCTCGTGAAATTTTTAACTGTATTAGGTGCATCGTCAGAGAAAAATTCAATATTAATGTTCCCAACTTCTGTTTCAAATAATGCAGTTGTCATGTTTTATTTGTTTAGTAATTAATAAATATTTTAATAGCTAAAGCAACTTTTCAAGGTTTTCCTTAATAGTGTTTATATCAATGCTATCTTTATTACTGTTTTTCTCTTCCTCCCAATTTTCAACTTCTAGGTTTTTCTGGGGTGGTGAAATTAATAACCTATCTTCAGCGGTTTTAGGTACAAAATTTTTTTCTACTAGTTTGTATTCATAATCTAATTTAATACAGAAATCTTTTATTTCCTCTATATTAATCATCTCAACCGTTGGCAAAGGAAAATCTTGAGCTTCTAGAAGACCACAATATCTTGTTGCATCATCCTTATCTTCAAACATAAGAACGATGGTCCTTCCTTTAAGTTCGATTGAATGAATTCCTTCCTTATCTGTTCCTGAATTATATAAAAGAACAAATACGTTCATAAGTATCGATTTTACTATTTATATAATATTTGATTAAGAATCAGAAAGTGATAATTCTTGTAATCTTGTATATAAAGCAATTTCTTCATCATTAATATCAGCAGGTATAACTACCAGGATTTCAACATATTGATCACCTACATTATCTTCGAAAGTTAAGCCCCTCCCTTTCAAACGTAACATTCTTCCTGTAGATGATTTTGGTGGTACTTGAAGTGTGACATTTCCATCAAGGGTAGGAACCTCTACTGCACAACCAAGAAGAGCATCATGAGGAAATAACTCTAATTTATACAGAACTCTTAAACCATCAATTCTTAGACCACTTTCCGTTTGAACTTTTAACTGTAGATAATGATCTTTACCTCCTCTTGCAATATTTTCAAGTCTTAATCGCCATCCATCTCCAGCGAATGGAGGTGTATCAACTTCTACTACAGTTTCATCTTCAAGCTCAATTAAAATTGAAGCTCCATTTAAGGCCTCATCAGGGGTTAATTCTATAACTGTTTCAATATCTTGGTGGAGTTTAACTGGTGGCGGCTCTTCTGGAGAGGTTGTAGGGTATTCATAATGATTAAATTCATCATTATTTGTATTTATCGATTCATCCTCATATGGTTCTTTTTCATAATCATCGGAATTCTTTGGTGAATATTCATATCCAAATAATGAATCAAGATAATCTTCAAAATCAGGAAAACCAGTCTTAAAATTATTATATTCGTTAGCACCATGGACATTTTCATCCCCATTATTTTTTCTTACATTAGGATCACGTAGATATTCGTATGCTTCGTTAATTAATTTAAATCTTTCTTCCGCATTAATATCATTTTTATTTAAATCTGGATGCCATTTTCTTGCTTCTCTTCGAAAGGCCTTTTTAAGTTCTTTATCATCGAAATCAGGGGGTAAACCCAAAATCGACAAATAGTCTTTTTTAGAGGAAGTAGTCATTGTCCCATGGATCATCGTCCCTAGAATTACCATACCTCGAATTTTTATAATTTCTATTCATTTGATTATCCCAAGGGTCATCATCCCAATAATCATCAGAAAAGAGTTCATCCTTTAATGATCCAAATGTATTTTTAATACCCTGTAAGGGATTATTATCAGTTTTCTTTTCAGCAGCAAATTTTCTATTTAATCCGAATAATGCTTCTTGTAGAGCACTTACTGATATTTCTAATTCTTGAGGATCATCGTCATCTATATAATCTTCAACATCTTGAATAGCCAATTCAACAGCTCGTTGTTGCCTTTCGGCCCCATAGGGGCCAAATTCTAATGAGGCATCTCTAAGTCTTCTCTCAGCTTGCGCAATCAGAGTTAAAGCACTATTTTTTCTATCAATAACAGCTCTTGTCTTTCTATCTTCATTAGCTTTTGCTTTAGCTTCTTCAATTATCGAATTTATTTCTTGCTCATTTAAATTAGAACCTCCAGAGATTGTAACTGTTTGCTTTCTTCCAGTTGTCCTATCAGTAGCACTTACTTCTAAAAGACCGTTAGCATCAATATCAAATGCCACCTGGACTTGAGGTATCCCTCTTGGAGCAGGAGGTATTCCTGATAGTCTAAATTTACCAAGGGATTTATTTTCAGAGGCTAAAGGCCTTTCTCCTTGCCGTACTTGAACAACGACTGATGATTGATTAGCTTCAGAAGTACTAAAAACATCAGATTGTCTTACTGGTATTGGCGTATTACGAGGGATGAGCACTTTCATAAGACCACCAATAGTTTCTAAGCCTAAAGATAAGGGAGTAACGTCATTTAGTAGTAAATCTTGTAAATCACCACTAATAATTCCAGATTGTATCGCAGCTCCAACTGCTACAACTTCGTCAGGATTAACTGATTGACAAGGATCATTTGGAACAAGGGTCTTCACTAATTGTTGAACCATTGGAATTCTTGTGCTGCCTCCCACAAGTACTACCTCATCAATATCTTCAGCGCTCCACCCAGAATCATCTAAGGCTATTTGCACAGGCTCTAATAATCTATCTAGTAAATCTTGTGATAATGATTCAAATATTTTTCTATCTAAGGTTTCTTCAATATGTAACGGCCCTTCTTTACTTGTTGTGATAAATGGTAAAGATATTTTTGTTTTTTGTAATCCTGACAATTCACATTTAGCTTTTTCAGCGGCCTCAGTTAATCTCTGTAAAGCTTGTCTATCCCTTCTTAGGTCAATATCATTTTTAGCAAGAAATTTTTCTGCTAGCCAATCAACTATTTTTGAATCAAAATTATTTCCACCTAGCTGTGTATCACCACAAGTGGCTTTCACATCAAATACACCATTAGAAATTTTTAATAATGAAACATCAAATGTTCCTCCTCCTAAATCAAAAACCAAAACATTATTAGAAGAACTTTTTTCAAAACCATAAGCTAGAGCAGCAGCAGTAGGTTCATTAAGAATTCTATCTACTTTAATACCAGCTAATATTGCAGAATCCTTTGTAGCTTGCCTTTGAGATTCATTAAAGTAAGCAGGGACAGTAATAACCGCAGAATCAACAGTATCTCCAAGATAAGTTTCAGCATCATTAATTAATTTTCTAATCAATGAGCTTACTAATTCTTCTGGTGCATACTCTCTTTCTGTATTTGGACTAAGAACCCTAACGCTTCCTTTGTTATTAGCCTTTACGTTATAAGGAACAGAAATACTATTCTCATCTAATTCATCCCAGTCACTACCAATAAATCGTTTAAGGTTATAAAAGGTATTCTTAGGATTTAGAACAAGTTGTCTTCTCGCCTGGTCTCCTATTACTATTTCCTTTTCTTTTGTAAATCCAACAATTGAAGGTGTAGTTCTAGATCCCTCAGAATTTGCAATAACAATTGGACGACCAGCTTCTATAACTCCGACTACAGAGTTAGTAGTTCCTAAATCAATTCCAACTATTTGCCCCATGATTTTAGATTGCTAAATTAAAGCAAAATTTACTAATAATTTAATTAATTTTTATCTTAGATATCTACATATAATAGTAAAAATCAAATATTTTCAACTTAATTTAAATAAATAAGATTATTTATAACTTATCAAAAAGATTACTATCTATTTTAAAAGATTCTTTAATGACAAAGGAGTTGATGTAGTTAACCAAAATAAACTAATATAAAACGGAGAGAGAGGGATTCGAACCCTCGATAAAGTTGCCCCTATACAGCATTTCCAGTGCTGCGCCTTCAACCACTCGGCCACCTCTCCCAAGATAACTATTTTAACCCTTGATCATCCCATTTTAGAGGAAAGTTATTTGAAAAAGACTTTCACAGTCACGATTAAAAATAAAGAAACCGGAAAGGTCTACCAAGAGCAAGTTAATAGTGACGACTATATACTTAAGGAATTTGAAAAGAAAGGTTTCAAACTTGCATTTTCATGTAGAAATGGTTGCTGTACAAGTTGTGCAGTTAAAATTAAATCTGGTACTTTGCATCAACCTGAAGCCATGGGTGTATCTCAAGCATTAAAAGACAAAGGTTATGCACTTCTTTGTGTAGCTAAAGCAACTTCAGATCTTGAGATAGAAACTACATATGAAGATGAAGTTTATGATTTACAATTTGGACAATATTTTGGCAGGGGCAATACAAGAGTTGCGCCACCTTGGGAATTTGAGGAGGATTAACTATCATGTTTGAATTAAGTGAAATAGAGGAACTTGCAAATCAAATAAACTTATCTAAGTTATATGAAATAGCCAAGAATTCCGCTCAAATTGGTAATGAAATTTTAAAAGTTAATTATAATAAAATTCAGAAAATATCATCAAAGGGTAGGAAGGGTGATCTAGTTACCAATGTAGATTTAGAAGTTGAAAATAAAATAAAAGAATATTTATTAGAAAAGACACCAAACATATCTATAAATGCAGAGGAATCGGGTAAATTAACCAAATCTAGCGATTTGACATGGTGTATAGACCCATTAGACGGTACAACAAACTATTCCCATGGATATCCTTTTTTTGGGACTTCTATTGGTCTTGTGCATAAAAATAAGCCAATAATAGGCGCTATATCAGTACCTTATTTAAATGAACTATATTCAGCCTGTTTAGGTTTAGGATCATTCTGCAATGATAGTGAACTTAAAGTATCGAATCCTTCTAATCTTTCTGATAGTCTGCTTGTAACTGGTTTCTCTTATGACAGATTTGAGACAGAGGATAATAATTATTCTGAATTTTGTTATTTAACACATAAAACTAGAGGCGTTAGAAGAGGAGGTGCAGCAGCTGTTGATCTAGCATTTGTTGCGGCAGGTAAGGTAGATGGATATTGGGAAAGAGGATTGGAAGTATGGGACCTAGCGGCCGGTGCTATTATTGTTAAAGAGGCTGGTGGTATTATTTCTGATTATCCATCAGGCGAATTTAATTTAAGTTCAGGAAGAATTTTAGCTTGTTCTCCGAGCCTTGAGAATGAATTAAAAAATGAACTAGATAAAGTTTCTCCATTTAAAAAAAATCTGTATACCTAAAATTAGTTAAATATTCAAATGTCAGATATAAAGGAAATTAAATTAGTCGATGTAAAAAATAATTCAAACATTATAAATAATTTAAATAGTATTTATAAACTTTGGGGATATGAAGAGGTTTCACCCTCATTTATAAATACTTTACAGACCATAAAAGGCCGTGGCGTTATTGACGAAAATCAGGTTGTAGGAATAGTAAGTAATAATTCATTATGTCTTAGGCCAGAAATGACAACATCTATTGTTAAATTATCATCTACAAGATTAATAAATAAGAAAAGACCTATAAGATTATTCACCAATGGAATGGTTTTTGATAAAAAACAAAATAATAAAAATTCATATAAGTTACAAGAAAAATTGCAGAGTGGAATTGAATTAATTGGATATGATACAAAATACCCAGAAATTGAAGTTATTAATATTTTGTTTGATTCAATCGATAATATTAATTTGAAGGATGGTTGTAATTTATTTCTACTAGTAAGCACCACAAAAATAATGGACTTGATACTGAACAAATATAAGAATAATAATTTTGAAGAAATTAAAAAAAGTCTGGTTAATTTTGATCAAGATAATTTATCTAAATTAGGAATAGATGAAGATGATAAATATATTCTTAAAGATCTTTTATTCACACGAGGAGAGCCAATTGCAATATTAAAAAAATTAAAAACTATATATGGTACTAGTAAAACATTAGATGACTTAAATTTTTTATTTGAAACATTATCAAAAATATCAAATAAATATGGTGTTAAATTACAACTTGATCCCACTTTTCAACCTCACTTGAATTTATATGAAGGAATAGTTTTTCAACTAATAGGGGATAATGGTAAAAATAAAAGCGTCATCGCAAAAGGCGGAAGATATGATGAGTTAGTAAGATCATTTAGTCCTAATGAGAAAATATTTAATGGGATTGGATTTACAATTTCAGTAGACATTTTAAGAAATTTAATTAAGGAAGAAAAGAAAGATAAAAAAAGAATTTTATTGATGTTTAAAGATTCTTATTTGTTAGAAAAAGGTATGTATGAACAAAAAGAACAACAAAAAAGAGGAAACATTGCCGTTTTACATTTAAATCCATGTGATGACTTGGCTAAAGCCAATCAAATTATGAAAGAAAACAATTGTAGTGAGATTTTGTGGGTTAAATAAAACCTTTTAAAAGTTTATTTAAGTTTTAAAATTCAAATATTGTTCGGACAATACTCCTAATTAAACTTGATTAACAAGTTTTTAAGAAATAGTATTTAATATGTTTGATTTTTTTTTAAATGGAAAAAGGCGAAATTCGTATTAATACCGAAAATATTTTCCCAATTATCAAGAAGGCAGTATATTCTGACCATGAAATCTTTTTAAGAGAACTTGTTAGTAATGGTGTTGACGCAATTAGTAAAAGAAGAATGGCCTCTATGGCTGGTGATTGCGAGAATACTGAGAAGGCTCAAGTAAAAATAACAATTAACCGTGAAAAAAATACGTTAACAATCTCCGATAATGGAATTGGAATGAATGATGAAGAAATTAAGAAGTACATAAATCAAGTTGCATTTTCTAGTGCTGAAGAATTCCTAACAAAATACAAAAAAGATAATGATGAATTCATAGGTCATTTTGGACTAGGTTTTTATTCAAGTTTCATGGTGGCAGATAGAGTTGATATATTAACTAAGTCGGCAATTGGGGAATCAAAAGCTTTCAAATGGTCTTGTGATGGATCGCCAAATTTCACGTTAGAGGAATCTGAAAGAGAAACAATTGGTACAGATGTTATTCTTCACCTACTTGAAGAAGAAAAAGAGTTTATCGAGCCTGAAAGAATTAAATCACTAATAAAAAAATATTGTGATTTTATGCCAATAGATGTCTTATTAGAAGGAGAGACAATTAATAAGAAAAATCCTCCTTGGAGAAAACAACCTAGTGAATTAAAAGATGAAGATTATATTGAGTTATATAAATACCTTTATCCTTTCCAGGGAGATCCACTGTTATGGATTCATCTAAATACAGATTACCCATATGACATACAAGGAATTTTGTATTTTCCAAAGTTGTCAGGTAGAGCTGATTGGGAAAAGGGAGAAATAAAACTATTTTGCAATCAAGTATTCGTAAGCGATTCAATTAAAGAGATAGTACCAAAATACCTTTTACCTCTAAGAGGAGTTATTGACTCCACAGATATACCTCTAAATGTTAGTAGAAGTGCATTACAAACAGATAGAAAAGTAAGGTCTATATCATCATTTATCTCAAAAAAAATCGCTAATAAACTGAAGGATTTGATAAAAAATTCTCCAGAATTTTATGCAGAAATTTGGGATTCAATCTCTGCTTTTATTAAAATTGGTGCTATCGAAGATGAAAAATTTGCTGATTTAGTTAATAACAGTATAATTTTCGAAACAATTTTAAACTCAGAGAAAGACGTAACTAAAGATATTGAAAATAAATCCCTCATCAAGTCCAATGATAAATATTTCACAACTCTCGCAAATTACAAAGAGCGAAATAAATTAACTGATTCTAAAAAAATAATTTATTGTTCAGATCTGATTGCGCAGTCTAGTGCATTAAATATCTGTTTATCTGATAATAAAGAAGTTATTAAATCAGATCCCTTAATTGATGCACAATTTCTTCCTTGGTTGGAAAGTAAAAATGAAGATTATCAATTCCAAAGAGTAGATTCAGAAATAAATGAACTAGAAGATAAAGAATCTAAAGAAATTGTAGATAAGGATGGCAAATCAAATACAGATAATCTTAGAGATACGATAGTTAAAGCCCTTAACAATGAGAAAGTAACAGTTAAAGTGCAGTCACTTTCAAGTAAAGATGCTCCACCAGCGATGATCTTGCTTCCAGAACAAATGAGAAGAATTAATGATATGGGCGCTTACATGGAACAAAAGATTCCTGGCTTACCTGAATATCATGTGCTTTTAATTAACAAAGAACATCCTCTTATTGTTGGTCTTAATAAAATTACAGGCAACAAAATAATTATTGATGAAAAAGACCCTATTGAGAATCCATTGGCATCTAAAATTGCTAATCATGTTTACGATATGGCTAAGCTTTCCGTTGGTGGATTAGATCAAGAACAGATAATTAATTTACAAAATAATAATGCCGAATTAATTTCAGAATTACTTAATTCTACAAATTGAGTCATGTGTTAGAATTCTTAAAGATATAACTCAACAAATATGTCAAGAGTTTGCGAACTTACTGGTGCAAAAGCTAATAACGGGATGGCAGTGAGTCACTCACATATTCGTACAAAAAAATTGCAACAAGTTAATCTCCAAAAAAGGAGACTTTGGTGGGAAGAAGGCAAAAAATGGGTGAATATTAAAATAAGCACCAAAGCACTAAAGTCTATACAAAAAGTAGGTTTAGATAAATTTGCCAAATCAAATGGAGTTGATTTAAAAAAATTCTAAATTTGATGCGAAATTTAGTTGTAAGTATATTAATATCTATTATTTTTTTTATTTAATTGTAATTCAGCAATAGCTTTTGACTTTGCTCCTGAAGTTGGAGATATTGCTCCATACTTTCAATTAGAAGGTTTTAATAAAAGTATAAAATCAAAAAATATTTGGGAATTAAATGATTTTCAAGGTAAGTGGCTAGTTATGTATTTTTATCCAAAGGACTTTACCGCAGGTTGCACTCTTGAAGCAAAAGGTTTTTCGGAATTAAAAAAAGATTTTTCAAAATATAATGCCGAAATTGTTGGTATTAGTGCTGATAATCAAGATTCTCATGAAAGTTTCTGTAGCGAGAAATCTATAAACTACACTTTATTATCAGATCCTGAAGGAATTATTAGCGATAAATATGGTTCTTGGATTCCTCCATTTTCAGATAGAAATACTTTTTTGATTTCACCAGAAGGCGAAATTTCTTATAGATGGATAAGTGTTTTACCTATAAATCATGCTAAAGAAGTACTTAATGTACTAAAGAAAAAAATATAAATTTTGCACGAACTTTCATTTGGAACATGGTTAATTCACATCTCTTCGGTCATTGAATGGATATTTACAATCTTTGTTATATACAAAATTTCTAGATATAAAAATTACAGTAAATTTTTTTGGTTAAGCTTAGCTATGATTCCAAATTTAATAGGAGCTATGTGCGCTATTACTTGGCATATCTATGATAATCAAGATCTATTGTATGGATTAGTAACGCTTCAAGGGATATTTACATTTATTGGTAATACAACATTAGCTCTCGCATCATTCACTATTTTTAAAAAGGAAGAAACATATGAATAATTTATTTATAAAATTTATAGAAAAATTAGGTTCCATCGATAACACATTATTGTTCGTAGTATCAATAATTCCATATGCAATATTTCTGACTTACTTATATAAAATCAAATCTGTTAATATTTTTGTAAAAACAGGATTTTCGTTAACTGTTTTATTCGTATTCATAACTATATTGGTATCTATCTTCACAATGAATTACTATGATAAAACCCTTGTTGAAGTTGACTTCCTGCATGGCTTTGCAGAGTCCTTCCTAACACTAACTGATTTTGTTATTTTGTTTGGATTTATAAAGTTGTTAAATAGCTTAGAAGTAAACAACTCTTAAGACCTTTTACAATTTTGTGTTTTTTAGGTAAAAGTATTAGAGAATATATGAAAATAACGATTTTTTATGTTTACTACATTATTTGCAGCTGCAGATCCAGCAACTTTTTCTTGGTCTCCAAAGTGTGCCGTCGTAATGATTGCATGTAATGTTTTTGCTTATGCAATTGCTAGAGCAACAATAAGAAAACCTAACGAAGGTTTTGAAATACCTAATTCAAAATTCTATGGTGGTTTAAGTCACGCATCAGTTGTAGGTGCTAATTGCCTAGGTCATATTTTCGGAATTGGAGCAATCTTAGGTTTAGCCTCACGTGGTGTTTTATAAAAATTTATTTATTAAATTTTTAATTATCTAACTTAAATTTTTTAACAATTTTATCTGCCATCTGATCAGGCATAAGTCCTAATTTTTCTTTACTCTGATCAGGTGAAGCATGATCAACTAAAACATCAGGTATACCTATTCTGTATACAGGAATATTTATTTCATTATCATTTAATAGTTCTACTATTGCTGAACCAAATCCACCTATTAAGGTTCCTTCTTCCATAGTTACAATTTTTTGAATCCTACTTGCTAAAGGCATAATTAGATTTTTATCAAGAGGTTTCACAAATCTTGCATTAATAAGACATGCATTAATGTTCATATTTTTTAGTATCTTTGCGGTTTCGATAGCTGATGCGACCATTGAACCATAAGCGATAATTAAAATATCCTCCCCATCTTCAAGTATTTCAGCTTCGCCTATATTTAAAGGTTCCCAACCCTCATCCATAACAGCCACTCCTAACCCAGAGCCTCTGGGAATTCTTAGTGCTGTAGGACCGTTATGGTTTATTGAAGTTATTAACATTCTTTGTAATTCAGACTCATCTTTAGGGGCCATCAATACAAAATTTGGTATAGATCTCATATAACTGATATCGTATTGACCTTGGTGAGTAGGACCGTCAGCTCCAACTATTCCAGCTCTATCAAGTACGAATGATACAGGTAAATTTTGTATCCCTACATCATGAATTAATTGATCAAAAGCACGTTGAAGAAAAGTACTATAAATAGCTACAACAGGTTTAAGACCATCGCACGACATACCTGCCGCAAGAGTAACTGCATGTTGTTCTGCTATTCCTACATCGATATATTGATCTGGGATATTTTTTTGAAGTAAATCTAAACCAGTACCTGTAGCCATTGCTGCTGTAATACCAACGACTTTACTATCCTGTTCACATATTTTCAATAATGTTTGACCGAATATTTTACTATAACTAACAGGCTTAGGTTTCTTAGATGGAATAGATTTCCCAGTTGTTAGATCAAATGCAGATTGTGCATGATATCCAACCTGATCAGCTTCTGCATAAGGATAACCCTTACCTTTTGTTGTAACAACATGAACAAGTACAGGTTTTTTAAGTTTATGTGCAGCGTTAAAAGTATTAACTAAATTACCAATATCATGTCCGTCAATTGGACCCATATATGTAAATCCAAGTTCTTCAAAAACAGCGCCAACCTTTGGAACAGCAAGTCTTCTAACGCTTCCTTTAATATTTTTTAATTCTTCTGGAATATCCTTACCAATTAATGGAATATTTTTTACACTTTCTTGGACACTATCAGACAAAAATTGCAATTGAGGACTAACTCTCACCTTATTTAAATACGATGAAAGGGCGCCAACTGGAGGTGAAATAGACATATCATTATCGTTTAATACTACAACCAATGGAGTATCAGGAAGGTGACCGGCATGATTTATAGCCTCTAATGCCATTCCCCCAGTTAATGCTCCATCTCCAATAACAGCAACACATTTATAAGTTTCACCTTTTCTATCTCTTGCCATTGCCATTCCTAAAGCAGCAGATATTGATGTACTTGCATGACCTGCTCCAAAATGATCAAATTTACTTTCACTTCTTTTTAGATATCCAGCCACTCCATTTTGTTGTCTAAGAGAATCAAATTCACTGAAACGTCCTGTTATTAATTTATGAGGATAACCTTGATGTCCAACATCCCATACAACTTTATCGATATCAAGATCAAGAGTTTGATATAAAGCCAAAGTCAATTCAACTACACCTAATCCAGGGCCAAGATGTCCACCACTAGTAGATACTACCTGAAGATGTCTTTCTCTTATTTGACAAGCAATTTCCTCTAATTGTGAAACTGTTAAGCCATGTAGTTGATTAGGGTGACTTAACTCACTTAAAAGCATTTAACAAAAATTGGTATCTATCTAATCTAAAACGTCGAGGTGCAAAATGAGTAATTTTTTTGAAATAGATCATGTAATGTTTTATTAGATTAATAATTAATGCTAGAAATATATATATGAATGATTATTTTGAAAAAATACTTCAAGCCAAGGTCTATGAAGTAGCAAAAAAAACACCCCTAGAGAAAGCACATAATTTAAGCAAGGCACTTAATAATGAAGTTTTCCTGAAAAGAGAAGATCTTCAAGATGTATTTTCATTCAAAATAAGAGGTGCATATAACAAAATGAGTAAGCTAACTAATTCACAGCTTGCTCAGGGAGTTATTACTTCAAGTGCTGGCAATCATGCTCAAGGGGTTGCACTTAGTGCTCTCAAGTTAAATTGTCAGGCAACCATATTAATGCCTATTACAACACCCCTTGTAAAAGTTAATGCAGTAAAAAATTTGAAGGCAAAAGTTATATTATTTGGTGATAATTATGATGAAACTTACAAAGAAGCAATAAGGATTAGCAAAGAAAGAAATTTATGTTTTATTCATCCTTTTGATGATCCAGATGTGATAGCAGGACAAGGAACTATAGCTATTGAACTTGAACAGCAACTAAAGGATAAACCTTATGCAATTTATATTGCTGTTGGTGGTGGTGGATTGATATCAGGGATATCTTTATATATTAAAAAAATATGGCCTGAAGTGAAAATATTTGGGGTAGAACCTGAAGATGCAGACGCTATGACAAAATCTTTGGAAGAATCCAAAATTGTGGAATTATCTTCTGTTGGTCAATTTGCAGATGGAGTGGCGGTTAAAAAAATTGGTAAGAATACTTTTGATATTGGCAGAAAATATATAGACAAGATGATTACCGTTAATACTGATGAAATATGTGCAGCTATAAAAGATGTTTTTGAGGATACTAGATCAATACTAGAGCCTGCAGGAGCATTATCAATTGCAGGGATGAAAAAAGATATTTTAAATTCGAATCATTCAAATAGAAAAATGGTTGCCATTGCATGTGGTGCAAATATGAATTTTGAGCGACTTAGATTTGTCGCAGAAAGAGCAGAACTTGGTGAGTGTAAAGAAGTAATGATGGCTGTTGAAATTCCTGAACGTGCTGGAAGTTTAATTGATTTTTGTAAGTTACTTGATAATAGAAATTTAACTGAATTTAGCTACAGGATGTCGAATTCTAAGAATGCCCAGATCTTTGTAGGAGTTCAAGTCTATGGATTAAATGATAAAAAAAATCTTTTAAATGTATTTAGAAATTCGGAGTACTCATTTATTGACATAAGTGATGATGAATTATCTAAAAATCATCTAAGACATATGGTAGGCGGAAGATTACCAAAGAATTTTAAAGAAATGAATAATAGAAACTTTATTGAGCTTTTATACAGATTTGAGTTTCCTGAAAGACCTGGCGCATTAATAAACTTCTTAAATAATATGAAATCTAATTGGTCAATAAGCGTATTTCACTACAGGAATTATGGAGCTGATGTAGGAAAAATTGTTATTGGAGTTTTAATCGATAAAAATGAGATTTTAGAGTGGAATAAATTTATAAGAGTTCTAGGCTATAAATTCTGGGATGAAACTCAAAACGATACATATAGATTATTCCTTGGTGCATCAGATTAAATTTAAGGTAAATTAGGAAAGATTTAGGTAATTAAAATCAATCAATCTGATCTAATTAACACGCCAATCTCTGATATAGATCTAGTTACTAAAGTTGAAGCTGTTCTATATCTGAAAGGCAGACCAATAACAAAAAAAGATCTTTCAGAAATTACTAATTCTGATATAAACTCAATAAATGATGCAATTAAAGATCTAAAAAATAAATATTCTAATCCCAACTCAGCTATTGAATTAAATGCAGTAAATAACAGTTTTTCTCTCGAACTAAAATCTAGTCTTAATGAATTCGTCGATGATTTACTTCCTTCTGATTTGAGAACATCCGAATTAAGGACATTAGCAACTATTGCGATCAAAAAAAAGATCCTGCAATCGGATCTTATACTTCTTCGAGGTTCAGGAGCTTATGATCATATAAAAGAATTATTAGAAAAGAAATTCATCGTCAAACGGAAGCAAAAAGATGGAAGATCATATTGGCTATCATTATCAGAAAAGTTTTTTCAAACTTTTGCAGTAAGTAATGAATATCTCTCAAATATAGGAAGCGGTAACAATAAGCAGCAATAAAAAGTAGATGTTAGGATGTATTAAAATAAGACAATTTAATGTTATCTGAGATTTTTGCAGTTCTGGGTCAAACTTTATCAATTTATTCTTTCATATTGATAATAAGAATTTTACTTACATGGTTTCCAGGTATTGATTGGAGTAACGGTGTTTTATCTGCATTAACTTCTATCACTGATCCTTATTTAAACATTTTTAGAGGTATTATCCCTCCAATAGGTGGATTTGATATTTCATCTTTGTTAGCTTTTTTACTTTTAAATGTTATTCAAAATTTAATTACAAATCTACAATATGCTAGCTTAGGTTATAGCTGAATTTATCTATCATCTCCAGAACCTTTTATCTTGCCTTGAGCAGCTCTTGATTTTAATTTTTCAAGGTTTTGTAATGCAACATCCTCTAAATTGAAATTCAATTCTGTACAAAGATTTGATATATACCACAAAACATCTCCTAACTCTTTTTTAATTCCTAATTTTGATTCGTTATCAAATATTCCATTTTTATCTCTTATAACCTTTTTCACTTTTTCTGCCACCTCACCAGCCTCTCCCACTAAACCGAGAGTTGGATAAATATTATTTGAACCTAAATCTGGATATTGTGCTGTTTCTCTAGCTTTTTTCTGATAAGTTTTAAAATCCATGACTTAAATAACTAACTTTGGGTATGGTAAATTTATTTATATCTAGCAATATTATCTATATATGTCGAATATTGATTTAAAAAGAAGAACAAAAATAGTAGCAACTATTGGCCCTGCAACTCAATCTGAAGAGATAATTACAAATTTAATTAAAGCTGGAGTCACAACATTCAGATTAAATTTCTCACATGGAGATCATAAGGATCATGCTGAGAGAATAAAAACCATAAGGGAAGTATCAAAAAAGTTAGATATAGATATTGGAATATTGCAAGATCTTCAAGGACCTAAAATACGATTAGGGCGCTTTAAAGATGGGCCAGTAAAAGTTAAAAAAGGTGATAAATTCACACTGACATCAAATGAAGTCGAATGTACTAATACTATTGCAAACGTAACATACGATAAACTTTCTCAAGAAGTTAGCGAAGGGAAAAGAATACTTTTAGATGATGGAAAAATAGAAATGATAGTAGAAAAAGTTGATACAAAAGCTAATAATTTGGAGTGCATGGTAACTGTAGGAGGGGTTCTTTCAAACAATAAAGGTGTTAATTTTCCAGATGTTCAATTATCAGTAAAAGCTTTAACAGAAAAAGATAAAGAGGATTTAAAATTCGGTTTATCTGAAGGAGTTGATTGGATAGCACTAAGTTTCGTAAGAAATCCATCCGATATAAATGAGATAAAAGATTTAATAAACAAAAATGGGCATTCAACTCCTGTAGTCGCAAAAATAGAAAAATTTGAAGCAATTGATCAGATCGATACAGTATTACCCTTATGTGATGGCGTTATGGTTGCAAGAGGTGATTTGGGAGTAGAAATGCCTGCGGAAGAAGTTCCTCTTTTACAAAAGGAGTTAATAAGAAAAGCTAATTCATTAGGTATCCCAATAATTACTGCGACTCAAATGCTTGATTCTATGGCTTCTAACCCAAGACCAACTAGGGCCGAAGTTAGTGATGTTGCAAATGCAATTTTGGATGGTACAGATGCTGTAATGCTTTCAAACGAAACTGCCGTTGGCGATTATCCTGTAGAGGCAGTTGAAACGATGGCAACCATAGCAAGAAGAATTGAAAGGGATTATCCACTTAAGGCTATTGAAAGCCACTTGCCCAGTACGATCCCAAATGCTATTAGCGCAGCAGTAAGTAATATAGCTAGACAACTTGATGCAGGAGCTATAATCCCTTTAACTAAATCAGGTTCTACCGCTCGAAATGTAAGTAAATTCAGACCACCAACACCTATCTTGGCAACTACCACAGAAAGAAGTGTAGCGAGAAGATTACAACTTGTTTGGGGAGTTACTCCAATAGTTGTTAAAAATGACGAAAGAACAGCAAAAACTTTTAGTTTAGCTATGCAAATTGCTCAAGAGATGGGGATCCTAAATCAAGGAGATTTAGTAGTTCAAACCGCAGGTACATTAACTGGCATTAGCGGCTCTACAGATTTAATAAAAGTCGGTTTAGTAAGAAAGATTGTATCAAGAGGAATTTCAATAGGGGAAATCGGTGTTACAGGTAAAGCAAGAATAATTAAAAATAATCTTGATATATCCTTAATTTGCCCAGGAGAAATATTATTTGTTCCGAAGGAATTAATGAAATATATTCCACTAAGTAAAAATATTGCCGGCATTGTTACGAACCAAAATGTAAATGATGTTTATGCTTTTTTCAACAAAAATAATAAAAAGATTTCTACAATTTGTAATTTAGAAAATATGGATAATCATCAAATTAACAATGGCGATCTTATTACACTCCAACTTAATGAGGGTGTTATATATATGGGACAAATTGAAGATGATGATGCAATAGATAGATATAAATATGTCTAGGAATATTTCAATAAAAGAAGCCTTAGGCATGGCAACAAAAACTTTAGTTTCGAACAAATTGAGAAGTTCGTTAACAATGCTTGGGATAATTATAGGAAATGCCTCAGTTATTACACTTGTTGGACTTGGGAGAGGTGCTCAAACATTAGCAAAGAACCAATTAAGTAATTTAGGTGCCAATGTTTTATTCATTGTTCCCGGAAATAATGACACCAGAAGAAGAGGTATTTCATTTCCTAAAAATCTAGTTTTAGAAGATGCAATAGCAATAAGCAATCAAGTACCAACAGTTAAAAAAGTTGCTCCTCAAATCTCTGCTAATGAAATAGTACAATCAAACTCTAAAAGTTTAAATATATCAATTGCTGGAGTTACTCCTGAATTTCTAGAAGTAAGAAGCTTTGAAGTAGATAAGGGTAGATTTTTATCAAAAAGTGATGTTAATAGTGCAAGAAGTTATGTAGTGATAGGTCCTGATCTTAAAGACGAATTTTTCAAAGATAAATCTACATCACTAGGAAAAAAAATCAGAATTAAAGACCATACCTATGAAATTATCGGAATATTAAAACCCAAAGGTGCAGTATTTGGAAGTAATCAAGACAAAAATGCTTATATTCCATTAACAACCATGGTCAATAGGATTACAGGGAAGGACCCAACATATGGAGTAAGTTTAAGCTTCATTAGTGTTGAAGCTATAAATAAAAATGCAACAAGTGCCGCTAAATTTCAAATTACTAACTTATTAAGGCAAAGACATAAAATAATAAGAGATGATGACTTTGCAGTTAGATCACAAGAAGATGCGCTGAATATAGTATCCAACATAACAAATGGACTAACGTTTTTATTGGCTGGTATTGGGGCAGTCTCTTTAGTGGTTGGAGGCATAGGAATAATGAATATTATGCTCGTTTCTGTAAGCGAAAGGACTGAAGAAATTGGACTTAGAAAAGCAATAGGAGCTAAACAGTCAGATATATTAATTCAATTTTTAATTGAGGCGTTGATTTTATCTACAATTGGAGGATTAATTGGAACAACAACGGGATTATCAGGTGTTTTTCTTTTATCTCTGATAACACCACTTCCTGCATCGGTAGGAATTACAACTACTTTTTCCACCATGATCATTTCAGGATCAATAGGTTTAATCTTTGGTGTTTTACCTGCAAAGAGAGCTTCTAAATTAGATCCAATTGTTGCATTAAGAAGTTTATAAATAGAATTTATAACAATGCTCAATTTTTATAAATCAATTGAGATACTGGTGAGTCTTCAATCACTTGTAATAACATCAATGTTACCTGTTTATATTCCGCTACCTTTTATCTATAAATCTAGTAATAACATTGAGTTACCCATCACATGGCAAATTCCAACCATAATTTTATTAACACTTATATTTCATAAAAAAGTTATATTCAGAGCATTTTCTATATATATAATTTTGGGGTTATTTATATTTCCTGTCTTTCATCAAGGAGGTTCAATAGGTTATTTGCTCACTCCAAATTTTGGTTATTTATTAGGTTATTATCCATTAATCAAAATAATTGATAATTTAAATTCTAAAAAAAAAATATACGTTGGTAACTTTTTAAAAAATGGATTTATAGCAATAGTTGCCATGCATTTAATTGGAATATTTTACAACTTCATACAAATAATATATTACAGTAATTATAATTTATTTTTATATAATTTAGGTCAATATTCATTAGGTAAGATTGGATATCATTTATTAATGCTTTTTCCACTTTTAATACTTATTAAACCTATAGAACGTTTAAAACATAACAAATAATGATTAATAAAATACAAACAAAATTATATTTTTTTTCATTAAGTATTTTTATTGTTCTAATAGATCAATTAACGAAATACTTAATGTCTTATAATAAGAAATTATTTATCAATAAAGATTTTCTTTTATTCAAATTAGACTTTGTAAAAAATTACGGGGCAGCATTTAACATATTTAGTGGTAGTAGAATATTTTTATCCTTAATAAGTATTATTTTTACATTATTACTTATTTATTTAATATTTAGGAAAAATACTGTAAACATATTTGATCTATATGCTTACAGCTTTATTCTTGGTGGAACTATTGGTAATGGAATAGATAGGTTATATAAGGGTTTTGTGGTTGATTTTATAAATTT
>CABYTO010000002.1 GCA_902521995.1 uncultured Prochlorococcus sp. | reverse complement strand
GATAACAATGTCAAGTATGTAATTAATAATGATGAAACTAGATTTGATTTTGAAAATAATAATGCTTTAAAAAAAATAAATAAAAATAAAAAGATATTCACCAATTTACCTCGAGTTAGAGTAGGTTGGTGGCATCTTTTAACCGTTGTCACCCTATTTAGGCTTCAGAGAAAAGCCCTAAAGCTAAAAGGTAATAAAAAACATTACGAATCTATCTTAAGATTCGAAATTGATGAAATTGGTACAAGGAATGTTAAGCTTGCAAAAATTGCTGGACTACCTTTAATTTATCAAATAGTAAAAGCTATATTTATACTTAAATTAGGAATTCATAGAGATGTTATTAATGTTATTAAATCAGAAAAACCCGACTTATTAATCCATCCTAGTTTTCTAAATGGTTATTTTATAAACGAACTCTTACTATCTGCAGCAAAATTTAAAATTCCATTATTTATACTAGTCAATTCTTGGGATAACCCTAGTTGCAACGCTTTTTGTACAGGTATGCCTGATAAGCTTGTAGTATGGGGAGAACAAATGAGAAGACATGCAATAAAATATCTTGGAATTTCTAATCAAAAAATTGAATGTTTTGGTGCAGCTCAATTTGAGATCTATAAAAAACCTCCAAAAGAAAATCGAGTAGAACTGGCTAACTTTTTTAATGTAGATCCTTGTAAAAAAATCCTTTTATATGCTGGAGTTGGATCTTCAGGGTGTGAGACTCTTTACTTAAAATTACTTGAAAAGGCAATAAAGAATAATATCTTACAAGATTGTCATATTATATATCGCCCTCATCCTTGGAGAGGTGGATTAGCCGAAAAAGAAGAAGATTTTCTATCTTTGAAGTGGGATCACGTTACGATTGATCCAAGTATGATTGATTACTATAAATCAGTAATTAAAAGTAATAGCGGAAAATTATTTTTAGCTGATTATGTTGTTAGTAACAAAATTTTAACTTTAGCTGATGCAGTTATATCCCCACTCTCTACTATGCTTATTGAATCAATGATTAAAGGAAAACCTGTTCTCGCATTTTTCCCAGAATCAGGCCATTACAAATCTTTAAAAAAAATGGATAATTTACATTTTGCTGAGTTTTTGAAAATCAATGAGGTAAATACTTGTTATCTTGAAAAAGATTTCATATCTTCATGCCAAACTCTAGTAAGTCAGATTGGGGATACATCTTTTTCTAAAATCCTGAAAAAAGAGGCTGAATTTTTTAATCCTAAGAGGGAAAAATCTTACGGGAGACAATTAGCGGAATTAGCAGAAAGGATGTTATAAATTAAAATATTTAAAATAGAAAAAATTATTTTAATTTAGTTTTCATGGGATATAACAAAAGAGCACTTATTACAGGGGTCACTGGTCAAGATGGAAGCTATCTTGCAGAATTTCTTCTAAAAAAAGGTTATGAAGTTCACGGTGTAAAAAGAAGGTCTAGCAGTTTTAATACTGATCGAATAGATCATCTATATCAGGATCCACATGTAACCAGAAATAACTTCATACTGCATTATGGAGATTTGACAGATAGTACAAATCTTATACGAATTATTAAACAAGTAGAGCCAGCTGAAATTTATAATCTTGGAGCCCAAAGTCATGTAGCTGTTAGTTTTGAAACGCCCGAATACACAGCTAATAGTGATGCTATGGGGACCCTCAGGATTCTTGAAGCAATAAGAATACTTGGAATGGAAAAGAAGACAAGATTTTATCAAGCTAGTACAAGTGAATTGTATGGTGCTATTAATGAGTCTCCGCAAAATGAGAATACTCCTTTCAATCCAAGAAGCCCTTATGCCGTTTCGAAGCTATATGCATATTGGATTACAAAGAACTACCGTGATGCATATGGTATTTTTGCTTGCAATGGCATCTTATTTAATCACGAAAGTCCAAGAAGAGGCGAAACATTTGTAACTAGGAAAATAACAAGGGGATTGTCTAGGGTTGATTTAGGTATTGATGATTGCCTTTATTTAGGAAATTTAAATGCCAAAAGAGATTGGGGGCACGCTAAAGACTATGTTGAGGTCCAATGGATGATGCTTCAGAATGGGAAACCTGAAGATTACGTAATATCCACAGGCAGGATGGAAACAGTAAGAAAATTTTGTGAGTTAGCAACACAAGAACTTGGATGGGGGGGAGAATCTAATAGGAATGGAATTATATGGAAAGGTTCTGGGAAAGAGGAAGTTGGAATAAGAGAAGATAATGGCAAAGTAGTTATAAAAGTTGATCCAAGATACTACAGGCCAACCGAAGTAGATGAACTTCTAGGTGACTCGAGCAAGGCATTTAAAGAACTAGGTTGGAAGCCTAAAATTTCATTAGAGAGCCTGGTATCAGAAATGATAAGAGAAGACAAAAAACTTGCTCAAAAGGAAAAAAACAACCTCGCTATGAATGATAAAATGAAAGAAAATGACTGAAAAATTAATTTTAAAAGAAAAAATATTTATTGCAGGTAGTTCTGGAATGGTTGGTAGCGCAATAAAAAGAGCATATTTAAAAATTGGTTTTCATAAAGATTATCTATTAAAAAATCTACTTACCCCCACTCATTCAGAGTTAGATCTGACAAATTATGAAATAGTGGATAAATGGTTTCAAATAAATAAACCAACAATAGTCATTATTGCTGCGGCTAAAGTAGGAGGAATTTATGCTAATCAAAATCAACCTGCTGATTTCATACTAGATAACCTAAAAATTCAAACAAATATAATTGAGCTGTCTTGGAAATATAATATAAAAACCCTTCTTTTCCTTGGCAGCAGTTGCATTTATCCCAAATTTTCACCTCAACCTATTAAAGAAGAATATTTAATGACTGATCAATTAGAGCAAACAAATGAATTCTACGCTTTAGCTAAAATAGCCGGGATAAAATTATGCCAAGCATTGAATCAACAACATAAATTTAATTCCATATGCTTAATGCCGACAAATCTTTTTGGCCCAGGAGATAACTATCACTCTTTAAACAGCCATGTAATTCCAGGTCTGATTAAAAGATTTCATGATGCAAAAAAAAGCAACTCAAAATATATTAAGTGTTGGGGATCAGGGACGCCTTTAAGAGAATTTTTATATGTAGATGATCTTGCTGATGCTTGTTTATTCATATTAGATAAATGGAATTCTTCAAAAGGAAGAGTTCCAAAAGATAAAAAAGGGAAAGAAATATACTGGTTAAATGTGGGGAGTCCATTTGAAATTTCAATAAAAGATCTTGCAAAAAAAATTGCAGAAGAGATTGGTTTTGAGGGCGAAATCTTATGGGATAAAGATATGCCTGATGGAACTCCAAGAAAGAAATTAGACACTTCTAAGATCAACGCCTTAGGATGGGAAGCAAAAACAAATCTTGAAGAAGGTATAAGATTAACTTTGAGTCATTTTGAAAAAGAAATGAGCAATCAAACTATTAGAAACTAGATAATGAAAAAAGAAGACTACTCTATTTATCGTGATAAACATGGGACTATCAATGTTAAGCCATTGCCATCAGAAAAGGAGCTTAGAGATTTTTATTCAACTAAATATTATCAGGATGATTATGGTGGTTACTCCGCCACCTACTCTAAAGAAGAATTGAAGCATATCCACTTAATAGATAAACAAATTAGATTTATAGCTAAAAAACTATTAAAAAGGAATATATCTACCCTCTATGATCTCGGATGTGGCGAAGGATATACATGCAAATTTTTCTATGAGGATGGTGTTGATGTTAGCGCTTCGGATTTCTCTGAATATGGGTTTAAAGTTCATAATCCTGAGACAATGGCAAAAATTAATTTTCGGACTGGCGATATAGTAAATGATCTTATTTTCCCTGACAAAGTTTTCGATGTCATAATTCTGAAAAACGTTTTAGAGCATGTGATTGATCCGGTTTTAATACTAAATAGGATTAAAGAAATGATGCATGAATCTTCAATATTAGCTATACGGGTACCAAATGATGTAGATAATCCAATCTTAGATTCCTTTCTCAAAAGAAAGTCGATTGGAATACAATCAGCAGATTATTTTGCCCCCCCTGAGCATCTGAGACATTTTTCTTTTTCTTCCTTGAGATCATTCATGACTGAAGTTGGAATGAATACAGTAACGCAATTCTCAGACTTTCCCATAGAATTATTTTTACTAGACGAGCGAACATCTTATTACGAAACAGATTTTGGTAAGAAAGCTCATTCTATTAGAAGTAAAATAAATGGAATATTAGATGATTTAGATATTGAAAAAGTGATCAATTTAGCACAATCTCTTTCTGGACTTTCACTTGGAAGACAGATAGTAAGCATTCATCAGAAAAGAAATATCTGATACACACTCTTAACCTTTAAAGTAATTTCATGTAAATCCTGATTAAGTTATGACGTATGGATTGATTTTATGACAAATTGCAATGAAATTCTTACTCAAGATATTTTAAATTTTAATTTATAAATATCGCAAATAATAACAAGCTGTAGTTCAGGAAGACCTTCGATAGAAGTAAGTCTTATATCATGAAGACTATCAAATATCTCAACCTTAGTGGAATAATTTATAGGACGTCAGGATTCTAACCTGCGAAATATTGCCGCCTAAGAGGCCGAAAAAATTGTAATAGCTTCTGCATTAGGAATCCATCAACCTAAACTTTTTGTTTTAATTTTACTTGCACTATTTTCTATAAAGTCTTATAAGCTTTGTATAAAGATACTTTCCTCTCGTAAAAGAAACTTATAACTTTTTAATTAATGTTTGTATGTCTGAAAAATTTTCTAGTACAAATTCAGTAGATGTTAAAATTGATCGTTGAAGGTTTTTCGTGTTTTAAACCATCATCGATCCTGTGAGTTATTTGTAGCTTTTTTAGTTTGCCAAACTAATGCCTCGAATACTCCATCCTTTGCTATAGAACAATCGAATGTTTTTGGGCAGAATTTGGATCCACTCATCTTCCCTATTGGCTATTACCTTTTGTTAATCAATCTTTAGCAGATTATTGAGCAGAATTGTGTATGACTGAAACGGGCAACATTTGACAACTTTGACATTTGGATAGGTGAGTCTGAATCAAATCGATAGGAATAACAAGAAAAAACTTGTCGTGGGGCCATAGCTCAGCTGGTAGAGCACCTGCATGGCATGCAGGGGGTCAGCGGTTCGAGTCCGCTTGGCTCCATCAGGATTTTCGCTAGTTATACCAATTAGTTTGACCAATTTATCATAACAAAACGATACGTTTTGATAAGGTAAAATATGGCAAAATATGACCCCTCTGCGACCACCTCTGCGACTAGCAACCCTTGAAAAAAGTAATTTCAAATTCAAAAACCTTTTTTACTTTTTATTTAACACTTCATCCTCAAAGTAATCAACCAACCTCAAACTCCCTTCTCTACTTAAGTGGGAATTATCATAATAATAAATATAAATTTTACTCTCATTATTATTTAAAATCTTCAAAACTTCAGAGTAAATATCTAAATATTTAATACCAATTCTTTTTAGCATTAGAAGATATTTATTATGTGTTTGAATAATTTCTAAATTTGCTCGATTATTGTACAATTTTTTACCTTTACATTCATTATTAGTCTTAGCAAACCAATGTGCACATAATCTGGGATTATTTTGAATTATTGGTATTGGACTTACGATAACAAGACCCTTCCCTTGATTCTTAAATCTAATATGAATATCTTTTAATTCTTCAAGATATATTTCTAATGCACTTCGATTGGTTATCTCACCATTATTTTTTAGATACAAATTATTCTGTTCTAGTGGAAAAATAATTGAACTCGAAATAAAAAATAGATCTCCCTCTTTTGAATAATTTTCGAAGAAATTTAGGTATTTCTTAAAAGTTAATTTACACTCAATATTTTTATTATTCTTTGGAGTTATTCTTTCGGATGGGATACACCCAGTATTAGTAAAAAATGAATTAAATTGCAAATCATTTCTTTTCTTTACTATCGCAGCGGGTATAGGTGCCAATTGTTCATTATATGAGTTCCCATAAAAGAATATTCTTTGTTTATTCTCTTTTTTATTAAAACTGGAATCATCTTCTAAAGTTATCCAACATTTATGAAAATCTTGATCAGTAGGAATCACGCTAATACTTGTATTAGAGCAATTTTTTCTTTTCCATAATTCATTTTCTGAGTAATTATTTATTCTATTTCTATTACCCAAAAAAATAGTATTATTTTCAAATTTATCAAGAAATATTGGAACAAAGGAAAATATCAACAAAGATATTGAACTAATCCATTTAAACAAGTTTTTACTTTGGAAATCTAATTTATTTCGAATAGGCTTTTCGATAAATTCAAACGAAATAATCGAAAATAAAATTATTAGAAAAACTTGAATAGGGATTAGCCACAAATATAGACCAATAGTCCATAAACTCATGGAAATTACACCCCAATGCCAAAGGTATAAAGAATAAGATAATTTGCCTATATATATAATTTTTGGATGAGTAAAAATTTTAAATATTAAACCTTTATCTTTTAAAGAAATCAATAAAATAAGAGTTAATGTTACAACACATGGGATTGAGATTATTGCTTTCTCTTTAGGTAAAAACATCAATAAGATAATCAAGCTTAGAGTTATGGAAGGGGGTATTATTTCAATTTTTTTTATAAAAGTATTATTTTTTTGAAGCAATATTAAGAGCAAACAACCTGAACCAATTTCCCAAAAACGATATTGGAGCAGAAAATAAGCCTCAGAGTTTATGTCTGAATAAAAAAATAAAAAATAAATTAACGATATCGAAGTTATTGTTATTATTGAGAATTTTAATTTGTTAATACTACGATTTTTATTTTTTATAAAACCAGTAAACCAAATTAAAAATGGGTAAATCAAATAAAATTGTTGTTCAATTGCTAATGACCATGTTTGGGTAAATGGATTAAAGTTTGTTGAGAATGCAAAATAATCTACTGAATTTCTTACAAGGTATAAATTAGATAATCCAAATATTGAAAAGAAACCAGTTCTAAAAAAAATGCTTCTGCCATCCTCTACAAAAAAGCAGATTAATAGACTTATTACAACTACATAAACTAAAAGACTTGGAAGTAGTCTTTTTATTCTTTTTTTATAAAAACCTGAGATGAATTGTATAAAGTTTTTATCTTCATTAGCAAAAAAAGATAATGTAATAACGTATCCAGAAACTACAAAAAAAATATCTACTCCAAGAAACCCACTTTTTAAAATACTTTCATTAAAGTGATGAATAATTACCGCAATTACGGCAAAAGCTCTTATTCCGTCTATCTCTGTTCTATATGAGCTTTTAATATTCAATTTAAAAACCTATTTTTATTATATTTTCTCCCCTCTAAGAGTGCCATTCGAATAAACCATCGAATTTATTTAATTATGTTGAATCTTAATTCAGAAATACTACATTGTCGATATATGTACTATTTTTTGTTATTAATAGCTTGTCCAAATATCCCTAAATAGTTAATGATAAATAATTTTTTTAGGATATACTTATCAATATTTATATTAATTAATTAAGATTACTTATTAATAATTTCAATATTAGTTCTGATATAGATTATTTAAAACTAAGAGAGAGATATTTAAAATCACCTAAACAAAAGAAAAAGTAGGGGGGTTTTTTGTTAGCCTTGCGACCAGCCCTGCGACCAACTTAGCTAAAACAGTTGCAAACACTAGTTATAGCTTACTTGAGTACCTACATGGCATGCAGGGGGTCAGCGGTTCAAATCCGCTTGGCTCCACTTATTTTTTCTTTTTATATCAAAGGATTTCAAAGGATTTCAAGGACATTTTCATAAAAGGATAACTTTTGTAACCATTGGTTCACGCTTGTTTTGTAAATTATGAACCCTAAAATGCACTTATAAAAATTTATTTTTATAAAATCTTATATAAACATTCAAGAAAAAAGTTTCTTCTTAAATTTTTTCATCATGCGATGATATTTTAATGAAATAATTATTGGTCTTCTTAATTGGGAATTACTGAAAAAAATAAGCAGAATAAACTTTATATTCCAGAGATTGATGGTTTTAGAGCAATTGCTATAGTATCTGTAATAGTATTAAATTCATAATGAACAAGTTAACTAATTTCAAATAAAAGAGGTGGAGGGGAAAAGGCGGTATTAAGAAAAAGGGAGATAAAAAAACAGAACCTAACTTGAATAAAGTTCAAATTAATAATGAAGCCATGAAAGAGGAAGCGAAAGAAAGATATAAAAAATGTTAAGAGAATAAAAAAGCTAAAAAATCAAATTTCTTTTAGGATTCAGATTAATAAGAATTTATTGCTAAAACAAATAGGCATTAACTGAATATTGGGATTAACTATCTTTTTGGAGTAAAAACCACGTAAGATCTGCATTTGGGAAAAGCCTATCTCTGTGATAGCAAAAGCCATAATCAACTAATGATATTTCCTTATGATTAGAAAGTATCTCACCTGCAAAATCCCTCTTAAATAATTTATCTTTATGTCCTCTATATTCAATTTCTACAGGAGTTGGATTATAGTATTCAGCCAATAAAACGTATCTTGAGGTACTGTTAATTAATTTGGAATATACATCTTTTAAGTAGTTAGGATTTAGATGTATTAGTACACCCTTTATTAAAACCAAATCATATTTTTTAGTAGGTGTAAAATCTAAGATTGATCCCAAATAAATATTTTTATTAGGTATAAATTCTTCAAGTTTTGCCTTTGCTTTAGGATTAATTTCAATTGCATTAAGTTCAATATCAGGAACCAAAGTCTTTAATGCTCTAAGATTATTTCCTATATTTGATCCAAACTCTATACAAGAATTTATTCTAGAAGCTTTACTAAGAGCTAAAGATAAAAAATGAATATTTGATGCAATTAATTGATTATCAGCATTTCTCTCTAAATAATCATCTCCAAATTTATCTGCCCAAAAAGTTTCTTGTGGGGTTTTATAATGTTTAATCAAAATTTAAAAAATAATTTATTAATAGCCTACTATTTTTTTAGTTGTTTTGATATAAAAAAAGGTAGACTTTTCTTTTCTTTCTAAAAAACCTTATTTTAAAATATTTAATTCTTTTATAGTTTTTTAGAAATAATTTTTAAGATAATTTCTTTTTATAGATAATAATTTTTTATAAAGATAACATATGTATAATGAACTAATTATATAAAGTATAAATCTTATGCTAAAAAGTAATTTTATATTTGCTATAAAAAAGTTAAAAAATATATATAATTTTTTTTTAAATAATTTTAATTATTATCGTAGCTACTCAAAAGATAAAAAGTTATATAAGAACTTAAGCAAAATTACTAATCAAAAATTAAAAGTAAATAATAAGAAAAGTTTTATAATAGATGGACACTTTTATAATCTTGGATATTTTTTTAGATTGCAGTTAATACGAATGGCAAGTGAGTCATATTTAGGAAATGAATTGGGTTTGATTTCTAGTTATAACAAGATGAAATGCTATTCATTTCTTAGAAATGTTGGAATATCAAATATTCAGAAAATGCCTGATAGTATTTCAAGTGATATTTTGTACCAATCAAAGAAAATTTTAAAGAAAATAAAGAGACCAGAAGATATATTAGACATTCAGTTTCCATACAATACTCCATCAAAACAGTTCTATGATTATGTTTTAAAGAAACAGATGCTCGGTAAGGTAAATATAGAAGATGAAAACATAGTTCATTATATATCCCAATATATTCAATCCATAAGATTCGCTGAGCAATTGATTGAAAAATATGAACCTAAAAAGATATTTATGAGCCATTCAATTTCGGTTCAATGTACTCCATTATGTTGGTTAGCTCCATTATTTAATATTGAAGTTTTTACTTTGTTTGGCGCTTTTGGAATTCCAAGATTTGTAAAATTTAATAATACAAAGGATATAAATCTTGGTATAGATACTCCTCTCAAAAATGATTTAGAAAAACTTACTACAAATCAAACTGATCTTTTATATGAAGTAGGTAGTAATTATATAGAAAAAAGATTAATTGGTAAAACAAATGATTTCGGAGGGCAATTGGCCTTCAATAAAGATCTTAAGGATATTAGAGAATTTATTAAAAATAAAAACAAAAAGCCAATAATTGTTATTTATGCTAGCTGTTGGTTTGATTGCCCACACGCCTTTGGAATGGATAGGTTTAGAGATTTTGAAGACTGGATACTAACAACGTATAAAAGTATTTTAAATAATACTGACTTCATTTGGATTTTCAGACCACATCCTGGAGAAGACTGGTATGGAGGAATTACATTAAAAGATATTTTGCCCAAAGATTTGCCAAATCATATTTTAATCTTACCTAAACAATTATCAGGTAAATCAGTTATGAATATAGCCTCTGGTCTAATAACGTATCATGGAACTGCTGGTATAGAATATGCCGCTTGCGGCAAGCCTGTAATGATTGCAGATAAGGGTTGGTATCATGATGCAGATTTCGCAATTTATCCTGAATCTCGTTCTGATTATGTAAATTTACTTTCTAAAAATTGGTTGATAAATATAGATTTAGAAAAAATTTCAAGAAATGCAAGGATATTCGCTGGATTTTATTTTTGCTGTCCAAAATGGCAAAAAAATCTTAGTATGCCCAGCGATCTAAATCAAGAAGAAATAAAAGATATCATTTTAAATTCTTTAGACCATAAAAGTAAGTTTATTTCACATGAAATAGAAAATTTACAGAAATGGCTCGATTCTGATTCACTTGGATACCATACATTCAATATGTTGAATGCCAATGAATATTCTTTGTCAAATACTCTTTAAATTTAATTTTATTGATGCAATGATAATTTTTATTACATAACAAACGATTGGAAAGTTACTGGGGATAATCTATTAATTTATTTTTCTAAAAATTTTGAATATCAATAAGAATTTCATCTTAAAAATAATCTTTTCTTTTGGTTTTTTTTTAGTAGTGCTCTCTTCAATATCAAACATATATGAAAAAAAAGATAGGATTTTAAGAAAAATAACTTTTTTAAATGATGATAATGAGAAAAAAGATTTGAATAATTTTTCAAACGGGAATAACAAATTTTGGTTTGAAGAATTAAGAAAAGGTGGATACATAATATATATGAGACATACCGAAAGGAATAAATGGCATCAGACTAATATGTATGATTCGGCGGAAATGTCCGAATCTAGAAGAGGTGAAAAAGAATATTTTGCTGAATTTGTTTGTTTAAATGAGAAAGGGAAAATACAAGCAAAAATGATTAATGAATTCATTAAAAAGCATGGTATGAAAATAGGTACAGTAATTTCTAGTCCTAGCTGCAGAGCAAGACAAACTGCAGAAATTGCTTTTAATAAATTAGATTTAGAAAATAAGCTTCTAGCTTATAAAGGAGTGTTTTATGATGATTATAATTCTGAAGAATATAATAATTGGCAAAAAGATCTTAAAAATCTAATTTTAAATTTACCTGTTGATAGTGATAAAAATACAATAATTACTGGACATAACAGTATACTTATTAAAAAAATGTTTGATAATCAAGAAGCACTTAAGGGGATTGACCTTCCCTCAAAAGTTAAAGAGGGTGGCTTCTATGTATTTTCTACAAAAAATGGTGCTTTGAATTTTGAGCATCAATTTACAAACTTTACTGACTTTTCTGTATTCACCCATAAAAGAAAATAATAAAATCAAATCTATTTAAAATAATCATAAAATATTAAAGTATATTACTTCAATTTTTCAATCCATATCATTTATTTGTGATCTCGCTAAATCTCTAAATAGCTTACTATTTATTTTTAGCTCTTTGAAGTTTCCTTGACCTTTAAGTACTCCATCTTCTAATAAGAAAATACAATCACAATTCTTGATAGTCGAGAATCTATGAGCTATCGAAATAACTGTCATTTTGGATTTTAAATTTTTGATTGTATGTTGTATTAATTTTTCTGTTTTATTATCCAAAGAACTAGTTGCTTCATCAAGAACAAGTATTTCAGTATTTTGATAAAGTGCCCTTGCGATAGCGACTCTTTGCTTCTGACCTCCAGAAAGATTAATACCCTTATTACCTAAATTAGTGTAAATACCTTCCTGTAATGCATTACAAACCTCTAAAAGTTTTGTTTTCCTTAGGCAATACAAAACTCTTTCATCATCAATAAATTCTTTAGGCAAACCAAATGCAATATTTTCTCTTAATGAAAGATCACTTATTAGAGGATCTTGTGGAACATAACTAATTCTCTTCTGCCAATTCCTAATACCTATTTCTTTTAAATCCATTTGATCTATTAAAATCTTACCTTTATCAGGCTCTAAAAGGCCTAAAAATAAATCAATTGTTGTTGATTTACCAGCACCTGAAGGACCTACAAATGCATAATGTAAACCCTTAAATATTTCAAGATTTAATTTCTTTAATATTGGCTTAGGAGATTTGGGATAACTAAATTCAATTGATGAAAAAATAACTTTTTCCCATTTAAATCTTTCTTTTGTAGCTACATTTTTTTCATTATTTAAATTTTCTTTTTTTTCATTTTGAATTGAATTTATTGTATTATTTAAATTTTGAATAAAACTACTATAGTTTGAGACTCTATTAAAAGATGAACCTAATTTATTAAATAAAGGAATTGTTTTCGAGAATACAAGCACAATTATAGCCATAATTGATGCTAGTTCTCCTCCTTTTATCCCTGAAATAAATAATGCTGCAGAGGTTATTAAAATACTTGATTGTCCAAATAAAATTACTACATAACCTGGTAAGCTATTCCAATTAACTGCGGAAGAAAAATTCCTGATAATTACATGATTTAAAGAATTAAAAATTTTGATAAAATTTTCCTCTTTAGAAGAAAGTTTTATATCTTTTATTCCAGTCAATGATTCTGTTACGAAGATATTAATTAACTCTTGTTTTTTACTAACATCTTTCATTAATTTGTTAGATTTTTTTCTTATAAGTTTTAGAAATATTGATAATAAACTTCCTGAGATTAAAAATAAAAGAAAGCCAAGTTTTGGAGTTGCAATTATTAAAACTATAAAAGCAAAGATTATTCCTGATAATTGCCCTGATAAAGAAGGAATAATTTGTATTATGCTCCTATTCCATAAATTCATATTTGTTAGAATTATATTTCGAATTACATTTGGATTATTTAATAAATGCCATTTATAAGGCGTATAAATTAGATTTTTAAAGAATTCTCTTGCTAATCTTTCTTCAGCAGAACTTGCATCTCTATTAGATAAAATCTGCGAAATAAAATTTAGAAAAACTGATACAAATAAAACTAAAGATGCAATTATAGTTAGTAAAATTACAAAATTATTTTGTTGAGGGTTTCCTAAGAATGTCCAAATTTTATATATTATTACATTTTTTTCTATTAATTCTGGTTCAACAATAATACTTACTAGTGGGTAAACAGTAGTTACGGATATAATTTCAAATATACCCGCAAAAAAACTCAAAATGATATTTTTTCTTAATCTATATCTTTCTTTACTATTTAAAAGTTTATAAGAGCATATAAAAACATCTTTTAAAGAATTATCAATAGTTATTTTAGGATTTTTTTCCATTTCTTTCTATCAATAAACACATCTCAGAATAGCAATATTATAATATTTTAGTATATTAATAAATTAATCATATTTTGAGATGATTGAAAATTGCTACTGGATTTGAAATAAAAGAAAATTCTTGGGAAGGTGGGAATCAATTTTCCAAAACATTAATAGAGGCATCTATCAAAGAATGTAATCAGATTACTTATGGTCTTAAAATAAAAATATTGATATGATTATTTTAAAGTTATTTAAGGAATTATAAATCAAAATTAACATTGAAATATATCTTTGGATTGGCCGCTAAACTAGTTTTAAAATCTCCTCTTGCAGGTGAATTAATACCAACCAAATCGAAGTATCTTTTTGAAGAATTATAGGATTGTTCAATGCTATTAATTAAAAGTTCTGTTCCTATTCCTGTTGATCTAAATTCAGGATCAATCGCACCAAATAAATAGCTTGAAGTATTCTTATAGTTCATAATAAAGTTAAAACCTACAATTTGATTTTTAAAATCTGAAGCAGAATAAAGTTTTCCTAAATTAAGATTAGTTAATTTATTAATAATATTTTTTATTATTTTTAAATCTTTTTGTTTTATTTTTATTGATTGCCTTTCAAAAACTTTTAAATAAATTTCTACAAACTTTTCTAAATTCTTAGACTCATCAATATTGAAATTAAATTTCTTAGATTTTTTTAAATCGCTTTTTCTTCTATATGATATCTCTTCAATATATTTGTCAAAATTTGCAAAATCATTAAAATCTATAACTCCAGTATATTTTATTGAAATAGAATATTTACCTTTTTGAGCTTGATGAAAATTATGCCATTGGAAAGGTCTAATATCGTTAAAAGTAGGATTCAAAGAAAGAAAATGATTTGAATATTTTTCAGTAAGTTTTTCAAGCAAAGCTTTAATAATATTCATCCTTTTTGTCATAACAGAATGCTTTTTACCTTCAATAGATCTTATACAAACCCCTTGAAATGAGGAGAAAGCTAAAGGATTAATAGACCTTTCTACAGGACTTATTATTATTACTGAAGCTAAAATTTGATTTCCTTCTTTTAAAAATAATTTTGATATCTTTTCATTATAGCTTTCTAAATAATCTGAAATAGAATAGATATTACCATCTGGACTTTCTTTTATAAAGGCGTCCCAAGTTTTATTAGATTTACATTCAATTAAATAAGGGGATAATATTTCTTTCAATTTTCTAAAAATACTTTTATTATTATAGTTTTTAAAGTAAGAATTTTTTTATTATCAATAATTCTTATAAAAAATTTATTTTATATATTAGGATGCTTATAACTCTATTTACTGTTAAATTTATTAATGGGTAGATTTATTAAATTTGAAAAGAAAAAAGATTTATTTAAATTCAAAAATTAGAAATGAAAATACTTTTTTTAATCAAACTTGGATTAAAGAAAATAATTTCGTAGGATCTAGTAGCATTGATTTAGAAGATTTAGATATCCCGATATCTAAAAAAGAGGATTCTTCTTCATTTGAAATAGTATGGTTGAAGAATATTGATAGGTTAATGAGTTTTTTGCCAATTAATTTAAATATAAAAAATTATGATTTATTAGATTTAGGATGTGGTAGTGGCATCTCAAGCTTTTACTTTGCCAGTTATTATGGATTTAAATCATTCTACGGATATGATATTTCAAAAAGATTAATTAAAGCTGCGGAAATAAATAAAAATATATTTTTAGAAAACATTCAATCAAAAATAAATATTAATTTTAAAGTTAAAGATGTATCTGAATTAAATATCAAAAGTCCTTCTGTATTATTCATGTTCAATCCATTTGGTTCTAATACAATAGAAAAATTTATTTTAAACAATCTTAAATTTATGAAGGATTCAAAATCCTTAATTTTATATGCTAATGATATTTATGTTGATTGCTTATTAAATCATGGGAAATTGATCGAAAGGGATCAAAAATATAATTTATCTTATATTCAATTCTAATGATATGTTTTAATTAAATTAAATTTGATCTAAATTTTTTCATGAATATATTTGAAGCGTATGGCAAAGTATCACAAGAAGAAGATAATCCAACAATTATTAATGGGCGCTATCAGTTTCAGAGTGAATCAGAGAAATTTATTTCAGAAGAAATTATGCAAAAGTTATCTTTAAGTTCATCTGATAATTTGCTTGATATAGGATGCGGTTCTGGAGATATTTCTTACAAACTATCTAAATTAGTAAATTCAGTAACATTATGCGATCACCCTAGTATTATTAATAGAATCAAAAGAGTTTATAAAAATAAGAAATTTAGATATATCGAGCAAGATTTTCTTTCAGCTAATTTAAATAAACAAAAGTTTGAAAAAATTCTTTCTTATTCTGTTATACATTGTTTAAATACAGAAAAAGAAGTATTTGAATTTATAGATAAGATTATCAGTTTATTAAAACCAAATGGAAGAGCATTAATTGGAGATATACCTAATAAAAATAAATTAAATAGATTTTTATCGTCTAAAAAGGGAAAAGAATTTCAAAAAGAATGGGAAATTAAAAAGCAAAAAATTGGGATTAAACAAACTTCTATTGGAGATTATTTATCAAAAGACCTTAAATTTGTTGAATTTAATGACATTTTAATTTTAAAAATTTTAAATCATATAAGGAAAAAAAATTATAATGCATACATTTATGATCAACAAAGTCTATTGCCTTTCTGTAATAGTAGAGAAGATATAGTTATATATTAATTTATTTGCCAAATCATCTATTATTCTATTTTCTATTGGAGTTAGATTTCGTCTAATAATATTGGTCTGATTATTAACTTTTTAAAAGAGAAAAAGACTAGTAATATACTAATAAAGTATTATTGTAATTAATTTGTTTGAGAATTTGAATGAATAGATATCAAGATTATGTGATTAGGGATGGTAAGTTTATTGGAAAGTTTGAGGAGATGTATCAGAAATTTGATGACCCTTGGCATCAAAGTGAAGATGGAATATTTAATAATTTATCAAGAAAAGTTGTTTCTCATTTCATAAGGCAATATCAAATAAAAACTTCTATTGAGTTTGGTTGTGGTCTGGGGAATACAATGAGTTTTATTCAAAAAGAAACCAATATCGAAACTTTAGGTGTTGATATTTCAGAAACTTCTATTAGAAAAGCAAAAAAAAAATATCCTAAGATGTCATTTGAAGTTAATAATATTGAAAATATTCTAGATTATTCTCAATTTCAATGTTTTTTCTTTAGTGAAATTACATGGTATTTACTTGAAGATAAATTGCTAGATAAAGTTTTTGAAAAGATGAAAAATAATTTAAGTGGCAAATTTTTTATACACAATCTTACGTTTTATAAAGGGCAACAAAAGTATGGGAGAAAATACTTTACCAATCTTAAGGAGTTTATAGAATTTTGTCCTTTTAAATTATTAACTAAAGTAGAAATTGAAGAAAATGACTGTGATGCTTATCAAACATCATCAATATTTTTAATATAAAATATTTTTCTAGTAAGATTACGAAAAAATTTGTGAATTTTGAGATTAATAATCTTTTAAGCAAAAAATTTTTGAAGTTTTGATTTGTTTTTGGCTAATTTATGGAATTAAGTACTGATATTAAAAACATTTAGCTCCTTTTAATTTTTAATACTTCAGTCATATTCTAAGATAGCTTTAAGGTAATAATACTTTCATTAATGTCCAACCATTTTTTGAAGATTCTGCTACCATAATTTCTCAAATAAAAAATAATTAGTATTTTTTTACTCATTACATAAAAGTTACTTGTTAGTTTTTTTCTAAATGAGATATTATTTTACTAAATTAATTAATAGTTCTATTAATTGGAAATTTCTAAGCAAAAGGAAGGGAATAAACTTTATATTCCAGAGATTGATGGTTTAAGAGCAATCGCCATAATAGCAGTTATTGTAAATCACCTTAACAGCAACTATCTGAAAAGTGGTTATTTAGGTGTAGATATATTTTTTGTAATTTCGGGATATGTAATAACAAAGTCAGTAATGAATCAAAACTTTTTAAGTATTTCTGATTTCATTAAATATTTTTTTGAAAGAAGAATTAAAAGGCTTTTGCCTGCATTATTATTTTATGTGATTTCTGTATCACTTATAATTTGTTTATTTAATCCATATCCAAATGTTTCGATAAGAACTGGTTTTTTTTCTCTATTAGGACTTTCAAATTTTTATCTTTTTAAATATTCAACTGATTATTTTGCACAAGCAAGTTATTTAAATCCATTTATAAATACTTGGTCTCTCGCTATAGAGGAACAGTTTTATTTAATTTTTCCTGTATTTCTTTACATTAGTGGCCTATTTAAAAAAAGAAGGAAAACTTGTTCCAAATTATTTCAAATAATCTTTATTCTTTCTATTTTTTCGTTAATTTTATTTTTAAGAAATTATTATTTATATTCAAGTTTTTCTTATTTTCTTCTACCAACGAGATTTTGGGAAATTGGATTTGGTGTAATTACATTTTTAACAATCAGCAAAATTAAAGAATTTTTCGTTAATAAACTTTCAAATAATTTGGCGACATTTCAGTTTTTAGGGATTTCAATTATTTTAATACTTTTATTTTCTGAAAACCAATTTTCCCAAATTAAAACATTATTGATAGTATTAATAACCTCGTTATTTTTAATTTCATTTAACCAAGAAAGCTGGATCAATAAAATATTATCTAAAAAAATTTTAGTTTATATAGGGAAATTATCATATTCTCTATATCTCTGGCATTGGGGAATTATTTCACTATCAATTTGGATATATGGAAAGGATAGTAATGATTTTGTAGTACTAGCATTAATATTTTTGATCTCATTTATATCTTTTAATTATATAGAAAATCCCTTAAGAAGAGTTAAATGGAAAATATCTTTTCTTGGGACCTATAAATTGACTTTGTTGCTATTAGCCTCTTCTTTCCTATTTATATACAAATTAGGAGAAGCTAAAGAGATTAGATATAAATTAATTTCTATAATTACTCAAAATAAAATTGAGCCTGAAAGTTTTTATTTATCTCAGAGTGTTCCTGGGACAACAATTAATAGGCAAAATTGTCATAGCCCTAATCTTGATGAAAATAATTCATTCTCTAATGTAGTTGAAAAGTGCTCTTATTCATTCTCTAAAGAAAAGAATAAACAGTCACATAATATTTTTCTAGCAGGTGATTCTCACTCTTATGCTTTAAGAAATCTAATCGCAAATTTATCCGAAAAATATGGCACTAAATATACATCTATTTCAGGTACAATTTTCCCAAGTAATGTTTATTGGTATGAATCAAAATCTAAACCTTATTTAAGTAATTCTGATGTCCAAATTACAACTAAATATATGGAATATATTCTTAATAATGCAATTAGTAAGGACATTGTTATTATTTCCAATAGGCTTACCACAATTTATTCAGAGCCAATAAATCATGACCAACGGTTATTGTACGAAAATGCAGTCTTTTTTAATGAAGAAGGAAAATCTATCTCACGTTTAGAATCTCTTGAATTATGGTCTAGAGATCTAGAATCCTTCATTAAAAAAGCAACAAATAAAAATATTTCAATAATATATGTCATGCCTGTTCCAGAATTTACGGAATCAGCTCAAGCATGTTTATTCTCCTCAAACAGAAAGAAATGTAGTGTAATAGATAAAGAATTTCTTATTAAAAATTACGAAGATATTTATAATAAATTACGGGTAATTTCAAGAAGGAATCCATCAGTAAAGTTTATTGATCCTTTCAAAAATCTATGTATTCAAAACATATGCAATATGAGTGGACTATCTTTCGATAAACAAAGAAAGGTTTCTTATTATATGGATAATAATCATTTATCCTTGGCTGGATCTAAGAAGTTGTATGTTCAATTAGATGAAGTTTTAAACACATTGATAACTTCAAATTCTGTTAATTATAATTTTTTACCTTTTAAAGATACTCGAAACATCGAATTTTAAATTAAAAAAATAAGTTTGTTTTGTTTTATTTTCTTGTACAAATTTTAACTTAATCATGTATTTAGTTAAAAAATTGAATTTATAAATAATTAGAAATTTGATAAATTAAGCTTTTAATTTATCAAATAAATTTTTAACCAAAGTATACAAATATAGTAAGATAAGCTCATTATTTAATTTGTTGGTGTCATTTTCGTCTGAAAATAATAATAAAACGACAAGAAGTCCTTACTTTAAAGAAATAGATGGTTTGAGGGCTTTTGCAATAATTTTAGTAATAATAAATCACTTCAATAAGGATTTGATCCCAGGAGGTTACCTAGGAGTAGATATATTTTTTGTTATTTCAGGGTTTGTCATAACTTCATCTCTTCATAACAAAAAAAGTAAAAACTTTAAGGACTTTTTAAGCAGATTTTACGAACGCCGATTCAAAAGATTATTTCCCGCACTTGTTATATTTGTTCTGAGCATAAGTATTTGTGTCTGTCTATTTAACCCATTTCCATCTGTAGCTCTCAAAACTGGTTTATCATCCTTATTCGGAATATCAAATTTATATCTATTAAAACAATCAACTGATTATTTTGCCCAATCAACACAACTTAATGTATTCACTCATACATGGTCTCTTAGTGTTGAAGAACAGTTTTATATATTATTTCCATTTCTTATATGGTTTTCTGGTTTTGGACAGCAAACAAAAAATGGGATGAGAAATCTATTTTTATCTGTTGGCATGCTTTCTATTTCATCCCTAATAGGATTCATTTATCTTTACCAAAATAATGATTCTGCAGCTTATTTTTTAATGCCAACCAGATTCTGGGAGATGTCAGCTGGATGTATTTTATTTATTCTCTTTAAAAAAAGACAATCAATAAAGGAATTTTTTAAAAAAATACCACCACTAACTCTTCTCATATTGATATTTGTAGTTATGTACTTGCCACAACCATTGGCAACTTTATCAACAATAATGGTTGTGATTCTAACTTGCATGCTAATAATCTCTTTAAAAAAACAAACCCTAACCTACAAAATCCTTACTTATCCCAAAGTAATTTACATAGGAAAAATTTCATATTCTCTTTACTTATGGCACTGGGCTATTTTATCTCTAAGTAGATGGACTATTGGTATTCATTGGTGGTCCGTTCCTTTTCAACTATTTTTTATTATTTGTCTTGCAACAGCATCATATAAATACGTCGAAAACCCCTTAAGATATAGCATTTTGTTAAATGCCCCCAAGAAAGTTTTAATTTATAGTACAGGACTTTTGACTATCGTTTCACTAATAATAATTTCTTTAGGTAGACCATTAAAAGGGAAATTATACACAGGTAGCATTTACAATAAATGGAACATATCAGGTTTTGGCGAAACTAAGATTATTAATGATCTTAGCCGCCCAACTATTTATCTTATCGGGGATAGTCATGCTGGTCATTATGGGGCACTAATGACTTATTTGGCTAATAAAAAAGATTTTAATTTTATTATGCATCCCCAAGGAAGCGGACTAAAGTTAATTAATGAAAGTTCAGAGGAACATGTACTTGCACCCTTGCGTTACTACGAAAATAAATTCAAAAAAGGAGACATTATTATTTTCTCTTCAAGTATTAGCAAATATAAAGATAGTATAAGATTTACAAATTCATATCAGACCTTTATTGAAAAAACAAAAAAAATTGGCGTTAAATATTTCTTAATTTCTCCAACTCCAACATTTTCGAAAGTTAAAAATTTAGATACTTGCCAAGAAGAATGGTATCGACCTTCATTGTCAATTTCCAAAAGTTGTTTTACAAAAGTCAATAAAAGTAAATGGCTTCTATCTAAAAAAGAACCAAGTTTGTTAATTAAAAATTTTCTAGATATTAATCCAAATGTTCTTTATATTGATACATTTTCTTTACTTTGTCCAAAAGATTACTGCAAAAATTATGACCAAAAATCATTTTTATATAAAGATTCTCATCATTTAACTTCATATGGAGCAATGAAAATGAAAGAAAAAATTGAAACATCCATTTTTCCATAATAATCTAGTATTAAATATTCAATATGAAAATCTGGGCAAGAAAATTTGATCAGAGAATTTGTTTGTTTTCTAGAGCTGACCAAATAGGTATATTAGATTTACAATTTTGCGAATTTAAAAAGTAATCATGAGCTATATATTCAGAGGCTAATACTATTGCATCATATTCATTTTTTAATTTATAACCGTTAATCAATCCATCAAGTATTGGATAATTATATCTTTCAATTTCAGCCTCTTGGTCAGTAATCTGAAGATTGTATCTTTCAGAAAAAGAGTCAATTAGTATTTGTTGTGCAAAGGTATTTTTATCTTGCCCTCCGCAAATATATTTTAAAATCTTTTTCCCATAAAGTTTGTGATAGGGCAATTTATATTCATTTATATTCTTATCAAAAATTAAATAATTATCTAAATCTTTTGTTGAAGTAATATCAGAAATTCTAGAAATTCTAAAATCAAATGAAATTCTTGTTTTGTCAGTTGTATTTAAAGTTGATCCATGAAGCATAGTTGAATCAAACAAAAAAGCACAATCAGGAGGTGGTAAGACTTCGTTTTCTTTTATAGATATTTCTTCTGAAATTTTTTTTAAGTAATTTAAATCAAAGTTATGCTCATCAATATAATTATTAAGAATTTTCCTGTGATCTGCGTAAAATGTAGCTCCTGAAATTGAATTTAATATTGGTACCCATGTTGTAATTGCACTTAATCCGTGCCCATACCAATAATCAGAATGTATTGAAGTTCCGTGCGAATTAGGGAAAAATATTCTTGGAGTGGGAGATGTCTGAAGACAAGTATCGTATGCATTTCCATAGAAATGTGTCGCCACTTCAACAGCAAAACTCCTATAAATAGATAAAAACTCTTCTGATTCAAATGCCCTGAAGAGAGTACTTTTAATTAAAGAAGAATTACTTTTAGTTAAAGGTATATTATTTAGGTAATTCTTTAAAAGCTTTTGTATTAATGAAATTTTATCCGAATTAAAATAATTCAATTAAGCGTTTTATTATTTTTTTTAGATTTTAACATATGTTTTGAAATGATATTAATTCCTTCTTCCAGAGTAATTTTGGGTTCCCAATACCCTCTGAAATATGGGTCTGGCTCATTTGAAATATTATTTTGGACTAAATCTTCTAACTCACCTCTTTTGATTGGAATATTGCAAAAGACATTTGATATTATTTGTGCTATTTCATATATAGTAGTCCATTCAAAACTCGTAATATCCAAATACCTTTTTTCAATATCATCATAATTTTGATGAATTTTCAGAAGAGCATTACTACAGTCATCTGCATGTAAGAATTGTCTTTTTTCTTTTCCAGTTGTACGCATAAAAATAGTTTTTTGGGATATGGCTGAATTGATAAAATCAGTAATTACATGAGTTTTAGAAAGATCATTTTCTATGCCATAAGTATTCCAAAATCTTACAATGTGACCTCCAAGTATATTTGTATAGTGTTCACCAATTCTTTTCAAAGTTCCATAAGCAGAATGATTCATATTGGACATTTGGGTTGATGCGAATATGAAAGGAATAGAATACTTTTTAATATAGTTGAATGTATTTTGCATCAATAAAAGATTATTATCTAGAAACTTAGTGGAATTCTGATTTTCTCTCAAGTATTTTGAACCCCCAACATCATATGCTAAGAAGTAAACAAAATCTGCTTCCTTAAAAGACTTATTTAAGAAATCAGATTTTCTCCTTAAATCATTATTCTCGTTAATGACAATATCACATTCAATAATTTTATAGTCAGTATTTTCTCGTAAAGTTTTTGTTAGAGATAGACCTATTTGTCCACTAGAGCCCAAAATTAATACATTTCTCATAATATAAAATGCTGAAAAAAGTCCATATTCTTAATCTAAGATTATAAGTCACTAAAAGGGCTAATAATTTTTTATTTTAATAAGACTGATAATCTTCTAGGTTTTTGTCTATCAAATTATTAATATTGAAAAATTATTAATTCTTTTTTATAGCATCTTTAAAGGGTAAAGCAATGAAAAACTCAAGATATAAGCCAATTACTAGAATCATTAAAGTTGTAAATAACATATATTGAATATTTCCTATAACAAAACTAAGTCCAATCAAAATTTTTGATGAAATATATATCATTGAGACTTGCCAATGACTAAGGCCATTCTGATTTAGTCTTTGATATAAGTTTAATTTATGAGCTTTAAAAATATTCTGTTTTTGAAAATATCTCCTTATTACGCAAATCATAACATCAAAATATAGTGGCGAACCTACAAGTAATAAAGCCAATAAAATAATCCATGAATTTGCTTGAAAAATAGAACTACAATAGATTGATCCTAAAAAATAGCTACCTGAATCACCCATAAAAACTTTTGCTGGATACCAGTTTAGAACTAAAAAACCCAATAAGCCACCAACCAAAAATATATAATTTATGTTTAATAAATAAGCGGCAAATAGAAAAATAATAACCATTGAACCACTCACTAGTCCATCTAAACCATCTGCAAAATTAGTAAGATTTACTAAAGAAACAAAAAAGAATGTCATGAGAGTTATAACAAAAACTTCGACAATAAAAAGGAAACTTGAAGAGCTTAGAAAATTAAAAATAGAGTCTTTATAAACTAAAATTGAAAATATAATACCAATAAGTATTTGAGTTAAAAGTCTAACTTTATTTCCAAGACCTTTTAAATCATCAATTAATCCTATGAGACTTAATATTAAAAAAAGAGATACATAATATTCTCTATTGAAAATAAAGCTTATTAAACTTACAATTATAAATCCCAAAGAACCTCCTAGAGGAACAATTCCCATATGGGATGTTCTTTGATTTGGAGAACTAACCCATGATTTTTTTTTAAAGATTGGTATAAAGAAATATGTTATCAGGTAAGAAAATAAAATACACAAAAAAATATTGATAATCATTATTTAAAAGTTTCCTATGTAATTCTCAAAATTTACCATGAATTTAAGCTTAATTTAATCTTATAGCCAAACAAGTAAAATTCTAATCGAATAATTTTTACAAAAAATATTATCAACTTTATTCTAAAATTTTTCTGAAGTTTTTATGATCCATCACCAATTCGCCAGAAATTAAAATCATTTTTTTTAATATCTTCAGGATCAATTAATGAACGTGAATCAAAAATCCATGCTGGTTTTCTCATTCTTTTCTCTGCTAAATCCCAATTGATATTTTTATATTCTTCCCATTCTGTAAGAATAACTATTGCATCAGCCTCAAAAAATGATTCATCAATATCATGAATAAACTCCCAATTACCTTTTACATCAAAACTATTTAATTGTTTTTTATTTTCACTATAAGGTTTACTTCCTAAATCATTGATTATTTGCTCTTTAGATACTTTTGGATCATGAATAAATAAGAAAGCACCTTCATTAAGGAGGTCTTTACAAATTAATATGGCAGCTGACTCCCTTGTGTCATTAGTATTTCCCTTAAAAGCAAATCCTAAGATAATTATTTTTTTTCCTGAAATTGTGCCAAATAATTTGTTTGTAATAAGTTTTGAAATTCTTTTTTGATGCCAATTATTCAGTGTAACTACACTTTCCCAAAATTTAGCAACTTCATACAAACCAAAATACTCTGATAAATAAACTAAATTTAAAATATCCTTTTTAAAGCAACTGCCTCCAAAACCAGGTCCAGCATCTAAGAACTTTGATCCTATTCTTGAATCTGCCCCTATAGCTCTTGAAACTTCTCTTACATCTGCTCCAGTTGCTTCGCATAATGCTCCAATGGAATTAATAGAGCTTATTCTTTGAGCCAAAAAAGCATTAGCAGTAAGTTTTGCTAATTCACTACTCCAAATATTTGTTTGCAATATTTTTTCTTTAGTTACCCATTTAGCGTAGATATCACTTAAAGCATTTATAGATAATTGGTTCTCTCCACCTATTAAAACTCTATCTGGATAAAGCAAATCATTTATTGCAGTGCCCTCCGCTAAAAATTCAGGATTTGAGAGAACATCGAATGTTTTAATTTCAGATCTTTCAGAATCTTTTTTTGTTGCATCTAAAATAGATTTAATAACTTCTGCTGTTCGAACAGGTAATGTACTTTTTTCAACAACAATTGTATGGCCAGTGGCATTATTTGCGACTTGTCTAGCGCAAGCTTCTACCCATTTTAAATCACTGGCTTTACCAGCTCCAAGTCCATATTTTTTTGTAGGAGTATTAACCGATATGAAAACCATATCTGATTTTCTAATTCTTTCATTAATTCCAGTAGAGAAATGCAGATTTTTACCTCTACATCTTTCAACTATTTCTGCCAAACCAGGTTCGAAAATTGGCAGGTTGTTGACATCAACGTCATTCCATTTATTTATTCTTTCTTTATTAAAATCTACTACATGGATCTGAATATCTGGACATTTATCTGCAATCACTGCCATAGTTGGACCACCTACATATCCTGCTCCAATACAACATATATTTTTTATTTTCATTTTCAAGATTAATTTTTATTATTTTAAGATATATGAATTTAAAAATCTTTTTTTGATATAAATCTGAAAATCTATATTTTCCTTATTCATGAATTCCCTACCCTTCCATAGTTATCCTCAAATCTTTTAATATCATCCTCTCCAACATATTCACCACTTTGGACTTCAATAAGTTTAAGGGGTATTTTACCTGGGTTTGACAATCTATGCTTAGATCCCAAAGGAATATAAGAGCTCTGATTTTCATGCAATATTATTTTTTTGCCATCAATTTCAACTTTTGCTGTTCCGTTTACGACAACCCAATGCTCAGAGCGATGATGATGCATCTGCAATGAGAGAGTTTGTCCCGGCTTTACAATAATGACTTTAACTTTCCACCTCAATTCCTCTAATACTGAAATATAGTGACCCCATGGTCTATAAATCTTTTTGTGTTCATAACCCTCAGAAACACCCTTTTCCTTAAGTTTGTTGACTATTTTTTTTATATCTTGCGATTTATTTTTATTTGCGACGAGCATTACATCGTTTGTTTCCACAACAATTAAATCTTCAACACCTAAACCAACAATCAATCTACTTTCACTTCTGAATAAAGAATTCTTTGTCTGATGTAACAAAACTTCTCCATTAAGTGAGTTACCATTTTTATCCTTTGGTGAGTTTTTCCACATTGATTGCCAATCGCCAACGTCACTCCAGCCTACATCCATAGGTAAAACAACTCCTTTGTTAGTTTTTTCCATCACCGCATAATCTATTGAAATATTGGGACATTTACCAAAAATTTGTTTATCTAATCTTTGAAAGTCAAGATCAAAAAGTTTTTTAAGAATTGATTTCTCGCAATACTTTAAAATTTCAGGTGAAAATTTTTTAATTTCCTTTAAGATATTATTTGCTTTAAAGAGAAAAATTCCACTATTCCAAGTAAAACACTTATTTTTTATGAATTCCTTTGCGGTTTCATAATCGGGTTTCTCAGTAAATTTAATAATATTTGAAGCTACTAAATTCTCTTTATTAAAAGGCTTATCTCCTTGGATATAACCATAACCTGTCTCAGGGGATTCAGGGATAACTCCAAATGTTACTAATTTACCCTCCTCACTATATTTAATACCTTTTTCAACAACCTTTATAAATTTCTCAACATCTTTAATTTCATGGTCTGCAGATAATATAAGCAAATTTGGATTTGTATATTCTTCCAACGAAAGTAAGGCTGAGAGAGTAATTGCAGGAGCAGTATTTCTTCCAAATGGCTCTAATAAAATCCTTTTTGGTTTTATATCTATTTCGCGCATTTGTTCAGCTGCAATAAAGCGATGTTCTTCATTACAAATAATTAGGGGGTTCTCAATATTCTTTAGACCTTTAAGTCTTAGTTGTGTTTTTTGAAGAAATGATTTTTTATAACTACCATCAATAGTTAAGTATTGTTTAGGGAAGGATTCTCTCGATAATGGCCATAATCTAGTCCCGCTTCCTCCACATAAAATTACAGGTATTAAAGGGTTTACTGACATATTTGATTTATAGTTAATTTATTTGCACATCTATCCAATAATATTAGTATGACTTAATGTTTAACACAAATTTTGAATTTTCCAAAAATAACATTAATCAATAATTGACTTAAATAATTATGAGCTTTTTTCTTCAGAGTGGGAATTAATATATATTTAACACCTCTAAAGATTTACAAAAAAAAGTATTACCTCACTTAAAAATGAATAATAAGTTCAATAAGCAGTAAATTAAAATTAACTAAACAAAATCGATAATAAATATATGATTTTCCATTTCAAAAAAAAGAAATTTATAAAATTCACAAAAAATATCTTAAAGCTTTTTTTATATAGATTTAATTTATTACTTAATTTGCGAAAAGCAAAGAAAACTGAAATTATTTATATTATTGAAAAAGAAAATTGGTCTATTAAGTGGGACGGTGAATACATATCAAATAAAATTAACCAACAAAAAAAATCTCCGATAATTTCCACAACTGAAATACCTAGCATAAATTCAAGACATAAACTAATACATTTTGGATCTCAATATATGTGGATCGATTGGTATGAATTATTGCCCAAAAATAAGAATTATGTTGTGTCTTTTTTTCATGGGAAGTATTCAGACAGTCCTGCAGTTACTAAACATATTGATAGTTTCCTTAAGTCTCAGGATTCAATATATAAAGTTACAACTGCTTCTTCTTTAGTACATTCAAGACTTTTGAATTGGGGAATCCCAAAATCAAAACTTGAAATAATACCTATAGGAGTTGATACAAATTTATTTAATATCCCCAAATATGAGGAAAAATTGAGGATAAGGAAGGAATTAGGCTTACATAAAAATGAAATCATTATTGGTTCTTTCCAAAAAGATGGGCAGGGTTGGTCAGAGGGAAATATCCCAAAAAATATTAAAGGGCCTGACCTTTTTGTGAAATCAGTTGAAATAATAGCAAGAGAACTGCCAGTAGTTGTTTTACTGACTGGACCAGCAAGAGGTTATGTAAAATCAGAACTGAAAAAAAGAAAAATCAAATTTGTTCATATATTTGTTAATTCATACAAGGAAATTGCAAGTTTTTATAATGCTCTTGATTTATATATTGTTTCATCAAGAGAAGAAGGGGGGCCAAAAGCAATTGTTGAATCTATGGCAAGTGGGGTTCCCATTGTTTCGACAAATGTAGGAATGGCCAAAGATTTTATTGTGGACGGACATAACGGAGGTTTGGTTGAGAATTTTGATCCCGAAGAAATAGCCAAAAAATCTCTAGAGATCCTAAGCAAACAAGATAAAGATGTTATGGTCAATGCTGCAAGAAAAGATGTAATGCGGGCAGATTGGAACAATATCGCAAAAATGTATTGGGATAAGGTTTATAAAAGAGGAATCAAAAACGTATAAAACTATTACGCAAATAGAGTAAAGTAAGTAAATAAAAAAATAATATATGACAGTACTCATAACTGGAGCAGCAGGTTTTATTGGGTTTCATTTATCAAAAAGATTAATAGAAGATTCAATACCTGTAATTGGATTTGATAATTTAAATCCTTATTATGATCCAAAGCTCAAAAAGGCGAGATTAAATCACCTTAAAGAACTCGCAAGAAAAAATAAATACTTATTTAAATTTGTCAATGGTGATTTGATAGATCAACAAGTAGTTAAAGATACTTTTAAAAAATACCAGCCCAAAAAAGTTGTAAATCTAGCAGCTCAAGCTGGTGTTAGATACTCTATCGAGAATCCAAGTGCATATATACAAACGAACATTGTGGGGTTTGGAAATATTCTTGAGGGATGTAGAGAAAATAATATTGATCATCTTATTTATGCAAGTAGCAGCTCTGTTTATGGAGGGAACGAATCAATGCCATATTCTGAAAAAGATAGTGTTGATCATCCAATAAGCCTATATGCAGCCTCAAAAAAATCCAATGAATTAATGGCCCATACCTACAGTCATCTTTATAAAATTCCTACAACTGGACTAAGATTCTTTACAGTATATGGACCTTGGGGAAGACCAGATATGGCACTTTTTATTTTTACAAAATCAATCATCAATAATGAACCAATAAACGTATTTAACAATGGTCAAATGATAAGGGACTTTACTTACATTGATGATATTGTTGAAAGTTTAAAAAGAATTTTAAATAAACCAGCTATTCCTGATAATAGTTTTGATCAAAAAAATCCAAATCCTTCAACAAGTTGGGCGCCCTACAAGGTCTTTAATATTGGCAATTCAAATCCAACCCCTTTATTGGATTATATAAATGCTATTGAGAATGAACTTGGTTTAACAGCTAAAAAATTGTTTCTTCCTATGCAATTAGGAGATGTTACAGCTACTGAATCTGATTCTAATGAATTAGAGTCTTGGATAAATTTCAAACCAAATACCTCAATAAAATATGGTGTAAAAAAATTTATAAAGTGGTATAAAGATTTTTATGGATATTAATTACTTAGCAGTCGCAGAAAATTATCCGGATTTACATAACTGTTCAGTTACAGTAATAGGGTTGGGTTATGTAGGTCTTCCTTTAGCTGTCGAATTTGCAAAAAGAAAAAAATGTAATGTTACCGGAAAATTCCTATCAAGAGAAGTTATTGGATTTGATACCAACCTAGAGAGAATTGAAGAGCTAAAAATGGGATTTGATAGGACTGGAGAAATATCGAAAGAAGTATTAAGGAATATTTATTTTTCTAATTTAACGAATGAAATTTCAGAGATTGTGAATTCTGATGTATTTTTAGTAACTGTGCCGACACCAATAGACGATTTTAAAAAACCTGATTTAACAGCTTTAAAAAATGCTTGCATTACTATTGGCAAAGCTCTTAGAATCAGATTTCAAAATGCAGTAAAAATACAAAACAAAAAAATACCTGTAATAATTTTTGAAAGCACTGTATATCCTGGCACTACCGAAGAAATATGTATACCCATCATTAAAAAAGAATTGAATGATTCACTAAATATTGAAAGGGAAAAAGAATCATTTGTTTATGGATACAGTCCCGAAAGAATTAATCCTGGTGACAAAGAACATACACTAATAGATATAAAAAAAGTAACGAGTGGAAATAATAATTATTCTGCTAATTGGATAAAAAATTTTTATGGCTCTATTATTAAAGCTGGAATTCATCCAGCTCAAAGCATAAAAGTAGCAGAAGCGGCGAAAATCATAGAAAATACTCAACGAGATATAAACATTGCTTTAATTAATGAGTTATCCATTATCTTTAACTTAATGAACATTGATACATTAGATGTCATTGATGCAGCATCAAGCAAATGGAACTTTATTAAATTTAAGCCTGGATTGGTAGGCGGCCATTGTATTGGAGTAGATCCATATTATCTTACTTATAAATCTGAGTTGCTAGGATACTCTCCTGAAATAGTTTTAGCAGGAAGAAGAATAAATGACGGAATGGCTAATTGGGTTGCTGAACAAATAATTTTAGAAATGTTGAGAAAAAAAATAAACATTAAAAACTCAAAAATACTTATCCTTGGCTTTACTTTTAAGGAGGACTGCCCTGACATTAGGAATACTAAAGTTATCGATATAATAAAAAATTTAATAAAATATCAATCTATTGTCGAAGTAGTTGATCCGCTTGCAAATATTAAAGAAACTAAAAAAGAATATAAAATAAACTTAATAAATGAAATACCCAAAAATGTTAAATATGATGTTGTTATATGCACTGTAGCTCATAAGCAATATAAAAGTATTCAGAAAAAAGAATGGTCTAATTTATTAAAAGATAATGGCCTAATTTTCGACTTAAAAGGTATAATTCCAAGAGAACTAAAACCTTTTAGATTGTAAAGTTAGACTTGAGGACAAATTGTTTATTAATAAAAAACTCTTTCTTGATAATATGGAAAATTTATATTTTCCTTAAAATTTTTTTTAATAGGAAGCCTAGCATTAATAAAATAAGAATATTTTACGGAGGTTCGAAAAGTGGCCACATAGGTGGTCCGCTCGTAAAAATAAAAAAATTAAAAAGGGAATTTCCAGAATATACTAACGGTTTTAATCTTGTATATCTCTTGTCAAATAATACATATCTTTCAAAAGCATCCTTGTATATTTTAAAAAAAAGAAAAATACCGATTATCTTAAATCAAAATGGAGTGTACTATAAAGCGTGGTTCAAAGGTAACTATTTAAAAAAAAATGAGTTAATGGCTAATGGATATCATCTTGCTGATTATGTTTTTTGGCAGTCAAAATTTTGCAAAAAAACTTCAGATAAATTTCTTGGAAAAAGAAAAGGTGATGGAGAAATTCTCTACAATTCTGTTGATACAGGTTTATTTACTCCTGAATTTAAAAACAATAAAATATTCACGTTTCTAATTACTGGAAATATAAATAGAGACAACAGCTACAGGATAATTTCAGTATTTAAAGCAATAAAAAAATTGCATAAATCTTATAAAAATTTTAATCTATTTATTGCAGGAAATATTGAGAATAAAGATTTTCTAGAACTCAAATCAAATGAAATGAAAATAGCTGATAAAGTAAAATTCATTGGAAAGTTTAGTCAATTTGATGCTCCAAAAATTTATAACTTAGCTGACGCCTATATAACTATGACATATAAAGATAATTGTCCGACTGCTGTTTTAGAAGCGATGTCTAGTGGACTCCCTATAATTTATTCTGCTAGTGGGGGAATACCTGAATTAGTTGATAATAATTCAGGTATTGGTCTTGAAGTTGAGTCAAGTTGGAGCGAAATAAAAACACCAAAAACTTCAAAAATAGTAAGTGGAATGAAGAAGGTTATAGAGAATAAGAAATTAATGTCTGAAGCAGCTAGAAATAGAGCAGTAGAAAATTTTGACATTAAATTTTGGAAAAAAAGGCATGAACTTATATTTGATTTTCTTGTTAGAAAATAATCAAATCTCTTAAATTTTCCTCCATACTGCTAAGAGCTTACCTTGCAAAATAACTTCATTTAAATCTAATTCGATAGGATCATACGCTGGATTTGCAGCTTCTAAAAATATTTTCCCACCTCTTTTATAAAAATATTTAAGAGTAGTTCCTAAGCCGGGAACCATTGCACTAACAATAGTGCCATTCTTTAGAGAGTATGTATCTTTTAAAGGTTCCATCAAAACCATATCACCATCGGCGATGCAAGCTTCAATCATTGAATCTCCATTAACTGTTAGAGCAAAAACATTTTTCTTACTAAAAATATCTGAAATATCTAAATTTTCCTGAACATCCGAAAAAGTCTCAATTAAGCCCCCAGCGGCTACTGAGCCCAATATTGGAACACCTTCAAGAATTTCATCAACTATTTGTAGGGTTCTTGCCTTTCCTTCTTGCCAAGATATGAACCCCTTTTCTTGTAAATGTTTTAAACGACTTTGGATTGGAGCAGGAGATTTTAAACCCATAGCATTCATCATCTGCCTTATTGATGGGCTATGTTGGAATTCTCTCATATAATTTTTAATCCATGAATAAAGCTCATTTTGAGCCTGGGTTAAATTATCTACTTTAGAATTTTCCACTTAAGAAAATATTGACTAATACATTTGTACCGTTTTTAAGATTAATTTGCAAGGCCTCTAAGAAAGGAGGCATGATAAAAGTGCCTGTTGAACATGCATTCTATTTTCTGCTTGTTCAAAAATTCTAGAACTTTTACTATCAATTACTTCATCAGTTATTTCTTTAGATCTATAAGCTGGAAGGCAATGAAGGATAATTGCATCTTTATCTGCTTTACTGACTAAATCAGAATTAATTGTGAAACCAGAAAAATCATTATCTTTTTTATCTTGGAGACTTTCTTCTCCCATAGAGGACCAAACATCTGTATAAAGAACGTTTGCTCCAGATACTGCAGAATATGGATCATTAGTCACTTTTAATAAATTTTTATTCACATATATTTCATTTGCCTTTTTTAGGATTAAAGGATTTGGTTCATACCCCTTTGGGCAAGCAATTCTTACTTCTACATCAAGTAATGCTCCACACAAAATAAGTGAATTTGCAACATTATTACCATCACCTACAAATGTTAAAACAACTTTAGTAAAGTCGATGAATTCTTCTTTAATAGTCATGAAATCTGCCAAAGCTTGGCATGGATGCTCTAAATCAGTGAGAGCATTGATAACAGGCTTCGAAGACCAATTTGCATACTCTTCTAAATCTGACTGCTTAAATGTTCTTATCGCAAGTGCATCGCAATATCTACTTAATACTCTTGCTGTATCTTTTATAGGCTCGCCTCTGCCAATTTGAGAAGTATTTGGGTTTAAATCAATTGTTGTCCCACCTAGTCGTGACATTGCAACCTGAAAGCTAACTCTCGTTCTTGTGGAGGACTTATCAAAAATAAGTCCTAAAACTTTATCTTTAAATTTAATATTTAAAGTTTTATTTTTAAAGTTTTGCGCAAGGTTCAATATATTAAGAACTTCTTCAACTGAAACGTCTAAACATGATAAAAAATTTGAATTAACAAGCTTATTTGGTTTTAGCATCAATTTTATGAGGCAGAACTAAATTCTACTATGCAGGCATTTTACTTTCAGCAAGGAGAGTTTTAAGATCTTCACCTTCAATAACCTCTTCTTTAAGTATCTTTTGCGAAATGGATTCTAATAGAGGCAAATTATTCCTTAAAATTTTCAATGCTGTCTCATGAGCATCATCTACTAAGTCTCTTACTTCTTTATCTATAGCTTGGGCAGTGGCATCACTTACTGATCTTCTTGGGTTGTTTCCATTACCTAAAAATTGACCGCCCCCCTGTTTGTCATAAGCCAAAGGTCCAAGTATATCACTCATACCAAACGTACCAACCATTTGCTCAGCAATATCTGTGGCTCTTTGAAGATCATTTGAAGCTCCTGTAGTGATTTTTCCAAAAACAACTTCTTCAGCTGATCTACCTCCTAGAAGAGTGGCTATTTGCCCTTTCAATTCTTCTTTGGAATTTAGAAACCTTTCTTCTGTAGGAAGTTGAAGTGTATAACCTAATGCACTCATACCTCTGGGTACAATTGAAATTTTTGCTACTTTTGAACCACCAGGCATTAAATGACCAACAATGGCGTGACCAACTTCATGATAGGCAACAACTTTTTTTTCGTCATCTTGAAGTACTCTGCTCTTTTTTTCTAGCCCGGCAACAACTCTTTCTATTGCTTCACTTAAATCTTGCTGTTCAACACTTTTTCTTTTAGCTCTAGCAGCTAGTAAAGCAGCTTCATTTACCATATTAGCCAAATCTGCGCCTGCAAAACCGCTAGTAGCTTGAGCTATAGATTCTAAATCAATAGATTCGGCAAGTTTTACTTTTTTGGTGTAAATTTCCAAAATAGTTTTTCTCCCTGATAAGTCAGGCCTATCAACTAAAACTTGTCTGTCAAATCTACCGGGTCTTAATAAAGCCGCATCTAAAACCTCTGGTTGGTTTGTTGCGGCAAGAACTATAACTGGCTTGTCTGCAGAGGCAAATCCATCCATTTCTGTAAGTAATTGATTTAGGGTTTGTTCTCTTTCATCGTTTCCCCCAACAACACCCATTGACCCCGATCGACTTTTACCAATAGCGTCTAGTTCATCAATAAAAATTATACAAGGAGCTTTCTTTTTAGCTTGTTCGAATAAGTCTCTAACTCTCGCTGCACCTGCCCCAACAAAAAGTTCTACAAATTCTGAACCAGAAATTATAAAGAAAGGTACTTCAGCCTCTCCTGCAACAGCTTTAGATAAAAGAGTTTTTCCTGTTCCGGGAGGTCCAACCAAAAGAACCCCTTTTGGTATTCTTGCTCCAATATCGGTATATCTCTCTGGTCTTTTTAAAAAATCTACTATTTCTGTAAGTTCGTCTTTCGCTTCATCAACACCAGCTACATCAGCGAAAGTAACTTTTGATTCGTCATCTGGCACATAAACTTTTGCTTTGCTTTTAGTAAAACTTAAAGCTCCTTGAGCACCTCCGCCCCCCATACTTCTTCTTGCAAAGAATTGTAGAACAAGGATAAAAATTAAGGGAGGGACTACCCAGCTTAAAATAGTTGAGAAGAAATTGGGTTTCTTAGGCGGAGCGGCAGCAAATTCTACACCTTTACTTTCTAATCTTTGTGGGAGATCCATATCAAAGATGGGAGTAGTTGCTAACACAGAAGGTGCTCCCTCTTCTGCTCCATTTAATTCATATCTTATTTGTTCCTGAGTTATATATGCTCTCTTAACTTCCCCATCATTAACCTGATCAATAAACAGAGAGTAAGGTACCCTAGGGATTTGCATATTCTGATTAGGGAAAAGACTACTAAATAGAAGTAAAGCACCAACTCCTATTAGTATGATATTTACAATTCCGAATCTTCTATTAGGTTGATTATCGTCTTGTCTTATCGGCATAATTGTTGTCAATTTTGAACTTATTATAAACTAAACGAAGAGTTTCCGTATTCGTAATGTTTTTTTTGGGTAAGAACCGTACGGTACTTTTAACAATATATATTATTAGTAAAAATTATTTAAAATGAACATTTAATGCATATATCTTCGTTAATCAAATTAAACTGAAGATTACTTAACTTAATAATTTCATTCATTTCTCTAAATTCAAAATCCCCAAAAGGATTCATACTATTTTCTCCACCTAAAATTTTTGGACCAATAAAAGTAATAATTTCCTGAATACAATTTGACCTGATAGCGGCGGTCGCCAATCTAGGACCACATTCCCAGAGAACTTTATTACAACCTTTTTTGGCAAGCATTTTTGAAATTAACTCTGGGTTGTCAGAAGATACTTTTTCGATCTCTACACCTTTGGGTATCCTTTTGAGGTAGCTTTCATTTGCTGTAGAAGAATCATAAATAACTAAAGTTTTTGCCTTACTACAATCCCAAAGATTAGATTTTGAAGGGAGATCTAAACTTTTTGTAAAAACAACTCGCAAAGGTTCAGGATTTTTTGAACCTCTAGAAGTCAAAAGTGGGTTATCTCTTCTTAATGTATTTCCGCCAATGATTATTGCATCAAATTCTGCTCTAAAAGAGTGAACTAATGATCTTGATTCATCATTAGTAATCCATTTACTTTTTCCATTTTTTAAAGCTATTCTTCCATCTATACTCATTGCCCATTTAAGAACACCAAATGCCTTTTGAGTAATATTCCTATGAATGAAATCCTTATTTAGATCTAAGGATTCTTTTTTACATAATCCTAAGTGAACTTCTATTCCTGCTTCTTTTAGAAGATTAATGCCTTTACCAGAGACCCTTTTATCAGGGTCTTCAATAGATATATATACCTTTTTTAAGCCAGAGGATATTACCTTATCTACACATGGAGGTGTTTTACCTTGATGGCAACAAGGTTCAAGATTTACATACATTGTTCCACCTTTAGCATCCTTTTTTAAATTATTAAAAGCCATTGCCTCTGCATGGGACATCCCTGACTTGAAATGAAACCCTTCTGAAATAAGTCTTCCATTCTTATCAAGTATCACCGCTCCCACCTTAGGATTTGGACTCGTTGTATTTTTACCTAAAGAAGCCAAAAAAATTGCTCTTTTCATCCATTTTGTATGGCTTATATTTCTTTCAGACATTTCCAATAATCAAATTTAGTTTATTGATCTCCACTCTTTAACAACGAACGGGGGAACAGGTAACTCAGAAAAAACTCCTGGCAAAGATAATCTTAGTGGTCTATTCCTATCTAAATTTTTAATCAATTCATCAAGATCGAATTCTGCAGCAGCTTGTCTTCCATCATTTGCTAATTCCACATTAAGTAGTGTTTTATCATTTAAAAGCCACTGTTTTCTCCCTGATTCAACCCGCAAATCAGTAGGATGATCAATCCTGAGATTTCCTGGATATCCTATTACTCTCAGGATCAATTTATCTTCAAATAAAGGTGATTTATAAGCTACTAATTGCCAAGTTTCAAAGTCCAAGTCCCTTAAAAACTCACTGCTAACATTCATTAATTCCCCATTTATTTCTGTTTCTGCAACTTCTGCAGATACTTTTAATGGGTTAAGAATAAAGGATAGAAGTAAAAGTAAAGGTAATATTTCCTTTAAAAAAATATTTTTATTTGATTTTGTAATTTTCTTCATTTTCAGAATCCATCAGGGCATCTAGAGTTACAGCTGTTCTTACAATAGCTTGATATCTTTTGATTATTTTACGATTTTTTTCTATAACTCGAGATAAATTAAAAGTGTCTTTATGAGAATAGCTAGATGTTAAATCTTTAGAATCTTCTTCAATAAACTCAAATTCACTATCTTTATTAATTAGAGTTAACAATAAATCATGTAATCTCTTTCTCCTTTCAGACAATTAATTTACTATGGTAACTCTAATAATAATAAGATAATTTAATAAAACATTCAAACAATTTAGTTCCATTTCATTAAATATTGATGACTGAAGTTAATAGGAAAATACATGTAATAGGGATTAATTCTTATAAATTTGAAGATCTGCCTTTCAAATTGCAAAATCTATTTTTAGAAACAAAAAACATTGCCGTTCCAAATTCATATTTTGAAGAAATTAAATCATGGGGCGAAAATGGTTTATTGAAAAGGAAATCATTTTTTTCGAGCAAAAGTAACAACGAACTTCTCCAGTGGCTTAGATCTCAAAAAACTGATGTTATTTTAATTTCTAGGGGTGATCCACTTTGGTTTGGCATTGGAAGAATATTACTAGAAAATTTTTCAAAAGATGAATTAAGTTTCTACCCTTCAAATACTTGCATTCAACTAGCATTTAGTAAGTTAAAGATTCCTTGGCAAGATATCGTTAATGTAAGTATTCACGGCAGAGATTCTACTAAGTTAGTTGAGGTTCTTAAAGCAAGGCCTTTGAGTTTATCTATTATTACAGATTCAAATAATAAAAGTTTAGAAATAATAAAAGAAAACTTATCAGAATTAAATCTGATTGACTTTTACGATTTTTGGCTCTGTGAAGAAATAGGCTTCGACAACGAAAATATAAGAAAATTAGATCTTAGAGAATCATTACCCTCTGATATATCAAGTTTGAACATTGTTATTCTTACAAAAACAAAAAAAAATTATTCATATGAGAAACTTCCTCTTTTCGGAATCAGTGACATCCTTTTTAAAACGTTTGATGATAGACCAAATTTATTAACTAAAAGGGAGGTTCGCATTCAAATCTTAGCTGATTTAGAGCTTCCGAAAAATGGTGTCATTTGGGATGTAGGAGCAGGTTGTGGGTCAATTGGTTTAGAAGCATTAAAATTGAGGCCTAATTTAGATTTGATTTGCATCGATAAAAGGATTGGATCCAAAGCATTGATACTAGAAAACTCAAAAAGGCTCAACGTTAAACCAAAATTTATTCTTGAGGAAGACATAATTAATACCTTGAACTCGAGAAATTTAAGTTCTTTTAAAAAACCTAATAGATTAGTAATTGGCGGATGTAATAAAAAAACTAAACTTCAAATTATTAATAAATTGGGGGCAGATATGAATATTGGAGACGTTATTGTAATCCCTATAATAGATATTCAAACTATAGAAATATTAAAAAAGGAATTAGAAATAAACAACTTTAAAACAAATTTAAATTTAATCCAGACTTTTAAGAGCCTTTCTATTGCAGAGGGTTTAAGATTAGAACCAAATAATCCTGTTTTCTTGTTAAGAGGGAAAAAATAAATTTAAATAATTATTATTTGTTAGGTTTAGCCACATGGGGCAATCCCCAGCCTAGTTTATTTCTTAACACTTGGAAAAATTCATGATCTTCAAGTCTAATAAACTTTACTGAATGTTTACTTTTTCTGATTAAAACTCTGTCTTCAGGCCAAACATAACATCCAGCATTTCCATCAACAACCATTACTAATCTCTCAGGTGTTGCAGGGAAAACAGTTACTGGTTCTGAATCATTAAAAACTAGAGCTCTTGATGCTAATGAATGTGGCGCGATTGGTGTTAGTTGCACAACTGGACAATCAGGTGTAATCACTGGTCCTCCAGCACTCAGAGAATATGCAGTTGAGCCAGTTGGTGTAGATAAAATTACTCCATCAGCTGAAATATCTACAGGAGCATGTCGGCCGATAGAAATCTCAAAATGACACATACTTGTAAGAGGTTCTCTATGAAGGGCCATCTCATTAAGACAAAGAGACTCCCATCTTCTCTGATCATTCCTCATTACACTAATAATAAAGCAAGTTCTTTCTTCAATATCCCAATTTCCAGTTATGATTTTATCAATAGCTGCATCTAAATTAGATAAATAAGCTTCAGCAAGAAAACCTAAATGTCCTGTATTAATTGTAAGGATAGGAATTTTTGCGGGAGCTGTTTGTCTTGCTGCTGATAAGACAGTTCCATCTCCGCCCAAAACAATAGCAAACTCCATTGAGGAATCGAAACCTTCAGGAACACAATTTGCATATCCCAATGGGCGAACATGTTGGTCGGGATTAGCAAAACCCACCATCCCTCCAGAACTAGTCACCCTTATAACTTCAAAATTGGATTTTTCCAATTTTTTTTGCACAGAAGTTGCAGTTTGAACAGCTAGTTCTTTCCCATCATTAACTATTAGTCCTGCTTTACGTACCAATCAAAAAATTTAAACTATAGATATTTTAAACTAATTTGTTAGACAATACTAATTTAAAAATTCAATTCTTTTAGAACTGCTCTAGAAATCTAAGATCATTCGTATAGAATTTTCTAATATCATCAATCTGATGTCTTACCATACAGAATCTCTCAACTCCTAATCCAGCTGCAAATCCAGTCCATTTTTCAGAATCAATTCCTAGTTTTTCTAGAACCTTTGGATCTACCATTCCGCAGCCCATTACTTCTAACCATTTACCTTTCCATTGAACGTCTACTTCTGCTGAAGGCTCCGTAAATGGGAAATAACTAGCTCTAAATCTTACAGGAATATCTCCAAAAAAGGTCTTTAAGAAAGTAAGGACTGTTCCGCGTAGATGGCTAAAATTAATATCTTGATCAATACATAAAACCTCAACCTGATTGAATATAGGGGAGTGAGTAGCATCTACAGCATCTCTCCTATAAACTCTACCAGGGGCGATGATTCTTACTGGAGGTGGATTATTTTCCAGGTGTCTTATCTGAACGGGAGAGGTATGTGTCCTTAAGAGCCGATTTTCATCTAAGTAAAAAGTATCCTGCATATCTCTAGCAGGATGATCTTTGGGTATGTTAAGAGATTCAAAATTATAAAAATCAGTTTCTATTTCAGGGCCACTTTCAACTGTATATCCCAAACCACAAAAAATATCTATGATCTCATCTTGGGTTGAAATTAAGGGATGTTTATTTCCACGAATCGTTCCATTAGAGGGAATTGTTACATCAATTTTTTCATTTTTAATCTTTTGATCTAAGGCTTCAATATCTAGTTGATTTTTTCTTTTAGTTATTAGATCTTGCAAATTTATCTTTATTAAATTTGCTTTCTGACCAATAATGGGTCTATCTGTAGAAGATAATTGACCCATTGTTTTCAAAATTATTGACAAGGCTCCTTTTTTTCCTAATAGTGAAACTCTCAATTGATCAAGTTCTTCATGAGTATTAGTATTATCTATGTCATTTTTTGATTTTAGAGAAAGATTATTTAGTTTTTCCTCAATTTGACTTAATGATTCAATTTGACTCACTGATATAGTAAAAATAAGTATTGTTTTATATTACTTAAATATCGTCCATAAATAAAATGTATTGATTAATGAAACCGTTAAATATATTAATTAGTAATGATGATGGGGTTTTTGCAGAAGGAATTAGAGCTTTAGCAAAATCTGCACAAAAAAGAGGGCATAAAGTAACTGTGGTATGTCCAAACCAAGAAAGATCGGCCACTGGCCATGGACTTACTTTGCAATCTCCACTGAGAGTTGAAAGAGCGGATGAATTATTTGGGGAAGGTATCAAAGCTTGGGGATGTTCAGGCACCCCTGCTGATTGCGTCAAATTAGCATTATCTGAACTATTAGATAGTAAACCTGATCTAGTTCTTTCTGGAATAAATCATGGGCCAAATTTAGGGACAGATATTTTTTGTTCCGGAACTGTTGCAGCAGCTATGGAAGGTACTTTAGAAAATGTTCCCTCTATGGCAATAAGCGTTGCAAGTTTTAAATGGAAAAATTTTGAATTTGCTGGAGAAATTGGAATAAATATTGCCGAACAAGCAATTCAGGATAGTTGGCCATCTTCACTTTTGTTAAACTTAAATATACCTCCCTGTGAGAAAAATAAAATAAATGAATTATCCTGGACAAGATTATCAATCAGAAAATATAAAAATCAATTTTCTAAAAGGGCAGATCCTAGAGGTGATGATTATTATTGGTTAGCTGGTGAAGTAGTTTTAGATCTCAAATCAAAAGGTTATGGTCCAAAAAATTGGCCTAGTGACGTATCTCAAATACAAGAAAATAAAATATCTCTTACACCGGTTGAACCAGATTTATTTTGGAGAGGTGGTTTGGAGTTATTGCCTAAAATCAACAACTCATTTGTAAATCCTTCTTAAAAGCCATAAAGAAAAGCAAAGTCCTAGGAAGTGAGCAGCAATAACTTGTGTATTACTTAGCACCGATAAAATCTCAAGCCCGGTTATTGGGATATCAGATGTTGCTGTTATCAATTGTCCTGTTGTTTGAGAGGATGCTTGTATAAATAAAGCACCCATGAGAGCTTGATATCCAATTAATCCAAATAAAATGCCTAATAAGTCAGCTACCAAACCCCTTTTGATTAATTTACTTGTTTGCCCTCTTGAGGGTCTTGCATTGCTCGCGATTGCTCTACCAGTTCTAACTATTAACCAACCTTGCCAAAGACTAAAAAGTAGTAAAATCAGGGATATTGTTGTGAGTGAAAGACCAGGAGTCAAGCTAAGCTGCCCTTCGCTATTGTTTACAACATTTGAAAAAAGCAAAACAGCCGCAACAACAACACCTAAAATGGATTGAACCCAAAAGCGTATCCATCCAATGCGCCGCATTCCAAATGAAAGCGACTGAAAATCAATTTTGTCAGACATTCATTTGATTGAATAAACTATAATCTATTCAAATTTGCCATCAAAATCATAAAATTGCACGTAATCTTTTGATCTCTTTAATATCGCCATCTGAAGTTAAGAATCCTACTTCAATAGCTATTGGAAGTTTTGATGGCCTACATGCTGGTCATAGACAATTAATAAAAAGTGTTGTTGAAGAAAATCAATATACCCCAACTATTGCAAGTTTTTGGCCTCACCCTAGGGAAGTTCTCTTTAATGAGACGCGCCTTAGACTTGATCTGCCTGGTGAAAAACTACCTCTTCTTGAGGATCTCGGGATTAAACAATTAGTTATGATTCCTTTTAATAAGGATCTATCTAAATTAAGTGCAGAAAGGTTTATAAAGGATATTTTAATAAATCAATTACAAGCAAAAAGCATTTCTGTAGGTGCTAACTTTAAATTTGGGTTTAGAAGAAGCGGGGATATAAATACTATTAAAGAAACGATTAAAGATATGGATATAAAACTAAAAATTACTCCAATTTTAGAAGACAAAGAAGGTAGAATCAGTAGCAGCAGAATAAGAGATTTATTACAAAAAAGTGATCTCAAGAATTCTTTCAAAATTCTTAACAGGCCCTATAGTTTTAATGGAAAGGTTGTAAAGGGTAAAGGTATTGGAAAAAGTATAGGATGGCCAACAGCTAATCTTGAAATAGATGGCAGGAAATTTTTACCTGGAGAAGGAGTCTACGCGGCTTGGACAACTATAGAAAAAACCAATCAAAAAATTGAATCTGTCATGAATCTTGGATCTCAACCAACAATAAATCCTTTATTACCATCTGCAGTTGAAGTACATTTAATAAATAAAGATATCGATCTATATGGTTTAAATTTATCTGTTGAACCAATTGAAAAACTTAGATCTCAAATCCAATTCGAGAACGTAGATCAACTTTCAAATCAAATTCAAAAAGATAGAGATAATGCTCTAAGAATTTTTAAAAATCAAAAAAAATAACTACAAATGCAGAATTCCAAAAGTACTGAATCGGAAGATTTAAGAATATATCAAATTATTGATGCGAATCTTGATAGAGCAAGGGAAGGCTTAAGAGTTCTTGAAGATTGGGCCAGATTTGGTTTAGGGGAAAATGATTCTGTTAAAAGGATAAAAAATTTTAGGCAAATTTTAGGGAAGAATCATTTGGAAATTTATAAGCAATCCAGGAATTTCATTGAGGACGAATGCAAAGGATTAACTCATAAAGAACAAAGCAAAAGAAATGCCCCTGATCAAATAATAAGTTCTAACGCAGGAAGAGTTCAAGAAGCATTGAGGGTCATAGAAGAATTCGCAAGGCTACATAATCATGAGCTTTCAAAAATCGCTTCAGAAATTAGATATGAAATTTATACTCTTGAGATTGACTTGTTAAATCTAAGCAAATATAAGGATTCAGGAGAAATTTTGAAAGAAAATGATTTATATGTCATCACAGATCAGAAGGAAAACTTATTAGAAATAATTGAGTCAATATTAATTGCAGGAGTAAAAATAATTCAATATAGATTTAAAACTGGAACTGATAAAGAGCATCTTCAAGAAGCGATTCAGATAAAAAATATATGTAAAAGATATAATTCTTTGTTTATAGTTAACGATAGAGTTGATATAGCTCTGGCATCAAATGCAGATGGAGTTCATTTAGGTCAAGATGATTTAGATTTAAGAACCTCGAGAAAATTATTAGGCTATTCAAAATTAATCGGTATAAGCGCAAATAATGAAATTGATATTTCTAATGCTATTAAATATGGTTGTGACTATATAGGAATAGGACCAGTATTTGAAACTGCCACGAAAAAAAACAAAAAACCTTTAGGTATTGAAAAGATCAAAACATTAACAAAAGATTTAAATATTCCTTGGTTTGCTATCGGAGGAATTAAGACAAATAATATTTTATATCTAAAAAGTAATGGTATTAAAAAAGTTGCCTTAGTTTCACAATTAATGAATGCTGAAGACCCTAAAGGAGACGCTATTATGATTTTAAAAGAGTTGTCACATGAAAATTAAAGTAAATGGAGAAGAAAAAAAAATAGAACTTGACCAAGAAAATGTTCTGCTTTCTACAGCTCTAAATTTAATGGGATATAAACCCAACACAATTGTTGTCGAGTTAAATAATTTAATTATTAATTCAATGAAATGGGAAAAAGTAAAACTTAAAGATGGGGATAATTTAGAAATCGTTTCAATAGTTGGTGGTGGATAAAAGACAAAATCTTTATTTATTGAAAATCTTCATAATTTTTTAAGTTTAAGCTTGAAATAATAACCAAATTTTTTCTATTTTCGTTTTATATTCTTATTGCTTATTAAAACCAATGAAAGAAAATATTGATTATAATTCACGATCTCTTAAATGGGAACAAAATGGGGAGTTAGCGCATAAAGATCTTTCGGAGTTAATAGAAAGATTAAAAAATGTAGAAAGTGAACGTACCTCTTCTGAATTATCCAGATTAGGGGCCAAATCATACAAAAAAGATTAAATTTGTTACTTAGATCTTGTTTTTATAAAAATTTGTACCAAATTATAATTACTGAATATAAAATAAATGCCGAAAAGATTTCCAGAGTGGGTAAACACTGAAGTTGTTATTAAGGCTATAAAAATGAGAGAAGAAGGAATGCTTTCAAAACAACTCAATTTATGGATAGAAAACCTATTAGAAATCGAGAAAAGGTGATTATTTAGGAAATACTCTTAATAATTCTTAGAGCAGCCATTGCTGCTCCGTAACCATTATCTATATTCATAACAGCGATCCCTGGAGAACAGCTTGACAGCATACTATTTAAAGCAGTTTCTCCATTCTTGCTAACTCCGTAACCAACCGAGACAGGTACTGCGATTATTGGTTGCGCCAACAATCCTCCCACAACAGTTGCCAAGGCTCCCTCCATTCCAGCACAAACTATTAATACATCATATTTATTAATTTCTTCTAACTGACTGATTAATCGATGCAGTCCTGCTACTCCAACATCTATAAAAGATTGGCAATTCACACCATAAATTTCAAGAGTCAATTTAGCTTCAAGTGTGACAGCTAAATCACTAGAACCCCCTGAAATTATCGCAACTTTTTTATTTGTATTGAGTTTTTTTTGATTTTCTCCAATTATGAGGCATTTTGCTTCTTCATAGAACCGTGCATCATCATACAAATCTAAAAGATCATCAGCTTTTTCACTATTAATCCTGGTAATGAAAACAACCTCATTTTTACCTAATACATTTTCAGATAATCTTTTTAATTGGTCGATGCTCTTGTCTTGTCCCCAAATTGCCTCAATGAGTCCAAGCCTCTCTCTTCTTTGGAAGTCAAATCTGATATCAAAATTCATCCTTGCTTATCTAACTCTCCCTCATAAATTAATTCAAAAGGATTTTCTCTTGTATTTAAAGTAGTTTTAACTTTATTTTCAAATTTTTGTTGGACTACATTTACCTCTGAGATTGGTATACTTTTCCATAATTGTTTACTTTTCCAATTTACCAATATTAAAGCCTCTTCTTTTTCTTTATCCCAAAATAATTGCCTCCCCAAAAAACCATCTTGAGAAAATAACCATGGCTCCCATATTTCTTTTTCAGCATTCAACCATGCTGCCTTTGCATCAGCAGGGACTTTAAGTCTTAATTCCTCTATGACCATTTCATCTTGATAATTATCCATAGGAAGAGCTTTTAAATTGGGAATATCAGATTGAGAAATTAAAACTAATAGACAAATTAATGCTAAACAAAATCTTTGAAATTTTCTTTTCAAATTTAAATTTAATTTCATTTATTCTCAAGTAACACTACTGAATGGCAACTTATACCCTCTTCTCTCCCTTCTGGACCCAATTTTTCATTCGTAGTTGCTTTAATCCCAATTAAATTTTTATCAATATTTAAGATCTCAGAAATATTTTTTCTCATTAGGTTTATATGTGGCATGATTTTTGGCCTTTCAGCGACAAGAACACTATCAATATTATTTATTTCCCAACCATCTCGTCTTATCAAGTCAATTACTTTTGATAACAAAAACAAGCTATCAGCATTTTTCCATTTTTCATCAGATGGGGGGAAATACTTTCCTATATCACCTAGCGAAAGTGCTCCCAATAATGCATCCATTATTGAGTGACTTAAAACATCAGCATCACTATGACCATCCAATCCTAAATTTTCAGGATGATGCAATTTTACACCTCCAATAATTAAATCTCTATCCTTTACTAGTCTGTGAATATCGTATCCATTACCTATACGAAACTTAGGTGTAGAACCTTTCATAGCAAAGGGTAAGAAGCATGTAAAAACAACCTGTAATTTATCTGTAATTCCATATAGATAATAATTAACTTATCAAAAAATAATACTTTTATTCCTCCTTAATTAATATTTTACCAATAAAAAGAACCCTTAATTACCAATTGTTTAGTAGAAGTATCATTTACATATTCCCTTTTTAGATCATACAAAAATACTGCGGATGTTTTTACTAAATGAAAAAGTAATTTTATAATAATGAGCTACTTAGCATGGTTCATTAATAATAAATTTTAACTAATATCTTTTTGATAAATAAACCTACTGAGGAAGAATTTCTAAATAACTAAAAAACCGCTGAAAATATTTAATTGTAGCATTAGTTTTAATGTATCATAAAAATATCATAAACTAATCTGTAATTACAAATGCATATTTTCCTTTTGTGGTATTAATTTAAGCACTATTAAGAAATGACTTTTTTAGCTATGAAATATCAAAACTCAAACCAAGTTAAACGTAGAGATTTATACTTGGAAAAAGTTAATATACAAAATCAAGATCACATAAATGATTTATACAAGTTTATTTGTTTAATGAAATTTCCCATTAGCAATATTAAGAAGCCCTCATTAGCAGAGCATTTAGAATTCGTAAAAAAAAACCCTTACAGAGAATGGTTTATAGTTAAGAAAAATTCCGAAAAAATAGGTACTTTATATTTAACTTTTGAGAATTCAATAGGTTTAAATCTTATTTCAGATAATATAAATGATTACAAAGAAGCAATTATTTTCATATTAAGCAAATACAAACCAACAAATCAAAAAAAATCAGTTTATAGTAGCTCTTTTCACGTAAATATTAATCCATCAAATACTCTTCTAGAAAAAGCATTGATTGAATTAGATTCTTCATTTGTTCAAAAAACTTACTTATTAAAGTTAATTTAATTTATCTAATTTCATAAGCAAAATATCTGTAAAATTTCGATCCAATTTTAAAATTATATTTAAAATTTTTTTTCTTTTCTAATCGATAAGAAATCCACTCAGCTAAATCAGGAAATCCCATTAAATGTCTAGCGTATACAGTTGAAGAGAATCGAGGATTAATTTCAAATATCATTGGGACGCCATTTTTCAATCTAAGTTGTATGTTAAAAGCGGCATCATAATTTAAATTATTAATAATTTTTTTTACAAGATTATTAATTTCTTTATTGTTGATTACTTCAGCATGACTTGTAGATCCATAATTCAAAATCCTTTTAAACTGTATGTAATTAGAGTTATTATTTAAAACTGAAACTGCTATTGTATATTCTCCACTATCGTTTGGTATGAATTCCTGAATAATCCATTTAGAAGGTTCTTCATAAACCTGTTTTGGTATTTCTGATAATTTTTCAATGATAAATATTTCTCTTGATCCTGAGCCCTCTCTTTTTTTTAAAATTAATTTTTTATATTTATTTAAAATTCTAACGATATTTTCTTTATCTATATTTGAAATAAGTTTTGTATAAGGTACTTGAATACCTTTATCAGATAACCATTCAATTGTAACTAATTTATCTCTTCCAATTGAATAAATCTCAGGGAAACAACCTAAGACATCAAAATTTTGAAGCTTATTATTTTTTAAATTTGTCAAAATTTTAGATTGCTCTTGTTCAGTAGATGGAATTAATAAATCTATTTTTAATTTATTCATTAAATCCACAAGGTTAGAAATATAATTACTATCAGAAGCAAATGGAAGAAAATATATTTCATCGCAAAATAAATTTCCTGAATTGAGGTTATTTAAATCTGATCCATAAATATTAATTTCCTGAAATTCATCAGAAATTACTCTTGATATAGATTGACCTAAATCTCCTCCTATTCCTGTAATTAAAATATTTTTCATCTTTCCAAAACCTTATAAAGATAATCTATTTTTTCATCAAATTTCTTTGCAGATTTAATAACATTTGTTCTGTCGTATTTCGTATCGTAAAATTTTACTTTCTTAGTTTTAGTATCAAAACTACACCAACAAGCACCTTTTTTTCCTCTCTCTCTAGGTTGCCCTACAGAGCCGGGATTAAAAAGCAATCTATTTTTATTTTTAATAATTGCTTGGTAATGAGTATGTCCACACGCAAGATAATCATACTTACCAAGAACTTCATTTACTTTTTTTGAAGTAACATCTGGATATAAATATTCATTTATAGATTTTGGAGAACCATGGCATATAAGAATCTCAATATTATCAGCTAATTTTAAAGTTCTAGTTTTAGGCAATTTTTTTAAAATATTAATAAATTCATTTGATAGTTGAGAAAGCGCTATTTCATGACCATGGCCATATTTATCATTTAAATATGCTAGATATTTTTTGTCCTTTAAGGCCTTAAAAATTAATTCCTCATGATTGCCCTTAATCATAACTGCATTAATATCTAAAAGGCATTCAATAACTTGATTTGGTTTGTAATAGTAACCAACATAATCACCTAAGGCAATAAATTTATTTATACCTTTTTCTTTAGCCTCATTTACAGCTGCGCGTAAAGCATCTATATTTCCATGGATATCTGAAAAAAACGCTATCTCCATAATAATTTAAAGAAATAGTAAATTTTTTTAAAGCTAGCCAATATAAATAATATCATTTTAAAAATTTAATAATAAATAAAATTTAATCAATCAAAATTAATTTTTATTTTTAAAATACTGCTTTGCCTCTTCTTCAATAGCTTGAAGCAGCGGTTTATTTAAATTTATTTTGTTGTTAGATAAACATAAATTACAATTAACAGGATATGGGTTACTTTTAAGGCTAATTAATTTTGAAGTAACATTATTATTTTTGAATTTACTTATATGTTCAACAATTTGATTAATTTCGTAACAGTTTTTATTCGCAATATCTATAAATCCCAGTGGATCAATTTTTGATAACAAAGTTAAGCTTTGAACTGCACATTTTTTACTAATCATTGAAAATTTATTTTTATTTTTAAAAGTATTTATTTTAGAATTAATAGATATTTTACATAGTTTTTGAAATCTATTTGTGTAGTCGTCAAATGAAAAAACGAATGGGAATCTTATAATTGTTGTTTTAGGAAAAAGTTCAGATTCATATAAAGCATTTTCCATGTAAATTTTTCTTTTAGTGTACTCATCAGTAATTTCTTTGCCTTGAGCTAAAGATAAAAGATTTTTTTCTTTAAATACATTAATATCAAAAAATTGATAAACAAAAAAAGTTGAAAGGACTATATAATTTTTTAGATTTTTTAATAAACCTTCTTCATAAAAAGCTACTATATTCTTAGAATCTTCTTCATCAAAATTTATCATATCAATAATGATGTCGGGTTTTGTAAGTAACAAAATTTTTTTTAGACTACCAACATTTTTTCGATTTACTATAAAATGTTTATCACTATATTCTGGATTGGGATGCTTACTAAGGGTGTATACATTATCAAAAGAATTAGATTTATCTAAATATTTAATCAATGAAATACCCATATATCTTGTACCACCAATGATTAATATATTCATGTTTATCTAGACTCATTTAAGGTCATTCAAAATTTAAAGGAATCAGAGAACTAAAATCATTTTAATTCATTTTTCCCTTAATATCCAATAACACTTTTTCACCAGATATAGTTACATCGTTTTCATTTATTTTTTTAAAGATAAAATAGTGTTTTTTTGTTCTCCATGTTATATCCATAAATATCATCTTTTAATGAAAAAAGTTATCAATTTTGAATGTAAATGCATCATAAATATTTTCGTTTATAAATTATTTTCTAATAAATAATTTTGTTTTATTCATTATTAACTAAGTTCATTTTGTATTTTTAATAACATCTAATAAAGCATTTAAGACTATAAATTTATTTGTAGTTGATTTATGATTTGCAATTACCAGATTGTTTGATGACACTTAAATAGTGACATATCAGCATCAATTACATTAATAAAAGAATCCATTTATAACTACCAGTCAGGGTAAACATCGAACTCATTACCTATTCTGAATTTCATAAATTGATTAGATTCTTTTATTATTCTCTTACTTTGTGGTGATTTTTTATAGTTTTCATTTGAAATCAAGTCACTTCTTCTCTCTAATGTCCTTTCAAAACTTTTTTTTCTTCTCCACGATTTAATCTCTTCATGATTACCGCTCACTAAAATATCCGGCACTTTCATATCTTTAAAAGTTAAAGGCCTCGTATATTGAGGATATTCTAATAAAGAGGAATTATGACTCTCATCGGCTAAGGAGTCTGGATCACCAAGAGTCCCTGGTAATAACCTAGTCAAACCATTAATTATTGTTATAGCAGGTATTTCACCTCCAGAAAGGACATAATCGCCTATCGATATCTCTTCATCAGCTAAACATCTAATCCTTTCATCAAAACCTTCATATTGACCACAAATAATTATTATTTGATCCAAAGTAGACCATCTCGCAAGATCCTTTTGCTTTAAAACTTTACCCTGAGGAGTCATCAGCAAAGTTTTACTTTTGGGTGATTTTATAATTGATTCATATACCTTATAAATAGGTTCAGGCTTTAATACCATACCTGCTCCTCCTCCATAAGGCTTATCGTCTACTTGCCTGTAAGAACCTTCTCCATATTCTCTTAAATCATGTAAATTTACATCGATCAAATTCTTATCTAGAGCTCTTGTTATGACCCCTAAATTATTTATTAATTCAAAAGCTTTAGGGAACAATGTAATTACATCAAAATTAAAACCACTCATCTAGAATTCTTCCTCAAAACCAAACTCAATTAACCTTGATTCTTTTTTTCTCCAATTTGGAACAACTTTCACAAACAACTCTAGGTGAACTGGACCATCAATTAATTTTGACATATTTGATCTTGCTGACTGACCAATCATTTTTAACATTGAACCTTTCTTTCCAATAAGAATGCCTTTTTGAGTGGACCTTTCAACAATAATAGTAGCCAAAATAGCTGTAAAAACTTTTCCATTTTTCCTTTTCATTTCCTCTCTCTTTTCTATCTTTACAGCGACACTATGAGGTACTTCTTCTCTTGTATTTTTTAATACCTGTTCTCTTACTAAATCAGATAATAAGTTATCTAATGGTTGGTCGCAAATCGTCTCTTCGCCATAAAGTTTTGGTCCCTCAGGAAGAAAATTAAGAGCCATATCGACTAGTTCAGAACATCCTTCTCCTTGAGAAGCGCTTACAACTTGAAAGTTTCTATTAATTCCAAAAAATCTTCTATATTGATTTAATCGTAAATTCCTAAATTCTTTATTAACCAAATCCCACTTATTTAATGCAACAATAAACTCAGTTTTATTTGCGAGTAGAAAGTTCAAAATATATTCATCACCTCTACCAGGTTCTTCACTTGAATCAATTACAAAAATTACCATATCAACTCCATTAATTGCAGATTTTGCGTTTTTTACTAATATCTCTCCAAGTCGATGATGAGGTTTATGAACACCAGGCGTATCAACAAAAATTATTTGCCCATTGTCTGTAGTAAGTATTCCTTTTAATTTATTTCTAGTAGTTTGCGCTATTGGAGAAGTAATTGTTATTTTTTCTCCAATCAATTTATTTATTAAAGTAGATTTACCCACATTTGGCCTTCCTAGTAAAGTTACAAACCCAGATCTATAATTGGACAAAGATTCTTAATGCATCAATAATAAAATTCTGATCAAAAATGGAAAAAAAAACCATAAATTTAAAAGAAGCTTCTTTCACGCAAGCAATAAACATATCTGCAGAATGGTGCAAAGAGTGGGGTGAAGATTTACTCAGCGAAGAGGTTTTGGCAGATAGAATCGCTGAGTTAACTAAAACAAGAAATGGACTTAGAGGATTTTTTGCATACGCTTTATCAGATAAAGATTGTCTTTTGTTAGATAAACTTCCTTTTTCACTAATTTACAAACTGATCGAAGGTGGTGATGCTGTAACAGAAATAGTAGTAAAAAATTTAATAATGAGTTCCGCTCAAATTATTATTCATCGAAGAGATAATAATCATGAATATGAGATAACATCAGAAAACATTTCAGATAGATGTAAAGCTATTTTAAAACTGCTAGAAACTAAGTCAGTTACAAAGTCTGTCAATCAAGTCCTAAGAGACTTAGATGATATGGGCAATAGTTTTGATAATTTAGTAAAGTATGACCAAGAGCAAAAAGAATTTATAAAAAAACAAATTCTTGATATCGCCCATTAAAAAAGCGTAGAAACAAATCTACGCTTTAAATTAGTTATTTACGTAATGTGTTTAGTCTCTTCTTCCACCGCCTTGTAATGCAATCATTAATCTCAATATAAAAACAAAAAGATTTATATAAGTAAGATACATACCTAAAGCTCCTGCAAGGTATTGATCGTCACTATATCTTCTTGGCATTGTATAAAAATCAACAAAAGACATTGCAACAAATAAGACAGTTCCAAATCCTGCAATGATCAATTCGAGGCCTGAGCCTCCAAAAACTCCTGGAGCAAAGAATCCTCCAATTAATTGGACAAACATTGCTATAAGCAGACCTATCAAACCAAGACCAACTACTCCGCTCAGTGCTTGTCCAACACTGTCACTCATTCTTTGGCCAGTGTAGGAGGCAATGACGAAAGTTATACCAGTGGCTAAGGCAGCTGTTCCTACAGAACCAATACCAATTGTTCCTATTGCTAAAGCAACTATTCCACTTAAGGTGAATCCAGTTAACAAACTAAATGCTGTCAACAAGGGTAGGGCCTTCGCATTATTTGCATTATTTGCAGCACTTGTGGCTATAAAAAACAAAATTAATTCTGCAATTAATGCAACTATTGAAAGAGGCTGGAAAAGCCCAGGATTTGTTGCTATGAGTGAAACACCTGCTAAAACGCCTAAAGAAGTTAGAACCATACCTCCACCAACGTAAGGTAAAGCTTTTTGAACAACATTAGGTCCAACAATTGAACTAGTTTGTGCTTCCCGAATAGCTTGATTGAAATTACTACTTGCTGGCATTTTCTTTTTTAGATATGGTTTTATTCTACTCGATTTTTAAAATTTCAGGGTACGGATCTCCAGAGTTATGAAGTTATTGATAAGCCTCAATTATTTTCTGAACTAAAGGATGACGAACTACATCTTCAACAGTTAAATAACAAAATTTTATACCTTGAGTTTCAGAGAAAATTCTCGATGCTTCGATGAGTCCGCTTTCCTGATCTTTTTTTAAATCTATTTGTGTAATATCTCCGTTTACAACCATTTTAGATCTATCACCCAATCTGGTTAAAAACATTCTCATTTGAGAGCAAGTAGTATTTTGTGCTTCATCTAAGATAACCATTGAGTTATCTAAGGTTCTGCCTCTCATAAATGCTAAAGGAGCAACTTCAATAATTCCCTTATCTATTAACGAATTTGTTCTATCAAACCCCAAAATACTATGTAAAGAATCAAATAGTGGTCTTAAATATGGATCTACTTTTTGTTGCAAATCACCAGGTAGAAATCCCAAACTTTCACCAGCTTCTACAGCTGGTCTGGTTAAAACAATTTTTTCAATTTTTTTCTCGTTTAGTAGTCGTGCCGCGCAAACAGTTGCTAAAAATGTCTTACCAGTTCCAGCTGGCCCAATCGCAAATGTAAGATCAAAGTTTTCAATTGATTCAACATATTCTTTTTGCCTTATAGTTCTTGGTCTTAAATATCTTCCTTCTTTGGAACGCGCAAGAACTTTTTTTCCAAGTTCAGCATGTGAAGATGACTCCCCCATATTTAGAGAACTTAAAGCCGCCTTAAGATCTACCTCTGGAACTTCTAAACCTTGTTCCCAAATTGGTCTTGTTAATTCTACTAATGCTGAGGCTCTTTCAATTTTAGATATGACACCGTTCATCTCAAGTTGTAAGCCTCTTATCGTTAAAGAAACTCCTGTAAGAGACTCAAATTTTTTTAAGAAAGAATTACCAGGGCCAGATAATGCTGTAGCGGCATCAGAGCTTGGCAAGTCTATAATGAAGTGACCAGTTTTGGAAACTTCCTTCATCTAGTTATTGAATAAGAATAAAAATTTATCAACTCACTAGCTTTCAGCTTCATTACCCTCGCTTTCAACTTTACTACTATCATTTTCTTCGTCTTTAGTTTTAGCCTTAGCTAATTTTTCCTTCTCTAACTTAGCTTTACCAATTGCGATAGAGGGCCTTTCTTTTTTTTCTAATAACCCTCCCTTTTCTAATAAAGTTCTCACGACATCAGTTGGCTGAGCACCCTGAGTAAGTCTTGTTCTTAAAGCTTCTGTATCAAGCCTCGTTTCCTTAGTTCTTGGGTTATAAAAACCTAGTTCTTGTAAAGGTCTACCATCTCTTCTGGAAGTACTATTGCATGCAACAATTCTGAAACTTGCCTCTTTTTTCTTTCCAAAGCGCTTAAGGCGCAGTTTAATCATTTTAAATTAATTCGATTTAAATAATAATATCACTCAAAGGGAAAAATTAAGAAACTATAAATCAGCAAACCCTTTTTTCTTTTTATTATTTTTTTGTTTTTTCATTGGCTTATTACCACTCATACCTCCCATTCCTGGCATACCTCCCATTCCTGGCATACCTCCCATTCCTGGCATACCTCCCATTCCTGGCATTCCGCCATTCGACATTTGTTTCATAAAACCTCTCATTCTTTGAAAATCGGCTAATACTTTATCTACATCTTTTGCTTCATAACCGCTACCTTGAGCGATTCTTTGTCTTCTTGAAGGCTGTGCAGCAAGAACCTCAGGTTTTTGTTTTTCCTCAAGAGTCATTGAAGAGATCATAGATTCTATTTTCTTAAGTTGATCTTCTCCATCTTTTATCATCCCATCATCGATTTTATTCATACCAGGAATTAATTTAATCAATCCACCAAGTGATCCCATTCTTTTAATTAATCTCATTTGCTTTACAAAATCATTAAAATCAAAAGTCGCTTCTTGAAGTTTTTTTTGCATCGCTTCTGCATCAGCAAGTTCAACTTCTTTTTGTGCTTTTTCAACAAGTGTCAATACATCGCCCATGCCTAAAATCCTGCTGGCCATTCTCTCTGGATGAAATGGTTGCAATGCCTCTATTTTTTCACCTACACCTATAAATTTGATTGGTTTACCACTTATTTTTCTTATTGATAAAGCAGCTCCACCTCTTGAGTCACCATCCAACTTAGTTAATATCGCCCCAGTGATTCCTACTTTTTCATGAAATGATTTTGTTAAGTCTGCAGCTTCTTGCCCAATCATTGAATCAACAACAAGCAAAACCTCATCAGGATTAGAAACTTCTTTTATTCGAACCATCTCACTCATCATGGAATTATCAATTTGCAGTCTTCCTGCGGTATCAATAATTATCGAATTAAAATTATTTTCACTAGCAAAATTCAATGCTTCCTTTGTTATTTCTTCTGGTTTGCTATTTTTTTGTTTAGCTGAAAAAACTTCCAATTCATATTGACTTCCTAATGTTTTAAGCTGCTCTACAGCTGCTGGTCGATAAATATCTGCAGCCACCAAAAGAACTTTTTTATCTTTTTCCTTTAAATAAAGTCCTAATTTTCCTGTTGCTGTTGTTTTACCAGCTCCCTGAAGTCCAGCCATTAAAATGACTGTAGGACTATTTTCATTTTCGTTTAATGGAGAATTTTCATTACCCATAATATTAATCAATTCTTTATTTACAACTTCTATAAATTTTTGACCTGGGTTTACACCCCTAACTACTTCTTCTCCGATAGCTTTATCTTTGACATCTGATATAAAGTCTTTTACTACAGACAAACTAACATCTGCATCAAGGAGTGCTCTTTTAACCTCCTTCAAGGCATCGTTTATATTATTTTCACTAATTTTTGCTTCGCCCCTTAAACCCTTTACTGCGTCTTCAAAGCGTGACGAGAGTTCATCAAACATTATTAAAAAGTAATTTTAATCATTATAGATGATCTTGAAGTTTGTAATTACAAGCCGCTAACGAAATCAACCAATTTCCATGATTTTTTTGAAAAACCCAAAATATATTTAACTTTAAGGGGATTTAATGATGTTTCATTAACAAATTCTCCAGAATTCTTTACTAACCTCTCTTGATAATTCAATTCTACTAAAACAACTATCCTAGATGAAGTTTGCGATTCCAAATCAATCTTACGTATTTGAGAATTAATCTCCTTATAAATTCCTTTCTTGATATCGTTCTGTCTTTCTTCGATTGTTCGATCAATTAGACCTTTACTAACAATCTTAGAAAGATTAATTTCACTCTTTCCCGCTAAGTAATTACTTTTACTAAGAAGCCATCGATTAATTAAATTACTAATATCTTCCAAAGAAGGTGAAAGGGTATTAAGTTCTTTGAATTCATTGGAAATAATTGAAGTAGATTTCTCAGAAATAGAATTCAATTTTCTTGAATCATTTTTTTTAATTTCTTGAATATTATCTATATCACTAAGCTTTTGATTTTTATCTATTGCAATTAAAGGTTTTTCAACAATAGATTCCTCCTGAATTGATTTTTTTAAATTATTTCTTAAAAATCCAATACCAATACCAAATGCAAATAAGATCAAAAACGCGTAGATGTAAATTAAATAAGGCGAACGATTAATTATCTCTTTATCCTTTAAGAATTCCCCAAAACTAAACTTTAATTCAGCAATTTTTTCAATTAAAAAATTATAAAACTCTATTGGTTTTTTCTTAAAGTATTCCTCATTGAATTCGATCTCTTTGGTCTCAACTTTTTCATAACTTTGTTTTATACCGCCAGGCCAAGGTAATCTTCTTTCACCATTACTTTCCAATAAATTATCAAAATCTTCAGTCGTTTTTGTGAAGGATTCCCTCTCAGTTTGTTGGTTTTGAAGATTTGATCTAATTAAAACTTTATTTGATTTCTTTTCTAATTTTTCAATAAATTCTTGAATTTCCCTATCTTCAAACCAAGAATCTAAATCCACCTCTTTTAAGTCAATATCTCTATACCCAACTAAAACATCATTCTCTAACCAATTTTTACAGAAAATACATATCGCTTCTAACTTATTTCCAGGATAATTATTAAGCCAATCTCGTAAATTTTCATCAGAACTACTCGAAAACCTTGCAGAAGCTTGGTCAATATCAGCTAAAAGTAAATCTAAACAACCAACTAGAGGCATTGAATCAAGACCTGATAAATTTAGTTTCTTTAAAATTCTCCTCGCTTCAAATAATTTTTCCGGCTTTCTTCTAGAGAAACCAATAGCTGTTAGGGATAAAAACGCTAAAAATCCTGCTTCTAATGATCCTCTTTTTTGTAATTCAAGAAACAAATCAATCTGTTCTTGCACTGTCAAAAATGGCTTAATTTGTTGAAAAAAAGCTTCAAACTCTTGTTGATTTAAATAATCTTTATATTCATATTTATTGTTACCTTCTAAACCACCTCTTTTGATTATTAAATTTTCCAACATACTTAAGCCTTTTTTATGAGACTCTTGATCATTTAGATCCCTACTAAGTAGATCTAGGATTCTATAAGGGAGCAAAGCAACCAAATCTTCTTCAAGTTCTTTTCTTTTTTCTCCAAGCTTTCCCATTCTTTGTAGAAGTTGTATACCTTCATGTAAAAAGTCTGCCGCGTTCGAATACGTTCTAAGCTGTTGTTCTTGAATTGCAGAATCTCTAGCTGTTAAAGCAGCCAATAATGTTAAATCAGCTTCTCTACTACTTCCTAAAGCTGGAGTTTGTGGGGGTTGCAATGCTTTTCTCGTAATTTTAAAAGCTTCTTTTGGTGAACCTGATTCCCAAAGAAGTATTAATCCTGCTACTTCTCTATTTGAGGAAAAATCCAATCCAGAATTCCCATTTAATAACAAATTCTCGTACTCTCTTCTGCTTTCTGGATCTGTAAGTAGATCGGCAGTGAGACGAAGCAATTCAGATCTTTGGGTTAAAACTTCATAAGTAAAACCTTCATCAGGTGTTTTATCTAAACGCAATTGAAACGCCCTTAATATTTCCTCAGAAGTTGCAGAGGGGCTTACGCCAATTAAACGAAAATGGTCTAAAGGAAGTTCCAAACAAATATCCTATTGAAAATTCTTAGACAAATTTTATCAAGTTAAAAATTTTTTTCACAAGGTCTTACAGAGTTATTAAAAAAAATCATGAAAATCGCCCATCACAGCTTAGAATGTTAACAAATCAAAACTTCGTTAAGGTATTTTCTTGGAAACACACGTAGAGAGAATCTCAAATCTTCAAGACATAAAAAAAGCCGAATTAGATCGAGAAACCGGATTATTTCTTTATGAAGACATGACGCTTGGTCGTAGATTTGAAGATAAGTGTGCAGAAATGTATTACAGGGGGAAAATGTTTGGTTTCGTTCATTTATATAACGGTCAAGAGGCTATAAGCACAGGAGTAATTGGTGCCATGAAAAAGAAACACGATTGGTTTTGTAGTACTTATCGCGATCATGTTCATGCACTAAGTGCGGGGGTCCCCTCATTTGAAGTAATGAGTGAACTTTTTGGTAAAGCTACTGGTTGTAGCAAAGGCCGAGGTGGATCCATGCACTTATTTTCTAAAGAGCATCACCTACTCGGAGGATATGCATTTATTGGAGAGGGGATTCCAGTTGCCTTAGGTGCAGCCTTTTCAAGTAAATACAAAAAGGAAGTTGCTGGTAACAGTAATAGTGATGCTGTAACTGCAGCATTCTTTGGGGATGGAACCTGCAATAATGGGCAGTTTTTTGAATGTTTAAATATGGCCCAGTTATGGAAATTACCCATAATTTTTGTTGTTGAAAATAATAAATGGGCTATTGGTATGGCTCACGATAGAGCTACTAGTAATCCAGAAATCTGGAGAAAAGCCTCTGCTTTTGGTATGCACGGCGAGGAAGTTGATGGAATGGATGTATTAGCAGTTAGAGGAGCAGCACAAAGAGCAATTGAGCGCGCTAGAGCTGGGGAAGGTCCCACACTTTTAGAGTGTTTGACTTATAGATATAGAGGACATTCTCTGGCAGATCCAGATGAATTAAGGTCTGAAAAAGAGAAGGAGTTTTGGGGAAAAAGAGATCCTATTAAGAAATTAGCCAAAGAAATTATTGACGGTAAATTCGCAACGGAAGAAGAACTAAAAATTATTGAAAAGAAAATTGATGCCGAGATATCGGAGTCAGTTAAAAATGCTATTGAAGCACCGGAACCCCCTTCAGAAGAATTAACCAAATATATTTGGGCAGAAGATTAGATTAAATACCGCTAGGTAATTTTCTGGTTAAATTTCTTAATTTTCTAAGTGCCTTAAGTTCAACTTGTCTTACTCTTTCTCTCGAAACTTCTAATAATCTTCCAATTTCAGCAAGTGTGTGCCTCTCATTTCCATCAAGTCCAAATCTTAATTTGAGAACATGTTGCTCCTGCTCGCTTAGATGACTTAACCACTTACCAAGTTGCTCTTGATGCATTTTTTGTTCAACTTGATCTAAAGGTTCTTCATTATTACCATCAGCGATTAAATCACCTAAAAAGCTTCTGCCATCATCACCATTTACTGGAGCATCTAAACTACTTGTCGATAAGGCTTGTCTCAAAACTGAATCCAATTCTTCTACATCAATTTCCATCGCCTCTGCAATTTCAATCCGGCTGGGCATAGCACCAAGTTTATGAGCCAAATCTCTACTAACTTTTCTAATAGAAGCTAACCTTTCACTTAAGTGAACGGGCAAACGGATTGTTCTTGATTGACATGCAATTGCTCTTGTCATACTCTGTCTGATCCACCAAAAAGCGTAAGTAGAAAACTTATATCCCCTTGTCGGATCAAATTTTTCAACAGCCCTCTCCAACCCAAGAGAACCTTCCTGTACTAAATCAAGGAGTTCCAATCCTTTACCTTGATATTTTTTTGCAACACTGACAACTAATCTTAAATTAGCTTTCATCATTCTTTCTTTAGCTCTTCGACCAATTTTTATTGTTCTTTTTTGCTGAATTGTAAATTCATTAGTCCTTTCATTTAATTGTCCATCTTCAGTAAGAATCATCATCTTTTGAACTTGGTTACCCAATTCAATCTCTTCGGCAGGTGTTAATAAAGGAACTCTACCGATATTCTGCAAATACCAGCTAATAGGATCATTACTTCTCCTTTTCGGAGGTTCCGCTTGTGTTGGTAGTGATGAAACCATACTTTGACACAATTTAGGTACTAAAACTCTCCTACACTTTTGGAGAAATAGCCAAATATTTAATGCGCGCTTCAGATTTCAAGTTATATTTGTACACTTATGTGTTTAAAACTATAAATAACTCTCTTAAATTGTTTCTTTCAAGATATTTGTCTCATTTTTATATTTCGCATTAATTTTGACAATTCGTCACCAATAGCAGAAGCATTTGACCCTTTTTTGCACTTTGATGCAGCAAATGAATGCAAAAGTACGTATTTAGCAAAAAAATCTGTTGCTATGTTTCTACAAAAGGTTAAATCAATCGCAGAACTACCAGCTATAAATCCAGATAAAAGATCACCTAATCCAGCTCGAGCTGTGTGTGAATCAGTTCCAAAAAGTTGCCAAGCCTTTTTGCTGTCAGCGACTATGCTATTAGCTCCCTTTAACAAAACACTTATGTTAAATTCTTGCGCAGCATTAAGAGCTTTTTCAACATTAGTATCGCATTTGATATCAGGGAATAACCTAGAAAATTCTTTGCTATGAGGTGTTATCCATGTCTTAAATCTTCTCTCTAAGAAGAATTTTGAACATAATTTAGATTCTGAAATTCTATTGAGTGCATCTGCATCCAAGATCAATAATCCTTCAAAACCAGCAAGAATGTCTTCTGCTTTTTCCCAATCATCATTATCAATTCCTATTCCTGGGCCGACAGCTACTGAATCAAATACACTTAAATCAATATTTTTTAATGCACTAAATAAAGATGCATTTCCATTTTGATTAGATTGCATAGCATCCTTTAAAACTATTTCTGGAGCAACTTGCCAAATAGATTCAGCAACTAACTCAGGCAGGACAGCCGAGATATAGCCTGCCCCACTTGATATCGCTCCTTTTAATGCTAAGTATGCAGCACCAGGATATTTTTCACTTCCAGCTATTAATAATGTTCTTCCTCTTTTATATTTGTTGAAATTTCTTGGTAAAGAAGGTAAATCAATATTTTTTAAATCTTTGTAAGTAACCTTAAAAATCTTTTTATCAACTTTGGACAGTTTACTAATAGGCACCCCAACATCTATATGGTGCAATTCCCCAATAAAAGGTAATGCAGAATCTTGCGTCAACCCAATCTTATTAAGACCAATTGCCAAGGTATGGTCTGCCTTTACTGCGTTATCTAAAAAAGGCTCTCCTTTATCAGGACATAATCCTGTTGGAATATCAATACTTATCACCTTGCCATATTTGTTATGAAATTTTTGATTAAAAAGTTTAATTAATTTATTATTAACTTTTCTTGTTTGATTATTACCAAAAACCGCATCAATCCAAAGTTCTTTACCATTTGGATCAGGGGGATTTACTAATTTTGTGACACCAATAGATGTAAGATAATTAAGGTGGTTATTTGTTAATGTTTTTTTTATCGGAAATGGACACCATACCTTTACTAAAAAACCTTTCAAAAAAAGCTCTCTAGCTATTACTGCACCATCCCCACCATTATGCCCAGGACCTATAAAAACAGTTATTCCATACTTTAGGAGAGGTTTCCTTTTCAAGAGCCATCTACTAATTTGAATACCAGCTTTTTCCATCAATGCTTCTTGAGGCATTCCATCAGAAAACATTTCTTTCTCTAATATCAACATTTGCTTTGAATCAACAATTAAATGTTTAGAGTCAATTGTTGGCCATACAATTTCGTTCATAATTAGTACAAAGCAATTGAAGTATTGTTCAAAAATTTAAATTTCCATGTTAAAGACTCACAAGGATAAAAAATTAGAGAACTTTTTTTCTTCTAATGATAAAACTAAAAAGAAGAAAAATATTATTGTAGGTCTTTCTGGTGGCGTAGATAGTTCCCTTTCAGCCGCTCTTCTTGTAGAAAGAGGCTGGAATGTTGAGGGACTAACTCTTTGGCTAATGAAAGGACAAGGCTCCTGTTGTTCTGAAGGATTAGTAGATGCTGCTGGCCTTTGTGAAGATTTAGGAATTAATCATAAAATAATAGACTCAAGAGAAATTTTCGAAAGAGAGGTGATTAAAAAAACTACTGAAAGTTATGAGAAAGGGTTCACTCCACTGCCATGTTCGATGTGCAACAAGAATGTGAAGTTTGAAGAGATGCTTAATTACGCAATAAACAAAAAAGACTTTACTCATATTGCGACCGGACATTACGCAAGGATAAAAAAATCATCTTATGCTGAAACACTTGATTGCAAGAGCTTTTTATTTAAGGACTTCCTTCTTCTAAGAGGTGCTGACGAAAACAAGGACCAAAGTTATTTTCTTTATTCTCTTTCACAAGAAGTACTAAGCAGATTAGAATTTCCTCTTGGTGAAATGACAAAAGAAGAAACAAGAAAGGAAGCCCTGAGATTAGGCCTCAGAACTGCTCAAAAACCAGAAAGTCAAGATTTATGTTTAGTTGAGCATTATGGATCAATGCAGAGATTTATCGACAAACACATTGAACCTAATGAAGGAGAAATTGTGCATGTAAATGGGAAAGTCCTTGGAACGCACAATGGTATTCAGCACTTTACAGTAGGTCAAAGGAAAGGTTTGGGCATCGCTTGGCCTGAACCATTATATGTAAAAAGTTTAGACAGGGTAAAAAACATAGTTTATGTATCAGATAAAAGTGATTTATTTAATAAAGAAGCAATAATTACTGAGGTTAATTGGGTTTCAATCGAAGAACCTAAGCAAGAGATACAAGTAGAAGCACAAATCAGATATAGAAGTCATCCAGTAAAAGGAACTTTAATCCCTTTGGAAAATTTAGATAATCCAACTAAAGCATTTAAATTAATATTTGAAGAAAGTCAAAGTTCGGTAACACCTGGACAAGCTGCAGTTTTTTATAAAGGAGAAATTTTATTAGGTGGCGGATTAATTAATTAGTTTTCCCAAAGAAATTTAATCCCATAAAAAATATAAACAATAACAAAATAGGTTTATCTCCAAATTTTGTATAGAAGGTCTTCTCTGATGAAAAATTGGGGAAAACTACTTTATTTTGCTCCACATTTAAATCTAGAAGTTGAACTATTTTCCCATCATCTTTAACTAAACCCGAAGGACCAGTGTTTGATACAAGTAGATTATCTTTTTTATTTTCAATACTTCTCAATCTTGCCAAAGACAGGAATTGATTATAAAGCTTAGTTGGATAGGGATCTAAATTTGCTGCAGTTATTATTAGTTTTGCACCGCTATTAATAGCCTTTCTTATTTTCAATCCATCACTAATTTCATAACAAATAGCTACTGCTAGAGGTTGTGTAAGTTGAGGATCAAACAATCTTGAATCAGAGCCAGGTTTAATTCCTCCCACAGCAGATAATCCTCTTGAAAAACTATCTAGAAATCTGGGTATTTTTTCACCTAATGGAACAAGTCTATGTTTATCTATAAATGAGGTAAAAGATTTATCTCCAATTTTAAATCCAAGTAAAGAACTTCTTAACTCATTATTAGAAATTCTGAAACCTCCTGCTAAGGTATTAACCTTAAAGCCTTTAGATAAATAAAAATTACTATTTAAAGTCCCTTCAGGAGCAACAAGAAGTTTCACTTTATTTGATGAAGCATATTTTTGAGCGATAGATAGCTTTTCTTCAATAAATTCATCATTTATTTTTAATTTTTCTCTTGTTGGTATATTAGTTTGCCAAATAGCTACTGGATATTCATAATTTCTACTAATTGGAGTTGTTAAACCTCCAAATAAATGTAAGAAAATAAAAACCAAAAGTCCTAAAAGAAATATTTTCTTAATGTAAAGTTTTCTTTCCCATCTACCTTTAATATAAAAAATCCAAAATCCAATCAATATTTGTAATGCGCATAAACCACTTGCACCAATCCATCTTGCTAAACCAGCAAGATAAATATCACCTGGGATAAGACTCTCTCCTAAACCTATCCAAAAAAAGGGTGTTTGAGAAAGTATCAATTCACCAATACCCCAAGTCAAAGATAAAAAAAATACTTTTACTGTTAAAGATAATATTTGCATTTTGAAAACATCTTCTTTCCAGAGAATGATTTCAACTAACAATCCCCATAAATAAACTAATATTCCACCCAAAAAAGCGCATAATAATAATATAAAAATGGTTATTATTAAACTCTTAAGCCATGAAAACCCAATCCATGTCAATGGATGAAGATCGTAAAGCCAGGAATGACTTATCAAGACAAAGAAAAACCCCCAACAAAAATTTGCTAATCTCCTTTCACTTTCCTTCCATAAAATAAATAATGATATGGGCATAAAAATCAGCCAAAAATGAGTTGAAACTGAAATTCCTCCTAAAACCCCCCCTAAACAAGGGTAAAAATATTGTCTTAGACTTTTAATTTGAGTAGGGATTAACAATCTAAAATTAAGAAATTAAATTTATAATCACCCTTTATTTTACCTTCATTCTGTAGACTAAGTTTTAGTAACTTTCAAAATTTAAGTGAAAGAAGTCTTTATCAGTTTTGCAGTTTTTGTTTTTTGTGTTTCATTAACTCTTTTCAGTCAATTCAATTCACCTCAAATTGTTAATGCTGCTGAATCAGAAACTCAGTCAATTCAAAGAACACCTGTTACAAAATCATCAAATGTCTCAAATAATAATTTATTTGAACTAGACCCATATGACCCAAATCCTATACTTTTCGCTATGGCAGAAGAAACACCATCAGACAACAATTCAAGGACTACAGAAAGTGGTCTAATTATTGTAGATATCGTAAACGGGGAAGGAGATGAGGCTAGTGCTGGGCAAACAGTTACTGTAAATTACACAGGAACACTAGAAGACGGGACACAATTTGATACCAGTATCGGCAGAGCTCCATTCAGCTTTCCCTTGGGTGCTGGACGAGTAATAAAAGGTTGGGACGAAGGTGTAGCAGGCATGAAAGTTGGAGGCAAAAGAAAATTAACAATACCTCCTGAACTTGGATATGGATCAAGAGGAGCTGGAAATGTAATACCTGCTAATGCGACTTTAATATTTGAAGTTGAATTATTAAAAGTCAATTAAATTAAGTAAGAAAAATATCTAAGACTTTTCAATTTAGTTAATCTCCAAGTAATATATATACAACTCCAAATATTTGAAATGTTAAGTAAATTCATCAATTCTTTTCTAGATAAAAATTCCCCAATGACAGTCCATGCTCACTGCGATGGTCCTTGTGGTGTTTATGACCCAGCATCTACGAGAGTTGCAGCTGAAGCAGTTTTATCAATGACAAAAAAACTTATTGCATTAGAAGCTCCTTCTAGCACTGATTCAGCAGAATGGGCTACATACAGTAATACATTTTCTAGATATGTTGCAGTTAAAGAAGAGCAAGCAAAAGAAACAAAGAAAGAGATTCTAATTTTGTGGACAGATTACTTTAAACCAGTTCACTTAGAAACTTATCCAGACTTACATGAAACCATTTGGAAGGCGGCTAAATTATGCAGTGCATGCAAAGTTAATATTGACTTAGCCCAAGCTGAAGAACTCATGAGTTATGTAGAAAAAATTCATAATATTTTCTGGGCTTCAAAAGGAAGATCAGACGCTTTTGTAAAAGCTAGTTAATCAGAGTTATTTTCAATATTTTTTTTGATTTTATTTTATTTTTTTTAGGTTTAAGAAAAACCGCTATTATTAGTGGTGAATCGATGTTTCCTTACCTAAAAGAGGGTGACATTGTATTTTTTAAAAAATATAAAAAGAATAAATCAATACTTAAAAATCGACAAATAGTTATTTTTAATCATCCAACTAAAAATAAAAATATAATTAAAAGGATAAATTCAGTAAATCAAAATAATGTTGAGGTTATTGGCGACAATATTGAATTTAGCGAAGATAGTAATAAATTTGGATTAATCAGTAACGAAAAAATAATTGGGATTGTCACCTCTAAATTAATTATTCCTAAATTAAAAAATTTTTTAATTCAAAAAAACAGAAGCACTTCTTTGAATCCAAAATAATCCCAAAGAAAAGGAAAGCCCTCCTGCAACAGCTATTAATCTTTTAATAAATTTTTGACTTGCTTTAAAGGTAGTAAAAGAAATTAAACAAGTAAAAAGATTCATACTTATTAGTGAACCAATCAAATATGAAATCAAATATAAGAAAGCGCTTGTTAAAGGTAGTGCTAAAGCAGGAAGAACTGCAAGAAAATGTGAACCTCCAGCTATACCGTGAAGCATACCTAAACCAGTCAAAGCATGTGAGTGCTTATTATTATTTTTTTGTTCCTTAACATGAAAGTGAAAGTGACGATGGGCAATTCCATTCTCATGCTTATGGGAATGCGAATGGATACTTAATTGAAAAGAATTTTTTATAGCAAATACTCCAACAATTAGAAGTGAAATTCCAACTAGGAATTCGGCAATACTAGAAAATTTGTTTAATGGCGTAATATCCTTAATAAAAATCGCTAGAAAAGCTAACAAGAGGACTCCTGAAGAATGTCCCAAGCCCCATGAGAAACTATTTTTAAGAGCTTTTTGGGGATTATTAATCGCTGCTGGTGCCATTGCAATTAGATGATCAGCACCACTAACTACATGCACAAATCCTGCAACTATACCTGTTAAAATTACAGCCTGCATATATATTCAGTACAACTTTGTTTATTAAATTTTATAGCACGATTTGAAGTCAATATTAAATTGAGTTAAATATTTTCTTGAACGATTGTTCAATATCAGTTTCTCTCATAAAAGTTTCACCAATTAATACTCCCATTATTCCAATAGATCTAAGCGATTCTAAATCTTCGGCACAATTAATTCCAGATTCACTTATGGGAATAATATTTTGTTTTAAAAATATATCTGCATATGTATGCATCAATTCTTTTGATGTTTTTAAATCCGTTTTAAAAGTCTTTAAGTCCCTATTATTTATTCCAATCAAATTAAAAGATTTTAACTTTAGAATCCTTTCTAATTCATTAGAGTTATGGACTTCAACAAGAACACTCATCTTTAAATTATCAGCTATTTTCTTTAAATAAATTAAATCATCATCATTTAAAATCGCAGCGATCAATAATATTGCATCAGCACCAGATACCCTTGCTTTATAAATCTGATAAGCAGAAATAATAAAATCTTTGCAGAGTAGAGGGAGATTAGTTGATTTCCTTACAGTTTCGAGTATTTCATAACTACCTTGAAAAAACCTTTTATCGGTAAGTACTGATATACATGATACACCTAATCCTTCATAACAAATTGCTATGTTTTCAGGGTTAAAATCTTTTCTAATAACTCCTTTACTCGGACTAGCTTTTTTTATTTCAGCAATAACTCCTGGTTTTATTTTTGACTCCAAGATATTTTTGTAAAAATCTTTAGGAATAGGAAGTTTTTCAATCTTTTTGATGAGATCTTCTAAAGAGACTATTTTTTTAAAATTCTTAATTTCAATATCCTTGTGCCATACAATTTCTTCCAGAATGTTTTTTGCTTGTGCTTCTCTATGAGGTACAGCATATTCTAAATTTTCTACCCTTACTGTTGGATTTGGTGGCCTGCGTCTTATCTCCATTAATTTTAAATATTATTTTATTTGGGAAGCCGCCTGTTTGTATGCGACCTCAACTACTTCACTAAGTGTAGGATGAGTATGAACTTCTTTAGATAATTCAATTACATCTTGGTTCCTTGAAATAGCGTTTGAAATTTCTTGAATTAAATCAGCTGCATGTAACCCAAAAATATGGGCCCCTAATACTTTCCCATTATCTTTGTTGAAAATCAACTTTAGCAATCCATCACTCTCTAATTCAGCCAATGCTTTTGAATTAGCCTTAAAGAAACTTTTGACAATTCCCAAAGTAAAATTTTCTTTTGTAGATATCTCTTTAGCTTCAACTTCAGAGAGACCAACTGAACTTATCTCTGGGTGAGTAAAGGTTGCTGCGGGGATACTTTGATAGTTAATTTCGACATTACCACCGCAAATATTATCAACAGCAATAGTACCCTGGGCTGCAGCTGTATGGGCAAGCATTAGTTTGCCCGTTACATCTCCAACAGCCCAAATGTTAGGTATTATTTCATCACCATTCTTAACTCTCATTTGATCATCTACAGGAATGAAACCTTTTACTGTTTCAATACCAACCGACTCAAGATTTAAGTTATTACTATTAGGAGTTCTGCCAGTTGCGACTAGTACAGCGTCAACTTCTAAAGTTTCTACTACTTCCTTAGATTTTGCATCAGTCAGTTCTATTTTTACAGGGCATCCAGGTGTTATTTTTGTCGCAAAGACATTTGATTTTGTTTCTATATCTCTTGCTTGAATAAGGTTCTTCTTAGCAATTTTAGTGATGTCTGGATCAAATGTTGGCATAATATTCTCCAGAGCCTCGATCATGGTAACTTCACAACCAAGCGCGGTATAAACATCGGCAAATTCAAGACCTATATATCCACTTCCAATAATTGCTATCCATCTTGGAAGCCACTCAAGTTTAACCGCATCATCGCTAGTAAATACTGTCCTATTATCCAAAGTAATTCCACGGGGCACAAAAGGAGAAGAGCCAGTTGCTATAACAATATTCTTACATGTGAAAATTTTATCAATTCCGTTTTTATCTCTTACACCAACTTTTTGATTTCCTTCAATTCTTCCAATGCCCAAAATAATTTCAACTCCACTCCTTTTAAGAGTTTTTGTTAAATTTTCTCTAACATTTAAAACTAAATTATTTGCATGATCTGCAATTTTTGATCTCTCGAACCTTACTGGTGAAGCATGTATACCAAATTTAGCTAAATGTTCATAATTAGCTATTTCTCTGACTTTTCCACTTGCAGCCAAAAGAGCTTTAGATGGAACACAACCCTTGTTAACACAAGTGCCTCCCATATCTGAAGATTCTACTATTGCGACTTTCAGCCCCTTACCAGCAGCATGTTTAGCGGCATCAAAACCTCCATATCCTGCTCCTATTACGATTAAATCAAAATCAAAACTTGAATCAGTCACTTTTTATTTATTTATTTAGAGGTGTATGCGACTCTTTTTCGTTCTAGTAATAACGGAACTGCAACACAAGCCACATTCAATGATTCTACAATCTCGCTATGCGGAATTGTAATTGTTTCATTAAAAGCTTCTTGAATTTTTTTATGAATACCTTGGCCTTCATTACCCAAAATTAATGCTGTACGTCTAGACCAATCAACTTCCCAGTAAGGTTTTGAAGGTTTTTTTGAATTCTCATTATGGCTACTAGTAGAGAAAATCTTAAATCCTACATTTGATAATTCAGACAAAGACTTAAGTAAAGAATTTAATATTTGTTCTTCAATGCCATCAAATCTTAAAAATGGCAGATGAAAAACTGCACCTGAGGATGCTCTTAATACCTTTTGGCCTAATGGGTGCGCACCTCCAGCTAAAAAAATTGCATTAACACCCGCAGCTAAAGCAGTTCTAAAGAGATTACCCATATTCCCAGGATCTTGAATTCTGTCGAGAACAAGAACAAAATCATCTGTTCTATTAAATTGGTAATTAGGTATTGCTGAAATCTCAACTAAAGCTGCTATCCCATCTGGATTAATTGTTGAAATCGCAGATGCCAAGACTTCCTCTGAGACAATATTTATTAATGACTCATCAAATTTTTTGCTTAGATTTTGATTCTTTCTTAGCCATTTTTCGGTAACTAAAATATTAGAGGGATTTTTTCCAGACTTCAGCAATTCTTCAATGAGATGTGTACCCTCTATGCAAAAAAAGTCTTGATCTTTTGGAGATGATCCTCTTTTAAATGATCTAAACCTTTTAACTAGATTATTGTTTTTACTAGTTATTTTTAAAAAAGTATTTTCTATGAGTATTTTGAAAAATTTGTTATCAACTATATTTTAATTATATAAATATTTTGATCAATTATTTATTAAATTTTTATTTCCCAAGAAATCAAAAAATACATTTTCACTTTTAATTAATATTCATGACGTTACATAGGGTGGACTTAATATTATTAGTTTGTCATGATGAATTTAATCAATTAAGTCTTAATGATTTGCGGAAGCAAAACGACGTCATATCTTAAATCGCAAAATTTAAAGATTCTTGGCCAAGGCAAGTTAAATGGAATAGTTGAAATAAGTGGTGCAAAGAATTCCGCCTTAGTTTTATTAGCCTCATCATTGCTAACTAATGAAAAAATAATTCTTGAAAATGTACCTTTTCTCACTGATATTGAAAAGATGGGGAATATCTTAAAGAATTTAGGAGTGAATTTAGTTCGTAAAAACAACCGTCTAGAAATAGATCCAACAACTATTTCGATTAAAGAACTTCCATATGAACTTGTTAAAGGATTAAGAGCTAGTTTCTTTTGTATAGGTGCACTATTAACTAAATTTGGAGAAGCTCAAGTACCGTTACCAGGTGGATGCAATATTGGTTCAAGGCCAATAGACGAGCACATTAATGGATTAATCGCACTAGGAGCAGACATTATTATTGAAGAGGGAATTGTAAAGGCAAAAACAAGGGGGAACAAAAATAGACTTCATGGCACTCATATTAAATTAAATTGTCCAAGTGTAGGTGCGACTGAAACTTTAATTATGGCAGCATCTTTAGCCAAAGGAAGAACTACTATTGAAAATGCTGCTAGAGAGCCTGAAGTTCAAGATTTATGCCAAATGCTTAATAAAATGGGGGCAAAAATTTATGACTCCGGTAAAGAAACAATTATTATTGATGGTGTTAATAAACTTGGCGGATGTACCCATAAAGTAATTCCAGACCGAATAGAAGCTGGAACTTTTCTAATAGCTGCTGCTGCAACTTCCTCTTCAATAACAATTTCTCCAGTAATCCCTCATCATCTTGAAGCTGTCACTAATAAGCTTCAAGAGAGTGGGAGTAAAATTACGATTAAAGGTAATTCGATTTCTATCAAGAGTAAAGAGATTAAAGGAGTAGATATTGAAACAGCTCCTTTCCCAGGCTTTCCTACTGATTTACAGGCACCATTTACAACTCTAATGACAATCGCAAATGGTGAATCAAAGATAACTGAAACAATTTTTGAAAACAGAATGAATCATATTTATTTACTTAATGAAATGGGTGCCAGTATAAAACTAAACAAAAACGTAGCTCACATCAAAGGTGTTAAAACAATTAATGGAATGAATCTAGTTGGCTCAGATTTAAGATCATCAGCTGCATTAATAATTGCAGGAATCATCGCAAAAGGTAGTAGTAATTTCTATGGATTAGAACATCTAGATAGAGGTTATGAAAATTTTGAATTAAAACTAAAAAATTTAGGCGTAAAAATAATTAGAAAGATCAGAGAAAATACTTTTGAGGAGAAAGGATATAAAATTGAATCGAGATCTGAGAATCTTTCAAAACTTGAAGTAGCTTAGTCTTTTCCAAATATATTTTTAAAACTAAGAAAGTTGATTCAAACGTAAGCAATATTGATTAGTGAAATACAACCCAAAAATAATATAAATAAAACAAGAAAGCGATTAGACCAAATTTTATTTAAACCATTAAATTTGAATTCGTTCATGCCCAGGTTCCGTTATTAGATCCGAATGTTGTAAGAATAGTTACTGCAATAAAAAGATAAGAGATAAATTTAAAGGATAATTTTTTAGCTTGAGTTTGAGACATTTGCTTTTTTTATCAAATATAACACAATATTACTAATTATGAAGCTATCTCCTTTTAAAAAAGACTTTGTAGCGTATTTAATCACAATAATGTATCAGAAATGTTTAAATTTTCTTTTTACCCTCATTTCTTGTCAGCAAATGCAATAAATAATTCTATGATTTTATCGAAAAGATTAACTATAAAAAAACGTTATCTTGATAACTATTCCTTGACCAAAACAATAGTCAATAAGTTGATTTTTGTTATAATAAAAAAGTTCAATTTTTCAAAAGACTTGGGAGCGTGGTGGAATTGGTAGACGCACCGCACTCAAAATGCGGCACCTTCGGGTATGTCGGTTCAAGTCCGACCGCTCCCACTTTAATGAATACCTATAGTCGATTCGATATATCTTTCAAGAAAGGAAAAGGTTGTTGGCTATGGGACAAAACAGGTAAAAGGTATCTTGATGCAGTCGCTGGTATAGCAACTTGTAGTCTTGGACATAGCGACAGAGTTTTAAGAAGAAAGTTATCAACTCAACTAAAAAAGATTCAGCACATTTCTAATCTCTACAACATTGAAGAACAAGAACAATTAAGCAGAACTTTAACAAATATGAGTTGTGCTAAAAGCGTCTTTTTCTGTAATAGTGGTGCGGAAGCAAATGAATCAGCAATTAAATTAATTAAAAAATATGGAAATAAAACAAATAAAGGTAAGGAATCAATTATTCTCGCAGCAGAATCCAGCTTCCATGGAAGGACGCTTGCAGCCTTGAGTGCCACTGGACAACCAAAATATCAAAAAGGTTTCGAACCAATGATTGAAGGGTTCAAATTTTTTAAATTTAACAATTTTGATTCGGTAAAAAAATTATTTGAAGAGTGTGAAAATAACGATCAAAAAATTTCCGGCGTTTTAGTTGAACCAATACAAGGCGAAGGCGGCGTAATTCCTGGAAGTAAAATATTTTTTAAAAGCCTAAGAGAAATATGTGATAAATATAATTCTCTTCTCATTTTAGATGAGGTCCAAAGTGGAGTAGGTCGAACTGGGAAAATGTGGGGTTATGAGAATTTAGGAATTGAACCTGATGGATTCACCCTTGCTAAAGGATTAGGAGGAGGTCATGCAATTGGAGCATTATTGGTAAAAGAAAAAGCCAACATTTTTTCTCCAGGTGATCATGCAAGCACTTTTGGAGGGAACCCATTCGCTTGTAAAGCTGCCCTAACTGTATTAGAAGAAATAAATAGAAGAAATATTATCAATAATGTTTATCTAAGAGGGGAACAATTAAGTGCTGGTTTTGAAGAATTGTCAAAAAACTTTCCAAATATTATTAGCGGGAAAAGAGGTTTAGGTTTAATACAAGGTCTTGTGATCAATGATGATTATGCTGATGCAAAAAAAATTACATTAAAAGCTTTTGATAAAGGATTACTGGTAGTTCCTGCAGGAGGAAATGTTGTAAGGATTGTCCCACCATTAGTTATTTCTCGAAGAGAAATTAATATTCTTTTGGATAAGCTAAATTCAATTTTTGAAGAGTTATAGCAATTAAAATTTTGAAAAATGCAAATTTAAAAACTTTTGAATTTTTATCACCTAGATATGAAAGGGATAATATCAAGTTAGGTTTATCAAGAATTAAAAAAGCACTTCAAGAACTTGGTAATCCTTGTAAGAATATCCCTGCGATACAGATTATTGGAACCAATGGGAAAGGATCAATCGCGGCACATTTAGAAAGTATACTTTTTGAGGCTAAAAGGAATTTCGGTGTAACGACATCCCCTCATCTTTTGGATGTATGCGAGAGGATTAGAGTTAATAAAAAAAATATTAATAAAACTGATTTTGAAAAAATCTATAGATTAATAGAAAAAAATTTTTCAACATTTGAATTAACTCCTTTTGAAAAAATCATCTGCTGCGCACTAAATTTTTTTGACCATCAAAAAGTTGAATTACTCATTCTTGAAGCTGGATTAGGGGGACGATTAGACGCGACAACAGCCCATAAATCTAGACCAATCATTGCTATTGGGAATATTGGCTTAGACCATAAAGAATTTCTTGGAGATACGATTGAAAAAATTGCCGAAGAAAAGCTAGCAGTTATTGAAAAAAACTCAATTGTCATCTCATGCAATCAAAATAGTCAAGTTGAAAATTTAATAACCAAAAAAGTTAAAGAGGTAGGAGCAGAAATTATTTGGAAAGATTCAATTTCAAACAGCTATGAGCTTGGATTAAAAGGAATTTTTCAAAAGCAAAATGCTTCAGTAGCTGTTGGAGCAATTGAAGCGCTGAATAATTTGGGATTTAACATAAAAGAAAAACACATATCTGAAGGTCTTAAAAAGACAACTTGGAACGGAAGGCTAGAAATAATAAATTATTTTAACAAAGAAATTCTTGTAGATTGTGCGCATAATTATCCTGCTGCAAAAGCACTATCTTATGAGAGAAGCCAATGGGAGAATGAAGATAAAGGAATTTATTGGATTTTAGGTGTCCAAAGACAAAAAGATATTTACGCAATGTTAAAAACACTTCTAAAGAAAAATGATTGCTTATTACTTGTGCCAGTTCCAAACCAACCTAGTTGGCAATTAAATGATCTCTCTCAGATTAAAGAAATTGACTTTCAAAAAACAATTGAATTTAAAACATTTGAACTTGCCATTGAGTATTTATTTTCCCTGGAAAAATGGCCACCGAATCATCCTGTGCTAACAGGTTCTATTTTTTTAGTTGCTGAATTTATTAAATTTGCGAATAAAAAATGTTAAATTTTAAATTTTTCTTTTACTTCCCAACCTTCCAATTTTCCTGGATTTAATAGCCCTTTAGGATCAAATCTTAATTTTGCTTTTACTTGATCTGCATCCACCACTCCGAGACCTCCGCCTTCAACTGTTAAAACATGAGGATTAAAAATAAACGCACCAAGTTTCTTGCAATCTTCCATTATTTCATTTAGTTCTTCTGCCCCATTCCACTTTAATACAGGCAAAGCCGCTAATCGCGGTGATCCTTGTTGAGAAACTGCCTCTAAATGCCAAAGAACTTTTTTACCCCATTTTTTTCTCAAAAAATTAATTAACTCTAGTTCATTATTAAGCGGCAAAAGCATCTGTAAATACGTCCAATTTTTGTCCCTAGACCTCATATGGAGAGTCGTATGATTCCATACGACTTCAGAAATGCCATTGACGAGCTTTTCTTCTTCCCCAAGTAGGGTAGATTCGACTTTAAATTTTTTACAAATTAGCTCAATAGTTTTTATTCCCCCGAGAGTAGATTGAATTAATATCTTGTGACTTCTAGATTTACTTTTAAACCATTTTGGCATTTGATCTACAATTTCTTCTTCAAGAATTGCTCCTAATTTCAGATCTATTGCTGCGCTCGTAAGAGTTTTCAAAATTTCTATTGTTTTTTCAAATTCAATACAGTCGATAACTATCGAATACCACTTACGTTTGATATCAGTAGCAAGTAATAAAGAAGTAATTATTCCATTAGTCCCATAAGCATGATTTAGAGGTTCAGATTCTTCAGCATCAAATTTTAATAATTTAGGTTTTTCATTCATAGTCACTGCCTCTAAACCAATAAGATTTCCTGGATCTCTTAAAAATCCCCACCTAATAGACCCAATACCTCCTGATCCACCTGCAATAAAACCTCCAATTGTTGCAGTTTTCCAAGTACTAGGAAGCAACCTCAGTTCCCTTCCATATTTCTCTAATTGTTTATTCAAATCTCCCATAACACAGCCAGACTGTACTTTTACAAAACCTGTATCTGGATCAAATTCTTCTAACTTATTAAAGTTACTCATCTGCATTACAACTCCTTTAAACAATGGGACAGCTTGTCCATAATTACCTGTCCCTGAACCCCTTAAAGTAATTGGGATAGAAAATTCCCAACAAATTTCTGCTACTTCCTTTACCGCTTTGTGATCACTAGGTCTTACCACCAAATCAGCAAAACATTCGTCTAATTTTTCAGTAAGGATTGGAGAGTAGTTATAGAAATCTTTTGAAAGTCTTTTTACATCGGATTGGCTTTCAATAATCTCTAAGTTTTTGACTGCCCTAAATTTGTCTAAAAATTTAAGAGTATTAGATGTCATTAATAAAATTTCTTGAGTTTTATATATAAATTAGTCGATTAGCAATATAAACTGCCTTTTACATATACTTTTCTCTTCAAGTTAGTAGAAAAAACATCTGCCCATCTTTGTGCTTCTAAAATTACAAAGTCAGCAGGGCAACCCTTTTTAATTAAACCATCCCATTTTAAATTTAATAATCTGCTTGGAGCTAAAAAAATACAAGATAAAGTCGTTCTCTCCCAGGGATTTAGTTGAAGCATAGGTATCGAGCAAGACAACATATAAAAAGGGTCAAAATTACCAAATGGGTACCAAGGGTCTTGAACATTATCACTTCCCAGAGATACATCCACATGTGATTTTTGTAATTGCTTTATTGGCGCAACTGGTCTTTTTAATGATGTAGTTTTATTACTTCGATTGAGCAGCCAAAAGTTTGTTAGGGGTAAAGCAATGACCTTAATATTTTTCTCAGCCATTTTTTCTCCTAAATTTAAAATCTCTCTATGACTTAAAAAAATAAGACTACTCAAATGACTGCAAGTGATCGGAATACTATTAATTTTTAAATTTTCAATTGTTTCTAACAAAACTTTTATTCCTGCTCCAGGATCAGTAATTGATTCATCAATATGCAAATCAATTTCTAATTTATATTTACTTGCAAGAATAAGCATCTTTGCGAGAAATTTGCTTGTATTTTTTTTATTGAAAGGGGGCACAATAACACCTCCTAAAATGCCTGCATTAGAGGAAAATATTTTTGCTAACTCTTCTCCATTAGCTGTATCCCAGAATTCCAATGGAGCTAGAGCAACGAATTGTAAAGTCAACTCAGATGAAAATCTTTTTTGTAATTTAAAAAGTTCAATCCACATATCAATCGATTGACTTTTGTATGTATCAATATGACTTCTAATAGCTCGGTATCCATTTTTTATTGCAAGTTTTAATGATTTCTCAACTCTTTCAATAACCTTATCTTTAGTTCTAGTTTTATGTTCTTCAAGATTTACTGATAAAGCGCCTCCATAGTTTGATTTCAAATTAGGGAAGTCTGCCCATGTAAATGATTTATCAAAATGCGAATGCGTTTCAACAAATCTTGGAAATAAAATATTTTTTGGTTTTGTAACTTTATTTTTTAAAGGCTTTAATTCAGAAACAAATCCATCATCCCAACTTATAGAAACTGAACATAAATCCTCTACATCAATAATGAGGTTATCAAAATCTTCTATTAAACAAAGGCTTCTGGGAATAAGAACCTCAGCTGTGCCAGAATTACTCAAATTTTTTAAATTTTCTTTTATTTTAAAACATTAGAAAACTTTACTGAATAAAAAATAATTCAAATTTCGCTAAAAGATAAAAATAATTATGAAAAATTACCCTTGAGTTGTTAAATTTATAAATGTGAGGCGGGCGTCGCCAAGTGGTTAAGGCAGCGGCTTGTGGCGCCGCTATTCGGGGGTTCGAATCCCCTCGCTCGCCCTCAAAAAATTGCGCCAAAATTACTTAACTTGTAATTTTGAACTAAAGAATCATAAGAAATTCCTAGCAAAGTGCTAACAAAAACCAAACATGAAGAAAAAAAATTTCAGAAGGATTTAACTTCTGGTAGTTATTGGATAACCACATTTGGATGCCAAATGAATAAAGCTGATTCTGAGAGAATGGCTGGAACTTTAGAGAAAATGGGATACATCAGAGCAGATGATGAATTAAATGCCGATTTGGTTTTATACAATACGTGTACTATCAGAGATAATGCAGAACAAAAAGTTTATAGCTTTTTAGGAAGGCAAGCAAAAAGAAAGCATAAAACACCCAACTTAAAACTTATTGTCGCAGGTTGCCTTGCTCAGCAAGAAGGGGAGTCCTTACTCAGAAGAGTACCAGAACTTGATCTAGTAATGGGACCTCAACACATAAATAACCTTGAGAACTTACTTGGGAAAGTTGATTTGGGCAACCAAGTTGCTGCAACTGAGGAAACCTTCATTTCTGAAGACATAACAAGTGCTAGAAGAGAAAGCTCCATTTGTGGTTGGGTTAACATCATATATGGATGTAATGAAAGATGTTCATATTGTGTAGTCCCCTCTGTCAGGGGGAAAGAGCAATCACGATATCCAAATGCGATAAAAAGTGAGATACAAAAATTAGCGGAGGATAATTTTAAAGAAATTACTCTTTTGGGGCAGAATATTGATGCTTATGGGAGAGATCTCCCAGGTACTACGAAAGAGGGTAGGAAAGAAAATACCTTAACTGATCTTTTGTACTATATTCATGATGTTGAAGGCATTCGTAGAATAAGATTTGCTACCAGTCATCCTAGATATTTTTCAAAAAGATTAATTCAAGCTTGTTATGAACTTGATAAAGTCTGTGAACATTTCCATATTCCTTTCCAAAGTGGAAATGATGAGATCTTAAAACAAATGTCTAGAGGATACACTATTAAAAAGTATAAAAATATAATAAATAATATAAGATTATTAATGCCTGATGCATCAATCACGGCAGATGCGATAGTTGCTTTCCCAGGTGAAACCGAACAACAATATCGAGATACTTTAAAGCTAATCTCAGAAATTGGCTTTGATCAAGTAAATACAGCAGCATACTCTCCAAGACCAAACACGCCTGCAGCAGTTTGGTCTAATCAACTTTCGGAAGAGGTAAAAAAAGCTAGATTACAAGAAATTAATGATTTGGTCGAAAAAACTGCTAGGAGCAGAAATCAAAGATACATCAATAATATCGAAAGCGTTTTAATTGAGGGTTTTAATCCAAAAAATTCCTCACAAATTATGGGTAGAACTAGAACAAATAGGTTAACTTTCGTAGAGATTCCTGAAAACATTAACTTTAATTTTTCATTGGGAGATGAGATAGATGTCAGAATAAATGAAGCAAGACCTTTTTCTTTAACAGGCGAACTTTATTTATAATTTTTTTCTAAATGATCGGGAAAAAGAAAAAATGTATAGGGTTAATATTTGGTGGGCATTCCAATGAACATGAAGTATCGATATCCTCTGCAAAAACAGTTTATCAAGCATTCAATTCAGAAATAAATAAAGAACGCTTTACAGTTAAAGCCTTTTACATAAACAAGTATGGAGATTGGCTTGATAGTGATAGTTCAGAAAAAATCCTAATTGGTGAAATTGAAAAAAATAAAACACAAAAAAAAGAAATTTTTAATCAAGAAAAAGTTAACTTTCTAGATGGAATTGAATTTCAAAATGTTGATGTTTGGTTTCCTCTTTTACATGGATTTAATGGTGAAGACGGATCAATTCATGGCTTATTAAGTTTTACAAAGAAACCTTTAGTCGGATGTGGAATTATTGGATCTGCACTAGGAATGGATAAAATATTGATGAAAACAATTTTCTCAAATCTTAAACTTCCGCAAGTTAAATATTTAGTGTTTCAAGATGAAGATTTCAACGATAAGGAAGTAAAAAATCAGTTAAAAAAAGAAATTTTAAAAAAATTAAATTTTCCTGTTTTTGTTAAACCATCGAACTCTGGATCATCTCTTGGCATCTCCAAAGTTATAAATGAATCAGAAATATTTCAAGCATTGGAAAAGGCTAGGAAAATAGATCCAAGAATCTTAATTGAGGAAGGTTTAGAGGTTAGGGAGATTGAATGCGGAATAATTGGTAATTCAAAACTCTTCACCTCTGAGATAGGCGAAGTATCTTACGAAAGTGATTGGTATGATTACGATTCAAAATATTTCTCAAATAATAAAATAATTATCCCAGCCGAAATAGATTCTAAAATCACAAAAGAAATTAAAGAAATTGCTATTAATAGTTGTAGAGCACTTAATATTTTCGGTTTTGCAAGAGTAGATTTCTTTTTGGAAAAATCTTCAAATAAAATTTTGTTAAATGAAATAAATACAATTCCTGGTTTTACAAAAAATAGTATGTTTCCAATGCTTTGGGAAGCTTCAGGTTTAAAAATTGAACAACTTGTGGCTAAACTGGTAGATATATCTTTAGATTTATAATTAAAATCCAATGTTGCATGGACTTCTTTGGTTACCATTACTTTTAATCTTCATTTTATTAACCGCACTTGGATGGTTAGAAAGAAGAAGGCAAAATCTTTTTAGAAGTTGGGCTAGTGATTCTGAACTATGCAAGTTAGATAGTTCAGGTGCAGCGTCTTTAAAAAATGGGGAGTTAAAGTGGAGCGCATTTGAAGCTGGTAAATTTGAAGAAAAAGATTGTTTTACGATCAAGAAACTAGAATTAGTTGAATTAATGGCACTAACTTCAGGTGAAGCTCCTCTAACAAGTGAATCTCAAGGTAAGTGCAGGTTGAGATTAGTAGGGGATGGGAAAGAGATGGATGTACCATTTTCAGATGCGGAGCAAGCTAGAGAATGGATGGACCAACTGATGCAAAAAGCTCGATGTGATTTGTGAAAAACAAAAAAAGAATCAAAAATAGAAGCTTTTTTTGTCTAATTTCATTTTTATTTTTAACAAGCTTATTAAGCATAAAAACACTCAAAAAAGTTGAACCTCAGGACATTAGGATTTCTGGTAGTGAATTATTTTCGCAGAATGATGTGATAAAAAATTCATCTTTAAATTTTCCTATACGGTTAATTTTTGTTGAAACTAATTTCTTAGAAAAAGAGTTAAAACAAAATTTATCTCTCAAGAATGTTTCGGTAAACAGAGAATTATTTCCTTTTGGTTTAAAAGTTCATATTAATTCAAGAATTCCAATAGCTTACGGTGAGAGAATATTAAACGACGAAAAAATATTAGGCTTCATTGATAAAGATGGAATGTTTATAAATAAACAAAATGTTGATGAAAAAAATTTAAATAAATTAGTCATACAAGTTTTTGGATGGAAAGAAAAATTTAAAAAAATATTATCTGAAATTTTTATCGCTATAGAAAATTATGAATTAGAGATAGTTCAAATAACTTTTTCATCCGATGGGTTTCTAACTGTTGAGGAAAAAGATTTAAAAACAATATTCTTAGGAGTCAAACCAAATTTAATCAACTATCAATTACAAATAATCAAAAATCTTAAAAATGAATTTAAGAAAAATAGCTTTCAAAAAAAAATAGATAATATTGATCTAACTAATCCAGTTAAACCAAAAATAAAAGTGTTCAAACCCTAATATTTAAAAAAGGATTTTGAGTAATTTTTTTTAATTATTGTAGTGTTGATATGGGTTTTGCATTCAAAGCAAAATATTTAATAAATAAATATTTTTAGGATTTTCCTCAACAAATTCCTACAGATGAGCTCAGTAAGTTCATAATGCACCCAATACTAGTATTAGATTCCTAATTAAGAGATGAGCTTCGGTAACAATCCAAACTTTGATCAATCGAGAGAAATCCTTCCAAGCCAAAATGCCAAAATAGAAGTTATTGGTGTAGGGGGTGGTGGCAGTAATGCAGTCAATAGGATGATAAATAGTGATTTAGAAGGTGTTTCATTTAGAGTACTCAATACCGATGCACAAGCCTTACTGCAATCCTCTGCTGAGAGTAGGGTTCAACTTGGACAAAACCTCACTAGAGGTTTAGGTGCAGGTGGGAACCCAAGTATTGGGCAAAAAGCAGCCGAAGAATCCAAAGAAGAGCTTCAACAAGCTTTAGAGGGGTCTGATCTAGTTTTTATAGCCGCTGGAATGGGTGGAGGAACTGGTACGGGAGCCGCGCCTGTTGTTGCAGAAGTAGCCAAACAAAGTGGAGCTCTAACAGTAGGTATAGTAACTAAACCATTTTCTTTTGAAGGGAAAAGAAGAATGCGTCAAGCAGAGGAGGGGATTGCAAGACTAGCTGAAAACGTTGATACACTTATAGTTATTCCAAATGACCGATTAAAAGACGTTATAGCAGGAGCTCCCCTTCAAGAAGCATTTAGAAATGCTGATGATGTTCTAAGAATGGGTGTCAAAGGCATTAGTGACATAATTACTTGCCCAGGATTAGTTAATGTTGATTTTGCAGACGTAAGGTCAGTTATGACGGAAGCTGGCACTGCTCTTCTCGGAATAGGTATAGGTTCAGGAAGATCGAGAGCTATAGAGGCAGCACAGGCAGCAATGAATAGTCCTTTATTAGAAGCGGCTAGGATTGATGGAGCTAAAGGCTGCGTTATAAATATTACTGGTGGCAAAGATATGACTTTAGAAGACATGACCTCCGCATCTGAAATTATTTATGATGTTGTTGATCAAGAAGCAAATATTATCGTTGGTGCAGTAGTAGATGAGGCAATGGAAGGGGAGATACAAGTTACAGTGATTGCTACAGGATTTGAAACCACCCAACCATTAAACCAGCAGAGAATAAAAAACAGATTATCTAATCAACCCTTATATAATTTTTCCGAAAATAAGGAATCAGGAGCCAGTATTCCTGAGTTTTTGAGATTAAGGCAAAATAAAAAAGATATAGGTTAAAAGGTAAAATAGAGTGACTCGGTTATCTCGCCTGCCTCAAGCATCCCTTGTGGCTGCTACCTTCCGGTCCTGACCAGGTTTAGGCGTTAAAACCGCGAAAGGCCGAGTCAAAAATTATTTTAGCAATTCTCGATTAAAAAAGATACATAAATTTACTATGTTACCTTCAGACCTAGCTAACTATAAAAAAAAATCTCGCAAAATCGTTGCACTAACAGCATGGGACTCTATATCAGGGTCTATAGCAGAACATGCAAATGTAGATCTCGTACTAGTAGGAGATTCATTAGCAATGGTCTGCTTAGGATATAAATCGACATTGCCATTAACTTTAGAAAACATAATTTATCATACTAATGCTGTTTCAAGAGGATTTAAGAAAAAAATTGAGGAACAACCCTTAGTCGTTTCAGATATGCCTTTTCTGACTTACCAATGTGGTGAGGATAAAGCTGTTGAGTATGCAGGGAAAATCATTCAGAGCACTTATGCAAAAGCGGTAAAAGTAGAGGGAGCTGAACCAGAAATACAAAAAGTTATTTCTAGATTAATAAGAATGGGAATCCCTGTTATGGGTCATGTAGGTCTTACACCACAAAGCTATCTAAATATTGGATTAAGAAAACAAGGAGAAAGCTTAGCAAGCGAAGAAAAAATCAAGAAAGAGGCTTCAATCCTTGAGGAATTAGGATGTTTTTCAATAGTTCTTGAACATATTCCTGATTTACTTGCTAAAGAAATACAAAATTCTTTAACAATTCCAACAATAGGTATTGGTGCAGGTAATTATTGCGATGGACAAGTAAGAGTTACTGCAGATTTGTTAGGACTCAATGATGAACAACCACCATTTTGCAAACCAATTATCCAAGGCAAGAAATTACTTAAGGATAAATTAAAAGAATGGGTAGATTCTGAAAGACTTAATTAATATCATCCCACCACTTAAACATAGAAACAAGAACTTGATTGCTTAGTTCCATTCCATTAGGCTCACTTAAAAAGAATCTATTCCCTTTTCTTACTAATAGACCACTTTCAAGAAATCTTTCCCATTCTTCAAGTAATCTACTGAAGTTGCTTTCATATTTTTTGTTTTCCCATTTTTGTTGTTTAAACAATTCTTTGATATCTACACCCTCTTTGAGTCTTAATCCCAACATTATTTTCTCATCAAGTTCTTTATAGACAAAACCCTTGTTAGTTAGGGATGAATCTAAATTAAATTCGTATTGTCTAGTTACCCATTCTTTATATTCTTTACTTACTCTTGGTCTAATTAACTTTTCCCCCCAAGGTGAACTAGTGGAACCTTGTCCAAAACCCCACCATCCTAAACCACTCCAATAAACTCTATTATGTCTCGATTGATGTCGTGGAAGGCAATAGTTTGAGATTTCATATCTTGAATACCCTGAGTTTTTTAAAATTAGATGGGTTGATTCACTATTTCTAAAAGCTTCTTCGTCACTTGGGAGTTTTAATTTTCCTAAATTAACTAATTTATTAAATACAGTCCCATTTTCAATATTTAGATCGTAAATAGATACATGCGGTGGTGAAAATGTTATTGCTTTATTTAAGTCATCCTGCCATTCTTTAAATCCACTAAGTGGCAAGTTTTGAATTAAATCTAAACTCCAGCTTTTTATTAACCCAGAATCATATTCTCTCTTCAACCATAAACAAGATTTTTCTGCATCTTCTCCCAAATGGCGCCTTCCCGACTTTTGAAGAATCTGATTATTAAAACTTTGTACTCCTAGACTAAACCTATTTATACCAGCATTTATGAATCCATAAAGATCATCTTGAGTAAAACTAGCTGGATCAACCTCCATAGTGATTTCAGCCCCATAGTCAATTCCATAATTTTCTTTAAAAAGATTAATTAATTCTTTGATTTGTGTAGGGTCTAAAATTGATGGCGTACCACCTCCTATATAAATTGTCGAAAGAGGTGATTTATGCTTAATTGACAATATTTCTTTATATAAAAATTGCAAATACTCTTGAACAGTTTTGCTTCCGTACCCTCTTAAAGTTTCAACGTTGTTTCCTAGTGGAATAACTGCAAAATCACAATAAAAACATCTTCTGTGGCAAAAAGGGATGTGCACATAAGCACTTCTTGGAAACTTATTCATAATCTAAATTCATTTTTAAGCTCCAAAAAAGTATTAAGGATCGAAAAAAATAAAATCCTTATTTACTCAATTAATAAATCCTAGTAGATTATAGATATGACAGATATCTTAGTATTAATTTTATTTGTATTCTCTGGGGCTGCTTCAGGGTGGCTTGGTGTTGATTTATTGCCGGTTGACATACTTAAACAGGTATCTAATGTAGAAGGTTTTAGAATTGTTTTAGCAATAATTGGTTTTTTTGTAGGATTAGCAGCTGGTTTTGTATTCCTTCAACTTAGAAAGACTTTTCTTGATCAAATAAGAACAATGCCAACGGACTTACTAATAAGTAGGTCCGTTGGATTAATTTTAGGATTACTTGTTGCGAATCTCCTACTAGCTCCAATACTATTAATTCCCTTCCCTAGAGAGGTTTTTTTCGCAAAACCATTAGCAGCTATATTAAGCAATATTTTCTTTGGTGTGCTTGGTTATAAGTTGGCAGATACTCATGGAAGGACATTATTGAGATTATTCAATCCAAATAACACTGATGCATATCTAGTCAATGAAGGTATCCTCCCTGCTGCAAGTCCAAAAATTCTAGATACTAGCGTAATTATTGATGGAAGAATCAATGGTCTATTAAGTTGCGGCTTATTGGAAGGGCAATTAATTGTTGCTCAAAGTGTAATTGATGAATTACAAACTTTAGCTGACTCAAGCAGTAATGAAAAAAGGTCGAAAGGCAGAAGAGGTCTCAAGTTATTAAAAGAATTAAGAGATTTATATGGGAGAAGACTTGTAATAAACCCAACAAAATATGAAGGTAATGGGGTAGATGAAAAACTCCTTAAAATTACTGAGGACATGACAGGGACTTTAATTACGGCTGATTATAATCTTTCTCAGATCGCTGAAGTTAAAGAATTAAAAGTTATGAATTTGAGTGATTTGGTTATTGCTTTAAGGCCAGAAGTACAACCAGGAGAGTCACTTAATATAAAAATCGTTAGAGAAGGCAAAGAAAAAATGCAAGGTATTGGATATTTAGATGACGGCACAATGGTTGTTATTGATGAGGCAAAGAATTTTGTGGGAAGCAGATTAGATATTGTCATCACAGGAGCATTACAAACTCCTACAGGAAGAATGGTCTTTGGAAAACTAATAAATAATCCTGAGTCAAACAAATCTTTTAAATCACCAGCGACACAGGGCTAAATCTAGCTAGAATCAGTTCAATCTTAATTTTGTGATACATATGACTGTATCTGCTCCTTATTACGGCGAAAACACCGTTATGAGGACCCCGCCACCAGATCTCCCCTCTCTTTTACTGAAAGAGCGAATTGTTTACCTTGGTTTACCATTATTTTCAGATGATGATGCGAAAAGACAACTAGGAATGGATGTTACTGAGCTAATCATTGCTCAACTTCTTTATTTAGAGTTTGAGGATCCAGAAAAACCAATATATTTCTATATCAATTCAACTGGGACAAGTTGGTACACTGGTGATGCAGTTGGTTTTGAAACAGAAGCTTTCGCTATCTGCGATACCATAAGCTATATTAAGCCTCCAGTACACACGATTTGTATCGGACAAGCAATGGGTACTGCTGCAGTTATTCTTTCATCTGGCACTAAGGGACAAAGAGCAGCTCTTCCACATGCTTCTATTGTTTTGCATCAACCTATAAGCGGGGCAAGAGGCCAAGCAACCGATATCCAAATAAGAGCTGAGGAAGTTTTGAAAAATAAAAAATCAATGCTGGAGATTTTGTCTCGTAATACTGGAAAGACAATCGAAGAACTCTCAAAAGACTCTGACAGGATGAGTTATTTCAACCCCCAAGAAGCACTAGATTATGGAGTTATCGATAGAATACTCACAAGTCAAAAAGATCTCCCAAATAAAATTTAAAACTCACAAAACTATTTTAAAATCATGCCAATAGGAACTCCAAGCGTGCCTTACAGACTTCCAGGAAGTCAATACGAAAGATGGGTCGATATATATACAAGACTAGGTGTTGAAAGAATTCTTTTTCTTGGACAAGAAGTAAATGATGGTATTGCTAATAGCCTTGTTGCACAAATGCTTTATCTAGATTCCGATGATAATTCCAAACCTATCTATCTGTATATAAATAGCCCAGGAGGATCAGTAACTGCTGGCTTGGCAATTTATGACACTATTAAATACGTAAAAAGTGATGTAGTAACTATATGCGTAGGCCTCGCAGCCTCAATGGGAGCGTTCCTACTGGCCGCTGGTACAAAAGGTAAAAGAGTTGCTTTGCCTCACAGCAGAATAATGATTCATCAACCCTTAGGAGGGACATCTCAGCGCCAAGCAAGTGATATTGAAATAGAAGCCAAAGAAATTTTAAGAATTAAAGATATGTTAAACATGTCTATGGCAGATATGACGGGCCAATCATTTGAGAAAATTGAAAAGGATACTGATAGAGATTATTTTCTAAGTGCGGAGGAAGCAAAAAATTATGGATTAATTGATAGAGTAATTACACATCCAAGCGAAGCAAATCAGTCTTAAACTTCCCAAATTAATATTTTTATTTTAATTTTTTAAATTAATAATTTTTTTGGTTTATTACCACCTTAATGTCTAAAATAATAATTATCAAACGCAAAGAAGCTACAACTAATGACCCAACTCTTTTACGACACAGATGCAGATCTAAGTCTTTTAAATAATAAAACAATAGCGATTATTGGATATGGATCACAAGGTCATGCACATGCCCTAAATCTTAAAGATAGCGGTATGGATGTAATAGTTGGATTATATAAAGGAAGTAAGTCTGAAAGCAAAGCCATCAGCGATGGTCTACGAGTCTTTAGCGTTTCTGAAGCTTGCGAAAAAGCAGACTGGATTATGATTTTACTCCCCGATGAGTTTCAGAAAGATGTTTACCTTAAGGAAATAGAACCAAACTTAAAAGAAGGGAAGATACTAAGTTTTGCTCATGGCTTTAATATAAGATTCGGACTTATCAAACCTCCTAGTTTTGTAGATGTTGTAATGATTGCCCCAAAAGGACCTGGACACACTGTTCGTTGGGAATATCAGAACGGTCAAGGAGTTCCAGCACTCTTTGCAGTTGAGCAGGATTCTTCCGGAAGTGCAAGATCATTGGCAATGGCCTACGCCAAAGGAATTGGAGGAACGAGAGCTGGAATTCTTGAAACAAACTTTAAAGAAGAAACAGAAACTGATTTATTTGGCGAGCAAGCGGTTTTGTGCGGAGGATTATCAGAACTGGTCAAGTCAGGATTTGAAACTCTTGTAGAGGCAGGTTATCAACCCGAACTTGCTTACTTCGAATGCTTACATGAAGTTAAACTTATTGTTGACTTAATGGTGAAGGGAGGCTTATCTCAGATGAGAGATTCTATTTCAAATACTGCAGAATATGGAGATTATGTAAGTGGTAAAAGACTTATCAATAGCGATACAAAGAAAGAAATGCATAAAATTCTAAAAGATATACAAGATGGAACTTTCGCTAAGAATTTTGTGGAAGAATGCGATAAAAACAAACCCTTAATGACAAAATTAAGAGAAGAGAACTCAAAACATGAAATTGAGAAAGTGGGTAAAGGTCTGCGTTCGATGTTCAGTTGGCTGAAATAAATTTATTTTTAATATTCCTTGGATCGATTGGTTTTGATATGTTGATCGGCGATCCAAGATTTTTAATCCACCCTGTTCAAGTAATTGGCGTTTATATAAAAAAAATATCTGATTACCTAATAAACAATTTTGGAGAAAATAAAAATATATTGTTTTGGGGCGGTTTCTTCTTAGCTATATCTGCTATTGGAATGAGTTTTGGTTTAGGGAAATTGATAGAACTAAGTTATGTACAATCGAGAAATCATTTTTTTGTTGGATTGTTAATTCTTTTTGGGCTTTCAAGTTGTATTGCGACTAAAGGACTTATTTCAAGTGTGAAAGAGATTGCAGAGCTAATAGAACGCAAGGAAATTAATAACCAAAATAAGAAAATAATAAGAGAGAAGGTACAAAGAATAGTAAGTAGGAATGTAAGGTCATCTTCTATAAAACATCTCTTGAGATCAAGTACCGAAAGCCTTACCGAAAATTCTGTTGATGGAATATTTGGACCATTATTTTGGATTTTTATTGGAATTATTTTTATGAAGTATTCAATTTTTCTACCAGGACCTTTATCACTTGGTTTTTCCTATAAAGCCATAAGTACTTTAGATTCAATGGTAGGTTACAAATATGATTATTTTAGATATTTGGGTTTTTTCAGTGCAAAAATCGAAGATATTTTTACATTTGTTCCTTCAAGACTAGTCTTAATCACGTTACCTTTAGTTAGCTCTAAAGTTAATGAGTATGGATCAATCATAAAAAAAAGTTATCTTGATGGTAAAAAATATGATTCGCCTAATGCTGGGATTTCAGAAGCTATATTTGCCTATATTTCCGGTATTAAATTGGGAGGTAAAAGTAAATATAAAAATGAAATTATTGAAAAGCCAATAATTAATGAGACTGGAGATAATTGCACTGAAGAAAAAATCAAATTAATTTGTCAATTAATTACGAGATTACAATTTTTATGGATAATAATTTTTGCCTTAATTTTTTTTATAATATCGAGTTTAATTTGATAATAAATTAGTTTAAAAGTTATTAGAATAAACCTAAAAATCAATGCAAGAAAACGACTCTCCAGTGGAAAATCAAAATGATGGTATTAGTAATACATCATCAAGTGATAATGAATACTCAAAATGGGTAGACAATCAGGGGGATGAGGTTAAAGATGTTTTTGGATTCAATAGCAGTGCTGAGCTTGTAAATGGTAGAGCAGCTATGATTGGGTTCTTAATGCTCATATTAACCGAGTTGGTTTTTAGCGGAAGGCCTGTGACTTCTTCAATTTTTGGTATCAATTAAAAATGGAAGAAAAAAAATCTAATCCAATAAAAGCAATCTTATACATATCTGTGTGGGTAATAATTTGGGGAACATTAGGCTCTTTCATTGATTATCCTCTTTATAAAAATAAAATTTACTTAGAAGGAAGCATATATCAGTATCTTACTTTCGCAATTACAGCGATAATATCAATAATAAGTGCAAAGTTTTTTTATAAGAAAATTAATTTATAAAAACTTGTACCTAAATTTCTTAATAATTTTTGCTGGTTCTTTACTTTCATTGGACTCGTAAAGTATCCACTGATGTGTCTCAGTATCATGATCACAACCATAATTTCCAGATGGGTTATCGTAACTTGAAAGATATGAATGACAATTTTGGTCTGCCTCAAAAGCGGAGTCATAACCTGTTAGAAAATATATCAAAAACAGAATGATCACTAACAAAAAAAATATTTGAGAAACTAAATTTACTACCTTCATAAGAATTTCTAAAATCTTAATATATCAATTAAAAAATTTTTTCGATCTAAAAATATAGCTAACGTCCAACATTAAATACAAAGTCATGGAATTCTTGATTCTTTAAATACAGGATAACTAGCAATACTAAAATCATATTTAAGCCTATTACTATTGATCCAAAAATATTTATTTGTTTTTTGCCTGGCAAAGTGTAAGTAAATTTCTTGCCTTTAAGAAAACCAGCTAAGCCTTTTTTTTCTTTTATTTGAGTATTTTGATTATTATTCTTAACTTCATTATCAGAAAAACCTTTTACCATTAAAACTTAAAATCCAAATTTATAATATTCCAAAAAAATAAATTTTTTTAATAATTAACAATTTTTAATCACATATGGGATCGTAAATGAAATTCTTTCATTTGAGAAATTTTTTAAAAAATGAGCTTCAACAATTGCCGACTGCAACCCCAATAAACTTGATTGACATTTGAATCTATTTTGGTCAAATACAAGTAATTGAAGTTTTTCTATTTCAAAAACCAACTCTCTACAAACTTGGGCTTGAGAATCTTTACTACAATAATTTGCATTTTTTAAAATCTTGGATTTAGTAGGTATTGATTCTGCCAAAACAAAATTAGTTATTAACAAAAATTCTAGTAATAAAAAAGTTAAATATTTCATTACTTATTAAGACTTTAAAATTTGAGATGCCTTTTTAATAGTTTTGGTCATTTAGCTATTTCCATTTTATTAAAATTAAAAAAAAAGATGCTCTAAAAGAGCACCTTGCCATTAAAAGAAGAAATAGATTAAGAAGATTACCCTTGAACTCTATCCTTAAAAAGTTTACCTGCAGAAAATGTTGGAACTCTTTTAGCAGGTATTGCTATTTTTTCGCCTGTCTTAGGGTTTAATCCCTGTCTTGCAGAACGATCTCTTGGCTCGAAAGAACCAAATCCTAGTAAGGAGACTTTTTTGCCTTCCACTACTGAGTCAACAATAGTTTCAATAGCTGCATCAACAACTAAAGAAACATCAGTTTTTGTGAGCTCTGTACGAGCAGCAACAAGATTTACTAAATCAGCTTTGTTCATTGAATTGTTTATAAAGCAGAGATTTAAAGACAAGTGTTTTAAGCAAGCCTTAAAACCTCGAACTTGCATATCATATGGAGCAAATACAAATACGGCAACCGAAAATGCCGGCGGCGCAAAGCTTTATACAAATCTTTGGGACATTTTTAGCTCCATCATTTATTTTTATAGCCTCACTTTTTTGTTATTTAAAATTAGTCCCTTTAACTATAAAACAGCTAAAACCATTGGTAGCACTTGATTTATCCTTAAAAAATCCAACTTCATTTATCAGAAAAGAAATGTCAAAGATAAATAAAGTTAAGAATTTGAGCCATTTATTATGTTTTATTAATTTTCAGATATATTTCCTTCTCATCACATGAAAAAACATAATTTGTATTTTGAAATCAAGAAAAATCTGGTTTTCTCACAATTAAGCTTTCTCTATAAATCTCTTTATGCATTTAAGAAGATGGATAGACAATTTGTAATTAATTTGGAAATTAATAATCTCAAAATCAAATAAAGTTGATTAGTGAAACCTTAAATTTTAGTTTTTTTCTTAATTTTGTATCTATTATTCTAATATCAGTAATTTGAATAATTTATCTCAATATTTAATTAATCAATGATAAAGAGAAAGTGACTCATATAAATAAAGGTAAACCATTTCCCTTAGGAAGTACTCTAACTTCAGAAGGTGTTAATTTTTCCCTAGTAGCCACAAATGCAGAATATGTAGAAATCTTATTGTTTGAGAAAGAGGGCTCTATTTCCCCAAAAAGTATATTGAAACTAGATCAGAATCATAATACAGGTCCCTACTGGCATGCGGAGGTAAAAAATCTAAATGAAGGTTGTATTTATGCTTTTAGAGTAAAACAAAAAAATAATTCGATCAACAATAACTATGAAAAAAAAGTACTACTCGATCCATGTTCAAGGGGTATAACTGGGTGGAAAAGTTATAAAAGAGAAAATGCCTTAAAAAATCAAGAAAATACTAATTCTTGTCTTAAAAGTGTTGTTTGCGATAGAAAATTATTTAATTTTAAGGATTATCCAAGACCGAAACATTCTTGGGAAGAAACAATTATTTATGAACTCCATATCAAAGCTTTCACTGAATCAACTGATAAAGATGAAAGTTGTTTCAAGAAATTCTTAAAAAAAATTCCTTATCTCAAAGAACTTGGTATTACAACAATTGAATTACTTCCAATTTTTTGTTTTGATCCTACTGATGCACCAAATGGTCTAAAAAATTTTTGGGGATATAGTCCAATTAATTGGTTTACTCCGCATTTTGAATACCTTTCGAATGAATCCGCCGAAAAGAATAGAGAGGAATTTAGAAGATTTGTAGAAGAATGTCATAAAGCAGACATTGAAGTCATATTAGATGTTGTATACAATCACACTTGCGAAGGTGATTCAAAAGGGCCAGCAATATCTTGGAAAGGTATAGATGAAAATCTTTATTACTTTATTGGGAAAGATAAAAATTTTCAGGACGTCTCCGGATGTGGTAATACTATTGCAGCAAACAGAGCATTAGTTAGAAAAATAATAATTGAATCTTTAAAATGTTGGGCAAGTGAATTAGGAGTTGATGGTTTTAGATTTGATTTAGGAATTGCCCTATCAAGAGGAGAAAATCTTTCACCGCTTGATAATCCTCCAATTTTTGAAGATATAGAATGTGAACCAGAACTTATTGATATCAAGTTCATAAGTGAGCCATGGGATTGTGGCGGTTTATATAAATTAGGTGATTTCCCATCTAAAAATACTTTCACTTGGAATGGTCATTTTAGAGATGACTTGAGGAGATTTTGGAAGGGGGATAAAGATACAGCTTGGAATATGAGCGATAAAATCAAAGGTACTCCATCAATTTATAAAGGAGATACTATTTTGCCAAAATCAATAAACTTTATAACTTCACATGATGGATTCACTCTAAAAGATTTAGTAACTTTCAATAGAAAACATAATTTTGCGAACAGAGAGCAAAACAGAGATGGTGATAACCATAACAATTCTTGGAATCATGGTACTGAGGGACCAACTACGAACTTATTAATCAATGATTTAAGAAAAAGACAACAAAAAAATCTTATTCTTAGTTTACTTATCTCTAAAGGTGTTCCAATGATACTTATGGGTGATGAAATAGGAAGATCACAAGGCGGGAACAACAATTCTTGGTGCCAAGATAATTTATTGGGCTGGATGAATTGGGAACAAGGTCAACAAGATTTGGAATTATTAGAATATTTTAAATATGTTATAAAAATCCGAAAAAAACTAATAAACATTTTCAATCCATCATTCTTCCCTAATAATCAAACCAATAAAAATATTCCAACATATCATTGGCATGGAACAAAGTTAGATAGCCCCGATTGGAGTAGTTGGTCTCACACAGTTGCCTTTAGCATTAACCAAGACAATACTAATCCGCTGGTTTGGATAGGTTTAAATGCATATTCAAAAAGTATCGATTTCCCCTTGCCGAAATGTAAATATAATTGGTTAAAAGTTATCGACACTAGCATGTCTGAGATTTTTGAACCCTTAACCATTAATGAAAAATCTGTTTCAATAAAGAGTAGAAGCTCTTTACTAATCATTTCAGAAGAAGTATTTGGGGCAAAAAATAATTTATTCTAAAAGCGGGCGGCGGGAATCGAACCCGCATCTTCAGCTTGGAAGGCTGAGGTTTTACCACTAAACCACGCCCGCATTAAGTAATAGAATTACCATTGCAATAATACATTATCAAACAATAAACAAAGTAAAAAGATTGGAAAATTCACACTCGAAAAAAAATATTTCTAGATCAACAACAAGATTAATGTTCTCTTATGGGTTAGGAGATGCAGGCACAGGTTTAGTCGCGACACAATTTGGTTTTTTTCTTTTCAAATTCTTTATTTCTGCTGGTTTACCAGTAATAATTGCAGGATCATTATTAATGTTAATAAAGATATGGGATGCAGTAAATGATCCGTTAATTGGATGGTTAAGTGATCGTACTAAATCAAGATGGGGGCCTAGAATCCCTTGGATGGTAGCAGCATCTGTTCCTCTTGGTTTCTCTTTAGCTGCAATATGGTGGACACCCACTGGTTCAGTGCTAACCAAGACTATTTACTATGCCATAATTTCTATAATCGTAATGACTGCTTATACAAGTATTAATCTTCCTTTCGCTGCTCTTTCTACTGAAATTTCTGAAAAAACAGAAATAAGAACAAGACTTAACGCATCTAGATTTACTGGCTCAATAATCGCAGGACTAACTGGTTTAATAATTGCTGGAGTTGTATTAGGTTCCGAAAGATCAGCAAATAATGAATATTTTTTAATGGGTAAAATAAGCGGATGTATTGCAGTTGCTGCAACATTAATTTCTTGTTGGGGATTAGCTCCATTCGCAAAAAAAGCAAGAAGGCCTTCAGGAAAAGTTGAAGCTATAACACTTCAATTCAAAAGGATCTTCAGAAATAAAAAATTTCTGAAAGTTATTACGCTCTATATTCTTCTCTGGTGCGCCTTACAATTAATGCAAACAGTAGCGTTAATCTATGTCGAGGATGTACTGAACGTACCAACTTATATTGCGAAGTGGATCCCGATACCTTTCCAAATTAGCGCTTTAGTGGGTTTACAAATATGGACCAGAGTATCAAATAAATTGAACAGGATTTCAGCGTTAAACTATGGAGCGATTATGTGGATTATTTCATGTACAGCAGCTTTATTTTTACCTTCATTATCAAAAATTTCAGGAGCTGGAGATATTTTATTCCTAAATGCCAGCAACATATTTCTGTTCATTCTTTTAATTTTCATAATCTGTTTTATTGGCATTGGTGCTTCAACCGCTTTTCTTATCCCTTGGTCACTACTTCCTGATGCAATAGACGAAGACCCAGAGAAACCAGCAGGATTATATACTGCTTGGATGGTACTTATTCAGAAGATTGGTATCGCTTTTAGTGTTCAATTATTAGGATTTTTATTGTATTTATCAGGTTATCAATCATGCTTTGTTGATAAAGATGGCCTTAATATTATTGAACAATGCTATTCAGCACAATTAACTATTAGATTATGTATTGGTTTTATACCCTCAATATTGGTAATCATTGGTCTTTTAATCATGAGAAAATGGGATCGAAAATTAATTACAAACTAATATAAAGATATGTATTACCTTGATTTTTTCAAAAGACTTCTAAGCAGCCTAGTCATTGGCGGTCAAGCAATTAATTTTATCTTTAAGGGTAAAATTTCCAAAAATGATCTCTTTGAACAACTTATGGAGTCAGGTCCTGGCAGTTTGTTAATTGTGTTAATTACGGGAATTGCCGCAGGTACAGTTTTTAATATTCAAGTTGCATCACAACTTACAAGTATGGGGGTTTCAAGTGAAATTGGAGGTTTATTAGCAGTAGGCATGGCAAGAGAAATGGCTCCTCTTCTAACTGCTACTTTAATGACTGGAAAGGTTGCAACTGCCTATGCTGCTCAACTGGGTACTATGAAAGTCACAGAACAAATTGAGGCAATAACCATGTTAAGGACCGAACCAGTCAAATATTTGGTAGTCCCAAGGTTACTATCGATGGTAATAATGTCTCCAATACAGTGTCTTTTGTTTTTATCTGTAGCTTTATGGAGTGGACAAATTTGGAGCACAATTTTTTATAAAGTTCCTCCAATAGTTTTTTGGACATCTGTAAGATCAGGCAATGTGAGTTTAACCAGTGCAGACTTAACTGCGATGTTAATAAAATCTGTAGTGTTCGGATTACTTATTTCAATCATTGCTTGTGGATATGGACTTACAACCAAAGGTGGTCCAAAAGAAGTTGGAACAAGTACAACAGGTGCAGTTGTAATGACTCTCGTTACTGTATCTTTAATGGATGTATTACTAACGCAAATTTTATTTGGATAATTCTATGTTTAATACTAAATCAAAAAAAGAGGAGCCAGTAATAATATCTCCTTCATTTCAGTTACCAATCATTCTAATAGTTTTAAGTTTTATGCTTTTGTTTTTGAATATTGGTTCTTTACCAACAATAGTTTTTGCTTCTTTTAGCTTTTTTTTATTACTTCAGTCATTCACCTTAAGAATAAAAATAACAAATGATGATTTTATAGTTTTACAATTAGGGAAAGAGATTAGAACTTTTCCATTCAAGAACTGGATTTCATGGAAATTCTTTTTCCCTATAATCCCAGGTATTTTTTATTTTAGAGAAAAGTCCAGTCCTCATTTATTACCAATTTTATTTAATCCAAAGCAATTAAAAGATGAGCTCATAAAAAAAGTTGACTCCCTGGAAATTAAAAATTCTTAAAATTCAGACTTTGCCTAATCATCAAAATTATTTAAATGACCAATACAGAAATCGCCGACAATAATCCTGAAAAGGAATTAAAAATAGATAAGTCAATTTCAGATGATAAAACAAAACAAATTAGTAAGAAAAATACAACTCAAAATAAAAAAATTTCACCGAAAAACGATAAATCAATTAAATCTTTTGATGAAATTTCTAATGAAATTTTTAGAGATCTCTTTTCAAAAAAAGATTCTTTAGTTAAAGAAATAAAAGAGTTAGAAGCAAAAAAAAATGAAATAGAAAAAGATATTGAGTCTAATTTTAAAGGACAGTCAGATAATATTGCTAAAAGAGTTAAAGGCTTTCAAGAGTACTTAACTGGAGCTTTGCAGAATCTTTCACAAAACGTAGAGAAACTTGAATTAGTTTCTCAACCAATAATCGTAAAGCCTTCTCCCCTTGATGAGAAAAAGCAAGACAATAGCACAAATATTGTAGTTAATGTTCCTGCTCTTTCCGAGACATTTAAGCCAGATGAAGAGATTATAAAAAGTTGCTTTTCAAGTTTCACAGAACAACCCGACTTTTATGCAGAACCTTGGAAATTAAGAAGGAGTCTTGATTCCTCAGATATAGAAATTATGGATGATTGGTTCTTTAACATGGGAGGAAGAGGTTCTCTTGAAAGTAGAGGATCTCGACAAAAAAATGCCTTGTTATCAGCTGGCTTAATATCTATTCTTGGCGAATTATATGGAGATCAATTCCAGACTCTTATTTTAGCTTCGCAGCCTGAACGATTAGGTGAATGGAGAAGAATTCTTCAAGATTCACTTGGTCTAACAAGGGATGACTTTGGACCTAATAGTGGGATTGTTCTTTTTGAAAGGCCTGAAGGTGTCATCGAGAGAGCTGATAGATTAGAAGCAAATGAAGAATTGCCATTTATTATCATTGATGCAGCAGAAACCTCTGTTGAAATTCCAATACTTCAATTCCCATTATGGGTTGCATTTGCTGGTTCAGATAATGAAATTTACGATGATCTTGAACTAAACTAAGCTATATGAATATCTTAATAATTTTTGCAAGTTATCTTTTAGGATCACTTCCGACAGGTTTTTTAATTGGGAAATATCTCAAAAATATAGATCTGAGAACTATAGGTTCTGGATCTACAGGTGCCACAAATGTCTTAAGAAATGTTGGGAAATGGCCAGCACTTTTTGTATTTATCATTGACGTTGGGAAAGGCCTTATTGCAGTAAAAATTGCTCAATATTACACAGATCAAGGATTAATAGAAGTTATAGCAGGGATATCCGCTATCTCAGGACATATTTGGCCAATATGGCTTAGAGGTAAAGGAGGGAAAGCTGTTGCAACTGGATTAGGTATGTTTTTAGCTCTTTCTTGGAAAGTTGGACTCGCATCTCTCGGCATTTTTTTAATAGTCCTAACAAAAACTAAATTTGTTTCTTTATCAAGTATTTCAGCTGCAATCTTACTTCCTATTTTTATGTTTTTTTACCTAGGCAAATTTATGCACTCATACTTTTTTATAAGTTTAATTGTTGCATTATTAGTAATCTGGAAACATAGAACAAACATAACAAGATTGCTTAAGGGAGAAGAATCCAAAATTAATCAAAATCAATAGATTTAAATATTTCTATTAGAGCTTTATTAGGATCTATAGCGTTTGAAATTGATCTGCCAATGACTAACTTAGAAGCACCATTATCTATAGCTTCATAAGGAGTCATAATTCTATTTTGATCATCTTTATTGTCAATATTTAATCTGATACCTGGTGTAATAAGTTCAAAATTATCCTTATAAATAGATCTCAACATTTTTACCTCCCAAGGGGAACAAACACATCCATCTAATCCAGCATCAAAAGACAACTTTGCAAGTCTCAATACATTTTCTTCAATTGAATTATTTCTATCAAGATCAGTTTGAAAATCTTTAAGAGAAAAGCTTGTTAAAACAGTTATTCCTACAACCAATGGAGGTTTTACACTAAGTGAGGTGGCTCCTTCTAAAGATGCTTTTTTCGAATCCTTAAGAGCTTTTAAACCTGCTGAAGCATGAATAGAAATTATATCAACCCCTAATTTTGAGACTTGGAAACATGCTGCACGCATGGTATTTGGAATATCATGAAATTTTAAGTCTAAAAAAATTTTTTTATTTAAACCTTTTAATATTTCAATAACCCTTGGACCTTCCCTAACAAAAAGTTCTAAGCCAACTTTAACCCATTTTATATTAGGACATTTTTCCAAAAGTAATTTTGCTTGACTTACATCTAATCCATCAATTGCCAATATTATTTTATCTTCTGAATTAAATCTATTATTCATCAATTTTCAGTTTTCAAACCTCTTAATTATTTTTTTTCCAATTTGCAAAATTTTTCCTTCCAAATCACTTTTTGAATTAAAAACTAAATCAGGATTTATTACTTTTTGACTATCAATTTTTACACCCCCACCTTTAATAGATCTTTTTGATTCGCTGCTAGATTTGAACAGTTTTAGAGCACTCAATAAGTAGAAAAACTTTACTGGAAAAACTACTTCTTTTAAAGAAATCTCTGGAATTTCTCCAACTTTTTCTTTGTGTCCAAGGAATAATTTTTCGCAGTTTGATTGCGCCTTTAATGCTTCTTCGGCTCCATGGAATAAAGTAGTAACTTCTAAAGCCATTCTTCTCTGTAATTCACGAGGATTTGAGTTTTCCATAAAACTTAAATCTAATTCAGTAAGTAATTCAAAATAGGTGGGTATTATATTATCGGGCACTTTTTCTAATTTTGAATACATTGAAAGAGGATCTTCAGTTAAACCGACGGTGTTAAATTCAGATTTACTCATCTTTTTAATTCCATCTAAACCTGTCAAAATTGGCAGCAGAACACCAAATTGAGGGTCTTGTTTAAAATGCCTTTGAAGGTCTCTTCCTATCGCAATATTAAATTTCTGATCTGTGCCTCCAAGCTCAATATCTGATTGAACAACTACCGAATCGTAACCTTGTAATAGTGGATATAAGAATTCATGCAAAGCAATTGGGACTTGCGAAGTGTACCTTTTATTAAACTCCTCCTTAGCTAACATTTGACTAACTGTTGCACTCCCCATCAATTCAATTATCGAATTAAGATTTAATCCTTTTAACCATTCGCTGTTATATCTAATTTCTATTGTATCTTTTGAATCAAAATCTAAAATAGATTCATTGGCTGGCTTTCCCATCCCTAGTTGGGTTAAGTATGTTTTTGCATTATCCTTAACTTGTTTTTCCGATAACTGAACTCTTGTTTTATTTTTTCCAGTTGGATCTCCAATTTGAGCAGTAAAATCCCCAATAATTAAAACTGCAATATGTCCATTATCTTGGAATGCCCTAAGTTTTTTAAACAATATGCTGTGCCCAAGATGAATATCGGTTCCAGTTGGATCGATGCCGAGTTTAACTCTTAATTTTTTATTATTTTTTTTCGCATGATCAATTATCTCCGAAAAGTTCTGGGCTGTTCCCTTAATTGGAAAATATTCTTCTATTCCTCTTGACAGCCATGATGGCAATTTTAAATTATCTGTCATGAAGCTTTAACCGTTAACTTTAAGAAGTTTTATCAAGTTCATCCTTCATTCTTATTAAGGTTTTATTCATTTGATCGAACATTTGATCGGGAGTAATCCCAAATTGACTTAACTGTGTCTTTAATTGTTCTACTGTCATTTTTGCTTGAAAATCTTCAGACAATTCAAATCTCTTCATGAAAACCTTATAACGATCCATAAGAGATTCCATTTTTTTTATAAACATTTTTTTCCCTTCTCTATCAAATTTTCCATAATCAGAGCCAAGTTTCATAAGTTCTTGGTAATCTGTAAAAAGCTTTTTAGCTTCTTCTTGAACGATGTCTGACTCAAAGAATCCCATTTCTATTTTTTTACTTCGCAGATAAGGCTCAACTACAAGATAACAAGAATCTTTTAAATTGATTAGAAGATTAATAAATTTTAGTTTATAAATAATTCTTTGATTTATATTTTTTCAGAATTAAATTTAGTATACATGTTTCATAAATATTGGAAAAATTTAACGTAAATAATATTTCAACCCAAAATAGACAATTTGAATTATTTGGTTCAAATGTAAATACATCAATAAATTTTCAACACTCAAATAATCTTAAAATCAAAGGCAAAATCCTAACTGAATGGAGGGAAAGAATATATAATCACCAATTCAAAATTTCAAAACATACTCAAAATAAAACTTTGCACCAAACAAGTCTTCCTATAAATACAATTTCCGATGAAAGAAAAATTGATCCGTTTTCCTTGCAGCCATTATCATTGAACTTTTGGAGAACCAATCAATATATACACAATGGACCAGCAATGTATTTTGTAATTGACTCGATGGAGAGTTCTAAAATAATTCTTTATATAGGAGAAACAAATTCAGCAAATAAAAGATGGAAGGGAGAACATGACTGTAAAAATTACCTCATGAACTATAAGGAAGCCCTAGCTCATAACAAACTCTCAAGTCACCAAGATATTCGTTTCTTCTTAGATGTACCTAAAGAAGTAAAATTAAGACGTAAATTAGAACAGCAACTGATATATTTATGGTTACCACCTTTTAATAAAGAAACTCGAGATAGGTGGGCAACTACTTTCACAAACAATTAAAAGTTAATTAAATCCATTTTACAAATGCAATTTTCCTCATTCCAAAAAAATCTAGATAACTGGCAAGGTGCTTCATTAATTTTTGGAGTTTTAGAGGAAGATATTGCAGGCCAACTTGAAAATATAAAATTTGTTATTGACCCAAAATTATTACTAAAAAAAGTTACTCAAAAAAAATTTAAAGGAGAAAAAGGAAAAACTTTAAGCTTTGAATTTTTAGATCAAAAATTAGAAACTTTATTCATAGTTGGTCTTGGCAAATCAAAAGACCTAAATAAAAGTGATATAGAAAACTCTATAGGAAATCTAGTCAGGAAAACTGTTGATAAAAATGAAAAAATGAGCATCTTACTACCTTGGGATCTTATAAATTCACAACTAGAAATAAATCAACTAGCAGAGTCAGTCAGATTATCTGCCTATAAGGACAATAGATTCAATAAGAAAAAAGATGAAAAGACAGTTCTTCAAGAAATAGAGTTTTTGAATCTGAAAAAATTTGAGAATATTAGCTTTGAAGAGACAGCACAAATATGTGAAGGTGTAGAACTAGCAAGAAGACTTGTAGCCGCCCCTCCAAATAGCCTTACTCCTCAGGAAATGTCTATGCAAGCTTCTCAAATAGCTAAAGATCATGGTTTGGGAGTAAAAATTTTAGAGGCAAAAGATTGTGAAGATTTAGGGATGGGTGCATATTTAGCTGTAGCAAAAGGGTCTGATCTAGATCCTAAATTTATACATCTTACTTTAAAGTCAGAGGGGCCTATAAAAGAAAAGATTGCGCTTGTTGGGAAGGGTTTAACCTTTGATTCTGGAGGATACAATCTAAAAGTGGGAGCCTCTCAAATTGAAATGATGAAATATGATATGGGCGGAAGCGCTGCAGTTTTAGGAGCAGCAAAAGCACTTGGAGCGATAAAACCAAAGGGATTAGAAATTCATTTCATTGTGGCATCTTGCGAAAACATGATAAATGGATCTGCAGTACATCCTGGAGATGTAGTTACAGCATCTAATGGTAAAACAATTGAAATAAATAACACTGATGCAGAGGGTAGACTCACATTAGCTGATGCTTTAACTTACGCATCAAATTTAAAACCGGATTCAATAATAGATCTCGCAACTTTAACTGGAGCTATTGTTGTTGCATTAGGGAATGATGTAGCTGGATTCTGGAGCAATAATGATGATCTAGCAAATGACCTAAAAGCTGCATCAGCCCAGTCTGGAGAAGAATTATGGCAAATGCCTTTACAAAAATCTTATAAAGAGGGTTTAAAGTCACATATAGCTGACATGAAAAATACAGGTCCTAGAGCAGGTGGCTCAATAACTGCTGCTTTGTTTTTAGAAGAATTCTTTGATAAAGAGATTAAATGGGCTCATATTGATATTGCTGGGACTTGTTGGACTGATAAGAATAAGGGAATTAACCCATCAGGTGCAACTGGTTTTGGAGTTAAAACTCTTGTTCAATGGATTAAAAATAAATAACTATATTTAATTTAATTTATTCATTCCAAAAATTTGTTGATCTAGCGTTATCGCCCCATAATTTATCCAATCTTTGATCTCTCCCACATGAGAATCTATAGAACTTATATTTTAATTCATTTCTCTCAGCAAAATCCTGATGATATTCTTCAGCCAACCAAAATTGATCTTTTGATTTTAGTTCTACAGAAATTTTTTCTAATGGCACACGCAATTCATTAGAGGCGGAAACAATTGCATTTTTTGCATCACTTTCTTCAGTTACATCTTTGAAAAAGATCACTGGCCTATAAGAATCTCCACGATCACAAAATTGACCCTTGCCGTCGAGAGGATCAATATTTCTGAAATAGAGTCTAAGTATTTCGGGTAAAGTTACTAATTTGGAATCATAATCTACCAAAACCACTTCCTGATGTCCTTCATGATTTTCGTATGTAGGATTTTGTAAATCTCCACCTGAATAGCCACTTTGTACAAAATTTATCCCCTTTAATGACTCTAAATCATGTTCTAAACACCAAAAACAACCTCCTGCAAGAATCAATTCCTCTGCAAAAGCGTTTACAGGGTTAATAAATATTGAAAGAGCAATTATTAGAGGTAAGAAATATTTCATTTTTTTATTATAAAGTTCAAATAATAGAATTAATAATCTCTTTAGCAGCTCTCTGTACTACCCCCTTTTCACCTAATTCTTTTTTTAAAAAAGCATAACCTTTTTTTATTTTTATTTTTTCTGACTTCCCCTCCAGAATCCTACAAGATTTGTTGAATATTTTCTTTTCGTTAAAGTCTTTCTGTACAAACTCAGGAATTATTAATTTATTGACTAACAAATTTACCGGGGAGATAAATCTTACTTTAAAATTAAGAATTTTTCTAGCAATAAAAGCAGTTACCCTACTTACTTTATAACCAACAATCTGTGGGATTCCATTTAAAGCTAATTCCATATTAACTGTCCCTGATTTACAAAGAGCAATTTTAGTGAGCGAATAAATATAAGGCTTTAATTTTGCACTATCCTTTTGAGAAATCACTAGTCCTTTAATTTGATATTTTCTAAAGGCTTTTTTAAATATTTCATCAAAAGACCTCCTACAAGAAAGAATATAAACAACCAAACTTGGATATTTTTGTTGTAATTTTTTAGCTGCTCTCATAAAAGTAGGTAATACATATCGCAATTCCTGTGGTCTTGATGCGGGCATCAAAAGTAGAATGCTTTGATCAGAGCGTAGATTAAGCATAGCTCTGGCATCTTTCTTTAGAGGAAGTTTTTTTGTTAAATCAATCATTGGATGTCCAACCCACAAAACATTCCCGCCTCTTTTTTTGTAAAAAGCTGCTTCTTTCTTAAAAATCGCGAAAATTTTATCGGAAAATTTTATTAGATTTGTTGTAGTATTATTTCCAACTCTCCAAGCCCACTCTTGAGGAGCGATATAGTAAAAAATTGGAATATTAGTCTTCGATCTTTTTAATTTTGTTCCAATTTTTATATTAGGACCCATATAGTCAATCAAAATTAAGCAATCAGGAGGATATTTTTTTAATAATTTATAGAATCTTTTTTGAATTATCAATGTTGGAAGTATAAGAGGTAAAGCCTCCCAAATCCCTATTGCACTAATTGATGTAGTATCTTGCAGAATTTTAACACCTTCCCTCTTCATCCTTTCCCCACCTAATCCGCAAATTTCTAAATCAATGGATTTTTTTTTAGCCTCTTCTAATAATGCTTTTGATAACAAACTTCCGTGCAAATCACCAGAGACTTCTCCGGTACTTATAAATATCTTTTTATTCATAAATTCACTAAAGGCATTGGTCCACGTCTTTCTTTAGATATTGACTCTTTTAAAAAGTTGCATAATTTTGAAGATGAAATATCTAATTCTCCTGTCATTACTTTTTCTAATGAATTTGAAATCGGATCATTAGATTTGAAAAGTAGATTCCAAGTATTTTGGAGTAATTTTAAGTCAAAATCTTTATTTTCCATTAAACCACTTCTTTTAATTCCTATCCTATTCAAACCTCTCAATCTTCCTGGATGCCCTTCTGCCAAACAAAAAGGTGGGACATCTCTATCTACCCTAGTCATTCCTCCAATCATTGCTAAAAATCCAATATGTACAAATTGATGAATACCTAAACAACCGCCGATAATAGCTTTATCTTCAATCTTCACATGACCCGCAACTTGGACACTATTTGATAAAACTATCCTATTTCCAAGTTGGCAATTATGGCCGATATGAGTGTAAGCCATCAATAAATTATTATTGCCAATAACAGTTTTTTCGCCTTCATCAGTTGCTTTATTAATAGTTACACATTCTCTGAAAGTATTATTATCTCCAATAATTACTTCAGTAGAGGCCCCTTTGTATTTTAGGTCTTGGGGATCAAGACCTATAAAAACACTTGGGAAAACTTTATTATCTCTACCAATTTGAGTTCTTCCTGAAATAACAGAATTTGGTCCTATTTCGGTTCCTTTCCCGATAGTCACATTAGGGCCTACGATAGCTCCTTGAGAGATAATAACGCCATCATGTAATTCGGCACTTGGATCAACAAAAGCATTTGGATGAACTTTTACACCACTAAAGCTTGAATTTAATTCAGTATTTTTTTTATCCATATCTCTAATCAACTAATGAAAACATTAATTCTCCAGCACAAACTAACTTCCCATCAACATGCGCCTCACCTTTCACCTTCCCAAATCTTTGTCTTTTAATAGACAATAACACACAAGAAATTATCAATTGATCTCCAGGCACAACTGGTTTTCTGAATTTCACATTATTGATTCCAGCAAAGACGAAAAGTCCTTTAGGAAGATCGGGCATTTGAGTTACAATTACGCCACCAACTTGAGCCATTGATTCAACAATTAGAACCCCAGGCATCAAAGGTCTATCAGGAAAATGCCCCTGGAATTGAGGCTCATTTATAGTTACATTTTTTACCGCAACAGCTCTCTCCCCAGGAACGTTTTCTATAACTTTGTCTATAAGAGCAAAGGGATATCTGTGAGGTAATAAACCTAGTATGTGCTCAGAGGAAAGTTGATCATTTTCACTGGATAATTTCTTTTCCAAAACAATTAATGATAAGGTTAATTTTTTAGCGATGAGGCCAACAAAGCATTTAAAGAATGTGATCCTTTATATACTAAAATTTGAGCCTTAGGTAACCCTACCAAAGCCAGGTCCCCAATTAGGTCTAATATTTTATGTCTTATTGGTTCATTATCAAATCTTAGTGGCGGATTAACCCATTTATCACCATCACAAACAAGGGCATTTTCCAAACTTCCGCCTTTTATTAATCCTAGTTCACTTAACTCTTGAAATTGATCTTTAAAACCAAATGTTCTGGCAGGAGCAATCATTTCAACAAAACTTTTTGGATTTAAATCAATCACAAAAGTTTGATTTCCGATTGCTTTATAGGCAAAACTTATAGTGGATATAATTGTAGTTTTTTCGGCAGGAGTTGCAGCTATAACTGAGCCTTCTTTATTTAAAATTATTGATTTATTAATCTCTTGAAAGAAATTTTCTGGTCTTGGTGCTTTTTTTATCCCTACTTCTTCAAAATCTCTGACCCATTGGATTGCAGATCCATCTAAAAGCGGAATCTCTTTCCCATCAACCTCAATATGTATATAACTTAACCCACAACCTGCCATTGCAGATAATAAATGTTCTATAGTATACAAATTTCTCCCTCCTAATTTAACAGCCGTACAAAGCATCGTACTTCCAATTAAATCCTGAGTTAACTTAAAAATCTCGTCAGGTTTATCCTTAAAAGAGACAAAATATCCTTCTTTCTCATAGGAAGAAATCGTAACACTTGTTTTTTCACCACTGTGAAGACCTATACCCTCTCTGGAGAGAATACCAGCCAGGGTATAGCAAGATTCATAATTAGTAGGCCAAGAAAACACTTAAAACTTCCATCCCACTCCGAGTGTATATCTCAAATCACCACTTAAGTCCTTGCTGGCAATATCTAATCTTAATGGACCAATTGGTGTTTTAACCCCAACTCCTCCTCCAAGGGAAAAACCAGAGCCTGATTTCTGTAATAATTTACCTGGCTTTCCGGGAACATTTTTTTGAGAGCCTAGATCACTTCCTGCATCGACAAAGAAAGCTCCCGATATCATTCTCCAAACAGGAAATCTATATTCTGCTGTCCCCTCAACAAAACTTCTACTTACAGCTAAATCACAAGATCCCCAACCTCTAACAGATGATGTTCCTCCCATACAAAATGCCTCGTAAGGAGGCAATTCCCCAAGTATGGTTCCTGCTTTAAATTGAAATCCAATGGCTTGAGGACAGTCTTCACTGTTAGCATCGGTAGACTTACATTCCTTAGTTAGGTTAATTAATTTTGTTGGGATAAAATGTGAATATGTTGCTTTCATTCTGTTAAAAGTAGGAGAGTTTTTTCCCATTGAAATAAATTGTTCAGTACCAAAGCTAAATTTATTTCCTGAAGTTGGATTGATAGAATTATTCAAATTATTTCTAGAGGTACTCGCGATAACACTAACTAATAAATTTTCTTCAGGGCAAGAACCATCACTTGGAGAAAATCCAATGCAAATAATATCACTTATATTTCCTGTTGTTGGAGACTTATCGCCATAAGGTTTTTTATTCCCGTCCCCATCAATCATTTTTACATTCTTAAAATTCATTCCTGCAAGAACTCTCCACTTAGCGGCCTTAAATGGATCTCCACCATTTAATGGCCTTGAGAAGGAAAATCCACCGCCTGTTTTTTCTAAAACTATTGATGAAAAAGTATCAGAGGTTGAAGTATTAGTATCATTTACTGCGTATATCCTCCCATTATTTTTACTTTTAAATTCTTGTGGATAATCCCTTGTTAAGAAAACATTTGTTCTAAAAGATGTTTTATGTTGATCTCCTTTAATCCATGGATCAGATAATGAAAAATTATAAGTAGTGGAATATTCCCCGAAATTTAGACTTAAATTTGTAGACCATGCTCTTCCTAGTGTATTTGTTTCCTGCAAACCAATTGTGGCGAATATACCCGAACTATTGCTATAACCAAGTCCACCTGTTAATGATCCTGTTCTTTGCTCGCTCAAATCTAAAAAAATTATGACTTGACTAGGATTTAAATTGTCAGGACCAAGAGAAACCTTTACATCATCAAATAATGAAGTGGCATAGAGTCTTGCGATATCAGCTTCTAAAATTTTCCGATTAAATATTGAACCAGGTTGTGTTTTTAATTCTCTCTTTATAACCCAGTCTTTTGTTTTCCCTTTCCTAGGTTTTCCATCAATAACAAATTCACCATCTGAATCTGGGAATCTTATTTTTACGTCAGATATAATACCCTCAGATACTTTTAATGTTACTACTCCGTTCTTAGAGATTCTATCAGGTCCACTTATTCTAGCTAAAGAATACCCCTTTTGTTCATAAAGTTTTTTTATTATATCTATCTTATTTTGAAGTTCATTTAAGTTAAGAGTTGTCCCATAATAATTATTAAAAACATTATCTACATATTCATTGGAGATTACGGAGTTTATAGGCTTCAGTTCAACTTTCTTCAAAATTGGATTAGGCACTACATTTACAATTAATCTCACTCCTAGTGGCCCATCTTGAGAATTTATTTTAACTCCTGAAAACCAGCCACTAGCATATATTGCATTGAGGTCTTGATTTAAAATTCGATTATCAACAATACTTCCAGGCTTTATGCTCATAGAATCATATGCGGCCAATTCAAGTTTTCTACCCTCTGGATGATTTTCCCAACCTTCGATAAGTATTTCTGAAATAAGAACACTTTCTTCACTAATACCATTATTATTTTCTGCGAGTAGAATTTTTTTCTCTTTTTCAAAATCAATACCTTGAAAAAAAACATTATTAATATTTGGTATTTCTAAGGTTGTTATTGATTGATTGACATCATTTGGCAAGTACTCAGCAGCCAATTCTGAATTATTTGATATCAAAATCAAGGGAGAGCAGGCAAAATTTACGAAAACCTTCCCAAATTTGTAAAAATGTTTATGCATAGTATTTGTGATTAAGATAAATAAGTCATTGTTTGTTCAATTAGGTTTAAGAAAATTGTTTATTCTACGGTGAATTTCACTATAAGCTTCAATTAAACCACCTAAATCATTCCTAAATCTATCTTTATCTAGGCTTACAATTGTATCATTTTTTTGATTTAGATCCCATAATCTACAATTATCAGGACTTATTTCATCCCCGAGGATAATATCATTTCTAGAATCATAACCAAATTCCAATTTGAAATCTACAAGTTGAAGTTGAATATTTCTAAAAAAACTCTTCAAGATTTCATTAATTTCTAAAGTTAGATTTAATATTAACTCTAAATCATGAGAGTTTAATATGTTCATTAATTCAATTCTGTCTTTTGTAATGAGAGGATCATTGAGTTCATCATTTTTAAGATAGATATCAATTAATGGTTTTGATAACAAAGTTCCAGATTTAATAGTCGTTTGTTTGCACAAAGAACCATAAGCAGTATTTCTTAAAACAATTTCTAATGGAATTACTTTTATTTTTTTTGCAATCATTGTATTTTCATTTGCAAGTTCAACATAATGAGTTGGAATATTCTTCTTAATTAGAATCTCAAAAATTCTGGCACTTATTAAGCAATTAAGTTTGCCTTTACCTTCAAATTTTTCTTTTTTCAACGCATTAAACGCTGTAGCATCATCTTTAAATTCAATTTTTACTTTATTTGCATCATCATGAGTAAATACTTTTTTTGCTTTGCCTTCATAAATCAACTGACTTTTATTATTCATTAATTTAAAACCTCATTATTATTACTAAATTACTTTTTATTATTAACATAATTATTAGGAATCAACTTTAAATGATTTCTTTTTCATTTTAACTGATTATTCATCGAAACCTCTCTACCTTAAAAAACAAATATATGGGAATTAATTCACCTAGTTCTAGGAACTATAATAGATTAGAAAATATTTTAATAGTTGGGAATGGCGGGCGAGAAAACTCTTTGGCTTGGGCTATTCAAAAAAATGCATTAGTTAAAAAAGTTTATTTAATACCTGGTAACGCTGGTTCAGAAAGAATAAATAAATGTGAAAGAATAAAAATTGATATAACTAATAAAAATGAATTAGTAGAAAAGCTCGATTTCCTTAAGATAGATTTAGTTGTAATCGGACCCGAAATACCTCTAGCAAATGGATTAGCTGATTTTCTTCGCAAAAAAGATTTTAAAGTATTTGGCCCTGATAAAAATGGAGCAAAATTAGAATTCAGCAAATCTTGGGCAAAGGAATTTATGCAAGACGCAAATATTCCAACTGCAAACTTTTGGAAAGTCAATTCAGTAGAAGAAGCCAAAAAAATCATCAATTCATCATTAATTCCACTGGTAGTAAAAGCTGATGGTCTAGCTTCAGGTAAGGGTGTTTTTATTCCTAATTCAAAAGATGAATGCACTAAAGCCGCAGAATCAATTTTTAATGGTAGATTTGGTGACTCTGGGAATATAGTCGTTTTAGAAGAAAAAATTCAAGGTCCAGAAGTTTCAGTTTTTGCTTTATGCGATGGGAAAAGATATACATTGCTTCCTACTGCCCAAGATCACAAACGACTTAACGAAAAAGATCAAGGGCCAAATACAGGAGGCATGGGAGCTTATTCTCCTGCCCCATTATTAACAGAAGATTACCTTGATCGAATTATTAAAGAGATAATTGAACCAACAATAAATGAACTAAATAAAAGAGATATTGACTATAGAGGCGTAATCTACTTTGGGTTAATGATCACGAAATCTGGGCCCAAAGTTATAGAATATAATTGTAGATTTGGTGATCCAGAATGCCAAACAATTATGCCTTTGATGGATCAAAATTTTGTTTTCCTTTTAGAAAAATGCTCAATGGGAAATTTAACAGGTGATGAAAAAATTAATACCTCTGATAAAGTCAGCGGTTGTGTTATAGCGACCTCAAAAGGTTATCCTCACAAATATGGAACTGGTTTTGAAATAAATATTGGTAATATTGACTCAAATGATTGTCAAATCTTCGACTCAGGTACTTCTTTAAGTAAAGATGGGAAATTATTAACTGATGGAGGAAGAGTCTTAAGTATTGTCTGCCAAGATAAAGATTTCGATATAGCTTTTGAAAGAGCATACAAGAATTTACAAGAAATTCATTTTGAGGGCATTTACTTTAGAAATGACATAGGTCATCAAGTCAGAAAAAACTTTTCTAAAGAGCACTAATTAAATGGTGGATAACAATAATCAAGACAGTAGAAAATATAACTTCACTGATAATGAAGCTATTAATAATAACTATTGGATCAATGGACTCATCGCTTGGTGGAGTGGGTTCAGTTTAAGAACAAAGTTGTTAGCTATAGCAACTCTTGTAGTAAGTCTCCTAATGACAGGAATAACTTTTTTTGCATTAAATAGTATTCAAAGGGATGCAGGAATGAATGATACTAGATATGCTCGAGATCTTGGCTTATTGTTATCTGGAAATGTTACAGAATTAGTTGCTAACAACCAAAAAAAAGAAATTTCAAACGTAGCCGAAAAGTTTTGGAGATCAAGTCGAAACCTACGTTATATATTTTTTACTGATGCTGAAGATATTGTTCAACTTGGGATACCTATCAGTGCAACTCCTACAAGCTCAGACAGTCAGTTTCAGCTTACTCGAAGATTAAAATTACCCTCAGAATTAAAGAAGAGACCACAATTTCCTTTAGTTAGGCAACATGCGACACCTCAAGGTCAAGTAACAGATGTATTTGTACCAATGTTGTGGAAAGGCAAATATCTTGGAACTTTAGCTCTGGGAGTAACCCCTAATAAAAAAGCACTTGCTAGTGCTGCCTTAACCAGAGAGGTAACCATTGCAGTTTTTATCTCTATTTGGGTTTTAGTAATACTTGGAGCTGTATTCAATGCACTAACAATAACAAGACCAGTCAGAGAGTTAGTAAGAGGTGTCAGAGAAATTTCAAGAGGAAATTTCAAGTCTAGAATTTCATTACCTATGACTGGAGATCTAGGAGAACTTTTAAATGGATTTAACAGAATGGCCACTCAGTTAGAAAATTATGACGAAGCTAATATAGAAGAACTAAAAGCGGCACAAATAAAACAGCAATCCCTTATAGCTACTATGGCTGATGGTGCCATATTATTGGACTCACAAGGCAATATTGTACTTACTAATCCAACAGCAAAGAGATTATTTCGTTGGGAAGGAAGATTCTTAGAGGGTAAACATTTTTTAAATGAAATTCCCGAGATTTTGTCAAACGACCTACATACGAATATAGAATCTATTTTAAATAGGGAAAAGGAAAAAGACGATTTAAGATTTAGTTTAGGAGAACCAGCAAGAACCTTAAGAATTGTCTTACAATCAGTTTTAGATACAAATAAAGTTGAATTAAAAGGAATTGCCGTAACAATCCAAGACTTAACTAGAGAAGTTGAACTTAATGCGGCGCAGAATAGATTTATTAGCAATGTTTCGCACGAATTGAGAACTCCACTTTTTAATATCAAAAGTTATGTAGAAACATTACATGATTTAAAAGATCAGCTTTCAGATGAAGAACAAATAGAATTTTTGGGCATTGCAAATTCAGAGACTGATAGATTAACAAGACTTGTAAATGATGTATTAGATTTATCAAGATTAGAATCTGGGAAGATTATTCAGCTAGAGCAAATAGATATAAAACCAGCAATTGAACAGGCTCTCAGAAATTATAGATTGAATGCTACAGAAAAAAATGTTTCATTAGCTCATGAAATTGAAGAAACTATTCCTCCAATTCTTGGAAATTTTGATTTACTTTTACAGGTTTTTGATAATTTGCTAGGTAATGGATTGAAATTTAGTCCAAAAAACAGCTCCTTAATTATAAGAGCTTATACTTGGCCAGATTCCTGTCCTGCTTTCCCTCCAAGTATTAAAAATAATGCAGCCCCTCAATGTGAATTAGTTTCGCCACTCCCAAAAGTAAGAATTGAGATTGCTGATACTGGCTCAGGAATATCACAAGCTGATCAAGAAAAGATCTTCGATCGTTTTTATAGAGTAGAGAATTCCGTTCATACTGAGCAAGGTACCGGTTTAGGTTTATCTATAGTGAGAGGAATAATTGAAAAACATGGTGGGGAAATTCGTATGGCCAGTGAATTAGGAGTAGGAACAACTTTCTGGTTTGATTTAGCCTTAGCACAATCTGATAAAGATGAATTATTGACAAAAGCTATTAATAATTCAGATTCTTTTTCAGGTTCTGAAATTAAGGAAATTATCTAATTATTTTCTAATCCTTTAAAGACATTCTGAACATTTTGATCAGGTACAACTCTGTGGGGTGCACCACTAAATATTTGTTCAAAATTTGAAAAAGAATCTTTTATTTCTGGGCCACTATTTGTAATGATAAATTCTCTTATTCGTTTATCATGCCATGAACCTCGCATTTTAAAAACATTTAAAGCTCGTGCCATCTCACCTTTAATTTCTACATATTGAAGCAACAGTATTGTGTCTGTAATTGTTGAGATATGAGAATCAGTTATAGAATGACTTCCCATAAATTCTTCTGCTGTATTAGTAAAAAAGCCTGCTATTTCCTCTTGTTTTGTATAACCCGTAACAGCAATTACAAACTGTCTAAATGCATTTAAACTAACACCTCTGGCTAATGCAGATAGAGAATCAATTGCCATTCTTTTTGGTTTAAATTGATTAATTTGCGTTTTTATAATTTGCAAATGATCTTCTAAACCAGTTGATTCAGGATATGCACAAATAATTTTTAATAACCCATCACTTTCCATTTTTTCAAAATCTATTCCCCAACTAGTCGCATTCCTAAGCAATTGAGCCCTTGATTCTTCATATGCAAAAAGTATTGCTCTTTCGTTATTGTTATAAGCGTCTTCAACAAATTTTGATACAAGCATTGTTTTACCTGTACCAGTAGCTCCAGTGGCGAGAATGATGGAATCTTGAAAGTATCCTCCACCACACATATCATCAAGATCTTTAACTCCAGAGCTAATCCTAATATTTGAGGATCTTTGCGTTAATCTCATGGCTCCTAGGGCAAACACACTTATTCCATCCATTCCCATAGTGAATGGGTATTCACCTTTCATATGTACAGTACCTCTTAATTTCAAAACTTCTAAAGTTCTTCTCCTCTTCTCTGACTCAAGAACATTTCTTAGTAAGACAACATTATCAGATACAAATTCTTCTACTCCATATCTAGCAATTGGGCCATAATCATCAACCCTTTCTGTCGTCATAACTGTCGTCACACCTATTTCTTTTAATCTCGCTATCAATCTAAATATTTCTCTTCTAACAACGTAAATAGCATCATACTGTTGAAATACTGCAGTTATCGAGTCTATTGCAACTCTTTTAGCTTTATATTTTCTAATTGCATAACTAATTCTCTCAATAAGACCAGACAAGTCAAAGTTACCCGCAACATCCTGACCATCAGGATCAGGAGATGCGTCTAAAATAAAAAGTTTATTTTGATCAATTAACTCTTGTAAATCCCAACCAAAACTTGCGGCATTTCTAATAATATCTAGAGGTGATTCCTCAAATGTTACAAAGATTCCAGGCTCATCAAAATTACAAATTCCATGGTGTAAGTATTGCAGAGAAAAAACAGTTTTACCAGTTCCTGAGGTACCACTAACGAGTGTACTTCGAGATACAGGCAACCCACCCCTACAAACATCATCAAAACCTTCTATTCCAGTTGGTAATTTTTGTACTTGCATTTTATTTGATTTGCCAAATTTCTTATCATTCATAGTTTTCTGCTAATTAAAAGAAAATAAAATAAATTTTGAATTTATTTTTAATTTTAAAAGTTTTATATCTTATTTATCTCCACTATATTCAGTTTCAGTTAATTCATCAAAAAGTAGATCTAAACCAATTAAAACTTTCTCTCTATCCGAAAGATCACCTATTATTTTTCTAACTGGTGGCGGCAAAATTTTAGCTAAGGTCGGAGTGGCTAAAATCTTATCTTCTTCTGCAAGTTGTGGTTGTTTAAGTACATCAATAACCTTCAAAGCATAAACTCCTTTGAATTCATTTTCTAAAATTTCTCTTAATGTATTTAAAGCTCTCATTGAATTAGGAGTATTTCCAGCAACATAGAGTTTTAAAATGTATGTTTTTCTTGCTGCCATAGTTATAGTTCCATAATTGATATAAAAGATTTAAAACAACCCTTGACTTATTACACTACAAAATAAGAAAATAAACAAACCATTATGATTGCTTATTTGGCTAAATCAAATTTTCAATTTGAGCCTTATGGCGTCTTTAAGATATGACAAATTCTAAAAACTCCTCAAACAATTCTTTAAAAAGTAGTGAATTGTATGCGATAGCAGAAACTTCGGGTCAACAATTTTGGTTCGAAGTTGATAGATACTATGACATAGACAGGTTAAATGCAAAAGAGAAAGACAAAATAACACTGGAAAAAGTTTTACTTTTAAAGGACAAAGATTCTATAACTATTGGTAAACCTTACGTTAAAGATGCAAAAATTGAATTAGAAGTTGTCTCTCATAAAAGAGATAAGAAAATTCTTGTATACAAGATGCGACCCAAAAAAAAGACAAGAAGAAAGATGGGGCACAGACAAGAACTTACGAGAGTTATGGTAAAATCTATTACAATAGGTAAAAGTGTTCTTAAGTCTTCTTCTAAGAAGGAAACTGTTAAAAAGGAAACTCAACCAAAATCAGCAAAATCTACAAATTAAACACTTCTAATGGCACATAAAAAAGGAACAGGTTCTACACGAAATGGAAGAGATTCAAATTCAAAAAGATTGGGTGTTAAAGCTTATGGCGGAGAAAAAGTAACCGCTGGTTCAATCTTAATTCGCCAAAGAGGTACATCCTTTTTGCCAGGGATTAACGTGGGAAAGGGTAAAGATGACACCCTTTTTGCACTCAAAGAAGGGACCGTAAGTTTCGAAAGCATTAAAAGAAATTTAAGAAATAGAAAAAGAGTTAATATTGTTATTTAATTTTCTTGTAAGCTCTTGTAGTTATAAGAATAGGATGAAATACTTCTAAAAAATTTGATTGAAGTGACTCAAAAAACTTCTCAACTATTTTACTATCGTCGATATGAAATGGATATTCATTCTTATCGCCTTTGTAAAAATACCAATTGAATAGAGCAATAGAATTACTATCCATAATCTCACTGAAGGTATTAATTTGAGAAGCTGGATCTGCAAGATGTTCCAAAACATCAAGACAAACTATCGTATCAAATTTAAATATTTGTGTATCTTTAATTGTCTTACAAAAGGTAAGTTTTTTTTCGAGTCCTAATTTTTTAGCCCTGTATTCAACAAAATTTCTATTTGTTTGATTAATATCTACAAAAAAAACATGCTTAACTTTTGAAGACATAGCATTAGCTAAGGCATGAGTACCAATACCGCCTCCGAAATCCAAAACTAAATCTCTAGAAAATCTCTGCTGAAGTTTTAAAGTATCAGCGATATAGTCCCTACTTGTGATATGCCAAGCAGCTAAATCAGCTACATGCCTATCTCCCACAATCTCAGTATAAAAATCCGAAACATCATTTAAAGCATCTCCAGGATGGGAATTTGCCAAATTAATCTTTGCATTTGCAAGGAATCCATCTAAATCACATTCTCTAATAGATAAATATTCCATTAAATGTGATTTCAAATTAAAAGCATTGTCTAAAAACTCTTTTAAAATGAAATTATTCTTTTGCAATTTCTTAGTCTAAATTTCTTGTCACAAAATCATAGAATGTCTATAAATCTTTCTCAAAGTATTCTTAATATTTAAAATGAAAACTAAAGATGGATTTTTAGTAATTAATAAAGATAAAGGCTGTACCTCGCATGATTGCGTTAAACAAATAAGGAGATTACTAAATACCAAAAAGGTCGGACACACAGGAACCCTTGACCCTGAAGTTACAGGAACATTACCGATCGCGGTTGGTAATGCAACAAGATTTATTCAATATCTTCCTCAGGGTAAAACTTATATAGGACAAATTAAATTAGGGATTAGAACTAATACTGATGATATTCACGGAGAAATAATTAATCAAAAAATTTGGCCTAAAATCAGTAATGAAAAATTAGATCAATACTTAAATAGATTTAGAGGAATTATTAAACAAATTCCGCCGAAAGTATCTAGTGTGCACGTTAATGGTGTGAGAGCTTATAAGAAAGCTTTCAGCAATGAAATTTTTGAATTATCACCAAGAGAAGTAAAAATAGACGAACTTATTTTAATGAAATGGGACCAAATTAACGGAATCATAGAAATAAAAATCAAATGTTCAGCTGGCACATATATAAGATCAATCGCGAGAGATGTAGGCGAAATTCTCAATTCCGAAGGTTGCCTTCTACAACTAAAAAGAATTTCAGCTTGTGGCTTTGATGAAGAAAACTCGATTAAAATATCTGATATCGAAAAAGAAAAAGGAAAGAAAAACTCGAAAAATTTTATTATTCCAACAATTTCTGCTCTTAATCACATTTCAACATTTGTCTTAAGTAATGAAAAACAAATAAATTTTTGGCAAACAGGAAGAGCTATTAAAGTTGATATTAATTACTTCCAGGAAAGCAAATCTTTTGACTATAAAAAACCCATAAAAGTAATAGATAAAAAACAAACATTACTTGGAATAGGCTTCTTAAATAAAGAGCTATCTAATATAAATCCAAAATTAGTCCTTAATGCTAAATAACTTCTATAGGTAATCTTTTCTGAAAGGCTTAATCTGAACACCCTTATAAAAATGCTTTAATATTCTTTCAGCTTTTTGACCTCTAGACGCCAGATATTTAGCGCCCCATTGACTCATTCCTACTCCATGCCCTGAACCCTGTCCAAAAGCTAACAAACCCTTTTTTATAGGAAATTTATTATTCAATTCTTCCTCAAAAAATTTAAATCTCACAAAATTACTGTTGAGGCCTAATCTTTTTCTTAAAACTACCCCAGACATTTGATCAGAACCATTAGCCCCAATAAGTTTTACATTTTTTACCCTTCCAGTGCTGGTAATATCTAGAATCTCCATATCTCTTAAACCTCCAATCTTGGGAAATAAATTTGTTAATTCATTACTCGAAAATTTTTTTTGCCATCTAAATTTTGGATTATTTTTATCATAATCTTTCACACTTGATAAATATGGATATTTATTCTTCCATACATCTTGACTGTTTTCTGTCATTCCACCTGAGCTGCTATGGAACAAAGCATTAATTAATTTATTTTTATACGTCAAAACCAAAGATCTTGTACTTTTAACGGCTCTAATAGATTTATAAGTTCTTGACTCCAAGCCATTATAAACTTGATTTTTCTGGGTTGAATCTATATCAAATAAATTATTTCCCTTTTGCTTTAAAGCATAAGTTCTTGAGGCAATTGCTTGTGCTTTTAATGCTTCAATAGGCCATTTTGTTGGCATCTCTGAACCAACTACACTACTTAGGTATTTTTCTAGTCCTAAAACATTCACTACCAATACTTCAGAATCAAGTATAAAGAGATTAAGCTTTCCAGAAAACCTCTTCTGACCAACCCATATACCTCTTCCATCAGAAGATCTAACTTGCAATTGTTGATTACTTTTTAAATCATATTTTTTTTGTTTATTTTTATCAAAATATAAAATTTTTCTATTTTTCTCATTTTTCAAAGTTAAGCCTTTTATTTTTTGACTCGAAAAAAGTTTCCCCTTTATGGTTAAGGGAATTGATCTATCTGATCTGATCCTTAAATAATCATTTTTTGATATTAAAACTCTTATTATTGGCTCTCGAGATGCAAAAACACTTTCACTCTGAAAAACACAAATAAATAAAATACTAATCAGGCAACATTTACTATAATAATTTTTGAATTTAAGTATCACTTTGTTTAAAAAACAAATGCTCAATTTGCCTAAGTTTGACTAAAAGTCTAGATTTAAGCCAGATATAAAAATAAAAATATCATAAATAAGTGAATATCACCTTCTTAGGAACAAGCTCAGGAGTACCATCCTTAACGAGAAATGTTTCTTCCCTAGCACTTAAACTATCACAGTCATCAGAAGTTTGGCTTTTTGATTGTGGAGAGGGAACGCAACATCAAATAATGAAAAGCAATATCAAATCTTCGCAAATCAAGAAAATATTTATTACTCATATGCATGGAGATCATATTTATGGCTTACCTGGACTTTTGGCTACTTTAGGATTATCAGGAAATAGTAAGGGTATTGAAATTTACGGTCCTTCAGAGTTGAGAAGTTTTATAAATTCGGCACTTAAAAGTAGTTTTTGCAAATTATCGTTTCCATTACATTTTGTGGAAGTTGAAAATTTTGTGTCAGAAAATAAAATCCTATTTGAAAATAATAAAATAAAAGTAAACTGCGCCCGTCTTAAACATAAAATACCTGCTTATGGTTATCGAGTTAGTGAAAAAGACAAACCAGGTATATTTGATATCAAAAAAGCAGAATCTCTAAAAATAGCACCTGGACCAATTTATTCAGAACTGCAAAAAGGCAAAAAAGTAGTTTTGGCGGATGGCAGGACATTTGATGGGAAAGAATTCTGTGGACCTCCTAGAGAGGGTGAAAGTTTTGTTTATTGCACAGATACAATCTTTAGCGAATCAGCTGTTTCACTATCAAAAAATGCCGATTTGCTCGTACATGAATCGACTTTTTCAGAGGTGGATGAAAGCATGGCATACGAAAAATTACATTCCACAACAATCATGGCTGCCAAAACAGCATTATTATCTAACACAAAAAAATTAATTATTACTCATTTAAGTCCAAGATATACCAATAAAAACGCAATTACTCCAAGCGATTTGCTTAAAGAGGCTCAAAAAGTTTTTCCAAATACTCAGCTTGCAAAAGATTTTCTAACGGCAGAAATAAAATAAACTGCAACAGTTCGTTAGCAGGAGCGTTGTAAATGACCAACCCATGAAATAATAGTTTTAGGTTTTTCTATTTGATGTCGATCGAAATGGTCTCTATTTTTTCATCACTACATAAGTCTTGTAAAAGACTATTTATTTTTCTTCCATTAATTATTGGGATACTTATTAGTCCAATATCTGCAAATGCACTCTATCCTAGTGATCCTTCATCAGTTGACGTTCTAAAAGATGATCTTCACGGTGCTGACCTTCATAATACTGAATATGTTAAATATGATTTATCTAATCAAGATTTAGGAGAAGCTAATCTTCAAGGCGCATACATGAGTGTAACTACAGCAAAAAACTCTAGTTTTAAAGGAGCCAATATGACAGACCTCATTGCATATGCTACACGCTTTGATAATGCTGACTTTACTGATGCAAATCTTACTAATGGTGAGCTAATGAAAAGTGTTTTTGATGGAGCAATTATTGATGGGGCAGACTTCACTGATGCAAATCTTGATCTTTCTCAGAGAAAATCATTATGTGAAAGAGCTAGTGGAACTAACTCAAAAACTGGAGTTAATACAATTGATAGTCTTGAATGCACTGGCTTAAAAGGTTACATGCCTCCAAAGCCAAAAGCATAATATTTAAAGCTAACCAATTTCAGAAGGGAAGATATTACCAGGCTCTTTTGAGCCTGGTTTTTTGCTGTACCACCATTCTTGTATATCAGAAGAAAATTTCTTTGAAAAAAGAGTTATAACTGTCTCAACAGGTTTTGATCCAGGCTCCAAAATCTGAACTGAGTAAGATGGGCATTTTCTTGAAGCCATATCAGCAACTAACCTAGACCCTATTCTTCTCCAACTAGGCTCCTTACTTCTCCAAGCAAGCCTTGAGCAAGGCCAGGGTAACTCTTCCCTATCATAAAGTCTGCAACATGGGCCAATTACCTTATAACTGTACTGACCTCCATAACTTGATTGAACACTGCCAGTCTTGAAAAATTTAAATTTATCCATTTACAAAAAAAAGCCACACTCTTTAGAGGGTGGCAGAGAAATAATCAATAATCAAGTTTGAAAAGTTAAATTTTTATAATTAGTACAATTCTTCCTCAGCATGAGTTGTAATTGTTACGTCAGATGTTGGATAAGCAACACAAGTAAGAACAAAACCAGCTTCTAGTTGGTCGTCATCCAAGAAACTTTGATCAGACTGATCAACACTACCTGAAGTAACTTTTCCAGCACATGTTGAACATGCTCCAGCTCTGCAGGAATAAGGAAGGTCGATACCTTGTTCTTCAGCCGCATCGAGGATGTATTGGTCATCAGGTACTTCGATAGTTGAATTGAGACCTTCACCTTCGTTGATGAGAGTAACTTTGTAAGAAGCCATTTAAAAAAAAAATTGTTGGTAATTAATACCTATCTCATACATTTTTAACATCGATTAGGTCGATTTGTGAGATTTTGAAGTAAAAAATGACACAATAAAATGTATGAAAGAATATCTATAAGAAAAACTTATACTTAGGGTGGATCGCTACTTTTTTGCGCAGAAATGCATGCCCAATCTTTTCTAGTTGATACATCCAATAATTTCAAGTCATTCTGAATTAATATTTTTATAATTTCATCCTTTTGTGAATTCAAAATTCCACTGAAAATGACTTCCCCATTATTTTTCAAACACTTATAAATATTTGGAATCATATCTTTTATTACTTCAGCAAGAATATTGCATAAAACAAAATCAAATTGTTTTAGTTGATTTTTTAAGATTACCTCATTAAAAGGTCCCAAATATGTATTTAAGTTTTTTAAATTACCGAAATTTAGTTGAAAATTAGAGTTAGTTGAATTTATAGCTAAATAATCATTATCCACTGCGCAAACTTCTTTAGCGCCAAGTAATCTTGCGGCGACACTCAAAATTCCGCTACCACTCCCAATATCTAATACCTTTTTATCAGAAAATAAAGTGCTCTCCATTTTTTCCAAGCAAAGATAAGTTGAAGGATGACTTCCTGTACCAAAGGCTGCTCCAGGATCAATTTTTATAATTTTTTTATCTTTAAATTTTTCATTTAAATTTATCCAGCAAGGCAATATTAAAAAATGATTTCCTACTAATTCAGGAGCCCAATATTTCTTCCAGCTTGTTAACCAATCCTCCTCTTTAATAATACTCCAGTTAAAAAATTGATTATAAGGGGCATTAATATTTAGAAGTTTGCTAATTATTTTTTCAAAACCACTTCTAGAACCCTCGCTCCAATCATCAATTGGAAGCCATATACTCACTTCTTTTTTATTTTCATTTTTAATTAAATATTCAAATGAAAAACTAAATATTCCCAGCTCATTTAATTTCCAAATAATAATTTCTTCAGAATCACTTTCTATTAGAAAAGTTAGTTTATACCAATCTTTAATTGCCATTAATAGAGCAGGCCTCTCTATAGAGTAACTGGATTAGCGTTAGTAATTCCCTCTACTTCAATAATAGTGTCAAGCAACTTATTAGGAATTGGATCATCAATACTTAGTACCATAACAGCTTCTCCTCTAACAATTTTGCGCCCAACTTGCATTGAGGCAATATTTACATTGTTGCTACCCAATAAAGACCCAAGCTTGCCAATAATACCAGGCATATCCCTATGCCTAGTAACCAGCATGTATCTACTTGGAGATACATTAACAGGATATTGATCAATACTAATAATTCTTAATTCGCCATCAGCAAAAATGCTTCCTGCTACGCTATGGTCGCCATTATCTCCATAAGTGGTTAATTGAAGAGATCCACTAGCAAATTCAGGTCTTGCCTCATCTTTACTCTCTACTACTGAAATGCCTCTTGAATCTGCTTCTAGAGAAGCATTTACATAATTGATCCTATCTCCCAAAGCTTTACTTAAAAGCCCTTTTAGACTAGCTATTATTAGTGGTTGGGAAGGATGTTGAACAAATTCGCCTTGAAGCTTCACTTCTAATTTTTGAATCTGTCCGCCTGAAAGCTGACTTATAAGCAGACCCATTGTTTCTGCCAGCTGCAAATGAGGTTTTAAGCTATCCATAATATCAGGACTCAAACCTGGTATATTTACTGCAGTTCTAGCAGATAAACCAAGCAAAACATCTCTGATTTGTTCTGCAACATCAACAGCTACATTTTCTTGTGCTTCCCTAGTAGAAGCTCCCAAGTGAGGGGTAAGAATAAGATTCTTTTCAACCTTCAAAAGTGGAGAATTAGATTGCAAGGGTTCCTTAGAAAAGACATCTATTGCAGCGCCTCCAATCATTGATTTATTTAAAGCTTCTGCTAAAGCTTCTTCATCAATTAAGCCTCCTCGAGCACAATTAATTAATTTTGCGCTACTTTTCATACTTTTAAGCACCTCAATATTTACTAAATTTTCTGTCTCTGGTGTGCGAGGCAAATGCAAAGTTACATAATCAGATTGTCTGAATAAATCCTCTAGTTCAGATAGTTTAACTTGTATTTGTTGAGCCCTTTCAGTTGAAACAAATGGATCATATCCGTACACTTCCATTCCTAATGCATTAGCAACTTTCGCTACATGAGCACCAATTTTCCCTAAACCTACTACCCCTAATTTTTTCTTATAAAGCTCATTACCAACAAATTTTTTTCTTTCCCATTTACCTGACAAAGTACTACTATTAGCAATTGGAATATGTCTAGATAAAGCCAACATCATAGCTATGGTATGTTCAGCAGCAGCTATTGTGTTACCCCCTGGAGAATTAACAACAAGAACTCCTTTTTGCGTAGCAGCCTTTACATCTACATTATCAACTCCAACTCCTGCTCTTCCGATAATTCTCAGTTTACTTGAAGAGTTAATAATTTCTTCAGTCACTTGAGTACCAGAACGAATCATTAAAGCATCATAGTCTTTAATAATGGAAGCTAGCTCAGAGTCTGAGATTCCTATCTTCTGATCAACCTGAGCAACTTGTGAAAGAATATCTATTCCTGTTTGATCAATTGGATCTGTAATTAGAACTTTTGTCATTTAAGATTGGTTCTTTAATCTTTTACTTTAACTTAATCTATAGTGTATATATCTTATTTTATTAATTTGAATAACACACAAACATTTGAGGATTGAAATTTGACTAAAAGTATTGTGATATTTGAAGACATCGATAAATGTATCCAACTATTTGGAGTTTTCAAAGAAAAATCAGTGATGCTCTCTGAAGCTATTTTGATCCCACCAAAAAGTGAGAAAATATCATCCGATGAAACAGAATTGCTAAATGCGAAAGCAAATATCTTATTCAAATCTCAAAATTTTGAAGATATAAGAATTTTAAATCCGAAACTTGATAGAAAGATTAGACAAAAAGAAATGAGTAGATGGCTTATGCCATTTGGTTTTATAGCTGGAATAGCTTTTTCTAATATGACAAATTTATCTACTTTCAGTTTTCTTGGTTTAAATAACATCGGTGAATCCCTCATTGGAGGCCTTTTAGGAATGGGTTCAGGCTATTTAGGTAGTGTTGTTTCTTCTGCAAGTATCAACATTAATAGAAATAAAGAGTTGAGATCAATTATTAATCTTAATAAAGAGGGTAAATGGCTTGTTCTGCTTGAAAATCAAATTGGAACTGAATTACCTTGGGCTTTGATAAAACAATCAGAAGCAAAAGATATAATTTTTTTAGAAGGCTAAATGATTGACTTAAAAGAAATCTTAATAAATTCAAACTACAAAAAAGAAACTGAGGAATTAATAAATATTGCTAACCTAGCCTACAAACACTGGGAAACTTATTGGACTGGGTTTAATTCAACTTATGTTTGCGAAGAGATTTTAAAAGATTTTGAAAATTTAAATGATTTTAAATTTTTTATTTATGGAGGATTCAACTCTTCTCAAAGATCTAGGATAGCTTGCTTTAGAGGAGATAATATCCCTGAAGAGGATGCGCTAAAAAGTAATTTTCCAGCTCAAGGAATAAAAATTAATGGAAATTTTTTATTTGATAATGCTACACAAGACGACTTTAGATCCCTCTTAATTGAAAATGGGGTTAATCAAATAAAAGTTGGAGATATATGGACTATTGGCGATAGGGGAGCGCAAGGGATAATTGATAATTCAAATAATAAGCATCTAGATGAAAAGATTTTTTATTTAAGAGACGTAAAAGTAAAAGTCAATGTAGTAGATATAGATGAATTACAAATACCTTCTGGAAGATCAAAAAAACTTGTCAATACAGTAGAAGCTTCAACAAGATTAGATGCTATAGCTTCAGCTGGCTTTAGGGTATCACGAAACAAAATCATTGAAAGGATAGAAAATGGAATGCTCAGATTAAATGGAAGCAAAGTTAATAAGCCAACAATTAATCTAAAAATTGGCGACAAACTAGAACTTGAAAATAAAGGATTTATCGAAATTCTAAATTTAGAAATAACCAAAAGAGAACGATGGAAAGTTAAATTACTTAGAAAATGAAACGCAACCTGCTATTTTCTTATAAGGGGGATTAAAAATTCCTAGATTGGGGCGATTAGCTCAGTGGTAGAGCACTACCTCGACACGGTAGTGGCCACTGGTTCGAATCCAGTATCGCCCATTAAAACTTTTGACGACCTGGGTTATATCCACAGAAAATAATTTCATTTTTTAGATTATTAAAAAAGATGAAACTTAATCAAATAATTAATCTACATAAGGGGCTCACTGCATTTGTAGTGATAGGTCTTATGATTTTTTTTGATAATTTTACGATCGCTCCTTACGTTTATTTAGCTCTGCATGGTACTTATGGATTACTTTGGCTTCTAAAAGAAAAGATATTCCCAGATCCTTATTTTAAAGAAAAAATCAATTTTTTAACTTCAGTTACTGGTTTTATTTTCCTTGGAAGTTACTGGGTAGCTCCCTACATTCTTATCTCATCTCAGAAATCTGTTCCAAATATAGCAATAGCTGCATCTGTATCTATAAATATAATTGGTGTGTTTCTACACTTTGCTAGTGATGCCCAAAAATATTTTTCTCTTAAGTTAAAAAAAGATCTAATAAAAGAAGGATTTTTCAAAAATATAAGGAATACAAATTATCTAGGGGAAATACTAATTTATCTATCATTCGCCATACTTTCAATGAGTTTCATACCATTAGTAATTCTTGCAATATTTTTCTCTATAGTTTTTCTACCAAGAATGATAAAAAAAGATAAATCACTCTCAAAATATGATTCATTCGAAGAATACAAAAAGAAAAGTGGTCTTATATTGCCTAAATTAAATGCCTGATAACAACTTACCCAGTTGGAGGCAAGATTTAAAATCTTCTAGAAAAAAAGAGGGCAAATCACCCTCTAATAGATGGATACAGCTTGCAACAGTCAGCGAAGAAAATGAGCCAAGATTAAGAACAGTTGTTTTCAGAGGATGGCATAAAGATAGTTCAATGATTATTTTTACAGATAGAAGAAGTGAAAAAATTGGGCATTTACAATCCAACCCTAATGCAGAAATATTATGGTTCTTTTTGAAAACCAAATCACAATATAGATTCAAAGGAAAAATTCATGAATTAAGTGATAACAAAAATTATTGGGATTTATTATCAGAAAAATCAAAATCTTCTTGGTTTTGGGGATCTCCTGGAGAGAAAATAAACCCAAAATTCCAATCTGCTTACGAAATATTATCCAATCTTCCCAAGTCAGAAAATTTTGTAGTTCTAAATTTTGAAATCGATTCAGTAGATCTTCTTAAATTAGAACAGCCTGTTCATAAAAGATATCTTTGGGAAAAGAGTAAGAAATGGGAAAAAGTTGAAATTAATCCTTAAATATTTCTAAATTGTATATTTAGGTTGAAAAACAAATAGTGATCAGTCAGTTTTAAAAAAGAAGTATTATTCATATGGATTTTTCAGGAATTCCAGAAAACCCTTTAATCTTTTTATCTTGGGTGACTGCTATAGGGCTATTTATAAGTCTTTCTGAAGCAACAATTAAGATAAAACTTGAGAAGAGAAATAGTTATAGAAAAAGGTTAGAACTAATCAATAACCTTTATCCTAAAAAATTAGCTTGAAGTATCTGAGAGTATGTTCGCTTGCAGAAATTGAAATAAGCCGCCTTTACTTGTTTCTTCTTTAATTTCAACTTCCTTAGAATTTTTTGGTTTTGTTGAAGAAATGATTTCCTCTTCATCTTCTGATTTCAAAATTCTGATAATGACTTCATCTAAGGAGAAATTACCAGGCCCTGTTAATGCAATTGATGTTGCTGAAGCGAAATACAAAAGTAAAAGCTCTAGTAAGAAAATATTAAAACCTGAAGTAACTAGTGCATGATAAATGGCTACAGAAATTGTTCCCACAATTGCCAAAGCCCCGAATCTTGTCGCTAAGCCGATAATTAGTAGCCAACTACCACCTATTTCAGAGAATGCCGCTATGTATGATAAAAATATTGGAAATGGAAGATGTAATGGTCTGACAAAAGCATCAGCGAAATTTTCTATATTTGCTAATTTCTCATAACCGTGATGAATAAGAACAGTTCCAGTTATAACTCTAAGAATTAATAAAGCAGTATCTTTGCTAAACGATTTGGTAAGAATTGTTGAGAGCACTAAAAAAAAATTATCCTTAAGTAAAAATAACTAGTCACAGTATCCATCGTGGATTAAAGAGCAAAAGTCGCACCTAATTAAGTATTTATACTTAGTGCTCTAATGAATTCTTTTTCTGATTAGGAATTCAAGTAAGTTAAAAATTATTTTTTGAAAAATTTTCTAATATTCTCTGATTTATTTTTGGAATATTTTCTTTAAATTTAAAAAACCCTCTTTTAGCAAATTTCCAAGCAAATAAATCTTCATCCCTCACAAGATTAAAAATTTTTTTATGGTGTAAATTTTTAAACTCAGTTATGAAATCATAATTTTCTCCTACTCCAGGATAAATAATGTCTATTTCGTTAGTATTTTTAAAAGTACTTTCCAATGAATAAGGTTCAATCTGTTCAACATTATCAAATTGCTCTACAAATTCAGAGACCAAATCTTGTTTAAATTTCAAAACAGATTCAGACAATTTAATTTGTCTTTGTTCATTTTTTAAAAGGATAATAAATACTTTTTTATAGCTTGGAAGTAAATTTTTAAGGGTTGCTAGGTGCAGATCATTTTCAAACATAATCAGATAATCTGATTTAGGATCCATATCATTTTTATAAATCTCATCTTCAAATGGTATTTGATTAGATTCTTCAAGAAAAATTTGTTGATTACTTATTTTTTCTACATTAAATCTATTATTTGAAAACTTTCTGAGGTTTGATGATGAAAAAAGATATTGTTTTCCCTTCGTTTGCAATCCTCCGACCCATCTCCAGCTAAGAAGATTAGATGAAGCATCTCCATCAAAAAGATATTTAAAGAAAAACTTTGCTCCCAATTGCCATGGGAGGCCTAAATTAAATATCCAAGTACTCGCAAACCACATTCTTGTATGGTTATGCAAATAGTTGAACTGCTTTAATTCATAGACCCAAGAATTAAAAAAATCTAATTCTGTATTGCCATTAATTGCACTTTCATATAGCTCATAATCAAAATCGAAATTGTTTTCTGAAATAAAATTTCTCCAAACTTTGGGTCTATTTTCCATCCAACCTTTCCAGTAAACTCTCCAAAATATTTCTTCAACAAATTTAGTTGAATTTTTGATTTTGTACTTACTTTTAATATCATGGATCAGATCATATTCCGATAATATTCTATGAGTAATGAAAGGCGATAATTTTGAAACTGAACTTTCGTTATTTGGCCCAAAATCAAAATTTCTTAATTTTGCATAATCATTGATTTTGTATTTCGCAAAATTTTCCCAGGTATTTTGAGCTTTTAATAAAAATGACATTTTCTGATAACTGTAAAAAATTTTTTTATGTATTGATAGAAATTTCAAAAATTTGCCTTCAAATTAATCCTTAAAGTTTTCTATTTCACTTTTAAGTAAATATGTTTGATTGAAGTATTTAATTTAAACTACTAAACGATATATTTTATACTCTTAAATCGCTCTCTGCATAGGAGGATATTTAGTGGTCAATTACTTTTTAGATCTAATTTTAGTTTTCAAATCTTTATTTAAATGATTTTTTTCTAAAAGATTTTTAAATATTTATCAGAATTATTATGAATAATTTATTAGTGAGAGATGTTAAGTATCTAGATGAACAATACAGAATAGGTGAAGGCATAATTTCGGATGATGCATTTAAGCAACTTGAGAAGCTCTTTATTCCTATTGATCCAAAGCTTTACAACTTTAATCAAAAAAATAATAAACTTTTGCCAAAATTAGCTAAAGAAAACTATAAAGAATTTTTGGAAAGTTTATTAACAAAAACAAGATTAAGCATTCAACCAAAAATTGATGGCTGTGCTATTGCAATTAGATATATAGATGGCAATTTTAATAAAGCTATTATAAAGAAAGGATTTGATGTCTCAAGCAAAATTAAACAAATTAAAAATGTCCCCGATTGTATTCCTATCAAACGAGATTTTCAAATTAGAGGTGAACTATACTCTACAAACCAAGTTGCCGGCATTTCCCAAAGAATTACAAGAAAATACCTCAATGATAAGAAAGGGATTGGAGAAAGTCTCCGCTTTTGCTGTTTCCAAATACTTAATGGAAGACTTAATCAATACGAAACCCTTAACTATCTTAAAAAATGTGGCTTCAGCACCCCTGAAAGTTACTTCACAAATCATACAAGCGAAATCCAAATATATATAAAAAATTGGTTAGAGAAAAAAATATTTGCAAAATATCCAACTAATGGGATAGTTATAAAAATAAATAGTAGGAAATTACAGTTACTTAGAGAGAAAAGTTTATCTCAAAATAATGAATGGCAATATGCAATTGAAAAATAATATTGAATAGTACCTTCAATAAGAGCTCACGATACTGAATTCCAGTATTTACAGTGGAAAAGTAATTAAATTTTGGTTAAATTCCAAAGCAATTTGCAGGATTACTAAATGACTGCCACTATTTCAAGGCCAAAAATCTCTAACTGGGAAACATCTAATATTCCAAACCTTACAGGCAAAACAGCGCTTATTACTGGTGCGAATAGTGGTCTTGGATATTACACTGCAAAGGCCTTAGCAGAAAAAAATGCTCATGTTGTTATAGCTTGTAGATCACTCGAAAAAGCTAATCAAACTATCAAAAAACTTAAAGGTCTTAATCCTGAAGGATTATTTACACCATTAGAATTAGATTTGTCAGATTTAAAAAATATTGTAGAAGTTCAGTCCAAAATTTTTGATAATTTTGAAAATTTGGATTTACTAATCAATAATGCAGGCATTATGCATCCGCCTAAAACTCTTAGTGCCCAAGGATATGAAATACAATTTGCAGTTAATCATCTAGCTCACATGCTTTTGACACTAAAGTTACTTCCAATTATTGAAAAAAAAGAAGAATCTAGAATAGTGACGGTGACTTCCGGAGCACAATTTTTTGGCAAAGTTGGTTGGAAAAATCTGAAAGCCGAGAACTATTACAACAAATGGGAATCTTACTCCAATAGCAAATTGGCAAATGTAATGTTTGCTTTGGAACTAAATGAGAACTTAAAGCACAAAAATATACTTTCTTTAGCTGCTCACCCAGGAATTGCAAAAACAAATCTCTTTACTGCTCAAAAACCTAACCCTGGTCCATTAGAAACATTCTCATTGGAATTATTTAGTCCTATTTTTCAAACTGCTGAGATGGGTGCTTTACCTCAGCTTTTTGCAGCTACTTCACCAGACGCAAGAGGCGGCGATCATTATGGTCCTAGATTTAATTTCAGAGGTCATCCAAAACTATCCCCTACTTCTCCTTTCGCAATGAATAAAAAAGAAAGAAAAAATTTATGGGAAAAAAGCCTCGAAATACTTAATAACTTCTTATAAATTTTTCATTTTTACTAACTTTAGAAAATACTTCAAGATATGTAATTCACTCTCTGAGAGTTTCATAAATTCTGTTAGGGCATCATAATTTTTTTCATCAATTTTTTTTGACAATTGAATAAAACTATCATGGTTTTCATTAACAAAGCGCTCAGCAATCTGAGACGGAGTTAAACCCTGTTCAATTAATTCACCTGGAGCATTTTTCTCCCACTTTTCATAAAACCAAGAGAACCAATATTTTGCAGTATTATCTTCCATTAATTAAATTTTCTTGGGCGAATACTATAAATACTAAAGAAAAATCTCATGATTGAATTACCCTTTAAACACAATTAATATAAATGCAATTATTAATTTAATGATAGATAATCATTTAAGTAAAAGAGATATTAATCTTGTAATTGGATTAGGTAAATCTGGATTTTGGGCTGCCAAGTATTTGAAAAGCATCAATAAGAGAGTAATTGTTTGGGAAAGTAAAGATGGGATAGAATTCTTAGAAAGAAAAACAGCATTAGAAGAGCTCAATATCATAGTTTCTCTAAATAAAGAATTTGTATTTGAAGAAATTCAACCTTTTTTGAAAGAGATCGAATCTGTTGTTGTAAGTCCATCAATACCTTATGACCACATAACTGTTATTGAATTAAAAAAAAAGGGAATTAAAGTAATTGGAGAAATTAATGTTGCATGGGAAATTTTAAAAGACACAAATTGGATAGGTATTACTGGCACAAATGGCAAGACTACTGTTACTCATCTACTAAGCCATATACTCTGTGATACTGGATTATATGCTCCTTTTACTGGAAATATTGGTACACCTTTATGTAAGTATGCTCACTCCAAAAAACATGAAAAAATTGATTGGCTTGTAGCTGAATTAAGCAGTTATCAAATAGAAATATCTCCAGAAGTAAAACCTAATATTGGGATATGGACAACCTTCACAGAAGATCATCTTGAAAGACATAAAACACTTGAAAACTATTTCAACATAAAAAAAAGCTTGTTAGAAAAATCTGATTTTAGAATTTATAATTATGACGATAAAAACCTGAGAAATCACTACAGTTCACTATCAAGAGGGGTTTGGATAACAACTAGTTTTGATAAATCAAATTTTATTCATTGCGATTATTGGATAGATGAACAATCGTACATTGTTGAAAGAGGGAAGAAATTATTCAAACTTGAACATTTTTCTTTAAAAGGCATGCATAATCTTCAAAATCTTTTATTGGTAATTGCAGCAGCAAGAAAAGTTGGATTATCTGGTAAAAAGATTAAAGATTCTTTATCTAATTACAAACAATTACCCCATAGGATGGAAACAATTTATAAAAATAATGATCTGGAAATCATTAATGATAGTAAAGCTACAAATTTTGACTCATCTATTGCGGGAATAAGTTCAATTGAAGGTCAAATAATAATAATTGCTGGGGGTAGATTAAAAGGCAATGAATATAGTGAGTGGATAAAAGTTTTAAAGAAAAAAGTTAAATGTGTTTTCCTTTTTGGAGAAAGCTCAAAAGTCCTAAAAATGGCGCTTATTAATGAAGGGTTTAAAAAAAATATTTTTGAATTTTCAGAACTAAAAGAGCTTATAAATTTTGTTTTTAATTATATGCAAAATAATAGGGTTGGAACATTATTATTCTCACCTTCTTGCTCTAGTTTTGATCAATTTAAAAATTATGAAGAGCGTGGAGATTATTTCAAGAAATTAATAAGTGAAAAATTATTGGATAATAAATCCATTTTTTGTTCAAGTATCATTTCGTAATTTTCAGGTCGGTCATCACAACCGTTTACCCTCTAGCAAATATTCACTTAATTAGTTAGATTTTGACTATAAATTAACCACTAGCAATGAGTGAATCTAACAATTTACCTCAAGCAATAAGTCATAAAAAATTAAGTTACTTGATGCTTAAGGCACAAAAGGATTCTCATTTTTCTGATGAATTAGCAGAAATAGAAAGCCCTGAAAAAAGAGAATTTGAAGAGTTAATAAACAATTGGGAAGCTTCAACTAAGAAGGTAGTTAATGAGTTATCAAAAAGAAAAGAGAATTTACTAAAAGATAAATCACCAAATTCCTTAATTGCACTTGGTGCTATGGAAGTTCACCTTAATATGGCTTTGCAAGCCTTAAATGCATTTAATAAAGGAGTTGATGGGTAAAACAACAGATAAATTATAAGGAAGGCATCGAAAATAAGAGAAAATCTAAGTTTTTCTCAGTATCTATAGAAACATCATCATAATAATTAACTTCAAAACCCAAGCCATCGCCAGATTCGAGAAATATATTTGAATTAGAGTCTTTACTTTTTAATAAAAGATTACCTTCTATTATTTGGATCCAATTATATTTGTCGATTATTAATGGCAATTTTTTTTCTTTAATTGGCTTATATTTACAACGCCATAAAGAAATACTTTGATTTAAAGAAAGCTTATTATTTTTAGAATCTTTGTAATTAAAAATAAGATTGTCCCACAACTTTTCATTTAATGAAATTTGATCATATCGAGGTTTGATATTTTCTTTTTGAGGGTATATCCAAATCTGGAACAACTTACAGGTCTCATTTTCTTCATTCTTCTCGCTATGAGAGATTCCAGTACCTGCAGACATAACTTGTACTTCATCTTTGTGAATTTTTCCAAGATTGTTTAACGAGTCTCTATGAGTTATTGCTCCTTTTGTTACGACAGTAATAATTTCCATATTTGCATGAGAATGTGTATTAAACCCTGCATTAGGAGAAATAATATCTTCGTTTATAACTCTAATTTTCCCAAAATTATCCCATTTTGGATCTCTATGCTCTGCGAAAGAAAATGAATGCATTGAATGCAGCCAATCTCTTCTTGATAAAAATCTATCATCGGATTTTCTTATTTTAATAATATTAAAAACCATCAAAATTAAATTGAATGAAAAAATTCTAAATAATTAGAAAAATATTTGTAAAATTTTTTGATAAATTATTCCTAAAAAAAGCAAATATTAAATTTAAAAATTTATTTTACTCTGAGCCTTATTAGCCTTTATCAATATTTTTTGTGCTTCGTCTCTTGTAAGGCATTTTTCTGCTTTTACGTTTAAGTTTTTAAGTTTTTGCAGTTGCTTTGTGTTACTCATAATTTAACCTGTTCATAACTCTATTTTAACATAAGTTTAAATTAATCGCCTCTTAAACCTTGGTATCAAATCATTTTTACTGCTTTGAGAATGGAATTATCAGAACAGTATAGAGGATGTATTGGATTATCTTTGATTGTTTTCTTAATTAAAAGCGGTCCCAAAGGATTATCAAAATTATTTTTTCTGATTGAGTTATATTGCATTATTTTTTTTGATATTCTTTTATTTCTATTTAGAAATTTTCCTTTGTTACCCCAACCTAACCATAAATCACAATTTTTATTTTCAGACCAGTGTTTTAAGTTTTTATAAATATGATTATTGTTTCGATAACCCACAGGGTTTTTATGTTTAAAAAGTTTTTCTGGTTTGCTTGAAATAAGAGCAAATAGATTTATTAATTTTACTTTGCCGTAATTATTATTTTTCGAAATTTTGATTATCTTTTTTGTTGTGTTGTCCAAGAAAACTTCATCTGATAATGAAGGATTTAAACCAATAAAAATAATTTCCTTTGCAGATTTAGAAATCTCATAACTTAAACTCCATCTATATAGTTTATTTGCGCTTATTAAACAATTTCTTTCTAGGAATAAATTATTCAACCTAAACCTACGCCTCTAGCCATGAGAGTGGCAAACAAAGGTATTGTTGCAAAGCCCACTAATTCAGTAGTAATGATTAGTCTGAACCTCTTGACTAGATTCTCAGATATTTCAGGTAATTTATTCTTACTTAATGGAATGGCCCATAAGATATAGGTTGTTGTTGGGTATAAAGAAAGTAATCCCACAAGAATATAAAGAGAAACCTTTATCCAAAACACAGGATTACCTGTGTAAAAATCCCCTCCTTGACCAAAATACTTAACACGCAAAATCCCAGTAACTAATATCGCAACTCCTGCTAAACCATAAACCACATCTGCAATTATCATTGAGATCGTCTCATTTCTATTAAGACCTACTTTGAGAGTCAATCTTTCAAATAAAAGGGAACCGAAACAAAGTATAATTCCTAAATAATGAACATATGCTACTAATGCACTTTTAGCAATTTCGCCTGTTAATAAAGTTCCTAGTAACATTTTCTAGTCAAAATTTATACAATACTAACCACCAAATAAAGAATTTGTTTAGAAAATAAATTAAATAACAAAAAGCAAGGGATTGAATCTAGGACTCTAAAAATCTTTTTTGACCATCTTCAAAAATATCCTTTTTATTCCATACTTCGATTACATCTGGGAAATGTTTTTCCATACAATGATCACAAACTCCATGACTGAATCTCATATCACTAATTTTTGAAAGATATTTTTCTAAATGCATCCAATCACCATCCTTATTTTTAACTTCTCTGCAATATGAACATACAGATAAAATCCCTTCCTGTTTATGTAAATTAGACAATGCATCTAGCAAATTTAATGACTTTTTTCTAAGCTCTAAAAATGAAACTATTTGCTTGGATAATAATTCCATAATATTAAATTGTTGTGTAGTTAGATTTCCTGGCTTTCTATCTATTACACAAAGAGTTCCAAGCTTATTACCATCACTATTTCTAAGGGGAAAACCTGCATAAAAACGAATCTTTGGATCTCCGGTTACCAATGGATTATTTATAAATCTTTCATCTTGAAAAGCATCATGAATAATTAATGGACTATTTTCTTTTATTGCATGTGTACAAAAAGACCAATCTCTTCTAGTTTCTGATATTTGAAGTCCTATTTTGGATTTAAACCACTGTTTATCTTTGTCTACCAAAGTCATTAAAGAAATAGGCACATTACAAGTAGTAGCAGCAATTTTTGTAATATCGTCATAACATGATTCTGGCTTGGTTCCCAAAATCCTATATTCTGCTAAAGCTTTTAATCTTCTTTCCTCTTCTTCTTTTTTTGATACAAGATTCTGCATTAATCTTCACCAACAACTAAAACTTTAAAATTAAAGTTTCTTCAAAAAACTTTTTCCGTCTAATACTTAATAAAAAAAAGATAAACTTATTGATTTGTTACTTAATGATTCAACTTTGAGACTGCCATCCCCGCGATCCATCCACTAGTCCAACAATGTTGAAAATTAAATCCACCTGTGATCCCATCAACATCTAAAACTTCTCCAGAAAAAAATAACCCAGGACAAATTAAGCTCTCCATACTTTTAAAATTAACTTCATTAATTTTTACGCCTCCAGAAGTAACAAATTCCTCTCCAAATGGTCCTTTGCCGGAAATTATATATTTGTCTTTCTTAAGAATATTTATCATTTTCTCTCTTTCATCCGCCAGTAAATCCGCCCACTTTTTCTCTTTATCAATTCCTATTTTATTTAATAAAAAATTCCATAATCTTTTTGTTAATTTTGGAATAGGTCTACTGTTAATTAGATTTACCTTACCTTTATTTAATCTTAAATAGTTAATTTTTTCTTTTAACTCCTCAAAACTCAAAGCAGACCATTTAATGATTAGGTTGAATTTATATTTTTGGTTGTAAAGTTCCCTTGCAAGAATTGATGAAAGTTTTAATACTACTGGCCCACTAAAACCCCAATGAGTTATTAGTAAATCGCCTCTATTTTGAAAAGTCTTAGTGTTTAATTTAATTTCTATATCTATGCCTTTTATCGATACCCCACTACATTCATCCAAATTTGGTTCTTTTGTAGAAAAAGTAAAAAGCGATGGTACAGGTTTAACAATGTTGTGTCCAAGATTTTGAGCTAATCTATATCCGCTTGGATTACCTCCAGTTGAAAGTATAATCTTTTTTGAAGATAACTTTTCTTTTTTAAGACTAGAAATATTGAATAAATCATCTGTAGTTTTTGAAATTTCTTTTACAAAAAATTTTGTTAATATCTCTACGTTTTTAGATAAAGCACTTTTTCGCAAACAATTAATAACATCTGAAGAAGAATTAGACACTGGGAATATTCTTAGATCTTCCTCAATCTTTAATTTTAACCCTTTTTTCTCAAACCAATCATATACATCTCCAGGAGCAAAACGATTAAATGATTCCAAGAGCTGAATCCCACCTCTAGGATAATTCTCAACAAGTTCTTTCGGTATCCATGTCGCATTAGTGACGTTACATCTTCCCCCTCCACTAATCCTTACTTTCTCCATAAGTTTTGAAGTGCCTTCAAGAATTATTATTCTTTTTACTCCATTTTCAGCAGCAGTTATTGCTGTCATAAAACCAGCTGCGCCACCCCCTACAACTGCTAAATCAAAAGGTTCCAAAAACTTATTATTTAATATGCATCAATCTGATAATAGCAAGGAGTTACAAAGAAAAATTACTCCAAAAACCATAAAAAAATAATAAAAAACTCTAAATCTACATAATAAATAGCTGCAATTCACTAATTTTTAAATTTCTAAAAGAAATTAACGCAGTCGTTATTTATATGCTTTAACTTAACTAAATGAGTCTGATATTTTCTTACGTTAAATATTCTGAGGCCAGCTTTCCTATGACTGGTCAATATACTGCTCTTCTTTTAATAACTTCTGTTATTTGGGTTCTACTTTGGTTTGGATATAGACAAAATAAGATAAATGATGAGATTAAGAAAAAAGAAAAAGAAGAAAGAATTAATGCAAAAGTTCAAAGAAGAAAGAAGTTAGAGAGTTTGTACCCTACTAACAAAAAAACTGTTTAAGATAAATTTTTTGAAAATATGAAAAAAAATAATTTCACATCACTAATTCAGTACTTACCGGGGATCTTGATTCTTATTTATGTATTCTTTTTAGCATTTACTCAATTGATAAAATAAAATTTTAAAAAATTATTCGTTTTGATTGGAATCCTTTCTGCTTTTGGAGCTGCTACATCTTGGACTTATGCGTGCTTTATTTGGCGCGCGCAAACTCAAAAATATAAATCAATAGATATTAATTTAATAAAAAATATAATAGCTTTTTTAATTTTTATACCTGCTTTTATCAATCTAAGTTCTACAACTGCATTACAAAACATATATATACTACTAATTAGTGGAATAATAGGTATTGGTTTAGGTGATACTTTCTATTTAAAGTCACTACAAACAATTGGCACAAGAAAAACTTTATCCATAGAAACTCTTTCTCCTTTAATGGCAGCTTTGTCAGGGGAATTTTTTATAAATGAAAATTTAACGACTAAATCATGGGTTGGAATAATTATAGTAACGATTTCACTATTTATAATTCTCAGAAAAGGTAACGATTTTAAAGAGGAAAACTCTTCTTTCTCAGAAAAAAATAACATTAAGATTTTTGCTTTTCCTTTTTTATCAGTTTTATGTGCTGTTCTTGGAGGTCTTTTATCAAGGATGGTTTTTCTTCAAAGCAATTTTTCTCCTTTCCTTACAACTGAAATAAGATTATTAGGTGCAATAATTTTTTTGATTAGTCTAAAAGGATTTAAGATTAATTTTTTCTTAAAAAACATAGACAAAAAACAACAAAAAAGATTTTTTATTTCAATACTTCTTGGAACAAATATAGGAATATTTCTACAACAAGTTGTGTTTAAAACCCTTCCCATAGGAATAGGATGGGCTTTATTAAGCACATCTCCAGTAATTTCCTTATTTTTTGCTAAGAATGAGGAAAGAGAAATTACCAAAAAAATAATATTTTTTACTTGTTTTTTATTTTTTGGGTTGACATTAATAATTCTTTAATCTGTGAGTTAATGTAAAAAATACTCATGTTAATAAAAATCAAATTAAATAAAATTATCTTATAAAGACTCAAAACAATGAAATCATTAAAGAAAAAAAGACTGGGCACTTTGGAAGTTTATATTATTTTTTTAAGCTGCATTTATGGAGGTTTTATAGGTTATAAATCCCTATTAAATGTTTTATTTACTTGGAATTAATTAATTCTTTCTAATGATTTAATCAACTTACCTCCATCTTGGTCATCATCATCATTTGAAGCGAAAAATAAAAGAAATATTCCTAGAGAAGCTATAGATAGCGAAATTGACAATACAGAAAGCTCATCCATAAATTAGAAATTTTTTTTATGATAAACGAAAAAAAATAAAAGACCGTAAAGAAATACACATTCTCGAAATTAAATATTTCTTTTATTTGTAAAATGAAAAAAATATCCGAACTATTTTGTGAAAGTTCTAATATCTTCCCCCTGTAGTGCAAGCGTGATAATTCAGTATGGAATAAAAAGTTGGCCTATTTGGGAATGTGAGCCAAGCAAATTTCAATGGAATTACGATGAAAAGGAAATTTGCTTAATTATTGAAGGTCTAGCGAAAATAAGTACCCAAAACGGTGACATTTACGTTATTAAAGCTGGAGATCTAGTTGAGTTTCCTGCTGGACTTAACTGCGAATGGGATGTAACCAAAAGCATTAAAAAACATTATCGATTGGGTAGCTAAATCTAAGAAAAAGATTTTTTCTTCTTTACTGTTAAGTCAATATAGATAAAATATGGTTAATAAGTAATTTTCAAGTAGGGAACTAATATTATGCCTTTTACAGATCAAGAATATTTTGAGGTTATTGAAAAAAACGAAATAGTAAAAAAGGCCTTTGAAAATATTAAGCAAATTTGCATTGATTTACAAAAACAAACAAATTGTCCTGAAGAGGATCTAAAAGATTTTCTTGAATTTATTTCTAAACAATGGAATAAGTATTAATAAACAAGCCTTTTAAAGGCTAAATATAAAATTTCAATTTAGTTTTCTGACAGAATAAGTTCTAATCTAAATCCTTTTTTGGTTTTGTATTGATACTGGAAGTTCCCTTAGCAGCAGAAAAGAAGAAAAAGAAGCCTACAATTCCTGATATACCAAATATCGCAGCCAAAGGATCAAAAGTGAAAGAAAACATAGAATTTATAAAATCAAGATAAATAATAGTTTTTTAATCAAAATTGCACAATTATTGTTAAGTATAAAAAATAACAATTGCGCTATTCATTATGTCATTATTAGTTTCTCAGTAGGTTCAAGAAAATTATTATTCAAATTGATTTTGAAGAATAAAAATATCAATACGTACCAAAGATATATTCATGCGCAAGAGAAAAGTTTTTAAAAAATATTTATAGAAATATTGAATAAAACACTACCCAGAGGATCCACAATTGTTGTTTCTTTAGATTAATATCTATCTATGACAGAATTTTACACAGCTTCTTCTTCAGTAAGTCCTTTTACAGCAATATTATGGTGTCTTTATCCAATAGCTTTACTTGTAATTATTGAATTACTCCTGGGGGGTGGTTTTGATGATGACAATAATGACGATCAAGATGGTGGAATGCTAATACCTGCTTACTCTAGATCAGACGTTTGAATTTTTAATTTTTAAATTAAAGACTCATAAAGAATTTAATTAAATTGGCCAACAATATCGATACAACTCATATTTCTCTAATTATACTTATAGTCCTTATGATTTCCTCTATAACCTGGCTCGTCTTAAGAACTCTTAAGGAAGGTAGAAAAGCTTTAACAGAAATAAATAAGGATAGATCGTGAATACAATAAACATACAAAAAGTAGAATTTGATTAGATTTGTAAAACTCCTAGATTTATAAGTTTTACTAACTAAATAGATATATTCCAAAAGTTTAAAAACTTTTCCTTCTTAAAGTTTGGGAAAAACATAAAAAACTTAAATAAATACTAGAATTTGCTTGATTGCTAAGACAAAAATTACCAATCCGTTAAAATCCCATTTTTATGAAAGGCCCTTCTTTGTTATTACTTTAATAAATAAACATGCATCTAAATTCTTTACTTTATATTTGTTCTTTATCTTTATTCATTTATATAATGGCGCTGTTTTGGAGAGACTTACCAAACCAAAAAAAATAAATAAATAATTAATATTAATTTTGTTGCTTATCAAAATAAATTGAGTTATTAATTTAATATTGGATTTAATTTTTTATATAAATGTTGAAAGAATCTTCAAATAACAAAAACATATTCTCAAAGACTAAAATTATTGCAAAAGAAAAGATGATTTGCAAAGACGGATTCTGTTCATTACCAAATCAAAATGAGATTTCAAAACAAGATTCAAATGATATGAATTTATTTGATCCTATTAAGTAAATAAATAAAATTTTTATAAATTAAAGATTAAATTGATAATGTTAGATTCTTTGAGTTTTTAATTTATGTTTAATGACTTTTTAAACGCATATAAAGAGTTTTGGATTAAAGCTATAGACTTCAAAGGATTCACATCTCGATCGGACTGGTGGTTAGTTCAACTAGCGAATCTTATAATTTCTTTCCTAACTATCCCAATATTTTTAAAAACGTTTGGTTTCAATGCTTACGGAATAGTTTGTATCATTCCTCAAATAGCTATTGATGTAAGAAGAATCAAAGATTTTGGAAAGGATTGGAAATGGATCTTTATTAATTTAATACCTATCTTAGGATGGATCTTGTGGTTCATCTGGCTAGGCTTTGGTAAGACTGGTAATGGGAAAAATAAACTTATATAGAAATTAACTCCTCATTTTTTTCTTTTTTTAAAATCTACAAACCTTACCTTTTTTCTTAACTCTATTTGTTTTTCAAGAATTCTAAACACATGCATCTCGCATTCGGTTAACTTAAGAAACTGATCGAGTGTATTTTTATCTTCTTCATCAAAATCATCGAAAACTTCTGAAATAGCAGTACTATTTCTAGAAATAAAAGCCTCTGCTACATCTAGTGGATTCTTGCCTGATTCGAAATCCTGAAAAGCTTCATAAGAATTAAGTTCTCTAGTTAACCATTTAAACCATGGTTCATTTTTATTATTTTTTTTATTTATGATTTTCTTCATAAAAAAATTTTACTAGTTTAATCATTATTAGTTATTCATTTTTTGACAGCTGTACAAATACTTATTTTAAAAATTATATTAAAGATTAACCTTATTTTTTTACAAAATAACCAGCATAATTACCATAAAGCTTTTTAAAGAATAAGTATTTATTACTCATTTTTTTGTTTATGAGATAGCAAGAATTTATTTTTTAGTAAATTACATTGTCAATACCATTTTACGACTTCCCTTCATCTCCAATTTTAATTATTGGTGCTCTTGGCATTGCAGTAGCGATAGCAGTTTTTTTTATCTCTTACCAAAAATATTTCAATTCTCCTTTGAATAAAGAGCTTGCAGAAAAGAAAAAAGCCTTAATTAAGGAACAAAAAGAATTAAATGAAAGATTAGAAAAAATAGAACAAGATTTAAAAAAATTATAAAAAATTACTTTTAAATAGAGATGAGTTAATGATCTCGAATTCAAGACCTTAATTTTTTTAACAGTAATTTTGGTCTATAAGGGGATATGGATAAAGATCATCTTATTGAGTTAATTTCTAATAGTCTTCTTTACGAGAGTAAAAATTCGGACTCTTATAAAAATCTTAATGACTTTAAAAATTACTTAGAAAGATTAAATTTAGATCAATTGAGAACTATGTCTAAAGAATTCATTCTTTAGTATGGTTTTAAAATATTTTTATTGTTTATTAAATAATCAATATTTTTTAAAAATTGCTTGTATCAAAAAATTAAGAAAAATATGCTTACAGTAAATAGAGGCGATTTTTTAATAAAACCATTTTTAAAAAGAAATAATATTAGAGCTTCTTATCAAATTATTTCTACTATCTTCCCAATCTTTTCAATTTGGTTAATCGTCCACCAAATAATAAATCAACCTTTTTCATTATTGATTAAAGGATTTCTATTGATACCTTTTTTAGTTCTTCTAACTCTATTCTCTTCTCGAACCTTCTCATTAATGCATGATTGCGGTCATAATTCTCTTTTTACAAAACGGAAATTAAACCGCTTTTTTGGATTTTTACTTGGATTGGTTAATGGCATTCCCCAGAAGTCATGGTCAATTGATCATGCATTTCATCATAGAAATAATGGAAATTGGGAAATTTACAAAGGGCCAATAGATGTTTTAAGTCTTGAAGATTATGATTCTCTTACAAAAAGAGAGCAAATATTTTATAAAGTAAGTCGAAACTGGATGATGCTTTTCCCTGGCGGTTTTTTTTACTTAGTTTTAAAACCTAGATTAGGACTTGTCATTATTGTGTTTAATTTCATTAAAGATATATTGGAAGAGACTTTTATCAAAATAAAAAAAAGAGAAATTCCTCAACTTTTAGCTATTAAATCAAGAGTCAAACCACCTTTTTCTGATTATGGAGATAATTTCAGTGAACTATGTGAATTAGCAATTAATAACATAGTAGTGATAATAGGGTGGATTTTTATGTGTAAATGGCTAGGGTTAGTTTTTTTCTTATCATTTTATTCCATAACATTGACCGTATCAGCCGCAATTTTAATATGTGTTTTTTTCGTACAACATAACTATGAGAATGCATATGCTAAAAATACAAAGAATTGGGATCTCATCGATGGAGCGATTTTAGGTAGTAGCAATTTAGATATCCCTAACTGGCTAAATTGGTTTTTAGCAGACATATCCTTCCACAGCATTCATCATCTCTCTGAAAGAATACCAAATTACAATTTAAGAGCTTGTCATAAAGCAAACATTCATTTGCTCCAACAATCAAAGTTCTTAAAATTAAGCGATTTTTCAAACTGCTTCAAATATATTATTTGGGATAATAAAAATGAAAAATTAATTCCAATAAATTAATACCTAATTCAACCTTCTTCTCAATTTTCTTTTTAGAGGAATACTGCTATATGCATGAGTACCAATAGATGGAGGCAAGTCATTCTTTAAAGGATGCATAAAAGCATTTGCCATACCCTCTAACATTTTCGAAAGCCAAGTAATTACTGATTTCATTTGAAAATCTAAAAGTGTACTTATTAATCATCTAACTAAATTACTGAAAAGTAAATCAGTCTTTATGCTGATTTTTTAGAAGATTGCTTTTTAAATTTAATATTAAATAATCAAAATTAATTTTTACTTTTTTGTTTTAAAGTGAAGGATATTACTATCTTTTTCAAGGTAAACCAGTTGCAAAAAAAATTTAGTAAATAATACTTATTTTTTCTGATTCACTTAATAAATTAAATTATTGAACATCAATCCGTGCTATATCTCTATTCCAAATAAATCCAACAATATTATGAGTGATTCATTTGTTTCTACCAACCAGAATACAGAAATAGATTCTATTAATTCATATTTCGAGTGTATTACTGAATGCAGTATTGTGGATGGTCATCAAGAATGTATTACTCGTTGTTTAGAAGTTCATTTAAAGGGAGGTGATCAAAATGAATAAAAAAAATTCACCTCAAAGGAAAACAACTTTAAAATGGAACTCGAATGGAGAGCTTTCCGAAATTGATATGTTAAGAATTTTAGAAAAGATATCATCACACGATCTTAATCAATGTGAATTAACATGCGATTCTGATACAAATTAAGATATGTTTTTCTATATATTTCTAATACTGATGATAAAAAAACAGCTTATGGTATTTTGCAGGATTTTAATTAATCAGATTTCAATCAAGATTTAGAACATTTTCATAAAACTATAGTTTTATTCTAAAAATTAATTTTTAGAACTCCTACCTTTTATTAAGAATGTTTTACTAATTTCTTTTTTTGTTAGTTGAATCGGTTTTACTAATCCTGAATCACCATGAGTTGGACAATAATAAGTCATAAGCATCCAATTTTTTTCTTGATCCATAACTAATCACCATTTAAATAATGATTAAGTTAATAGGATGAATTTTGAAAAAATTGCTTTTTTTTAAGCTTTTTTTCTTTTTTACTTAATAATTTATAAAAATTTTGAATCTATTCTCACAAAATAGATATAAATACGCATGACTTTAAAAAAAAATCCTGCTATTTATTAATAAATTCAAAATTATACATGACTCTAGAATCTATATTGATGGTAGTTGCTCCAATCTGTCTTTTTACAGTAGGAGTTATTGTTTTACCTATCCTAGTAAAGCCACGTAAACAATCTGGTTTACCTAAGAGGTATATACGCGGTCTTTAAATTAAAAAAGGGTTAATGAAGAGGAAAGTAAATCAGCAAAAAAAATAAATAAAAAATTAATAAGATTGCGATAAAATAATAAAATAAAAATGTTTGGCAAAGATAGTTTTATTTGAAGGTGAAATGAAAATCTTAAAACTTTATCGAAAAAAAAATTATAAATTCTTTTCATTATGAGATACTGTGATGGATAATAGAACATATAAATTCACTTTTATTTAACAAAATTCTTAACCAACAAAAATTTGAGTAATATAAAATTTTCTGGTCTTAAAGGCCAAGCGCTTGTAATAAAGGACAAAGATATTCCAAGCATAAAAGAATTTAAGGATGTTATCCCAGATCACTACTTTAGGTGCAATACCAAAACTTCTTTGAGGTATCTTTTACAATCAGCTTTCATTCAATCATTAGTAGTTGCAATAGGTTTATCTATTCCATTTACCCCAAAAATGATCCCAATTTGGATAATTTACGCATTAATATCAGGTACCACTGCAATGGGATTCTGGGTAATTGCCCATGAATGTGGGCATGGAGCATTCTGTAAAAACAAAACATTGGAATCTGTAACTGGTTATTTACTACATTCATTACTTCTGGTGCCATATTTTTCTTGGCAGCGTTCTCATGCAGTTCATCATCGATTCACAAATAACATAACTAATGGAGAAACTCACGTCCCTTTAGTCATTAAAGGGAACGGAGTTACAGAAAAAGTTGGCGGAGAAAAAGAATTACATTTTTCAAATTCATTAGGTAAGAAAAATTATGGAATTCTTCAACTTGTTTTACATCTTATATTTGGCTGGCCTGCTTATTTACTTACTGGAAGTACAGGAGGTGTTAAATATGGCACTTCAAATCATTTTTGGCCAATTAAACCATTTTCTAAAGCATTATGGCCATCAGTATGGGCCAAGAAAGTTTGGATATCAGATATTGGTGTAGGTTTGACATTAGTGGGCATTGTTTATTTAGTTTTCAAGTATGGATTATTTCCAGTAATTACTCTGTATTTTGGCCCTTTATTAGTTGTTAATTGTTGGCTAGTAGTTTATACATGGCTTCATCATACAGATTCAGATGTACCTCATCTTTCAAATACGGAATTTTCCTTTATGAGAGGAGCATTTCTATCTATTGACAGGCCTTACGGTAGAATTCTTAATTTTCTTCACCATAATATAGGTTCTAGCCATGCCGTTCATCATGTATGTCCAACAATCCCTCATTATCATGCAAAAAAGGCAACTTTCTTAATTAAAAAAGCCTTTAAAAAAGCATATCTTTTTAATCCCGATCCAATACACAAAGCTCTATGGAATATTGCTTGTAATTGTGTTGCTGTTAAGTCAGACATCAAGAGAGGAAGATATATATGGCAATCTTCATACAAAATAGTGGATTAAAAACACATTAGGAATTTTTTTTATCACATTAATTTACGCAAATCTGAAAAGAATATAAAAGAATAAGCAATCACAGAATATTCATCTTAGAAAATACACACAAGATTATAAATTCTATGAGTGGCGACAATCTACATGGTAAACAGCCTATTAAATTTTATTCGGAAAAAATAACACTTACAAAAGTTGAATTATTAGAAAGACAGTTGAGTTTAGGCGAAAAAACTTCAGATTTAGATCAAAAGCATAAAGAATGGAGCAAAAAACTATCAGGTTGATCATCTAATAAGATGCATTTTAAAAACTTATTGATATTTGTATTTACCTTATTAAGAAACTTTTCTATAAATTATTGAAAAATTATTTGCAGGCATTCTAATAATATCCTCTTGAGAAAAACCATTTTTCTCACTCTCATCACAAACTTCCTCAAGATTTTTAATACCCCATAAAATATTATGCATTTTTAATGAATTATCGAAAAAATAATTACTTTCACTTGTATGCTTATTACAAATTTTAAATGGCCCATACAAAATCAAAAATTGTCCCTTATTCAGTAATTTTCCTGACTCTCTAAAGAGCGCTACAGTACAAGACCACTCTGCTACATGAATCATATTTATAGAGACTATTCCTTGCAAAGAATTAGCTAATATCAATGGAATTTTCCAAGGAATTTTTTCAACATCAATCTCAAGAGGCTGGGGCATTTTCTTAGATAGGTCTTCATACTCAATCCAAGAACTTATACTTTTTCTATGCACTAACTCTGGGTCACTTGTTTGCCAAATTATTCCAGGAAATCGTTTTTGAAAAAACACTCCATGTTCACCACTGCCACTTCCGATTTCCAATACTGAGCCTTTTTTTATAACTCTGGATAGTACATCACCTATGCAGTCTCTATTTCTTTGAGTTGCCGAAAAAAAAAGTCTATTATCCAAAATTAAAAAAATTGGGCAATTCAGTAAAAAGAATAATTCTAAAATCCTTGATTATTTAACCTTTCTCAATTTAGGAGTCTTGAAAAACATTATTTTAAGGCTAAATAATAATATTAAAATTGTAAGAGCAGGCAAGATGTAAAGTATTAAATCAGAACTAATTAGAGAAGGAATCCTTCCAAAAATTAAATGCATGTAGTAGGTCGCGAATGACATAAATTTATATATATATAATTTATTAATAGCAATTATTTGAATACTAAAAACTACTTTTAGTCAAAAACCAAAAATTCTCAGAAAAAAGAGTCAGCCTGTATCCCTACTAGCTGACTCTAGTAATATATTAATTTAAATTACTTCTTAATGAGGATATAGCTCCAAAAAAATAAGGTCAAAATCTTATACCTCTTATTCCGTATTTAAAAATCAGAATAAAAATTAAAATACAGATAAGGTGTATTTCGATACATATATGTAGCAGATTTTTAAATTTTTCTGAAAAAAAGAGGAATAATCCCTTATTTTCTTTACATTATTAAATAATTATGATATATTTATTTACAAATAACACAATCAAAATGACTCCAGAAGCAGAACGTTTTAATGGTTTGGCAGCAATGTTAGGTTTCGTTGCAGCAGTTGGCGCATATGTTACAACAGGCCAGATTATACCAGGTTGGTTCTAATGAAAAATAACGAACCCAAAATAGTTGAAAAAGAAAAAATCGTTGCTGAAAAACTTAACGGTAGATTTGCAATGTTAGGTTTTGTTGCTCTAGTTGGAGCATATTTAACTACAGGGCAAGTAATTCCTGGTATTATCTAAACTAAATTTTTAATTCTTCAAATAGCTTGATTCAAATCAGGTTATTTTTTTGACTAATTTTATAAACTAAATTAGCCAAAAAGAAGCTGCTTAACCTGAGGGAGATTGATGATATTTATTATCGTTACACTGAATATTAAATTGATTATTCTTCTTCTGTAAAACTTAAATTTATTTGTCAATTGATGCTATCTTTATTTAGATAATTCAAAGATTTTATGAGAGTAAAGCTTGAACCTGAGACAGCATTTATTGGCAAAAAGTTTGCTTATATATTTTTAGGGATAATATTTAGCCTAAATGTCATGACTTTTATTTGGTTTTTCTTATTTTCAAATTTAAAATAAAAATCCAAATTGTTAGTTTAAAACATTAAATAGTTTAGATAAATAAAAAGTTTATAAAAACAGTTAATTATTTCTAAAAAATTCCTGGAATAATCTGACCTGTTGTGACATAAGCACCTAATAGTGCAACGAAACCTACCATAGCCCATCTACCATTAACTTTTTCTGCATTTTGAGGGTATCCATCGTAAGACACAGTTTCATCAATATAAGGCCTAGTTTCTGATGGGAACATATTCTGTCTTCCACCTGATTCTGTAGTAACTCCTGATTTTGTCATTAAAAAGATAATAATTGTTAATTAAAGTAACACAAATATTAACTTATGTAAACCAAAAGCCTCCAATAATTCAACTCCGAGTACCTTAAAAGCCAATATGTAACATATTTGCCTAAAAATTTTTAAATTGCACAAAATTTCTCATTAAAACACTTCATATTTATCAAATTTTCAAATAATTCATCACAAATAAGCATTTATACTCACAGTAAGTAATTTTACTTAGTAAAGTGTTAATAGCATTTAGGAAGTGCTTAGCTGGTTAAAATCAGGAAATCTGAATTAACTAAGTCGTCATGAGCTTGCCGTTGGGATACTGCAAGCTCTTTCAATTTTAAAAACATGTAAATAAACCGATAAACTAGAAAATAATTTTTGAAAATTCATTTTGAGTATTTATTAAAATGCCAATAAATTAATTTATTGCTACATAAAAAATAGAGATTCCAAAATGTATGTCTTTAGATTTTATTCTCATCCCCTTTTGCATTCTTATAATTCTTTATCTTTTAAATAGAGAAAATATTATCTACAAGAAAAATCAAAAAGCCAAATAATTTCATTAATTAAGATGAGGAGGAAAATTAAGGATCACAAAATTTTTATTATCTAAAATATTATATTTTTTAAAAAGCTCGCTGCAAAATAGTACTAGATTGATGAAGTTTACAAAAAAATAGCCTAACTATTTTTCTTGTTATTAACCTTTAATTAATAAAACTTTTGACCAGTATTCTTTTGAACGATTTATTTGTTTTTCTTTCTCAACGCAATGGATGCAACTACATTTTTTTATTAATGATTTAGATTTCATAAATTGCTGAGGTTTCCCTAAGAAAACACAAAGAGAGATGAATTTCAATAGTTAATTTTGTAAATAGATTTTTAAAATAACTTCTATATTATTAACCCTTGCTTAATTAAAGATTTATATTTCACTTGCTCTTTTAACTAGCAATAATGCAACTGTAATAGATATAAACACAGGAGCCCAAGCTGCTATAAAGGGATTTAAAATCCCCTTTACCCCAAGTGAACTTGAGAAAAAAGATAAAATATAATAACCAAATATTAGTAAAACACTAACACCAAATCCTTGACTCTTAGATGATCTTGAAATTGATCTAACGCCAAGACCACTCCCAATTAACCCAAAGACTAAGCAAGCTGCTGGAAGAGTAAATTTTTCTTGTATTCTTACTCTCATCTTTCTCGCTTCTTTTACATTTCCAGATTTTTGATAAAGTTCTTCTGCCATTTTTGCTTGTTTTAATGTCATATCATTCGCATCAGAGGGTACTTTAGCCAACTCCCTTGGCCCCTCTCCAAAAGGATATTTATATCTCTTGAAATTAATAAAACTTACTGTTCCGTCATCTTGAGTAATCGTTAACCGGCCGTTATAAAAGATCCACATATTATTATTTTTATCAAATTCTCCTTTTTTTGCTTTAAGAGTTTGTTCAATACCTAGTCTTGAATAATCAATAAGAGTTACCTCTTCCATAAAATTATTACGAAAAAACTTTGCATAAAAAATATGAGTTAAGTTTTCATTACTTTTTGAAATCTGATTAGAGGAATCTATTTGTGAACCGTATCTAGAAAACATTATGTGCTTTCCCTCTTCAGAACTTAAAGCAGTTCCTAATGAAGATCTCATCGTATTTTCCGCAACTCTATTCGAAATTGGTACAAGACTATCATTAAAACTAAAGGTTATAAATGTCATTAATAATGAAAGAAAAACCGCAGGTATAATAATTCTTATATTGGTAAATCCTAAACTCTTTAAAGCTATCAATTCCGAATTAGAAGATAGTTTTCCATATGCAAGCAATGTAGCCAGAAGCATTGACATAGGAAAAGATAAGACAAGAAAACCAGGTAGTTTTAAAATTAGTATTTTTAATGCAACTTGAAGTGGCAATCCAAATTCAACAATTTTCCTAACTAAATCGAACATAATTCCGACACTTAAACTCACCGCAGTAAATGCTCCGATCGCAAACAACATCGGAGGCAGCAATTGACTAATTAACCAACGATCGACAAGTGGGGTTTTAATTATTAATTTACTTAACTCACTTTTTATCATTTTAAAAAACATAAAGTTAGACGCCATATTCAAATATTTAAATTGATTTTTTCCATACGAATGAACTACTAGCCAAATAATTCCAAGCATAAACAATGGCTATTCCAGCAATCTGTGCTAAAAAAGTATCCGCCGATATGTATCTATAGAAAGCTGTAGTTATCCCTATATTGGCAATTACAGGTAATGAGGCGATGATAAGAAATTTGAAAAGACCAATCAATAAAGCTGAATTCTTTAACCTCTCAGAGCGAAAAGTTACCTGATTATTAATTAAAAAATTGGATGTTGCTGCAGATACTATTGCAAAAGGTAGTGCACTATAGAAGTCAATAAGGAGAATTTCTACTAAAAATGAAGAAATAAATAGTTGAACAAAAACACCAGAAATGCCAACAAGTCCAAAACTTATAGCCCTTCTTGGTAATAATCTTAAAGTCAGGTTATGAATAATTGAAACGAGAAAATCCCAAACAATAGCTATGTCTAATTTAGAATCACCAAATTTTCTCTCCTTAAAAGTCAATGGGACCTCATTCACCTTTAAGTTGCCCTTACTTAAAGCAAGTAATTCATACAAAAATTTAAATCCATTAATTTCGATTTTTCTAATAAATTTCTTAGTCATTTCTCTATCTAAACAAAAACATCCACTTAAATAATCTGTTAATTTTGAGTAATTTCTATGTAAAGATATACGTGCTAGTTTATTAAAAATGTTTGATCCTAGAGTTCTTTTATTTGATAACCCCTCGATTTTTGATGTGTTAAGAAACCTGCTTCCAATTACAATATCAGATTTTTTTTTATCAATTACATCTAACATTTCTAATACAAAAGAAGGATGGTGTTGACCATCACCATCAAGAACTAATGTATATTTCCCTTGAGCGAAAATTAAACCTTCTTTAATGGCACTTGATAAGCCAGACCTTCCAATTCTTGTGATCAACTTAATTCTTTTATTCAACTTCATATATTTATTCACCTCTTCGGAAGTACCATCTGGAGAATCATCATCAACAACTATAATTTCATATTCAAAATTACTTATTAATACAATTAAATTTTTTATTAGAGGTACTATATTTTGTGATTCATTAAATGTAGGTATGACTATCGATATCATTACTTTAGACTATTGAACCTAATTTACTTTATAGTAACTTAATGTAATGCTAAAAAAATAAAATAAGGATGAATAATATTAAAAAAGAAATCGAATGGGATAAATATATTATTGCTCTTAGTCCTATTTTTCTTATTTTTTATATAAGTAATGAAACCTATGCTATTGACTATAGAGCCTTTTATTTAGCAGGAAAATCTGTACTAAATAACCTGAATCCCTACTTAAACCATATCTCTTTAAGTAGTGATTTCTATGGGCCTATTAATTCTGAACTATCTAAATTTTCTGGTTGGAAATATCCACCACTAGCATCATATATTTTTACTCCTCTTGCAACTTTACCTTATGAACTTTCGAAAAATATTTTTAATCTTATCTCTCTTCTAAGTATTTCATTAGTAACTTTTTTTATTATAAAAAAAAGGATTTTTCATCTTAATCCTTATTCCTTAATTATTGTTGGAATCAGTTTCCCATTTCTGGCAATCATATCAAGAGGGCAAGTGGAGATTTTAATAGTTTGCATAGCTTTGATATCTTTATATTTTTATAAAAAAGATAAAATCTTTTTAAGTGCTACCCTAATAGCGATCATGGGATTTATTAAAGTATTCCCTTTATTATTATCCCTCTCCTTTATTAAAAGTTTTAGAAATAAGAAATTTTTCATATATCTAATTTTTTCATTGCTAATACTTTACTTTTTAAATCTAACTTTATGTCCCCTTGAATGGAGGCAATCATTTATTGAGAGAATAATGATTCCATGGAATAAAATGCCATTAGGAGACTTAAAAGAACTTCCAAATAATTTAGGTATTATTAAAGATTCTATGATGGTGAGAACGTCGGATGCCAGAAATTTATTTCATTCTCATTTTTTTGTTTTTGGATTTGCTAATCCCCTATTGTCCAATAATTTATTTTTGAGCGGAACAATTGGGATTATTGGAGCACTCATTTGCCTCTTCAAGTACACAAAATATTCGACATCATTATGCTTTTTTACAATCATGAATTGGATTAACATAATTAACCCAATATCATGGATTATGGGTTTATTCTGGTATGTTCCTCTCTTTATTTTTAGTTATGAAAAAATAAAACCTTCATTAAAAATAATTATTATTCTTCCTCTTATACTTCCACCATTTTTAAATATCTCTGGTTACTTAGCTGCAATTATCTCATTATTCATTTTGAATTGTTTTTCTAAAGAAGGTTTAAATAGTCTTTAAAATCACCTTCTTGAAATTTATAAAAATTGGCTTAATTTTTTAAAGACTCTAAAAAGTTTGTCTATTCTCGACTATCAAAAATAATAACTCTTAATAGATAATACTTATCCTTAAAATTTAGATAAATGACCAAAGGCTATTTTCAAATCAATATTAGTTTTTTGCTTTCCCTAAAAAACTAAAAATTTTTAGGGTATTTTTTAATTAATATCTAAAGATTACAAATTTTTAAAATTTAAACTTTAAAAATTATTTTGCAAAAAATATTTAATTAGGGAGAACAATACTTTAGTTAAACCAACCTTTTTTCTTTTCTTTAACTTTTGGTGAAGTCTGAATCTTAGGCTCTTCGTCTACTCTACCTTTAATAATCATTAAGGGAACGATTGCCCATAGAGCTAGAAATAATATCCAGAAAAGGTAAATGTTCATACTACTAAAAATCAATAAACTAATATTAAATTTAATTTAATATGATTCGTGAGTTTCTTTTTAAAGTTCTAGTTAAGATGTATAATCAAAAAATTTTTTAAATTAAAGCCAAATAAAATTCTTGATAAATTGAATATTAATATCGATATATTGAGTATTAAAAATAATAGAAATGAGAAAATTTTTATTAATCAATACAAAATATTTGCACTCAACAAAAACACTGCTTTGCTTCGGTATGTGTAGAGCGCATTATCATGATGACATGATAAAAATTTTTTCGGAAATATTTTCAATCAATCTTTTTTTTATCTAAAGTATATTTAGCGAGGATAAAAATGTTTGAAAAAATGTGATTCATGTCATAAGCCAGATAAAATTCATTACAGAGTTAAA
>CABYTO010000001.1 GCA_902521995.1 uncultured Prochlorococcus sp. | reverse complement strand
GATAATAATGCAGTTTCAAGATCACTTCCAACAGTAGTTGTTGATTATGCCCATACCCCTGATGGATTAAAAAAAGTTCTGCAATCAATTAAAAAACTTTGTGAAGGGAAACTCATAACAGTTTTTGGCTGTGGAGGAGATCGAGATCGTAGTAAAAGGCCTTTAATGGGAGCAATAGCTGAAGAGTTTTCTGATCACGTTTTTATAACTTCAGATAATCCAAGATCAGAAGAACCTCAAAAAATAGTAAATGATATTTTGATGGGTATAGAAAAAAAAGGAAAAATAACAATTGATATTGATAGATTTAAAGCAATAAATGAATCTATCAAATTTGCTAATAAAGAAGATATTGTTTTAATTGCAGGGAAAGGTCATGAAGATTATCAAATTCTCAATGATAAAGTTATTGATTTTGATGATAGGAAAATAGCTTATAAATTATTAAAAGAAAAAAGTAAATCTCAATAAAATTTCTTAATGAAATAAGAAAGATATTTACGCAAATCACAAGAAAAGTTTCTTAGAATAAATTAAGTAATTTTTAATAAGATGAAAGGGTTAGCCTTAATCGTAGGCGCAGGTGGAATTGGAACGCAAATAGCTAAAGATTTGAGTGAGAGTGAAAAAGACTTAGATGTTGTTTTATGTGGAAGAAAAAGCGAATTTAATTCTTTTTGGGAATTAGATATAGAGGATTCTGAATCACTTTTGCAGTTGAAAAATAAAATCCCAAATCATCCTTCAAAATTAAGACTAGTTATTAATGCTACAGGCAGACTTCATAGTGATTCTCTTCAACCAGAAAAAAGATTACAACACCTTGATAAAAAAAATATGATGGAAAGTTTTTCAATAAATGCCTTTTCTCCTATTTTGTTAGCTAAAACTATTGAAGAATTTATACCAAAAGATATTGATTTTAATTTTGCAAGTATAAGTGCAAGAGTGGGAAGTATTGGAGATAATCAAACTGGTGGTTGGTATTCATATAGAGCTGCAAAATCTGCCCAAAATCAGTTTTTTAAATCTTTAAGTATTGAGTGGGCTAGACGTTTCCCAAAGGCTACTATTACATTGCTTCATCCAGGAACAGTAGATACTGATTTATCTAGACCTTTTCATAAATTTGTTCCAGAAAATAAATTATTTAGTAAAGAAAAATCATCCCAATTTTTGATCAATATTATTAAAAATCAAACTCCAGCATCTTCTGGAAAATTTATTGCATGGGACAGCTCGGAGATTCCTTGGTAAATCAAATTTTATCTACATTTTAAATAAAGCTAATTGATATATATTGTTAGGATCTATTGCTTAAAAAGAAAAAACTTAAAGAAGGAAAAATTACTTTATAAATAATATTTTGGAAGACTTAGAAATATTTACTAAATAAAGCATTAAAGGAACTTCTACTAGTACCCCAACTATGGTAGCTAAAGCAGCTCTTGAATTAATCCCAAAAAGAATTATCGATAGAGCCACTACAAGTTTGAAAAAGTTTGAAGCGGCTATCATCGAGCCTGGACAGGAAATAGAATACTTTTGCCCAAAAAAACTTCATTGAAAAAGCAGTTCAATAAAAAATAAAAAGAGTCTGTATTATTAATGGAATTGAAATTAAGATTATATGAATAGGATTTTGTAATATAGATTTTGATTGAACAAAGAATAATAAAAGACTGTAAGAATTAAAAAAGAAAACGAATAACTTTTACTTTTATTCAAAATACTTTTTTTTTTTTTGAAATGAGTTAGATATAAATTTGAAAAATTTGCTAAGACTAATAAGATAAGCAAAAAAGTATTGAGCTCCATATTTTAAAAAGTTTTATACTTTTTTAGCAATAATACTTACTCTTTTCAATAGTAATGTTCATTTAAGAATGTTAAAAAAAACTAGAAAAAAAGATTGGCTTAAATTTTAAAAAAAAATCTGTTTTAATTCCTTTTAAAAATAATTAACTACATCTTAATTAAACAGATTTATTTTATGGCTACAAATAATATTTTATTGTGACTTGTTCTATAACATCTGTTTTTACTTTTAAAATTGAAAGCACTTTCGATGAATGGGTAGCAATATTTGATAGTGCGGAAGCTGATAAAAGACATTCTGAATTTCTTATTAAGCCACTTTTTAGAGGAGTAAGTAAGGAAGATCCTCAAAAAGTTATTGTTATTCATCAAGCTCCAGAAGGTAATGTTCAAAAGTTTGTGGAAGCTAATGGTGACTGGATGGCAACGCATAGAGTTGACCTTTCAACCATGGAAGAATCGTCTTGGACTTCTTCACCAAATGATTAAATTATTGCAATTAAAAAATGAAAAGCTTAATTTTATTTATCCCCTTTATGGCTTTGATGTGGGGTTGTACCAATACATCGAATAAATTAGATACACCTGAGATTTCTGATACCCAAAGACAGAGAGAAGTTTGTCTAGATTGGTATGGCTACAGAATTGATACTGAGAAAGCAATTAATGATTTAAATCTCAAAATTGAAACCGAATCGGAATTAATGGCTTATTGTGATTTCTTTAAGAATGTAGCTGATACAAAATAGAAAAGATTCATTATCTAAAATTATTTAGTTATTTAATTTCTAACTTCTCGGCCTTCCTCAATATTTGATTTTTTAAAAAGATAAGCGCATCTAATTTTTCTTCTTTTTCTTCAATATTTTCAAATTTCATTTCTGAAATTTCAATAATTGCTTTATTAACATTTTTAAGATTTTTCTTAATAATTCTTTTGGGGGGTTTAATTGATTCCATTGGAATTAATATTTTCTTTATATTCCCTTTATTTTTATTAAATGCAAGTCTCTCACTCCAAAAAATCTTTTAATTATTTAATTAATAATTTTTTTAATTTCCTTAGAAAGTAAATCAATCTCTGCTTCTGTAGTCATTTGATGTACGCATGCTCTAAACCATTTTGGATCTTCTAAAACTCTAATCCAAATTTTCTTTTCTCCAAGTTTCTTTACAAATTTATCCTTATCTTTAATATTTTCTATATTAAAACTAACAATCCCATTTAAATATTTTTTTTCTAAAACTAGTTCAACACCCTTTGATTGATTTAATTCATCCCAAAGTTTTCCACTTAATTTTTTGATATTTTTGTTTTTTTCTTTTTCATGGGAGTCTTTATCCAAAAGATCTAAAGAATTCCGGAGCCCAGAAAGTAAAGGAATACAAGAGGTAGCTATTTCAAATTTCCTTGCATCATCATGAAAAAGATTATCTGAAGGATCATAAATGCCTTGTTCTTTTTTTAATGATTTCCAACCAATTATTGTTGGATCTGTTTCATGAATAAATCTATCTGAGACATAAATGGCTCCAAGTCCTTCTGGTCCACATGCCCATTTATGAGAAGTTATTGAATATAAATCAGAATAAAAAACTTCTTTTTCAATATTTATGTGCCCAAAGGTTTGAGCACCATCAACAAGTAAATAAGAATCTTCTCGATTATTTTTTAATTCGATAGAAATTTGTTTTAAAGGAATTTTATACCCAAAGTTCCATAAGATATGAGAAATAATTAGGATCTTAGTCTTACTATTTAGATTTTTCAAAATCTCAAAAATTATATTTTCGTCGTTTAGATTTTTAATTTTTTGGATTGGCAAAATTTTGAATATTAATTTATTTCTTCTGCAAAATTCTCGACTTGCAGCCACTACTCCAGGATGTTCACAGTCACTTATTAACAACTCTTCTCCCTCTTCTACTTTTATACCCCAAAAGGGCAAAATCATACCGGAAGAGATATTTTCGGTAAAAGCTACATTCTTTGAATTGACACCTAATTTTTGTGAAATGATTCTTTTTGTGGTCAATATTTCTTTGTAAATAAAAGGCCACATATCATTGGTAAATGGTCCTAAATCTTGGATAATTTCCCAAGTTTTAACTATTGCTTCTAGAGAAGATTTTGGTAATGGTCCTTGACCGCCATAGTTGAAATAATACTTATTTTTTAATGCGGGTATTTGATCTCTTAGATTATTTCTCATGGAAATTTATATTATATTTTCAACTCTTGAATTTTTTTAAATATTGCCCACTAAAGTTACTGTTCTAAATTCAATATCCTCAATTACTTTCCAAGGTTCAGCACTCCTTTCTGCAAATTTTAAATTTTTAAATCCTAGTTCTTTAAAATCACTTATGAAGTCTGGCTCGTACCATGCTCCACTAATACATCCTGTCCATAAATCATGATCATTTTGCAATCTTAAAGGAACTTTTTTGTTAGAGACGATATCGCTAATTGCAATTCTTCCATTATCACTTAAAACTCTTTTTATGTTATTTAGAAGGTTATTTCTAGATTCTGGACTTACCAAGTTTAAAACGCAATTACTTAAAATAATATCAACTGATTTATCTGCGATTAATGGATTTAAATCTTTATCTAATTCATCAAGTTTTTCAATTGAACCTTCTAGAAATTCTGTATTGTTGAAACCTATATTTTTTGTAACTTCTTTAGAGGCTGATCTTGATAAAGAAAGCATGTCAGGATTCTGATCAACTCCAATAACTTTCCCTTCTTTCCCAACAATTTGGGCACAAATGAAAGCGTTTTTGCCGCTACCACTTCCAAGATCTAAAACTATATCATTTTTTTGAACATATTTTGTTGGATCACCACACCCATAGTCTCTTTCTATAACCTCTTGAGGAATTGCTTCCAGTAAAACGGGATTAAACCCAACTGGTGTACAAAGACAACTTTCTTTTTCTTGTGCGGCTGAGCCATATCTTTCTTGAATCGCATTTTTATGATCGAATTGATTAAGTGCTTTATTCGATGTGTTTGTATTACAGCAACTTTCAGACATGTTTTTTAAAGGGCTCTTGATAAATATAGCCAAAAAAAAAAGCCCCTGAAAAAGGGGCTTGTAATTTGTTTAATTAAATTATTTAGTGTAATTAACACCTCTATAATTTAATTCTGCTTTTTCATTACTTGAAGAAGCGTCATCCATTCTGTTGGTGTATACGTTTCTTCTGTAGGTAAGTTCAACAAGTTGCTTTTTAGCAGCTTCTTTGTTTTGAACGTAGTTTTTACCTCTGTAAGTTAAAGTAGTCATGTTTCGATGTGACAACACGGCCATCCCCCGTTCCATGGTATGACTCGAACTGCGCCCTCAATTGAGGGTGAACGAAAAAGTAGCGATTGCTACCAAATTATTATAAGCGTATTTTTAACTGCATGTCTAGCTTTTACAAATAGAAACGAAGATTTAATGTTTTTTTAATTATTATCTTAGGTAAATTTTTTCATAAATAGTCTCTAAAAAGGTTTATGTTAATATTTGGTTTAATCTTCATGTAACTATTTATTTATGACAGGTTTTTTATATTTCTTGGGAAATACTTTAAGGTGGCCAGTGTTAAAGCCAAAAGAATTTTTTTCACTACATGCTTATTTTTCAATTATTTATTTGATAACTTTTACTTTGAGTAAATATGATGTAAGCCAATCAAATTTAGTTTTTACTTTAGGAATTCTTGCACCTCTTTTAATCGCTATTGGTCAAGGACTTCCAATTGATTGCCTTGATATGGAATCATCTTTGTTGAAGGAATTAAAAACTAAATAATAAATATTTCAGTTAAAAATGTTTATAAAACCTGGACAACTTCGCTTATTTCAGGAATCGTTTCTTTTAACTTTCTTTCAATACCCATTTTGAGAGTCATAGTGCTACTTGGGCAACTACCACATGCTCCTTGAAGTCTGACTTTGACAATTGGACCATCTATTTCTGCAATCTCTACATTACCTCCATCAGAAATTAAAAAAGGTCTTAGCTCGTCAAGGACTTTTTCTACATTTTCGTTTGTCAGCGAGAGTGTTTCAGTACTCATAATTTTGGATTAACTTTATAATAAGCCTAGAAAGAAATCTGATTAATTGCAAAAAAGATAATTTTCTGTTGTGACTTCATCTAAAAATCCCACTAATGACAATAGCTACTTTGACGCAGTCTTAGTAGGAGCAGGGATAATGAGTAGTACTTTAGCCCTCCTAATTTCAGAAGTTTTACCAGATTTAAAAATACTTATTATAGAAAAATTAAATGCTCCAGGAAGTGAAAGTACTGGCGCTTTTAATAATGCAGGTACAGGACATGCGGCTAATTGCGAATTAAACTATACCCCTTTAGATGAAAAAGGAAATCTAAAAATAGATAAAGCGCTCTCAATAAATCGTTCTTTTGAAACATCCATGTCTTTGTGGGCCTCATTGTATGAAGCAGGGAAAATTGATATTAAGAAGTTTCTAAAATTTATTCCTCACATTAGCTTTGTGTCTGGTCAGGATAATATTTCTTTTTTAAAAAAAAGATTTCAGAGAATGACCGAAAATCCTGAATTTATCGATATGGAATTTTCTACATCTTTTGATGAAATTTCATCATGGGCTCCTCTAATAACAAAAAATAGAAATCCATCTACTCAAATTGCTGCTACCAGAATAGGTAGAGGAACTGATATTAATTTTGAGGCTTTAACTAAAGAGTATTTGTCATTAGTTTCTTTAAACAAAAATATTGGGATTAGATACAAAACAGAATTAGAAGATTTAAAGAAAATTGATAAAAAACAATGGGAACTAGAAATCAGTTCTGAAGGTAGAAAAACTTCAATTAGAACGGGATATGTTTTTCTTGGTGCTGGTGGAAAAACAATTAATTATTTACAAAAATCAAAAATTCCAGAAGCAAAAAGTTATGGTGGATTTCCTGTTAGTGGGAAATGGCTTATTTGCGAGAAAAAAGATCTAACAGAAAAACACAACTCAAAAGTTTATGGTAAAGCTGATATTGGATCGCCCCCAATGTCTGTGCCTCATTTAGACACTAGATGGATTGATAATAAAAAACTTCTTTTATATGGACCTTTTGCTGGATTTACAACGAAATTTCTAAAACAAAGTTCATACTTTGACTTATTTAGTTCAATTAAAAAGAATAATATTTTTTCTATGTTAGACGTTGGTTTCAAGAACAACGATTTAATTAATTACCTAATATCACAATCATTAAAGAACCATAACTCAAGAGTTGAGAATTTAAAGAATATGATGCCATCAGCTAATCCTTCTGATTGGTATTTAAAGAATGCTGGTCAAAGAGTCCAAATAATTAAAAAAACTAAAGGTGGTGGTGCTTTGAAATTTGGAACTGAGATTGTAAATTCATCTGATGGATCATTATCTGCTTTGTTGGGAGCCTCTCCTGGAGCAAGTACTGCGGTTTCAATTATGGTTGAGGTTCTAGAAAAATCTGTTTTATTTTTAAACGATAAGCATAATCTTCAGAAAAAAATAAATGACTTAATTCATCCAGAACTATCAGTCTCTGAAAATTACAGTACCTTCATAAAAGAAATTAAAAAAAGAAATAATTCCATTTTTGGTTTCCATCCATAATTCTAATTAGCTAATATTAAACAAGATGTAATAAGAGGAGAATTTTTCGTTCTATATGACTGATATATCGGTTTCAAAAATAAGAAATTTCTGCATAATCGCTCATATTGACCATGGTAAATCTACCCTTGCAGATAGGTTACTTCAAGATACTGGTACTGTGCAGCAAAGGGATATGCAAGAACAATTTTTGGATAGTATGGATCTTGAAAGAGAGAGAGGAATTACTATCAAGTTACAGGCCGCTAGGATGAAATATAAAGCTGACGATTCCCAAGAATATGTTTTGAACTTAATAGATACTCCAGGGCATGTTGATTTCTCTTATGAGGTTAGTAGGTCTCTTCAAGCTTGTGAAGGCGCATTACTTGTTGTTGATGCAAGTCAAGGAGTAGAAGCTCAAACCTTAGCTAATGTTTATCTTGCCTTAGAAAATAATCTTGAAATAATTCCTGTTTTAAATAAAGTTGATTTACCAGGGGCTGATGCTGAAAAAATAAAACAAGAAATAGAGGAAATTATTGGACTTGATACATCTAATGCAATAAATTGTTCAGCAAAAACTGGAGTTGGTATAAAAGATATTTTGGAAGCAATCGTAAGAAGAGTACCTCCTCCTCAAGATGAAATTAAACTACCTACAAAGGCACTGATTTTTGATTCTTATTATGACCCGTACAGGGGTGTTATTGTTTATTTCCGGGTGATATCTGGGTCTCTAAATAAGAGAGAAAAAATATTATTAATGGCAAGTAAGAAAAATTATGAACTAGATGAGATAGGAATAATGGCCCCTGATCAGCAGCAAGTTGATGAATTACATGCAGGAGAAGTTGGATATTTAGCTGCTTCTATAAAATCAGTTGCTGATGCGAGAGTGGGAGATACGATTACTCTTTTAAATTCACCTGCCAATGATCCTTTGCCTGGATATAAGACAGCAAATCCTATGGTTTTTTGTGGCTTATTCCCGACTGATGCTGATCAATTCCCAGATTTAAGAGTATCACTAGAAAAATTACAATTATCAGATGCAGCTTTAAAATATGAGCCCGAAACCAGTAGCGCAATGGGCTTCGGATTTAGGTGCGGATTCCTCGGACTTCTTCATATGGAGATTGTTCAAGAAAGATTAGAAAGAGAATACGACTTGGATCTAATCGTAACAGCACCATCAGTTATTTATAAAGTTAATTTAAGTAAGCAGGAACATATCTTTATTGATAATCCTTCTACAATTCCTGATCCACAACTTAGAGAATCAATAGAAGAGCCTTATGTGAAAATGGAAATTTATGCTCCCAATGAATTTAATGGAACATTAATGGGTTTATGTCAGGAAAGAAGGGGAGTATTTATAGATATGAAATACATAACAACAGATCGAGTTACCTTGATTTATGAAATTCCATTAGCAGAAGTTGTTACAGATTTTTTTGATCAAATGAAAAGTAGAACCCAAGGTTATGCATCAATGGAATATCATTTGATTGGCTATAGAAAAAATGACCTTGTTAGATTAGATGTTCTAATAAATTCAGAAAGAGCAGATCCATTAACTTCTATTGTTCATAAAGATAAGGCTTATGGGATTGGCAGAAGTTTAGTTGAGAAATTAAAAGAACTTATTCCAAAACAACAATTTAAAATACCTATTCAAGCATCAATCGGTAGCAGGATTATTGCAAGTGAAAGCATAAGTGCTTTGAGAAAAGATGTTTTATCTAAATGTTATGGAGGGGATATTTCTAGGAAAAAGAAACTTTTAAAGAAACAAGCCAAAGGAAAAAAGAGGATGAAGGCAATGGGTAAAGTTGAAGTCCCCCAAGAAGCTTTTATGGCAGTCTTGAAATTAAACCAGTAATTTCTTTCAATTTAAAATTCATAGCTATTTATTTTTAAAAGAATTGGGTATATTTCATTTATATCTTTAAAAAAAGATTTTGGATATTAACTCATTTAATCGTGTCGGCGCAAATATCAGAAAAGCTGGATTTTTAATTGTACTTTTTTATCTTCTTGTTGTTTTAATAATGAAATTTTTAGAGGCCAACAATTTTTTTGGCTATTCATTTTCAATGATAAGCAATGATATCTTTGCCCCTCCTTCTCTTAATCATTTTTGTGGCACAGATAGATTAGGAAGAGATGTTTGCTTAAGAACTTTGCAAGGATCATCATTAGCGATAGAAGTTGTATTCTTAGCTATTCTTTTTTCATTAAGTTTGGGATTGCCATTGGGATTATTAAGTGGATATTTTGGTGGTTTTTTTGATAAATGCTTATCACTAATAATGGATACTATTTTTTCAATACCTGTGATTTTGCTTTCTGTTGTTGTGGCTTTTGTATTGGGTAAGGGTATTCTTAACGCAGCTTTGGCATTGTGTATTGTTTACTCTCCTCAATATTTTAGATTAATCAGAAATCAGACAATATTGGTTAAATCCGAAACTTATGTGGAGGCAGCTCAAGTTGCAGGAGCTGATGTTAAAAAAATTATTTTTAAATATATTCTCCCAAATGTAATAACTCCATTGCCTATTCTGCTTACCCTAAATGCTGCAGATGCTGTTTTGGTATTAGGAAGTTTAGGATTTTTAGGCCTTGGCGTTCCTGCAGATGTCCCAGAGTGGGGAAGTGATTTAAATCTGGCTCTTGCCGCTTTACCTACAGGTATCTGGTGGACGGCTTTGTTCCCAGGTTTGGCAATGTTTTTTTTAGTTTTAGGTCTTTCTTTTTTAGGAGAGGACCTTGAAGAAATTTTTGATAGTCAAAATTCTGAATAAATTTAGTTATCTTTAATGAGATCAAGTTCTCCTTGATCATTTAACTTTGGATATTCTTTAGCTGATTTTTTATACAACGCAGCTAATTCTGGGTAACACCATTCAAAAAGTGTTTTTTGATATTCGTCCCTATTTAACCCTTCTCCATTAGCGGGCAACATACCTTTATTTTTTCTTTGGCGAACAGCTTCAAATAATAATATAGAAGCAGCAACTGAAACATTCAGAGATTGAACCATACCTCTCATAGGTATAAAAATTGATTGATCAACCATTGATATAAGTTCATTACTTAGTCCCCATTTTTCTGCTCCTAAAACAAAACATGTGTTTTGAGAATAATCAAAATTTCTATAATCTACTGATTCACTATTAAGAGTCGTTCCATATAATTTAAAACCCTTATTCTTTAAATCAGATATTGCCTTGATAGTGTTTTCATGATTATTCAGTTTTACCCATTTTTGACTTCCTTGAGCAGTACTATTAAAAGTCTTAACGACATTCGTTTTGCTAATAAAATTTGCTTCGAAAACTCCTGCTGCATCACAAGTCCTTAATATCGCAGATAAATTATGTGGTTTATTGACATCCTCAACTAAAACAGTCAAGTTTTTCATTCTGCAATCTAAAACACTTTTGATTCGTTCAAATCTTCTTAGCAAAATTGACATTTATAATTTTTTCACACTTTTAAATTATATTCAAAAAATATTGATTACCTATTAAATCTCTTGGTTTATAATATTTGGTAGTTTAAATTAACTAAATGGCGTACATAGAATGGGACTATACAGTAATAACAAGTATGGTAGAAAAACAAGGGTGGGATTTACCTGATCGTGAATCAGAAGAATGGAATAAATTTAATGATGAATTAGGAGAAAAAATGAGAAGTGTTGGACTTATTTTTGAAAAATATTGTAAATTCACTCCTGACGTAGGAGAAGGAGTTCATCTTCTTGATGACTGATCATAAATAGTTTTAAACCATTGATGTATCCCTTGATCAATGGCTTATTAATTAATAAGATAATATAATTTTACTAAATTAGAACTGGCAATTATTAAGGCTTTATAAAGCTTGTACTCTAAAAAAAAATTTTTATTCCACAAAAAAGTTATTTAATTTCTATATTTGAATAAAAATATGAAAAATAAACTAACCTTTTTATTCGACGGCGGTTGTCCTCTTTGTTTGAGAGAAACAAATTTTCTTAAAAAAAGAGATACCTTAAATCAAATTAAATTTATAGATATTAATAGTAAGGATTATGATCAAAGTCTTTTTAATGACATCTCATATTCAGAAGCTATGTCAAACTTGCATGGGATTATTGGAAATGGTGAAATTATTAAGGGACTAGATGTACTTGCATATTCTTATGAATTAGTTGGTTTAGGTTGGGTTTATTATCCCTTGAAGATTAAGCTCTTATCTCCATTATTGAGATTGGTTTACAGATATTGGGCAAAATATAGACTTCAAATTACAGGTAGATCCGATATTGAAAAACTTTGTACCTCACAATGTGAACAATAAATATGGAAAGTATCGACATAGACAGAATAATAGAAATGTGTTGGGAAGATAGAACACCCTTCGAAGCTATCGAGTATCAATTTGGTTTAAAAGAGGAAGATGCGATAAAAATTATGCGTCAAAATCTTAAACCCAAATCTTTCAAAGTTTGGAGAAAGAGAGTTTCGGGAAGAAATACAAAACATATGGCCCTTAAAGATTCAACTAGATTTAAATCTACGCATAAAAGAAAATTATAAATTTTGAAAAATCTTTCTACTAAAACTTGTCCTGTTTGCAATAGGCCGTTTGAGTGGCGTAAAAAATGGAAAAACTGTTGGGATGATGTTATCTACTGTTCAAAAAGATGCAGTAACAGAAAGTCGCAAAGATGAAACAAGTATCAATTATTTTCCCGAATCAACTTTTTAGAGAAAGCCCAATCTTAAAAATAAATTGTGAAGTTTTTATTTTGGAAGACTCATTATTTTTTGGAAATGATAAATTTCATAAATTAATTAACCATAAAAATAAGTTAGTTTTTCATAGAGCATCTATGCTCGCTTATAAAAATTATTTAGAAATATCTGGCTTTAAAGTTTTATATATCGAAAACAAGAATAATGTTTCTACAGTTGATTACTTATCGGAATTTATTAAAAATAAATATCAGAAAATAAATGTCATTGACCCTCATGATTTTTTAATAATGAAGAGGATTAATAATTTTGTTGAAAGTAATAATTTAGCTTTAAATATTTTACCTTCTCCTATGTTTATAAGCAGTGAAGATTTAAAAAATTCATTTGCATCAAATGCAAAAAAACCTCTTATGGGGAGATTTTATGAGAATCAAAGAAAGAGCCAAAAGATATTAGTTAATCCTGATGATACACCTGAAGGTGGTAGATGGAGTTTCGATGAAATGAACAGAAAAAAATTACCCAAAAAAATAAATATACCTGATACACCTAAATTACAAAAAAATAAATTTGTAGTTAATGCAGAAAGGTCATTAGCCAATTTTGATATTGAGTTTATTGGAGAAAGTACTAACTTTTTATATCCAACTAATTTTGAAGAGGCAGATGAATGGTTAAATGATTTTTTTAAAAATAGATTTTTCTTATTTGGAGATTATGAGGATGCTATTTCTAAAGAAAATTCTTTTTTATGGCACAGTTTACTTTCTCCTCTTTTAAATAGCGGCTTATTAACCCCAGATGTAGTAGTAAATAAAGCATTACTTTTTGCAAAAAATAATAATGTTCCTATTAACTCTTTAGAGGGTTTTATTCGTCAAATTATTGGATGGAGAGAATTTATTTGCCTTGTCTATAAAAAGTACGGAACAAAGATGCGAAATAGTAATTTTTGGAATTTTGAAGATAAGCCAATTCCAAAATCTTTTTATAAAGGAAATACAGGAATTGAACCAGTAGATGTTGTTATAAAAAATATTATTAAATTTGGTTATTGTCATCATATTGAACGGCTAATGATTGTTGGCAACTTTATGCTTCTATGTAGAATTCACCCCAACCAAGTTTATAAATGGTTTATGGAAATGTTTATTGATTCCTATGATTGGGTTATGGTCCCAAATGTTTACGGAATGAGCCAGTTTAGTGATGGTGGTATCTTTTCAACAAAGCCATATATATCAAGCTCTAATTATGTAAAAAAAATGTCTAATTTTAAAAGTGGGCCATGGTGTGAAATATGGGATGGCTTATTTTGGAAATTTATTAAAGATAATGAAAGCTTTTTTAGAAAGCAATATCGTCTGGCAATGTTAACGAGAAATCTCGATAAAATGTCAGAGGAAAAATTAAATAATCACTTAAAAAAGGCCGATAAATTTTTAAGAGATATTCAATAAATTAAAAGTAATAACCTACAGTTGTCTTTGAAAAATTAAAAGAATATTATGTTATGAAGAAATATTAAGTACTGATGTTAACTTAAAAAAATTAGATTTATCTAATGGAAATTGGAACACTTTTTTTAAAAAGTAATTCGACGGGAATCATCACTTTTTCTGAATTAGATTGGATAACTACCCATCAATCTAATTTCACTAGGTTGGAGGAATCCATAGCAATTAAATTAGGCAGAATGCTTGATGCAGGATCTATCAATATTGGTTGCCGTTTGAAATCCTGAATAAGTTTTTCCTGAATAAGTTTTTATTTAATAATGAAGTATCAAAAAGATAAAAAAATTTTTTTTCGGGAAAGAATCCATTCTTTAAATATTTTTCTTTTTTTTGGATTTAATCTTTCACTTATTTCTTTCTTAGGTTTTATTTTGTTTAATTCTGCAATTGAAAAAGTAGTTTAAATTTTTAAATTTTTGTATATTAAAGCTATCTTTAAAAAATAAATTATATTTTGAGCATAGGATATTTACAAAGAAAGGCAGCTTGGGAAATTTTATTAAAAGTAAGTTCTGGTGATTTTTCTGATCATGCTCTTGAAAAGGTTTTAAAAAATTATCAATTTAATCCTCTTGATATAGCTTTTATTACGGAATTATCTTTTGGATGCATAAGGTATAGAAAATTTCTTGATCTTTGGACGGATCATACATCAAAAATTACTCATAAAAAGCAGCCTCCAAAGTTAAGATGGCTTCTACATATAGGTTTGTATCAACTTTTGAAAATGGATAAAATCCCATTTCCGGCTGCTATTTCTACCACTGTAGAAGTAGCTAAAAAAACAGATTTAAATGGTCTAGCGGGAACTGTAAATGCGATATTGAGAAATGCATCAAGAAAATTAGAACAGAAAATCTTTCCGGAATTATCTTCTGATAGAAAAGAAAGAATTTCATATCTTGAATCATTTCCATTATGGCTTGTTAAGGATCTTTATAAATGGGTCGGCAATAGCGAGGGTGAAAATATCATTAAGGCATTTAATAAAAAACCATCAATTGATTTGAGAATTAACCAATTAAAAACTAATTTAGATAACTTTTTGAAAGTACTTCATGAAAATAAAATTGATGCTGAAATTATTAAAGATTTACATAATGGAATTACTTTAAAATCTAATCCAAGATCTATAAAAAATTTACCAGGATATAGTGATGGACTTTGGACAATTCAAGATAGATCTTCTCAGTGGATAGCACCGCTCTTAAATCCAAAAGAAGGTGAAAAGATTTTAGATGCTTGTGCAGCGCCTGGAAGTAAGTCTACCCACATTGCAGAATTAACAAATGATAGTGCTGAAATCATTGCCGTAGATAGATCAGCAAAAAGATTGAAAATATTGCAATCAAATTTAGAAAGGTTAAATTTGAAATCTGTTAATACCCTTAAGGCTGATGCTACGAGTTTGATTGAATTAAATCCTAAGTTTATATCTTATTTTGATAAAATTTTATTAGATGCTCCATGTTCAGGCATTGGAACTCTTTCAAGGAATCCAGATTCTAGATGGTCTTTAAGTAAAGAAAAAATAAAATCTTTAACTTTATTACAGGAAAAACTTTTGGAGAGTATTTTTCCTCTTTTGAAAAAAGATGGTACTTTAGTTTATTCAACTTGTACTATTTGTCCCGATGAAAATAATCTATTAATTGAAAGATTTATTGAAAAAAACAAAACTTTAAAATTGGTTAGCCAAAAGCAAATTTTACCTTGTTTGGATTATCCTGGTGATGGATTTTATTCTGCAATAATTTCTTATAAATCTTAAAAATATAATTTATTTTTTAATTGGAATTTTATAAATTTCAGATATGAACTTCTTCCATAAATAAGCTGCATTCCCACTAGATAATTCAGATTCCTTGTTATCGTCGTAACCTATCCAGATCCCTGTTGTAAGGTTATCGATGGAACCAATAAACCAAAGATCCTTATTACCATCAGATGTTCCTGTTTTTCCATAAATTTTCTTTCCTTTTATAGAGGCTGCTTTTGAAGTGCCTTCTTTTACAGATTTTTCAAGAAGTTTATTTATTTTCTTATTTATTTTTAAATCTAATATTTTCTTGGAAATAGATTTATTTTCCCAAATAGGTTGTTTCTTAAATGATTCTATTTTTTCTATGATTTCAGGGCTTTGAATCTTCCCATTATTGTTTATTACAGAATATGCATTTGTGATGTTTAAAAGATTATCTCCGTAGGCGCCAATAGCTAATGATGGGAATTCCTCAAACTCTTGCTCGTAACCTAATCCAAATGAATTTGCTAAATTAATAATATTTTTTAAGCCGATTTTTTTTGTTATTGATATTGGAACAATATTTGATGAACTTTTAAATGATTCAATCAAAGATATTGAACCTCTATAGTCTTCTGAAAAATTTTTTGGGCAATAACTTTCCCAGCATAATGGTAAGTCTTCAAATTTATCGCTTAATTTTATTCCTTCTATTAATGCAGCAGCATAAGGAATTATTTTAAAAGTAGAACCTAAAGGTCTTATAGATGAAATCACTCTATTGTATGCATTAATTGATGGATTTTTGCTGGTTATCATTGTCCTGATTAGTCCTGTATTTGATTCGATAGATAACAGAGCAAATTCAAGTTCTTTAGGCCCAGCATATCTTGATATTTTTTGACCTTTTTCTTGCCAATCTTTGTTGATAGAAGATTTAATTCTTAAAAACTTATAATCATTTTTACTTCCAACTCTTTTATCTGTTTCCTTAAGAATAAAGTTTATTAGTAATTTATCATCTAAGAAATTATCAGCTGTTTGATAATTTAATTTTATTTTTTCTTTAATAGCCTTATTTTTATTTGCAAGAGAAATATATCCATCAACATACATTGATTCAAGAACTTTATTTCTATTTTTAATAGCTAGTTCTAAATTTTGATAAGGTGAATAAATCGATGGAGCTGGAGCTAATCCTGCAATTAATGCGATCTCTGATAATGTCAATTCTTCTATAAATTTTCCAAAATAAACTTGGGCAGCTTCGTCTACCCCGTATGCTCCTGATCCTAGATAAATATTATTTAAATATAATTTTAGAATTTGATTTTTGTCATATCTAAATTCAATTATGAGTGAGATAAATATTTCTTTGATTTTTCTTTGAAAACTTAAATCATTGTTTAGAAAAAGTAATCTAGCAACTTGTTGTGTAATCGTACTCCCTCCCTCTTTAACATAACCACTTCTAATATTTTGAATAAGGGCACGTGAAATACTTTTTAAATCTATTCCATTATGTTTATAAAATCTTTTATCCTCAGAAGATATAAAAGAATGTTTAAGAAAAAATGGAATTTTATGATAACTATTATCTATTTCAAATTTGCGGCTTAATTTGCTTATTATCTTATTATCTGAAGATGATATTACATAAGAATATTTGGTTTCCCTAGACTTTTTATTTTTAGATAAGTCAAATTTTAAAGTACTAAATATTAGACTAAAAAAATAAAAAGATATTCCAGAAAAAATTAATATTGGAATTATTAAAACAAAAGATTTGAATTTAATCTTTTGCACCTTAAGCAACTAAAAAACTATGTCCTATAGCTAAAGCTGTAACTAACATTCCAGTTATAAGGAACGGTTGTGCACTTGCTTGATATTTGACATCAAACTTTAGAGGATCTCTTAGTAACCACATATCTTGAAACGTAATTTGTGGAATTACCAATAAAACCAAAATTACAGAGGCTAAATGTTGACCAATAATAACTAATACTACAACCATTGCTAATTGAAAAATGTCAATCAGTCCTGCACTTATTCTACTTGCATTTTTAATTCCAAATACTACTGGTAGAGAATTTAAGCCTAGCTTTGAGTCTCCTTCAACACTTTTGAAATCATTAATAACAGCAATTCCAAGTCCTGAGAGGCTATAAGCAAGTGTTAGTATCGCCGTCACGATAGTTAATTTCCCAAACAAGGCTTGTCCTGCCCACCAAGGTAAAGCTATATAAGATGCTCCTAATGCATAATTTCCAAGCCAACCATTCTGTTTTAATTTGAGTGGTGGAGCAGAATATATATAACTAACAAAGGAACCTCCTAATGCCAAAAGTAAGACAGAGGGAAAGCTGTGCTTAGCATATAAATCTAATAGAAAAGCAACTATTAAACCCGCTATAAGTAATACCCAGATTTGTATTTTTACATCTTTAATTGAAATTTTCCCAGAAGGAATTGGTCTATTTGGTTCATTAATTGCATCAATTTCTTTATCAAAAAAATCATTTATGGTTTGGGTATAACCAGCCAGAAGTGGTCCACTCATCAACATACATGCTAATGAAGCTAGAACATTACTAAATGTCCATTCAAAATTCCCACTTGCAGCTGCTCCACAAATAACTCCCCATATCAAAGGGATCCACGTTATGGGTTTCATTAACTGTATACGGAGTTTCCATATACTTGATGTTTCAGAGGCACCCTTAATTCCTAATAGTTGTTTTGGATCATTCACTTTACTCTTTAACCTTTCTCAATTTCTTCTGGGAAAAACCAATTTTGCTCACCATTCTGAAATTTTGCTGTAATCCCAATACTTCTGCCATCTGTCATTTTATAGCCTGTTATTACGGCTTTAGGATTCGAGGATATTTGATCGATTAATTTAGCTGGTAGTCTATCTTTTACTTTGTTAATGTTAATTTTGATTTTACTACCAATTTTGGGTAATAATTTTGTTTCAGCCATAAGAGGTAAAATGGAAGCTATTATGCAAGATTAACAGCATTTGGACAATTTTTACTAAAATGGTTGCTCTTCGTTTAATTCCTTGTTTAGATGTAGCCCATGGCAGAGTGGTTAAAGGTGTAAATTTTGTTAACTTGAGAGACTCAGGCGATCCTGTTGAATTAGCTTGTAGGTATTCTGATGAGGGCGCAGATGAATTAGTATTCTTAGATATTAGAGCTAGTGTAGAAAATAGAAATACCTTAGTTGACCTTGTCTCTAGGACCGCAAAATCAGTAAAAATACCATTTACAGTAGGTGGAGGAATAGATTCTGTTTCTTCAATTAATGATCTTTTAAGAGCTGGAGCGGATAAAGTGAGTTTGAATTCTTCAGCTGTTAGAAATCCAGATTTAATTTATAAAAGTTCTAGAGAATTTGGTAATCAATGTATCGTGATAGCAATTGATGCTAAAAGAAAAGTTAATAAGACTGATGAATGGGAGCTATATGTAAAAGGAGGGAGAGAAAATACTGGAATAGATGTTTTAAGTTGGGCAAAGAAAGTTGAGGAGTTAGGCGCAGGGGAAATTTTGCTTACTTCAATGGATGGTGATGGCACGCAGAATGGATATGATTTACATCTGACTGAATCTGTTAGCAATATTGTTAATATTCCAGTGATTGCCTCTGGAGGAGCAGGTTGTTTAGATGATATCTATGATGTTTTCAATGAAGGCAGGGCATCTGCTGCACTTTTAGCATCATTACTTCATGATAATAAACTTTCTTTAAGAGAAATAAAGACTTTTCTCATTGAAAAAAAACTTCCAATTAGACCATATGAATAAAAAATTTAATTTAATACCAAAAAAAATAAGTTAAAAATTTAAAATGAAATTCACAAAAACTATCGAAGTCAAAAATATATTTAATAAAATTTCTTATAAATATGACTTTTTAAATAATCTATTAAGTTTTGGGCTGCACAGATTATGGAAAAGGAAATTAGTTAATTTATTGGAACCTTTAAATGGTGAAGATTGGGCTGATTTATGCTGTGGAACTGGAGATTTAGCATTCTTAATTTCTGAGAGAGTTAGTCCAAGGGGTTCAATTACTGGTATTGACAGTGCAGAGGATATCTTAAATATTGCAAAAAAAAAATCAGAGCTTAAAAAAAATAAATTTATTAAGTGGGAAATTAAAGATGTATTAGAAATTAATGATTATTCAAAAAATTTTGATGGGATTTGCATGTCATATGGACTTAGAAACTTAAATAATGTTGAAGAAGGAATAAAAAAAGTTTTTGATCTTTTGAAGGATAAGGGAAGGGCAGGATTTTTGGATTTTAATCACTCAACAAGAAATTCTTTATCCAATATTTTTCAGAAAATTTATTTAAGAACAATTGTAGTAACCATTTCGCGGCTTTTTGATTTAGGTCCAGAGTACGCATATATTGAAAAAAGTATTAGTAATTTTCCAAAGAAAAATGAGCTTATAAATATTGCTAAGGAAGTTGGATTTAAAAAAGCTGAATATAGGACTATTTTGGTGGGGCAAATGGGAATACTAATTTTAGTTAAATAAAGAATTTAGTTTTTTATTTTTCTCCAACAAAAAGAACACTTTCCCCATCTTTTGATTTCTCCCTCAGGAGTAGGGGAATTACAAATATTACAAACGCACATATTATTTTGATTGATTCTGCTTGGATGCTTTGCCCAAACTATCTTTGCGTTAGTAGCTTTGATATTTTTATTTTTAATCTCATAATTTTGTATTATTTTTATTTCATTCAAAGTTATTCCGATTTTTTCGATTCTCTCTTTTAATTTATGCTTGTTATAGATTAAAGCTTGGCGCCACTGTGGATGATTTACTGCAATAGTAAGTATTTTTTTTTCAATATTTAATGGTTTACATTCTTGAAATAGTTCTGAGCCGATTAAGTTCTTCCAATTTTCATTGATTTTAGAGAGTTTATCTAAGTCTCCGCAGGATTTTTTGAAATTATCAAGACAAATTTTTAATGGATGTGGATTCCTTCTATTCACTATTGGCAAATACTTTTTGTCCAATTTGTAAAATTTACTTATTAAGACTAAAGTTAATCTAATCTTTAAAAAGATGCTCGTTGTTTTAATAAAAAATTTGTGAAAGTTATTGGACCTGCAGCTAAGACAGTTTTTTATTTAAAAAAAATTCAGGGTCAAAATCCAACCTGGATACTTCATTACAAAATAAAATGTAAAAGTACCGAAAATGAGCTAACAAACTTTCTTGAATATTCTGAAATAAAGAAAAATCAGCCTCTAGCTATAATCGCAAGAGAACAGTTCTCAGGGGTTGGCCAAAATTCAAAAACTTGGATTTCACCAAAAGGCGGGATTTGGTTAAGTGCAGCTTACCCAATATTTTCAAAAGAATTTGCATGTCAAATATTTAATTTGTCTTTAGGTATTAAGTTATGTGAAATGCTTAGACAAGAGAATATAAATGTTTGTTTGAAATGGCCAAATGATATTTTTTTTGGTTCAAAAAAGTTGATTGGATTTTTACCGAGGGTGATAACAAGAGGCAATGAAATTATCTATGTAAGAGTAGGAATTGGCATGAATGTTTTAAATTACACTCCATTGGAAGGTATTTCATTATCAAAAGTACTTCAAACTAAGAATATTAATCAACATTATTGGACAGCCAAAATTCTTAAAGCTTTTTATGATTCAACGGAATGTAATAAGAAGAAAGAATATGTGATTAAATCTGCAAATAAGTTTCTTAATAAAAGTTTTTTACCTACTGGTTATTGTCCTCATACATGGAAAATTAAAGATATTGATTCCAATGGGAATTTAAGAATTGAGAATGAAACTCAACTGAAGGTAATTAGAAGTTTTTGAATTTAATTAACTTTTAATTCAACTATTCTTCCATCCTTAAATTTGGCTATTTTTTTTGCGCGATTTGCAACTTCATCTTCATGGGTAACCAAAACTATAGTTATTCCAGATTCATGCAGTTTGTCAAAAAGATCTAATACATCTTCAGTGGTTTTTGAATCTAGTGCTCCAGTAGGTTCGTCTGCTAGCAAAATTGCAGGGTTATTGATAATAGCCCTCGCAATAGCAACTCGTTGTTGTTGACCTCCAGATAATTGATTTGGACGATTATTCATTCTTTCTGAAAGGCCAACTTTTTTTAAGGCATTCTTACCTCGCTCTAATCTTTGTTCAGGATCAATACCAGCATAAATCATAGGCAAAGTTACGTTTTCAAGTGCAGTTGCGTCTGAAAGAAGATGAAATTGTTGAAAAACGAAGCCTAATTTTTGGTTACGAATTCCCGCGAGCTCATCATCAGATAAATTTTCAACAGGAATACCATTTAATTTATAAATCCCTTCAGATGGTCTATCTAGACATCCAATAATATTCATAGCTGTACTTTTGCCTGAGCCACTAGCTCCCATTACAGCTAAATAATCACCTTTATAAATTTCTAAATTTATGTTGTCTAAGGCTCTAACAGTTAAATCCTCTTTCCCATATGTTTTAGTTATATTTTCTAAACTCGCGACTTTCTCAGACATTTGTTGAAGAATTCTTCTAGGAAATATTGTTTGCTGTAGCAATAATATCTTGTAAGAAAGGAGTTTGTGAAACTGCTGTATTAGCTAATTTAAAAAGAGGATTAGAAAGAATTCCTCCAAGAGCAGTTACTGCGACGCAAGTATAAAGAGCAATTCTCAACGGAGGTAATCCTACAATTCCCCAATTAATTTCAGGATATGATTTGACTATTTCAGAGGCTTCCTGCGGTTCTTTAACTACCATCATTTTTATCACTGAAATGTAGTAATAAATAGAAATAACTGAAGTTACTAATCCAACTATTACTAATAGATATTGATGGTTTGCCCAACCTGCAAAAAACAAGTATATCTTTCCAAAAAATCCTAACATTGGAGGTAAACCTCCAAGAGAGAGGAGACAAAGGCTTAATCCTAAGGTAATAAGAGGATCTTTTTGGTAAAGTCCTGAGTAATCAAGAATTCTGTCAGAACCAGTTCTTAATGAGAAAAGTATTACACAAGAAAATGCACCCAAATTCATAAACAAATATGCAGCTAAATATAAAACAGCAGATGATAAACCATCTTGTGTGCCAGATACTATCCCTATCATTACAAATCCAGCCTGTCCAATAGAACTGTAAGCTAGCATCCTTTTCATTGAGGTTTGAGCTAGAGCTACAACATTTCCTAGAGCCATGCTCAATATGGCCAAAATGGTAAATAAAAGTTTCCATTCTTCGTCAAAAGAAGAGAAAGTTGTGCTTAATATTCTTATTGCAAATGCAAAGCCCGCTGTTTTTGAGCCAACAGATAAAAAAGCTACTACAGGTGTAGGTGAACCCTCATATACATCAGGAGTCCATTGATGAAAGGGAACAGCTGCAATTTTAAATGCAACTGTTGATAGGACAAATACAAGAGCTAGAGAAGTAATAAAGGATGGCTTATTGATAATCTCTAAACCTATTGTTGCCAAGTTTGTTGAACCACTTAATCCATAAAGAAAAGAGGAGCCATACAAATAGACTGCAGCAGCAGCTGATCCAACAAGTAAGTATTTTAAAGCTGCTTCTGAACTTCTTGGATCTCTTTTGAGATAACCAGAAAGTAAATAGCTCGCTACCGATAGAGTCTCAAGAGATATAAATACACTGATAAGGTCAGTAGATCCACACAGAAGCATTGCTCCAAGAGTTGCCGAAAGAACTATTGCTGCGAACTCCCCAATAGGACTTCCACTTTGCTCTGTATAACGCCAGCTTATGAGTAAAGAAACTAAAGTTGATAAAGCTATGATTGCTCTAAATGCTATTGCTAAATTATCTGAATTAAAGGACCCAAGGAATGCGCTTTCTACCGGATTACTCCATTGCAAGGCCAAACTAAGAAGAGAGCTTCCAATTGATAAATAGCAAATTATTGGTGCCCATTTTGATGCAGTTTTTTCTCCAGCTAAATCAACAAGAAGTGTTCCAACAATACCTAGTAAAATAAAAGCCTCTGGAATAATGGCTTGAGCATTTAAGTTAATTGTAAAGATTTCGTTGGGCACTTTATTAAATTGGATTAAATTAGATGATTGATTGTAGAAGTCTAAGAGTTAATCTTAACTTAATTATAATTTGTGGGTATGATTTTTGAAATTTTCAAAAGAAATTACTTGAAAAAGCTTCAAATAATCATAATATGCCCTAACTGAACAAAAACACCAATTTTTGAAATAAACCTTGGATCACACACTTGTTATTGTTGAAAGTCCCACTAAAGCAAAAACTATAAGAAAGTTTTTGCCTTCTAACTATGAAGTTCTCGCTTCAATGGGACACGTAAGAGATCTTCCAAAAGGAGCTGCTGAAATACCTGCTGCGGTTAAAAAGGAAAAATGGTCAAGGATAGGAGTTAATACAACAGAAGATTTTGAACCACTATATATAGTTCCAAAAGATAAGAAAAAGGTTGTTAAAGAGTTGAAAGATGCATTAAAAGGTGCGACCCAGCTATTACTGGCAACTGATGAAGATAGAGAGGGAGAGAGTATTAGCTGGCATCTCATGCAAATACTTAAGCCTAAAATACCAACTAAGAGAATGGTTTTTCATGAAATTACAAAAAAGGCAATTAATAAAGCTTTAGACCAAACAAGAGAAATTGATATGGAACTTGTTCAGGCTCAAGAAACAAGAAGAATCTTGGACAGACTTTTTGGATATGAATTATCTCCTTTACTTTGGAAGAAGGTAGCCCCCCGACTATCTGCTGGTCGTGTTCAATCCGTTTCTGTAAGACTTCTTGTTAGGAGAGAGAGAGAAAGAAGGTCCTTTAAAAAAGCTAGTTACTGGGGGATTAAAGCTTCCCTAGTAAAAGATAATATTACTTTCGAAACTAAATTATTCAGTTTAAACGGTCAAAGAATTTCTAACGGTTCCGATTTCGACGAACAAACCGGTAAATTAAAAGAAGGAAACAAATCTTTAATAATTGGAGAAGAGCAAGTAAATGATTTGTTGAAGACTTTTTCATCAGAGGATTGGTTAGTCTCAAAAATCGAAAAAAAGCCATCCACTCGTAAGCCAGTTCCTCCATTTACAACTAGCACATTACAACAAGAAGCAAATAGGAAGCTTCGTTTATCTGCAAGAGAAACTATGAGATGTGCACAAGGGTTATATGAGAGAGGTTTCATAACATATATGAGAACTGATTCAGTGCATCTCTCCGAACAAGCCATAAGAGCAGCTAGAGAATGTGTTAGTTCTATGTATGGAAAAGAATATTTATCTAACTCACCAAGACAATTTAATTCAACTGCAAGAAATGCTCAAGAAGCACACGAAGCTATTAGGCCGGCAGGTGAGGTATTTAAAACACCAAAGGAAACTAATCTAACTGGTAGAGACTTATCACTTTACGATTTAATTTGGAAAAGAACTGTAGCTAGTCAAATGGCGGAAGCCAGGCTAACAATGATTAATGCTGAAATTAGCGTGGGGGATGGATTATTTAAATCAAGCGGCAAAAGTATTGATTTCGCAGGATTCTTCAGAGCTTATGTCGAGGGAAGTGATGACCCAAGTTCATCCCTTGAACAACAAGAAATTATTCTCCCAAACTTAACAACTGGAAAAAGTCTTGAAGTTACTAACAAGGAATCTACTTTTCATGAAACTAAGCCTCCTGCAAGATATACAGAGGCTGCATTAGTTAAAGTTCTTGAAAAAGAAGGGATTGGAAGACCTTCTACCTATGCCAGCATTATTGGGACCATAGTTGATAGAGGTTATGCGAATATATCTTCTAATACTTTGGCCCCGACGTTTACAGCTTTTGCTGTTACTGCTCTATTAGAAGAACACTTTCCTGATCTGGTTGATACTACTTTTACTGCAAAGATGGAATCTTCATTAGATGAAATATCTTCAGGCAATCTTGAGTGGCTACCTTACCTCGAAACTTTCTATAAAGGTAAAAATGGTTTGGAGGTAAAGGTTCAGAAAACAGAGGGTGATATTGATGGTAAAGCTTATAGACAAGTTGATTTCGAAGACCTTCCTTGTGTAGTCAGAATAGGCTCTAACGGACCTTGGCTAGAGGGTACAAAAATTGATGAATCTGGTAATGAAATTCAGGCGAAAGGTAATCTTCCAATGGATATTACTCCTGGAGACCTAAACAAAAAGCAAGTTGATCAAATCTTAAGTGGCCCATCGGATCTTGGAACTGATCCAAAAACTGGGGAAAAAGTCTTTTTAAGATTTGGTCCTTATGGACCTTACGTACAATTAGGAAATAATGATCAAGATAAAGCTAAACCAAGAAGAGCTTCATTACCCAAAGAGTTGAAAACTGATGATCTAACTCTAGATGAGGCTCTTGTACTTTTAAGTTTGCCTAGATTGTTGGGAGTTCATCCTGAAGGAGGAGTTGTTGAGGCTGATAGAGGAAGATTTGGCCCTTATATCAAATGGATTAAAAATGAAAATGAATCTGAAAATAGATCCTTAAAGAAAGAGGATGATGTTTTTACAATTGATATTAAACGAGCATTAGAAATTCTTGCGATGCCAAAAATGGGTAGAGGTGGTCAAGAGGTACTTAAAGACTTTGGAAAACCGAAAGAATTTAAAGAAAAAATTCAAATATTAAATGGAAGATATGGCGTCTATTTAAAATGTGGAAAAACTAATGTTTCGATTGCCAAAGATACTGACATAGAAAAATTTACCATAGATAAAGCAGTATCTCTTTTAGAAGAAAAACTTAAAGATAAAAAAGGCACAATTTTAAAAAAAACAAAGATTAGTAATAAAAAAACTACAAGGAAAAAGAATAGTTAGAAAAAAATATGATTTTAAAAAAAAAAGAACTTTTTTTATTAATTTTTTTAATTTTCTTGCAATCATGCTCTGGAGGGAGGATTGGAAATTTTCTTGAAAGTAGTTTTAATGATTTAGAAAAATTAAGCAAAAATGAAGATTTACAAAATAACTTTTTAAATAAAAATGATATAAATTTAGAAAAAGAAAACAAAAAATTTGATGATAAAAAAAGTAAAAAAATTAAAAAAGTAGAAAATCCAAAAAATGTTCCAGAAAATAAAAACGATATAAATTTAGAAAAAGAAAACAAAAATTTTGATGATAAAAAAAATAAAAAAATTAAGAATCTTTCAAAAAAAAGAAAAAATGAGCTTCAATCTTACAAAATAATATTCATTTTAAAAGATGTAGATCCAAAAGATCCCACTGAAGAGTTGAGTTCCATATTGAGTAATTCTGAGGTAAATTTTGAAATAGAAAAGATTGAACGTATCCTAGATTCAAAAAGTAAAAGTATGAATAAAAATTAATTAAAAATATTCAACAAAAAATGAAAATAACAACAAAAACTGAAGCATTAAATATTGTCGAGACCTCTTATTTAGCATCTCTTTCGTCTTTATTATGGGTTGCATTATATTATCTGCCAATTGGGGGAGCTTTATTAAGGTTAATTTTACCCCTCCCAATCATCTTGTTGCACTTGAGAAGAGGAACTAAAGTTGCATTGGAAGGACTTTTAATACAATTTCTACTTTTATTCATAATTATGGGTCCTGTTAGAGGAACTTTATTTTTATTTCCTTATGGGATCTTGGCTTTTTGGTTAGGTTGGTGTTGGTTTAAAGAAAAGAGTTGGAATCTTAGTTTGACTGGGGGAGTTGTTATTGGAACCCTTGGCTTCTTAATAAGAGTAATAGCATTATCTACGTTGGTTGGAGATAATCTTTGGGTGTTAATTACAAGAGCGAGTTATGGTCTAATAGAAAAGTTGATTGGATTATTTAATTTACCTTTATATCCCTCAATTTTGAGTATAAAAATAGGTGCAATTTTATTAATAATTTTTCAAGAAATAGTTTATGTTTTAACTGTACATGTAGTTGCCTATTCTCTGTTTCCTAAATTTAAATTAACCATCCCAGATCCTCCAAGATTATTAAATAACTTAGTTGATTTTAATAATTAAAAAAAAGTAAGAATGTACAGTACAGAATTTGGGATAAATTTTTTTGGTAATGAATCCAATAAAAAAAGACAACTTAATAAGATAGAATTACTGAAAAAGAATATTAAGAATTTAAAAATATTTCTGATAATTGCTGGCACTAATACATCTCAAATCCCAGGAATTTCCGCAGCAGGCATTAATGCAAAATCAAGGAGAACTACTGCGCTCGCAGATGCCGAATTTTTGCTTGAGGGTGCTTCAAAAGATCATAAATATAAATTGCCTCTTCTCAATGCAGGAGTAACTCCTGCCCTAATCAGTCATGTTTGTTCAAAGCTTATAAATATTTATCCAGTTATTGTTCCTCTGGGAATAGGAGCTAAGCCTTATTTTAATCATTTGGTCGTAGAAGATAGAAATTTGGGACCATCAAATTGTCTTACTACTGGTAAATCGATGACTAAAGAGAGAGTTTTAAATCTCTATGAAAAAGGTCTTGCGATAGGAAAATCTTTAAAACAAACAGTTTTAATTGCTGAATCTGTACCGGGGGGCACCACAACTGCTCAGGCAGTAATGGAAGCTTTTGGTTTGCAGGTATCGAATTTAATAGGGAGTAGTTTATTTAAAGCTCCAAGAGAATTAAGGAGACAAGTAGTTGAAAGAGGACTTTTCAATGCAAATTTCAAGGCTGATTTCGACTCTTTTGATGTTGTCGCGGCGGTTGGTGATCCTTTCCAAGCTTTCTCAATGGGTCTTCTGATTGGTGCCAGGTTAGCAAAACAACCTGTAATTTTGTCTGGAGGAAGTCAGATGTTAGCGGTCATTTTGCTTGTATTAGAATTTTTAGATGAAAAAAATAAAAATGCATTTATTGAAGATGTTTTTATTGCGACAACTGGATGGCTTGTGAAAGATAATTCTCTAAATGATTTAGTAAATCTAATTAATGAAAAATTTGATGTCAAATTATTAGGTTTAGCAAGTCCTTTAAATTTCAAATCTTCAAAATACAAAGAATTGAAGGATTATGAATTAGGTCATGTAAAAGAAGGTGTAGGTGCTGGTGGAATATCATTGCTTGCTTTCTTAGATGGATTTAAAAATGAAGAAATAGTTTCATTGTGTCAACAAAATCTGGAAATGATGAAGTGTCTAGGTCAAATTTCTTTAGAGAAGGATTGCTGAATGTTTTCAAAATTTGCAACCAGAAGAGAATTTTTGAATTGTTGTAAGCTTTCCCTTTTATTTTTCTTAAACTCTTGCAGTAATCTACCTAACAAAGTAAAAATTGCATTACAAAATTCTTTTTATCCAAAATCTTTTAAAGATACGATCCCGAAAGATTGGAAGCAAGAAAAAATTAATTTTGAAAATATTCGGTTACAAAAAAATAGAAAGACAATTTTCAATTCTGATTTTACTTTAATAAATGATGGATGGATTTCTAGTATAGATTTTTCAGAATTTGAAAAAATAAATGAATATGCACTATTCGAAAATTTGGATAAGAGATCGATAGATTTTTTGGGAAGCTTTAATCGAAATCAGAGGAGTAAATTATTTCCTATTGGCGTAGTACCCTATACAATTATCATTAAAAATAATAAAGAATTAGTAAATTCAGCAAGAATATCATGGGATTTTCTTCTTTCTAAAAAATTAACTGGGAAAATTATTTTTCCACAAAGTCCAAGAATAATATTGTCAATTGCTCAAAAAATTAATTCATATAATTCTTTAAAAAAACTCAAAAGCCAAGCAATGTTATTTGATGATAAAAATATGCTCAATTGGTTGATTAATTCTGATGCTATTGTCGCAATAGTTCCATATAGTCTTTGTTCAAAATATTTAAAAATAGATCCAAGGCTTTCTTTAGTTTTCCCAAGCCAAGGCGTACCTTTGATGTGGCATTTTCTACTTAGTCGATCAAATCTAAATAATGCAATATTAATTAAATGGATTAAATCTTTAGAAAATAAATCAATAGTAGATAAGTTAGTAAGCCAGGGTTGGTATCTTCCATTCAATAGTGATTATTTACAAAGTAAATATAAAACTGAAATGCTCCCTATCTCAGGACCTTCTGAGAAATGTTGGGAAAATAGTTGGTCTTTCCCTGTCTTAACAAATGAACAAAAAATTAATCTTAAAAATATCTGGAATGAGTCCTTATCCCCATAATCTTTTTGTAGGATTTTCAATTAATAAGTTATGAGTTTCCTTTAATAAATTTGGTATATCTAATTTACTAGGACATTTAGGAACACATTCATTACATTCTTGACAAAATGAGGAATTTTTTTCTTCCCACCAGTGTCCAGCTTTTCCTATTAAATTGTATCTTTCTTTTGAAAATTCTAATTGCCCATAACCAACAGATATATTTCTTAAACGAAGTATTTCTGGAATAGGCACTTCATTTGGACATGGAAGACAAGATCTACATTGTTCACATTTGGTTGAGTTTAATCTTTCATTAGAAACTTCCTCAATTTTATTAAGAGCGCTTTTTTCAAGTTTTGTAAGCTTCTCAAATGAGTTTCTAAGTTTATGCGCAAATTCAAAATCTTTTTTGTTTGCCGCCCCCAAGGATAAAGTTGTAATCCCTTTTGATAGAAGAAATCGATACGCTAATTCTAATGGATGAAAAGGCTTAGAGGCCTCCATCAAAATATCACTTGGAGAATACAATCTACCCCCTTTATCTGCAGGTGATATGGCTAAAACTCCCATACCTTTTTTTATAGCTTCCTCTGCTAAAGCAATCTTAGATTGATCTAAATAATGTAAATGAAGACAACAAAAAGTAAAAACTTCACAGTTAATTGCATCTTTAATTAGTGAAAAACTTCCGTGAGAACTAAAACCGACTTGATCAACTAGTTCCTTCTCAAGTATCCAAGATATGAATTTCTTACCCTCTCCAGCAAGAACCCAATCTAGATGTTGTTTTAAGTTAAGTCCATGAATTGCAAGATTATTAATTTTCTCGCGATTTAAATTTTTAAGAGACTTTTTAAAATTATTTTTTAAAAAGTCAAAATCACCCTTTGGTAAAACTTTGGAAGTGATCACCCAATTTTTTTCTTTTATATTCTCTTCTATTGCTAGTTTTTTTATTGAATTTCCAATAAGTGATTCAGCATCACCATAAGAGGGTGCTGTCTCTATGTGGTTAATTCCTACATAATATGCATTTTTTATTATGTCATACATTTTTTCGAGACTTTCAGTTGCTCTCATTGTCCCTAAAGTGAATAAGCTCACTTTCGCCCCTCTACCAAATGATCTTTTTTGTGAATTAATAATCATCTAAATATGATCAATTTCTTTTTATTTACTCTTTAATTTATTTATAGTTGAAAATCATTTAAAGTAAATTAAAGTAAATACAAAATTTTGTAAAAATATTTTTCTTAAAGCTATGTTTACAGGAATAATTCAATCAGTTGGAAAACTAAATAAAGAAAAAAATATTTTAGAAATTGAAATTCTAGATAATTTATTTGATATGGCAATAGGTGACAGCATAGCTGTTGATGGAATTTGTTTGACAGTTAAAGAGATTTTTCAAAATAAATTTACTGTTGATGTTAGTGAGGAGACATTAAAAAAAACAACTTTAGGAGTAAAGTCGAACCTGAATCAGATTGTTAATTTGGAGCCTGCTCTTAGGGTGTCTGACCGTCTGGGAGGGCATATAGTCAGCGGACATGTTGATGGCCTTGGAACAGTTGAGAATATAGAAAAATTAGCGAAATCTTGGCTCTTATCAATAAAGTGGAAAAATAATAATTTTTCAAAATATGTAGTTAATAAAGGGAGTATTTGTGTAAATGGTATAAGTCTTACGATTGCAAAATATGAGCGGGAAGGAGAAATATTCACTATTGCGATAATTCCTCATACTTGGCATAACACAAATCTGAATAAATTAAATATCGGTGACATCGTAAACCTTGAGGCAGATGCACTAATTAAATATGTAGAGAAATTACTTTTATTTAATAAAAATAGTAATCAAGATTTTTCTTCTAATAATATTTCTTCCGAGTGGCTTAAAGAAAACGGTTGGTAAAATATATTTTTTAATTTAATGGAATCAGATAAATCGTTTTTGACTCTTTTTTAAGATCGATTTTAAATTCCTGACCAGGTTCTAGACCTAATTTTTTGGTGTAGGCATGACCAATTAATAGGTTCCCATTGCCATGAACTTTAGTTTTGAATTCTGTCTGTCTGCCTCTTGAAGCTCTATTACCATTTTTCCCATACCTACCCTTGCCTATTTTGTAACCCTTAGCTTCGATAAGCGCTCTATAAAAACTTTTTCTTAAGATTCTTCCACTTGGACCTACGTACCCACAACCTATTGCTATCTCATCTTCAGATTTTTTACTTAATAACTTTGCTTTTTCAAGTAGTTCTTTCCCTTCTAGCATTATCTGACAAATTCATAATTCTTTATTCTTACTAAAAATTAGAACCGTGGCAATATAAATTAATAAAAAATATATTTTATTTTTGAAATTAAGTTTTTTATAAAAGATACAAAATAATAAATAAAACAACCCATATTCCATCTACAAAATGCCAGTATAATTCAACAGCTTCCAATGGAAACATATTTTGACTGTTTAATCTTCCGCCATTGCTTCTCGATTGCCATGCAATAATTAAAATCATTAAAGTGCCTAAAGTGACATGTAATCCATGAAAACCAGTAAGAGCATAAAAAGTACTTGCAAATAAATTATCGGTTAATCCAAAAGGTAAATGAAAATATTCAAATAATTGACATATTAAAAATATAATTCCAAGAAAAGCAGTAAAAAATAACCATTTTTGGGAATCTGAGTTTTTATCTTTTAAAAGTGCTTTGCCTGCTTTATGGAAAGTTGCACTACTAACAAGTAACAAAATTGTATTGAGAGTAGGTATTGGTAGTTCTAATTCATAAATAGCACCATCTGGTAATGGATTTACTGCTTTATAAGTTAAATAAGCAGCAAAGAATCCAGCAAAAGTCATTCCGTCCGCAATTAGGAAAGTTATGAGACCAAACATTCTGAAGTCTTCATGTGTTTCATTAACTTCAGAATTATTTTTTTGAATTTCTTTTGAGCTATCTAGTGTTGTCATATGTTTTTATTTCTGTTCAGAAATTTCTTTACCATAACCATATGGTTCTTCAACTAATGGAGCTTCTCCTTCCCAATTTTCAACTGGAGGTGGAGAAGATGTTAACCATTCAGGTGTAAGAGCATTCCAAGGGTTATCTCCAGCATTTTTTCCATTTCTCACACTAAGGAATACGTTAATTAAAAAAGGGATTGTGCTTATAGCCATCAAAAGAGCCCCAAAGCTACTAACTTGATTAACGAACTGGAATTGAGGATCATATTCTGCAACTCTTCTTGGCATTCCATTTAAACCAAGCCAATGTTGAGGAGCAAAGCACAAGTTAAATCCAATAAAAGTAATGATAAAATGTAAAATTCCTAATTTTTCATTGAGCATTTTTCCAGTTACTTTGGGGAACCAATGATAAATGGAAGAGAAAATAATAAAAACAGTCCCACCATAAACTATGTAATGAAAATGGGCTACAACGAAATAGGTATCATGTACGTGAATATCGAAGGGTACCTGCGCCAAAGCAACTCCTGTAATACCTCCAAAAACAAAATTTATAATAAATCCGCAAGAGAATAACATAGCACTATTAATGGTAATTTTACCTCCCCATAATGTTGCAACCCAATTGAAAAATTTTATACCTGTCGGAACAGCAATAAATGCTGTGGCGATAGTAAAGAATAATCTCATCCAAGGGGGCGTTCCACTCGTAAACATGTGATGCGCCCAAACAACTAAACCTAAAACCACTATCCCCATTATTGAAAAAACCATTGTTGTATATCCAAAAAGTGGTTTTCTAGCATGTACAGGAAGTATTTCACTAACTAAACCAAAGGCAGGAAGGACCATAATGTATACAGCTGGATGAGAATAAAACCAAAATAAATGCTGATAAACTACGACATTGCCACCTAAAACAGGATTGAAAAAACCTGTATTAGCGATGATATCGAAGCTTAGTAGAATTAAAGTGCCTGCTAAAACAGGAGTTGACAAAACAACTAATAGACTTGTTCCAAGCATTGCCCAACAATACATTGGCAATTGCATAAGTTTTAATCCAGGCCTTCTTAGTTTGATAATGGTCGCGATAAAGTTTATTCCACCAAATATAGAACTGCCTCCAAGTAATAAAACGCTCAAAATCCAAATAATTTGTCCCGATTGAGGAGTAGTTATGCTCAAAGGAGGATAAGCCGTCCATCCAGCCTGAGCAGCACCCTCAACAAAATAGCTTGCTACCAGCATCAAACCTGAAGGAGGAATTAACCAAAAAGCAACAGCATTTAATCTTGGGAATGCCATATCTCTTGCACCTACATAAAATGGAATTAAATAATTTCCAAAAGCACCATTAACTACAGGCACTATCCAAAGGAATATCATTATTGTTCCGTGCAGAGTTAAAACTTGGTTATAAACATCTCTAGGCATAAAGTCAGACATTGGACTAGCCAGTTCAATTCTTATAGCGCTCGCTAAGGTTCCTCCTATTAAATAGAAAAGAAAGCCGCAGACTAAGTATTGTATCCCAATTACTTTATGATCAAGGCTAAAACTAAAGTATCTAAGCCATCCTTTAGGTTGAAGGCTTTCATTATTAGTTTTTTGTTGATCAATTGATATTGTCATAAATTTACCTCTGGTTTTTTATTTTTGTTAAACCATTCGTTGTAAACAGATTCTTCTTCAACAATTATGGAGGCTCTCATCCCTCCATGATATGGGCCACATAATTCTGCACAAATTATCGGATATTTTCCTACTTTTGTAGGAGTGAAATTTAGAATAGTAGGTTGCCCAGGGATAATATCCTGTTTAATTCTGAACTCTGGCACCCAAAAAGCATGAATGACATCTTTGGATTCCATTTTTATTGATACTTTTTGATCAACAGGAACGTGTAGTTCTCCTGATATGAAATTGCCCTTTGGATAATTGAATAGAAACGCAAATTGCATAGCTGAAACTTCAATTGATAAATTATTTATTGCTATTTCATTATCATTAGTTTGACTTATTCCAGCCCATATTTTTTCAGAATTAGAACTCATCATTTCGTGGTTATGATTTAGTTCTTTCATACCTCCCATTCGATCGTATATGTTGTAGCTATATAAACCTATTAACAAAACAATTATTGAAGGAATAATTGTCCATACAATTTCTAAGCTTAAATTCCCCTCTAAAGCAATACCATCTCCTATCTGATCATTTCTTTTCCTGAACTTAAATAAGCTATAAATAACAGCTATTGTCATTCCTATAAAAATAATTAATCCAGTGATGAAAAGTATTTTAAAAAGTTCATCGTAAATTGGTGCATTAATACTTGCTTCCGCTGGAAGCAAATTTACGTTAAAACCAATCCAAAAAGATATAGCAAAAACGAGTGAAATAATTAATATTAAATAAATTTTTTTATTTAACAATTGATCTATAAATATTTGAATATATATTCTCAAGATATTCAATTTTTTTAATCCTGCATCCTTTGTTAAAAGAAAAACATTTAAATTCACAACTTCTTAAGATTTATGAAATAAAAGGCGTATTATTAATAACTTTTTAGAGTTAATTGTCAGGGAAAAAAGATTAAATTAGTAAATTATTTTTTAAATTAAACATATTAATTTTTAATTAATGTTTGGTTTTTGAATCTAATTTATTATGCAAAATAATAGGTTTTATCCATTTGATTAATAACCAATTATATAAAGCAAAATATCTGACAATTTTTAAAAGGTTGGGAAGTCATAGTGTATTTGCACTTATCGCACTAATCGTAATTGGAGGTGCTACGAGAGTCATGGAGGCGGGACTTGCGTGTCCAGATTGGCCATTATGTTATGGATCTTTTTTGCCTTTTAAACATATGAACCTAAGAGTATTTCTAGAGTGGTTTCATCGTCTAGATGCTTTTGTTGTTGGAATATTAATTCTCTCTAAATTTGCGCTTTCAATTATTTGGAAAAATGAAATTCCAAATTGGTTACCTAAAACTTATTCATTATTACTTTTTCTCGTTATTGTCCAAGGATCCTTTGGAGCTTTAACAGTAATAAACCTGCTTGATTCATATACTGTTACTGGCCATCTTTTAATAGCTTTTCTACTTCTCATTACAACAATTTCAATAAATCAAAATTTAGAAAATGACGACATTGAAGAGCCATTCATTTGGTGGAGATTATTATTTTTTGTTCCTCTTTTACTTACTCTGATTCAATCTTTTATTGGCGTAAGGCTTTCATCAACCTGGTCAGCACATATTTGCTTATCTTTTAATAAAAAATGTCTAATTCTAGATACACATAAATTATTTGCTTTTCCAATTGCTTTCTCAATTTTTTTGATTATTTCTATTGCAATTTATAAGAGAAGTTTGCTTAATGAAAATTGGAAATATCTCACAAAACTTATTTTTCTCTTGTTTTCTCAAATTACTTTGGGTGTTTTAAGTCTTAAAACAAATTTGAATGAACCTATTTTTATTATTTGTCATCAACTTAACGCCTCTTTATTTATTGCGATATTAACAACATTAATTTTTAGAAATCCTTTTACCAAAAAAGGTCTAAACCACTCCCTTAATCCTCAAACGGTCGGTATCAACTCATGAACAGTAGTAACTTAGGAAACTTGAACTATAAATCTTCAATTAGGGATGAAGTTGTCCCTTCAAGAAAAAGACTAACTTTGCCGCCTTGGCTTGAAGTAGCAAAACCTAGATTAATCCCACTTTTACTGGCCACAACTTTGGGAGGAATGGCTTTAACAGAAGAATGGCCTTTGTCTTCCCCGAAACTTATCTGCACTTTAGGAGGAGGCGCTTTGGCAGCTGCAGCAGCAGGAGCTCTTAATTGCTTGTGGGAAATGGAATTAGATAAAAGGATGACAAGAACTAGCAAAAGAGCCTTGCCAGCAGGAAAGTTGTCATCTGAGACTGTATTTTTAGCCGCCGTATCATGTACTTTGGCAGCTTCGATGCTTTTAGTAAGTGGTGTAAATTATTTGGCTGCGGGTTTAACTCTTCTTGGTTTATTTAGCTACGTAATTTTATATACAGTTATTTTGAAACCTCGTACAACCAAAAACATTGTTTTCGGAGGAGTTGCTGGTGCGATACCACCCTTAGTTGGAGCGTCTGCTGCCACAGGGCATGTAGGTCTTAGTGGTTGGTGGTTGTTTTGTTTAGTAATGTTATGGACCCCAGCTCATTTTTGGGCACTTGCAATTTTGTTGAAGGATGATTACGCATCTGTTGGTATTCCTATGCTCCCTTCTGTTAAAGGATCTGTTTTTACTGCTAAAGCGATTTCCCATTACGGATGGGCAACAGTTTTAATGAGTATTATGGGAGTCTTTGCTCTACCTGAAGGGGGTCTCTTATACGGAATTATGTTATTGCCGTTTAATGGAAGACTTTTGCAATTAATAAATGAATTAAAGAAATCTCCTGATGATCTTTCTAGAGCAAAGTCTCTTTTTAGGTGGTCTATTCTCTACATGTTTGGCATTTGTCTTTTGTTATTAATTTCCAGAACCCAACTATCAGTAGAATTTGAGCAGCAATCTATGCAAATATTTTTATCTATTGTATCCCTGCTTAGTAATTAAATTAGATGTAAAATGTTTTTTAAATAAATAGTAAGTTTGATGAATTATATAAAAGTTAAAGGGCTCTCAAAATCTTATTCAGATATCAATGCATTAAAAAATTTATCGATGGAAATTGAAGCTGGCACATTATTCGGAATACTAGGTCCAAATGGTGCTGGCAAATCAACACTGATAAAAATACTCGCTACTTTAATAGAGCCTGATAGTGGAGAAGTTTTTATAAATAATATTAACCTGATAAAAAATTCAAGGAAAATTAGAGAATTAATTGGTTATGTTGCCCAAGACATTGCACTTGATAAAATATTAACTGGACGAGAGCTTTTGGATTTTCAATCAGATTTATATCACATCAATAAAAATAAAAAATTTGAAAGGATAAATAAATTAATAGATCAATTAGAAATGAATGATTGGATTGATCGTAAGTGTGGAACTTATTCAGGGGGAATGAAAAGAAGAATAGATCTGGCAGCTGGACTTTTACATTTGCCCCAAGTATTAATTTTGGATGAACCTACAGTTGGTTTAGATATTGAAAGTAGAAATATTATATGGCAACTTTTGAAAGATTTGAGAAATAATGGAATGACCATTATTTTAAGTAGTCACTATCTTGATGAGATAGATAAATTGGCAGACAGATTAGTGATAATTGATGATGGAAGAGTTATAGCAAAAGGAACTCCTGCTGAGCTCAAAAATAAATTAGGAGGAGATAGAGTAACTTTGAAAGTAAGAGAATTTAGTAATCAGGAAGAAGCAAATAATATATCTAAAATTTTATCTTCAATAGATGGAATTAGTCAGATTATCATAAATGAAGCTCAAGGTTTCTCTATAAATTTCGTAGCAGATAAGCAAAAAGATTTACTTACGAAGCTAAAAGTGGAATTAGCCTTCTCAAAGTTTGAAATTTTTTCTCTTACCCAAAGTCAGCCAAGCTTGGATGATGTATATCTTCAGGCAACTGGGAAAACATTATTGGATGCTGAAATTTATATGGCAGGGAAAAGAGACCTAAAAAAAGAATCAAAGCAATCCATGCGATAAAAAAATTTTTGGTTAACTAACTATAATGAATACTAATTACTGCTAATTATGGAATTACAACAGTATAATTTATTTTTTTTATATCAAGAAACATTTGCCTTAACAAAGAGATTATTTATTCAATTAAAAAGAAGACCATCAACTCTTTTAGCAGGAATATTACAACCAATAATTTGGCTTTTTTTATTTGGAGCATTATTCTCTAAAGCTCCTGAAGGTTTTTTACCAGGTGTCGATTCTTATGGGAATTTTTTAGGAGCAGGACTTATTGTTTTTACTGCTTTTAGCGGAGCCCTAAACTCTGGTCTCCCTTTAATGTTTGATAGAGAGTTTGGATTTCTTAATAGATTACTTGTGGCTCCTTTAACAAGTAGATTATCCATAGTTTTATCTTCTTTTTTTTACATAACAATCTTGAGCTTTATTCAGAGTGTTGTAATAATGATTGTTTCATACATTTTGGGTTATGGATGGCCCAACTTATATGGTTTAGGAATTGTATTTACAACACTAATTTTATTAGTTCTTTTTGTGACATCAATAAGTTTATGTTTAGCGTTTGTTTTGCCTGGACATATTGAATTAATTGCTCTTATATTCGTAATAAATTTACCTCTTCTATTTGCGAGTACTGCTTTAGCTCCAATCTCTTTTATGCCAAATTGGCTCGGCTGGTTAGCTTCATTAAATCCATTAACTTTTGCTATTGAACCTATTAGGACTGCCTATACACAAACTATGGATTTAGAATTAGTGGCTTTACATGCCCCATATGGTGATTTAACTTGTAAGAGTTGTATCTCAATTTTATTTTCTTTAACAGTTTTTTCCTTGATTATTATTAGGCCTCTGTTAAATAGAAAGTTAAATTAGAAATTTTATGCTTTTAAAAAATCATTTAATAGAAGTTTTTAAACAAGCCTCTTTAGAAAATAATTTTTTGCTTAAAGAAAATGTTGTTCTTAAGTGGGTCCATAGATTTGGGATTGATTCATTAAATGATTTATTAATCCATAGTTCACTACAAAAAGAAAATCAGCATGAAGAAAATCAAGAACAGATCTCTTTAATTGATGAAGTGCATGAAGAAAATCAAGAACAAATTAAGCTTGAATTATCTAAAACTTTTGAAAATATTGAAGAAACAATGTGGGAATCAAATGGCCTGGAAACTTCTAGCAGCAATGAAATATCTAGCAAAAATAAAAATTATAATAAAATAAATAAATTTACTGAAACCCCAAAATTACCCCTACCTTATATTAAAAATTTAAGAAAGTGGATTAACAACGATAAAAAAGCTAGTTAGCTTTTACATCATACCCGGCATTCCCATGCCACCCATTCCTGGCATTCCCATACCACCCATTCCTGGCATTCCCATGCCACCCATTCCTGGCATTCCCATGCCACCCATTCCTGGCATTCCCATGCCACCCATCCCTCCCATTGGATCTCCGCCTGGTCCTCCAGGGGCGGCGGCTTCAGGCTCTGGAATGTCTGCCATCGCAACTTCTGTTGTGAGGAGCATAGCTGAAATAGATACTGAATCTTGAAGAGCTAATCTTATTACTTTGGTTGGATCTAATATTCCTGAATCTTTTAAATCCTCATATTTTCCTGAATTAGCATTAAAGCCTTTGTTAAGTCTTTTAATTTCAGCGACAACTACATCTCCATTAAAACCAGCATTTTTTGCTATTTGTTTGGTGGGTTCCAAAAGTGCTTCTTTGACTATATTTATCCCTGTTCTTAAATCATCTGAAGATGTTTCACTTATATTTGTAAGGTCATCTGATATTTCAATTAAAGTTTGTCCTCCTCCAGAAACGACACCCTCTTCAATAGCAGCTTTCGTAGCATTAAGGGAATCTTCGATTCTCAACTTTTTATACTTCATCTCTGTTTCTGTAGCAGCTCCTACTTTGATAAGAGCTACTCCTCCGGCTAGTTTGGCTATCCTTTCATTGATTTTATCCTGGTCATACTCAGATTCAGTTATATTTACTTCTCTCTTTAATTTCTCTACTCTCGCTTTAACTAAATCTTTAGTGTCTTCGAAGGCAACAATGGTAGTTTTATCCTTTGTGATAGTTATTTTTTTTGCTTTTCCTAAATCATTAATCGATACTTTATCAAGTGTCATCGATTTATCTTCGCTAATTAACTTAGCCCCTGTAAGAATTGCAATATCTTCGAGGGCAGCTTTTCTTCTCTCACCAAATAACGGAGCTCTTACGGAAGCAACATTTAAAACCCCACTATTCTTATTTAAAACCAGAGTGGTTAAAGCCTCTCCTTCAATATCTTCAGCAAGAATTAGAAAAGGTGAGCCTGACTTCTGAATTTCTTCAAGTATTGGAACTAGATCAACTAAAGTTGAGACTTTTTGATCAGTTATTAATATTTTAGGATTTTCAAGTTCACAAACTTGTCTTTCTTGGTCGGTTACGAAATATGGAGAACTATAACCTCTATCAAAAGACATACCTTCAGTTATATCTAATTCTGTTTCTAGTGATTGAGATTCTTCGACAGTTATTACACCATCTGAAGTAACAATATCCATGGCTTTCGAAATTATAGATCCAATTTCTTCATCACCTCCAGCACTAACTGTTGCAACTTTTTGGATATCAGAACCACTTAATGAAATACTTCTGGAACTTAATTTTTCTAAGACGAAAGCTAGGCCTGCCTCCATACCTTTTTTTAACTCCATAGGGTTGGCGCCAGAAGCAATATTTTTTAATCCCTCTTGAACCATCTTCTGAGCCAAAATGGTTGCTGTTGTTGTTCCATCACCAGCACTCTCTTTTGTCTTGGATGCAACTTGTTCTATTAATTTCGCACCTAAATTAGAAATAGGGTTTTCAATCTCGATCTCTTTAGCAACTGTAGATCCATCTCTTACTATATCTGGTGAACCAAATTTCTTTTCTATTACAACGTTTTTTGCCTTCGGTCCAATAGTAACCTTTACCGCATTAGCTACGAAATTCACACCTTTTTCTAGCGCTTCTCTTGATTCATTAGAAAAACTTAACTGTTTAGCCATGTTTACTCGATCTTTTATCTTATTCTAATCTCCCATAGAATCATTTTTAAGGGATATTTAATTAAGTGGGGAAAGCCGAATTTCTTTTAATAGGACATACAAATTAACTAAAATAAGAGTATCTTTAAGTTATGGAAGAAACAAATAATCTTATTTTTACTCTTACCGCAATCCTCGCGATTGCTATGACACTTATATACTTTCCTTTAAGATTTTTCTTAACATTAACTGCTAGAAGTCGAAGACTAAAACTTTTACAAAAAATTAGAAGGTTGAGAGATGAATTAGGCCAGCCTTATGAAAGTACATAACTAAATACTCATACCCCCATCTATACTGATTGTTTGCCCTGTAATGTAACTTCCTGCATCACTTGAAACTAAAAATGAGACTAAGTTTGCAATTTGAGTACAACTTCCTAATTTCCCTAAAGGAATAACTTTTAGAATCTCTTCTGTATTAAGTTTTTCAGTCATCTCTGTTTCTATAAAGCCTGGAGCTATTGCATTAACATTTATACCTCTTGAGGCAAATTCTTTAGCGCAAGTTTTGGTAAATCCAATAACTCCAGCTTTGGCTGCAGAATAATTTGCTTGTCCAGGATTACCAATTATGCCAACAACAGATGAAATATTTACGATGCTACCACTTCTTTTTTTCATCATAAATTTTGAAGCATATTTTGTACAAAGAAAAACCCCTTTTAAGTTTGTATTTAGTACATCATCCCATTGTGCCGATTTCATTCTCATCAATAGTCCATCCCTAGTAATTCCAGCATTGTTAATGAGGATATCAATGTTGCCATTAATTTTGATGATTTCTTCAAAAGCTGAACTGACAGAATCCTCTTTTGAAACATCAAATTTTAATTTATGAGCTTTACCTCCTGAATTTTTTATTAAATTTACAACTTCTTCAGCTTTTTCATCAGAAGAAGAGTAATTAATAAAAACTTCTGCTCCCAATCGGCTTAGTTCTAAAGCAATTTCTTTACCAATTCCTCTGCTAGCTCCAGTGATTAAAGCAATTTTTCCTGATAATGAATCTTTATTGGACATTATGAAATTTTTATAATTTTCAATCGTAGTACTATTTGTGTAAAGATATTGCTTTTATTTATAATTGTCTAGAAAATATTAAGACCTTCTATTGTGCACTTTTTAATACCAGCTGCAGGGAGCGGTAGCAGAATGAAAGCTGGAAAAAATAAATTACTTATTGATTTAGAGGGAGAGTCTTTGATTTATTGGACACTTAAATCTGTATTTTCTGCAAGCTCAACAAATTGGGTTGGAATGATTGGGCAACCTAAAGATAAAAACTTATTATTAAATTCAGCTAAGGATTTTGCCCATAAAGTTCATTGGATTAATGGTGGTGACACCAGACAACAGTCAGTTTTTAATGGTTTAAAAGCGTTACCAAAAGATGCTGAAAAAGTTTTAATACATGATGGCGCTAGATGTCTAATTAATCCTGAATTGATAGACCTTTGTGCCAAGCAATTAGATGAAAATGAAGCTGTAATTTTGGCTACAAAGATAACAGACACTATAAAGATTGTTGATAATGAAGGTTTTATTAAAGAAACACCAGACAGAAATTATTTATGGGCAGCGCAAACTCCTCAGGGCTTTTTAGTAGATAGATTAAAAAAAGCTCATAAGATGGCAATTGATAAAAACTGGAAAGTCACAGATGATGCTTCTCTATTCGAAATGCTTAATTGGAAAGTGAAGATTATTGAAGGAACTTATTCAAATATAAAAATTACATCTCCTATAGATTTGAAAATAGCAAAACTTTTTGTGAAGAACTCCTAGTTAAAAAGATTTATCAATACTAAGAATGCCGTTGTCACCATTTAAGGTGGCTTGGTACCCTAACGGGATGCATGCATTCCCTGATATGTGTCCTATTGGGAGATCAAAAAGAATAGGAAAATCGAACTCTTGGAGTCTTTCAATAATGCATTTTTTTAGTAAGTTTTTCCATTCAATGTCGCAGGAATCATTAGAAAAACTTCCGAATCCAATACCAGCAATTTCAGAAAGTATTTTAGTCATTCTGAGGTAAGTCAACATACGATCAATTTTATAAATATCTTCATTTATATCTTCAAAAATTATTATTTTTCCTTTGCAATCTGGAAAGTGATTAGTACCAATTAAAAAAGTAGCAATAGTTAAATTAGAAACAATAATTTCTCCTTTAGCTTTTCCAGCTCTTAAAGGAATTCCTCTTATGTCCTCAACATATCCCTCAAAAAGTAAATTTCTTAGCCTCTCGAGACTCCACTCTGGCTCTTTGAAAAGGCTAGTAACCATTGGGCCATGAATAGAACCTATAAATCCTTGAGAATATTTAGATAGTAATAAAGAACATGTATCTGAGAATCCAAGCATTAAACCATTCTGCCAAGAAGGTTCTTTTTCCAAAAGTCTTGCTGAACCCCAGCCTCCTTTTGCAAAAATGATTAACTTACTATTTTGTGCTTTTTCCAGTTCTTCAAATCTAGTTAGATCATCGCCTGCAAAATAACCAAATTTTTTTGATAAAGAATTATTTTCATTAATTTCCAAACCCCAGTTCTTTAAGATTTCTATGCCTTTTTGAAAATTTTCCTCTTCATCAATAAAGGAGCCTGGAGCTAAAATATCAATTAAATCGCCTTTTTTTAAAATAAAAACCATATTTAGAATTTATGAGGCAATAATAATTCCTAATAGAATGACTCCTCCATAAATTGATTGATTTTTGAAGTGATTCCCGATATTTTTTATTGATTGCTTTTCCTCAGGAAATACTTTTAGTATATCTCTCTGCATTAAGATTGACGTTGCAAGCCAAATTGGCCAAAAAATAAAATCCATTTGATTAATAAATCCGCATATTGCGAGAAAACAAGAAGTTAAAAAATAACAAATTTGAATGGTTATTCTTGTATTGTTCTGGAGGTTAACAGCGGAACTATTTATCCCAATTTTTATATCATATTTTTTATCTGCCAAAGCATAAATCGTGTCAAAGCCAAAAGTCCAAAAAATGGTAGCTAGCCAGCAAAATAATAAAACAATACTATTTAAATTGCCTTCATTTGCGGCCCAGGGAATTAAGACAGCAAAACCCCAGCATATGGATAAGATTAATTGAGGATATTTAAACCATCTTTTGGCAGAAGGATAAATTAAAATGATAGGTAAAGCTAAAAAAGCAAGTGAAATGGAAAGAATTCTTCCAGGCTGAGGTAGTGACAAAGTTAAAAAGAAGCTACATAAAATTAAAAAGAAAAGAATTGAATACGCTGTTTTAAGACCGATTTTGTTTGCAGCTAGAGGTCTATTTTTTGTCCTAACAACTCTTTGATCAATTTTTTTGTCCCAAATATCATTAACCACACAGCCTAATCCACTTACTAGAAGTCCTCCCAGTATTATTCTTAGCAACATTAAAAATGTTGGATTAGCATCTGGGGTTAAATATAAACTCCATCCAGCAGGAATAAGTAAGATCATTCTTCCAGTTGGCTTATTCCACCTTAATAATTCAAAAATAGTACTTAATTTAATTTGTCGATTTTTATTTTTCATATGACCTATTGTATATTTCATATCTTTAAATAGTCTTACTAGGATAAAATGATTTCTATTATTTAATAATCAATGTTGGGTATATTTATTAATGGACTAAAGATATCTGCATCTTATAAAAAGAAATGATACTGAAACAAGATTTAAGATATTTTCAAGAAAAGCAAATTTTAGTAGCTTCTATAGATATTGGAACTAACTCTACACATCTCTTGGTAGCAGAAATTAATCAAGAATTAAAATCATTTTCAATAAAATTCACTGATAAATCAACCACTCGTCTTGGAGAAAGAGATGAGGAGGGTAATCTTACTGAAGAATCAATCCAAAGAGCATTAGTTACTCTTAAGCGATTTAAGGAATATTGCAAAAGTAATGGAGTAAAACAAATATTAACAGCAGCAACAAGTGCAGTTAGGGAAGCTCCAAATGGTCAAGATTTTATTAGACGAGTTCTTGATGAAACTGATATTCAAATAGAAATGATAAGTGGTTCTGAGGAAGCCAGATTAATTTATCTTGGTGTTCTTTCTGGTATGGCTTTTGAAGATCAGTCTTTTGTAATAATAGATATTGGAGGAGGATCTACAGAATTAATACTTGCTGATAAAAAAGATGCTATAGCTCTTACCAGTTCGAGAATTGGGGCGGTAAGACTTAAAAATGATTTTTTAAATAAAGAGTCTATAAATTCAGAAAGATCGAGTTTTCTAAATACTTTTATTAAAGGATCTTTAGAACCATCTGTTCGAAAAATAAAGAGTAGATCTAAGGGAGATAAAACTTTATCTATGATTGCAACCAGTGGCACTGCAACCTCATTAGGAAATTTGATTGCAGATGATTTGGGAGAATCTAAACAAAAGTTGCATGGTTATAAATTTAAAAGGGAAAATTTACAAAATGTATTGGAAAAACTAATTAAATTGCCAGTTTCGGAAATTAAGAAAATACCTTCATTAAGTGAGAGAAGAGCAGAAATAATTGTTCCAGGAGCATTGATATTAAACACCGCAATGGAGATGTTGAACTTTAATGAATTAACTATAAGTGAGAGGGCGCTCAGAGAGGGATTAGTTGTTGATTGGATGCTTCGTAAAGGGATAATAAAAAACGAGTTAAATATTCAAAGCAATATTAGAAAAACAACCATAGTTCATCAGGCCAGAAAGTTTAGAGTTGATAGCACAAGAGCTGAGAAAGTTATCGATATTGCCTTTCAAATCTATGATCAGACTAAAAATATCTTTCATAGCGATAATGACCCTAAAGCCAAAGAACTTCTTTGGGCGGCTTCTAATCTTTATAATTGTGGAAAATACGTGAATGTTGGTTCATATCACAAACACTCATGGTACTTAATAAAAAATTGTGAGTTGTTGGGATATTCTGAATCAGAAACAAATATTATTGCTTCAATTGCTAGGTACCATAGAAAGACTCTACCCAAGAAAAGACATGAGTCTTGGCAAAATTTAATATCCAAAGAAGATAAAACATTAGTTCTTGAAATGTCATTAATCCTGAGACTAGCAGCAGCTCTTGATCAAAGACCTGACAAGGTAATCTCCTCAGTTCAAATAAAATTGCAGGAAAATAATCTTAGATTTCAACTTTTACCTTTAGATAGAAAGCATGATCTTCTTCTTGAAAAATGGAACTTAGGATTATGCCGTAATGTAGTAAAAGAACTAAAGAATTTGGAATTAAAAGTTATTTAGTTTTTTTTAAAAGTTCTTGTTTTGGAATTTGATTCTGAGAAGAATCTGAAAATAAATTGAAAATTAAGGAGGAGGCTATTAGTCCGAGAAAGCCTGAAATTAAAATAAATATTAGGAATCCTAGTGGATTAAAATTATTAGATTGCCTAGATTTATAATTTTTTTTGGAAACTTCTTCAACTATTTCTTCAATTTTCACTTCTTTTCTCTCTGTCTTGAATTCATCCATTAAAAATTCTGTATCAAGTTTTAGCTTCTGTGAAATCCGTCTAATCATTGCTTTGATAAATACTTTTTCAGGTAGTTTTTCTTCATTACCTTCCTCTATGGCTTCAAGTTGATGTGCCCCAATTTTTAAATCAGAAGCCAATTCTTCAATTGATTGATTTTTACTTAACCTAGCCTCTTTAATGAAATTTCCGATACTCTTTAAAGAGGAATCTCCTCCTTTATTGTTGATTCCCGAAACAGATTTTATTTCTTTCAAAGCAAATTAATTTTTACTAATTATAGTAATTAATATTTTTCTATCAACTTTAAGATTATTTATTCCTAAAGAGATGCTTATAAGTTGGATTATAAAGATTAGATCTTTTTTGAAAATTACTAATTGCTGGGCTAATTATGTAAATGGTTGTTCTAATAAGTTTTTTCTCAATAGAAAATTTTTCCATATCTTTTAATTCTATTAATGATGTCCAACCATCATCCCAAGATACCCTAAATCCAACAATCACCTTAGTCTCTGGAGGGTAAAACTCTAGTAAAGTTTCTTGAGACATTTTCACATGCCTAGCACTTAGATATAGACATATAGAGGAATTGTGTTTCGCAAGATCTTTCAGAGATTCTTTTTCGGGCATCCCTGTTCGACCTCCTGCTCTAGTCAAAATTATTGTTTGCGTTACGTCAGGGATGGTTAACTCAACTTCATGATATGCTGCAGCAACTTGAAAAGCACTTACTCCAGGAATAACCTCGATTTCAATTTTTTCGTTTTTTAAAATTTCGATTTGCTCTCTAATTGCTCCAAAAAGGCAAGGGTCTCCATCATGCAACCTTACAACAGTTTTCCCTGCCTGAAATTTTTCTATCATAATTGAGGTGATTTGCTCTAAATTAAGTGAACTCGTTTTTATTTTTTCAGAACCTTCTTTAGCAGAATCTAGAATCTTTTCAGGAATTAGAGAATCAGTCCAAATAATGACATCTGCAATTTTTATCTTTTTTAATGCTTTTAAAGTTAATAATTCTGGATCGCCTGGACCAACACCAATAAAGGATATTTTGTTATCCATTCTTTCTATTTTTCCCACTATATGTTCTCAATCTTAAAAAAAATATTCCAATTAATCCAGAAGAAAATAGAAAAATACTTATAAATTGAGCCATTCTTATACCGCCATCACAGAAAGGTGGAAGTCCACCAATGCATAGTGGGTCAGTTCTTAAACCTTCAATCCAGAATCGTCCAAAGCTATAACTTATTAAATAAAGACAGCTAATAAAGCCAGGCCTGAAAAAATCTGTTTTATTTTGTTTATTAAAGGTAATAATAAGGATGATGAAAATCAAAAGATTCCACAATGATTCATAGAGAAATGTAGGATGAAAAAATTCATAATTAATAAATTCTAAAGGCCTATTTTGGATAGGTATAAATAATTTCCAAGGCAAATTTGTAGGAACTCCAAAGGCTTCATTATTGAAAAAATTTCCCCATCTTCCTATTGATTGTCCAAGAATAATCGAGGGTATTAATATATCTATAAAGGTTTTTAAATTAATTTTTTTCGACTTACAGAAATAGATAATAGATATTAATCCTCCAATTAGACCTCCATGGATTGCTATGCCTCCTTCCCAAACTGCAAGAAAAGAAGGTATTTGAATGATGTTATTGAATAGTTCAAAAGAAGTAAAAAAGTTCACTCCGCTATATTGCCTCCACTCAAAAATTACGTAATAAGCCCTAGCTCCAATTATTGAACAGATTATTAATGATGGAAGTATTTCACTAATATACTCTGGGTTAATATTTCTTGCCTTTGCTAGTTTTTTAGAGACAAATAGGCCTATTAAAACTGAAACCGAAATAAGAAGTCCGTACCATCTAATAGTTAAAAATCCTAAATTTAAAAAAGTTTCTCCGGGAGATTGTATAAAAGCTTGAAGTATAAGCATTTAGAGAAAGTTAGATACCCTCTGCTGCTTGCACTTTTTCTACTTGTTTTTTCTTTAATACTAAAAGTATTTGAGTTAAGCCTACACCAATGAAGAATGCAATCAATCCAATAACTCTATAAGGGCTCTGAAGCACAACCTCAGCATCTAATTGCCCAAAGCCACCAACGTTGGGATCATTAGTAAGAGGGTCACCTACATTAATTTTGTCTTGCGCTTTTACGATAAGTTGAGGACCAACAGGCACTGTTTCAGTAGTTATTTCACCATTTTCGTTTTCTATATTGACTTGATAGCTACCATCTTCAATTGTTTCTATTGAATTTATAGTTCCTGCGGTGGAAGAAGTGAATACTACATTATTGCTCTTGTCTCCAGTTGGATATACCTGGCCTCTACCTCTATTGCCTCCAATATGTAAAGAGTATTTCCCATAGTGATATTCTTTATTAGTGGATGGGTCAGGGGAAAGTACAGGGAAAACGATTTCTTTATTGGTATCGCCGGGTAAAGGTCCGACAATAATGATATTATCTTTCTCTTCGCTGTAATTAGTAAAATAAACCCCTTCTGTTTCCTCTTTTATTTCTTCAGTCCATCTTTCTTCTGGAGCAAGTTTAAAGCCATCAGGCAGCATTACAACAGCACCAACTTGTAATGGGACTTCGGAACCATCAGCCCCTATCTCTTTTAAATCATTTTTGTAGGGTATTTTGACTACAGCTTTGAAAACACTGTCTGCTCCAACAGATTGTGGAACCTCTGCAATTGTAGGCATCTGAGCTAGATGACAATTTGCACAAACTATCTTACCTGTGGCTTCTCTTGGGGATTCGTAGTTTTGTTGAGCCCAAAATGGATAAGCAAAACTGATCTCTGGATAAAATAAAATGCTTGAAATGAAAAGCAGAGTACAAATAAATAAACTTGTTTTTTTCATAATTTGATTTTTAAGACCTTTCATTTTTTTATGCCCACCATGGATTTTCATTAGTTCTAAAGTCAGTTTCTGACCATTGTTTAACGAGTACAGCATCATCTTCAATATCGACATGAGCTAGAGCTAAAGATAAAGGGGCAGGCCCTCTTACTACCTTCCCGTTAGTATCGTACTGACTGCCATGACAAGGACATATGAATTTATTAGCACCACTATCCCATGGGACAACACAACCTAAATGAGTACAAATTGCATTTAAACCAAATTCTCCTATTTCACCGCCCTCATTAACTATTAAATAAGTTGGATCTCCCTTTAGACCCTGAACTAGACTTCTGTCTCCTGCTTGATGGGTAGCTAACCAACCTGTCTTAGTTATTGGATTCCCTAATTCATCTTTAGCAGAAGTTCCACCTCCACCGCCGCCTGCTCTTAAAGGCATAAAATAATTTGCTACTGGGTAAAGGGCTCCTAAAGCTACACCAGTTGCAGTACCAAATGTAAGAAGATTCATAAATTGCCTTCGACCCATAGAAGGGACATCATTGGAACTTAATTGAGTCATTCGCTACTTGGTTCTGTTATTTATTAGTTATTATGGAGCAAATTGTTCAATTTCTGTTGCAAATAGATAGGACTTTTAATAATTTAAAGTAAAAGTTTATGAAGTCTTAATTATTGATTTAAATGAACCCATTGCTAGTAGATGAAGTTATACATTATTTGATTCATCGCTGGGGGAAAAAATATGATTTTAGACTCTTTAGGAGAGGAAAATTCGTTTATTTTCAAATGATGTGGGGATTTCTTGGACAGGAATCATTCCCTTTAAGTGAAGATGAATATAAAAAATCGATAGCTGATAAAATCGAGATTTTAAATAGATGTGGATATTCAGAAGAAGTAAGGGAATGGCTAAAGAAAGTCAATGCTAAGCCAAGGTTAGGTAGAGCTGTCAGCTTGCAATTAGATATTAATGAGAAGATGAAAGAGTTTTTGACTTAAGATTTTCTGATAAATAAGTTAATCCAGTCCCCACAAAAAATAAAAACACAATCGATATAGATAGCAATGACATAGTCAATGGGTCAGTTGAAGGGGTAATCACTGCAGATAATATTGCAGAGGAAATTACAACTAACTTCCAATTCGAAATCATTTTTTCTGTTGTGATTATTCCAAGAGAACCAAGAATAAATTGTAATACTGGCAATTGAAAAGCTATTGCAGTGCTAGACATTAATAAGAGAACAAAATCAAAATATCTTTCTATCGACCAAGTTGGTTCAACAATATCAGCACCGAAACTTATAAAGAAATCTATTGCTGCAGGTACTAATATCCACCATGAAAAAATTAATCCTAAAAAAAATAGAAGACCTGAACCAAAAACTGCAGGTAAGATAAGGCTTTTTTCTTGTTTTGTTAAACCAGGAGTAATGAATAATATTATTTGATAAAAAATATAAGGCATAGAAACTATCAATCCGCTGTAACCTGCAACTTTAATGGCGACAAATAAAAACTCTCCTGGAGCAAGTTGTAGTAAATGAATATCACCAGCTGGAATTTCTAAAAAAGATATTAATGGCTTTATGATGAGAAAACTAAAGAATATTGAAATAAGTATTGAGTAAATTGAGTTTAGTATCCTTTGACGAAGCTCCTCTAAATGATCACTAAAAGTCATCGAATCTGATAATTTTTTTTCACTTTGACCTGTGCCTCTCATTATTATGTGATAAAAATTGTGTAAGAAAAAGGTTTAAAACTACTATTGTCAAAGTCCAATTTATTTTTCGATAAACTTGATTATTTGCTTAATTTAGGATTTGTTGGATCTGGTAATAAGAAAGGAGGGGCATCATTTAAAGATGATTCACCATAAGTTTCATATTCTCTATATCCACCCATTTTCCCATTTGTTTTCATTAAAGCGCTTACGAAGGCAAGTAGTAAAAAAACAGTAGGAGCTCCAATTATTAATGCAGCACCAAATAGATATCCAACAATAAATTCTGGAAAACTATGATTTCCTAAAAATTCATGAGTGCCTAAAAGAAAATCAAACATTTAGATTTAAAAATTTTTTTCATTATAAACTAAATTACTATTTTAAGATTTTTTTTAATGTAATCTTCTCCTCTTGTAGGATTTCCCCAAATAATTTCTCCATTTTTAAAGGAAACGCAACCCGGTCCTCCGTTTTTGATTTTTTGCAAATCTTTAATCTTTACTAAATTAATTGGAACTTTAATGTTTCTTTTTGCCTTACTAAATAAAGCAGCTAAATCTGCAGCTATTTGAAGATCTTGTTCAGATGCTACTTGAGATGAAGACTTCAAAACCACATGACTGCCTGGTGATTCCTGTGCATGAAACCATAAATCGCCTTTTTTTGAGAACTTAAAACTTATTAAATCATTCTGCCTCATATTTCGCCCCACCTGAAGCTTTAATCCTGTGGGAGTGTTAACTTGAATTGGTGAAGACTCTATCTCATATGTACTTTTCTGATCTACTCTTTGCTTCTTGATGTTGATATTAAACTCGTTACAAATTTCTTCCATAATTTCTTCTAGTAGTTTGATTCTCATAGAAAGTTTTTCATGATTTAAAGAATTTAAATTTTCTAGAAGCGTAGTGAATTCGTCTAATCTATCTATATTTGTTTTGTAAATATTTAATCTTTCTTTTATTAATTCTCTAGATCTCTTTAGTTTTTTTGATTTTTTATATAATTTTTGCCCCTTTATAATGTCGTGGTTTTTTATTTCATGTGAAGAAAATATAATATCAGCTTTTTCTTTATATATCTCGTAGTTTTCTGATTTTGTCAGAAGATCATATTGAATATTTAAATTCTTTTTCTCAGTATTGGTCTGTTTAAAAATTATCCCTTCAATTTTCTTTTCCAATAATTCAAGTTTTTTTTGTTTCAGATGATAATCATAATAATTCTCTAAGCTTGTGCATAAATCTATTTTATTTTTGCAATTAATTTCCTTATCAAAAAACCAAACGCAATAAAAATCTTTGTTGAATGTGGAAAAGTTAAAGTTATTGTTTTTAAACCTGTTTATCCAAATCTTCCAATTTTTAAATATCTCTTTTAAGTCTGAGTTGCTAATGAAATCAATATTTTTTTCCATTATTTCTGAATTAACAGTTGCGCTAATAACCTCTAGTTGTTTTGTGAGTATAGGGCTTACTCCTTGATAGGTATTTATTAAACAGTATTTCAAAGACTCAGGTAATATTGAAATTGAGTCTTTCCATGATTGAAAAGACTCATCTTCTCTAGGTTGTTTTTTGAGATTGACTGGAGGGCCAGAATAAATTGATCCTGTTGAAATTGTTCTAAAACTAGATTGACTTGATTTAATTTGTTTACCAACGGCAATTATTTTATGTTTATTATCCAGATAAAAAATATTACTATGTTTTCCCATCAATTCAAAAATTAAATACTTATTAATTTCATCTCCAGGTTTTTTCGCAAAACTAAATTTTATAACTCTCTCGAAATCATCTTGATCAATCGAAATTAAAGCCATATACTTTAATCCGTATCTTATTTGTTTGGAAAGTGTGCTTTCTCTCCCAATCTTTTCTGGCTTATTTATCTTTAGTATTCTTGGAGAGTCTCCATTCCATGAAACTTCTAACCATGTTTGAGAATCAACACCTCTGAAACATAATTGAATTGTATTAGGTTCTGGTTGTTGGGCAGTCTCAAACTTTGTAGGTAAGATGTTCTTTGTCAAATAATGCAAGACAGATCTAATAGATGTAATATCCATTATCTGTGGAACACCTTTTTGCATTATTCCTTTTTAATTCACAGGATGACTATCTTACTGTAAAAAATTTAATATGAAAAATCAAAAAAAACTTATTATCCTTACTGGACCCAGCGGGGTAGGTAAAGGAACAGTTGTTAAAGAAATATTAGGTAAAGAAAAAAATTTTTGGCTTTCAATATCTGCAACTACTAGAGAACCTAGAAAGGGAGAGAAGGACGGAGAAAATTATTATTTCTTAAACCAAGAAAAGTTTAAAGAAATGATTGAACAAAACCTTTTCCTTGAATGGGCTCAATTTGCTGGAAACTACTATGGAACGCCTTTGTCTTCTGTTAATGAGAAAATTAAAAGTGGATTTACCGTACTACTTGAAATTGAAGTAGAGGGTGCAAGGCAAATAAAAAATAAGTTTCCTAATTCACAGTCAATATTTTTACTTCCTCCTGATAAAGAAGAGTTAGAGAGAAGAATAAGAAATAGAGGTACTGAAAAAGAAGAGGCAATTAAAAAAAGACTCTCAAGGGCTAATTATGAGATTTCAGTATCAAATGAATTTGATTTTGCATTAACAAATCACAATGTTGATGAAACAGCAAAAAAAATAATCAAGTTAATAAAAACTTGATTATTTTCTATTTATCAACTCATTGGATGGAATAATAAATCTGGGAAAAACCTATTAAATTCAATAATTATTCCAGCTGTAAGGCTTAGCCAAATTGCTGCAACCACAGGAGCAGATCTGACAAATTTTGTGTTTAGAATTTTGAACATTTGTTTTATGAGAGTTTTTTAAGGATGTTTAGCGAGGACCATTAAGTGTAATATTGTTATCTTTCTCTCTTAAATCTCCATTTCTACCTTGTTTATTAGCAAGAAGAGGCCATTGGGCTCCTTTTACAAGACATTTTCTGGCTAAGTCTAGGTCAATAATGATCTCAAGATCTGCTGGATTCTTAGTCTTTTTTGATTCAATGAGATACTCTCTTCCTGACCAACCTATAATTCCAGCAATGTAAATGAACAATACTCCGGGAATAAGTAAATCTCCTTCATGACCTCTATTTAGAAGCGCCCCCCATGGCTCAAGAGGAGGTCCAATTATTAAATGAGGAAGACCATCATCTCCGCATGATGCTTTTCCATATCTTTCAAATCTTGCTATGTCTTTTTGAGTAGTTGCAGAATTTGCTCTTTCAATGAATTTAGGATTTTCAGAGCATTTTGTGAGAGCTGAAGCGGTATATTCTGTGCTAGCTCTATCTGCGTTTAAGGCAGGCCCATTTGCAGCTAGAGCAATTGGAGTAATTCCGAGGAACAGAAAAACTGAGGTTATGATTGAAAAAAAGAATTTCATAAGTTGCAATCTTTAATTCCTTATAGTGTGTTAAGTAAGAAATTAATATTAAAATAGAACAAGTTGAATCAAAAATGCACAAAGTTTTAGCTATTGAAACAAGTTGTGATGAGACATCTGTCTCAATAGTTTCTAATATTGGTGATACTTTCAGAATACATTCAAATATAATTGCCTCTCAAATTGAAGATCATTCAAAATGGGGAGGAGTTGTCCCTGAACTTGCAGCTAGAAAGCATTTAGAATTATTACCTTTTGTTTTAGATGAGGCTCTAGAAGAAGCAAAAATTAAAATTGAGGAAGTCGATTATATTGCGTCAACCGTAGCTCCTGGATTAGTTGGTTGTTTACGAGTTGGCTCTATAACTGCAAGATCACTTTGCATGTTACATTCAAAACCATTTTTGGGAATTCATCATTTGGAGGGGCATTTATCTTCAATTCTATTTTCAGAAAACTATCCAAAGAAATCTTTTCTTACATTACTTGTAAGCGGCGGGCATACTGAATTGATAAAGGTAGATGATAGTAGGAGGATGCAAAGACTTGGGAAAAGTTTTGATGATGCTGCTGGAGAAGCCTTTGATAAAGTTGGCAGACTATTAGGTCTTAGTTATCCAGGAGGACCGGCAATTGAAAAAATTGCTAAAAATGGGGACCCAATGAAATTTAATTTACCAAAATGTAAGATCTCTGATAAAGAAGGTGGATTTCTTAAATATGATTTCTCGTTTAGTGGTTTAAAAACTGCCGTATTAAGATTAGTTGAGAATATAAATTTGACTGGGAAGACCGTTCCAATTTCAGATATTGCTGCAAGTTTTGAGAGAGTAGTGGCAGAGGTCTTGGTAGAGAGAACAATAAAATGCGCAGAAGATCATAGCTTGGATAATGTTGTTGTGGTTGGGGGAGTGGCTGCTAACAATACATTAAGAAAAATGATGATTAGTGAAGCTGGTAAAAAATCTATTAAAGTGCATTTAGCGCCTCTTGATCTTTGTACAGATAATGCGGCAATGATTGGAGCGGCAGCGTTGTTCAGAATTAAATTTAAGGATCATTTAAGTTCCCTTAAATTAGGTGTCGCAGCAAGACTATCAATTGAACAAGCAAATACTCTTTATGAAGAAAACCCTCCTTTCTAATTTCAATGAACAAACAACCTAAAATCGAGATTAAAGAGACAAAAAACTTCGTTGATAAAGAGGAATTGAATTTGTGGAAAAGAGGTTTTACCCCTCAAGCTGAAATATGGAATGGAAGGATGGCAACTGTTGGTATAGGAATTATTTTTATAATTATTGCTTTAATAAGTCAGTTTTCTTAACAGAAATAAAATTAATTTTCTTAAAAGTATTTTTGAAAGAATTTTTTAAAATATGCTTGTTCAGCCAATGAATTAAATTAAAAAGTATTTTTTTTATTGGACTAGAGATAAGATTATTGATTTAATCAAAATGATGAATGTTTTTATTATTTATAATTTTATATGACGCCTGAAAGGCTTGGATTACTTTGGGGGATAACTGTATTTGCAGGTGCTTGCGCTCGATTATTTTCTTCTTTTACAGGATTCCCAAGTGTTGTTATTTTATTGCTTTCTGGATTATTAATTGGAAGATCAGGATTGGGACTTGTTGAGCCTTTAGATCTCGGGCAAGGGCTTGAAACTATTGTGGGGCTTTTGGTCTGTTTGGTTCTTTTTGAAGGGGGATTAAATTTAAAACTGCCTGAGGGGAATGTAAGAAATACTGTTTTAAAAATTTCATTGGTGAGACTTTTTATTTCATTATCAGCTGGAATTTTCATTGCTCATTGGCTGGCTGGCCTTTCATGGCAAGTCGCAGGAATTTATAGTGCCATAGTTCTAGCTACTGGACCAACAGTTGTCTCTCCATTAGTGGAACAAATAAAATTAGCTTCCCCACTCTCGGAAGTTTTAAAAGCTGAGGGATTGCTGCTTGAACCAATTGGTGCCGTACTAGCATTGCTTCTTTTAGAATTGACTTTAGGGGACCTTCGTGGGTTTAACGATGTATTTATTGCACTAATGCAAAGATTAGGGGGAGGAGTTTTAATCGGATTAAGTGCAGGATGGTTACTATCAGAAATTTTAAAAAGAATAAAGAATGAAGCCTCATTTGGTATAGAGCTTCAAGTTACCCTTGGATTTATTTTCCTTGTGTATGGAATTTGCGAATATTTTTTACCCGAATCAGGCTTGCCGGCTTCAGTTGCTGCAGGTTTTATTGTAGGCAAAAGAGAAGTTATAGATAAGGAGAGATTGGATAATCTAATAGGTGAATTAGCTCAATTAGCAATAACAGTTCTTTTCCCTCTTTTGGCCGCTGACGTTTCTTGGGGTGAATTAAGTCCGCTAGGCTGGGGAGGGGTTGTTTGCGTTTTTATGTTGATGGTAATTGTTCGCCCTATTTCTATCTGGATAGCAACTATAGGGAGAGACTTGAACTTAAAAGAAAAAATATTTTTAGCATGGTTAGCCCCAAGAGGTATTGTTACTGCAGCTGTAGCTTCTCTTTTTTCTATCAGATTAGAGCAGGCTGGTATCCTTGGGGCTGGCCGTCTACAAGGTTTAGTTTTCCTTACTATTTTGATGACAGTAGGAATACAAGGACTTTCAGCTAAACCTTTGGTAAATAGACTTAAATTAGGCCAAAAAAATAATTTTGATTGATTAAAGACATCTTTCAATTCGAGTTCTATCAGTTTTACTCTCTGCGAAAAGCTCCCAACTTTGAATTAAATCTGGACCACTGAGAGATCCAAAAAAGGCTACTCTCAATGATTTCATTAATATCCCTTTTTTAATATTATGCTTTTTTGAGATTTCGTTTATTATTTCTTTAGCTTTCTCTTCATTTAGTTTTATAGTATTTTGCTCAATTAAATAATTTAAGATTAGTTTTAAAGATAATTTGCTTTCCCGGTTTTCAAGAAAATCTTGACCTTCTTTTTGAATTGTAGGTATTAAGAAAAATGGTTTTGATTGATCAATTGAATCTTTTAAAAGAGTCATAGAGTCTTTAATCAAAATTGCTAATTTATTTGCCCATTCTTGAGATGGCGGCTCCCAACCATTGTCATCCCAGTATTTTCTCATGATCTCAATTAACTTGATTGATTCCATATTTTTTATATATTGAGAATTAATCCAGTTGAGTTTTTCCCAACTAAATTTTGCACCAGCTTTATTTATTTCTGATAAGTCAAAAATTTCAGATATCTCTTCAAGTGAAAGTATTTCTCTGTCGGCAGATTTTGGAGACCAACCTAAAAATGCCATATAGTTCGATAGGGCCTCAGGTAAATATCCCATTTCTCTAAATTCGTCGATTGAAGTAACGCAATCTCTCTTAGATAATTTTTTCCCTTCGCTATTTAGTATTAACGGTGTATGCGAAAAAGTTGGCAAATTAAAATTTAATGCTTTATAGATCAATATTTGTTTTGCAGTGTTTGAGATATGGTCTTCACCCCTTACAACGTGAGTAATATTCATGAAATTATCATCAACTACAACTGCAAGATTATACAAAGGATCACCAATCTCATATCCCTTAGCCCTTCTTGATAAAACTAAATCGCCGCCCAAATCCTTCCCTTGCCATTTGATTTCGCCTCTTATCTGATCTACCCATTTAATATCAATTTTTTCATCAATCTTAAATCTTATTACTGAAGTCCGGCCTTGGGATATGAATGTTTCTATTTCTTCTTTTGAAAGACTTCTGTGTCTATTGTCATGCTTTGGAGGTAATCCTTTCTTTTTTTGTTCTTCTCTTAATTCAGATATTTCATCTTCTGATGTAAAGCACCTATATGCAGCTCCACATTCCAATAGTTTTTTGATATGACTTTTGTGAATCAAAATTCTTTCACTTTGCTTTATAGGTTCTTCATCCCATTTAAGTCCAAGCCATTTCAAGCCCTCTAATATATTTTTTGTATATTCAGATTTAGACCGAAGAAAATCTGTATCTTCTATTCTGATAAGAAATTTTCCACCTATTTTTTGTGCATACAACCAATTGAATAGTGCTGTTCGCGCTGTCCCAATATGAAATAAACCCGTTGGACTCGGTGCTAGTCTTAAACGTTTTTCCAAATTTCTTTTAGAAAAAACGGGACCGACGGGATTCGAACCCGCAACTTCCGCCGTGACAGGGCGGTGCTCTAACCAGTTGAACTACGGTCCCAGAGTTTTGTTCTAAATTTATTTAGAACTTCATTCTTAAAATTATCAGATCATAATACTTAATTTATGGGGTTGTAATAAAAAAAATTTATTAATTTGAGGATTTACAGAAATAATCAGTTTTTTAACTGCCTTAGTGTAAACAACTATTTATTTTTGAGGTCTAAAACCAGCAGGTTCTATCAACCTAACTTGATTGCCTCTAGCAGTAAATTCTCTGCCTTGGTCACTTTGTACGACAACTCTCCCACCAGACTTAACTCTGATAACTCTTGCACGAACCCATCCTAATGCTGCTGATTCGAGGACTTTAACTACGTCCCCAGGTTGAAGATCTAACTCCATCTTATGAAAAAATGATTTGCATATTGTTGATCAAACGCGTCGTGGAGGACTTGAACCCCCGACATCAGGTTTTGGAGACCTGCGTTCTACCAACTGAACTAACGACGCATTTAAATAATTATAAGCGTCTTTGTGACCAATAAGTTGATTAATTTACAACTTTATCGATCAAAGCGTTGTTTTACGCGAGTAGCTTTTCCTACCCTATCTCTCAGATAGAATAACTTAGCTCTTCTTACTTTACCTCTACGTTCAACTTTTAGAGAGGCAACCTGTGGACTATGTAGCATAAATACTCTTTCAACACCTATGCCCTGAAAAATTCTTCTAACTGTAATAGTCTGGTTAATTCCTCCATGTCTTTTTGCTATGACAACGCCTTCATAAGGTTGGACTCTTTCTTTATTACCTTCTGTAATTTTCACTCCAACTTTAACAGTGTCCCCAACATATATTTCAGGTAATTCTTTTTTTAATTGTTCGTTCTCAAATTCCTTAATAAGATTTGATGCGCTTAAGGTTTGCGTAGTCTCAGAAACCGTATTTTTTTCTTTTTGTTCAACTGGTACATCAACTGATGCGTCAGCTTTAATACCGGTTTCTAAATCCTTCTCTTGTTTCTCTTTTGCCATTTTGGTCATTATTGTCCTACAAGTTCTATATCTTAACCTTTTGACTCGCCTTTAGTAACCTTTTTGGTAAATGAAATTGTTTTTGAAAACATTTGGAATCCTGTGACGAGCATCCATAAAACTCCAAGTGAATTTAATATTACGTATATAAGTTCTCCATTATTTCCAAGCCATTCGCCCTCATGGAGAGACATTAACCAATGAACTTGTTCTCTAGAGTATCCCAGTAAATCTTTTGAAACCCTATAAAGAAGACCAGTAATTGAAGATATAAATAATGGAAGAAAAATCCAAGGCGCCAAAGCCTTATGAAATTGCCTAGAATTAAATAAAGTTTTCATTTTCGTTTCTTCCCCATTGTTATTGATAGATTTAAGATAGCCAAGATCATAAAGGCTATTTTGAAGATATTTACCTATTACTATTATTTATTCCAATGAGACATTTTGCAGATCTTTTGTTAAATAAAAATAATTCAAAAGCTAATGATCAAGTTCCTTTTATTGAGAGGAGAAGAGGAATCGAAATAAAGTCTTCACGGGAAATAAATTTGATGAAAAAATCTAGCAGAATTGTAGCTACTGTTTTGAGAGAAATTAATGACTTAATTAAACCTGGAATGAGTACAAAAGATTTAGATGATTTCGCAGAAAAGAGGATAAAAAGTTTTGGAGCTGTGCCAAGTTTCAAGGGCTACCATGGATTCCCTTCTAGTATTTGTTCTAGTATTAATAATGAGGTTGTCCACGGTATTCCAAGTAAAAATAAAATAATTAAAAATGGTGACTTGGTAAAAATTGATACAGGGGCATATTTAGATGGTTTCCATGGAGACAGTTGTATATCAATTTGTGTAGGAGAAGTTAGTCCAAAGGCTCAAAAACTTAGTGATATTGCTTTTAAAGCATTGTATGCGGGGCTTTCGAAAATCAAGGCAGGGAATACACTTCTAGATGTGGCTGGGGAAATTGAAGACGTTGTTGTAAAAAATGGCTTTAGTGTTGTAGAAGACTATACAGGTCATGGAGTGGGACGAAATCTTCATGAAGAACCATCAGTATTTAATTTTCGGACCAAAGAATTGCCTAACGTCGTCCTTCGCGAAGGAATGACATTAGCGGTGGAACCGATTGTTAATGAAGGGACTAAATTTTGCAAAACACTAAATGATAGATGGACCGTAATAACAAAAGATGGAAAACTATCGGCCCAATGGGAGCATACAATAGTTGTTTTAAAAGATGGCATTGAAATATTGACAGATCGAGATTTTTAAGGCGCTAAGATTTATATTTATAGATAATTCGGCAATAAAGAAAATTAAAAAATTCTTTCAATGGGAATAGTACATATGTCAAAGGGTTTGGACTAATAATTACTAAATAATTTTTTGAATTGGCTAAATCATAAATTTTTTTAGAAACAAATTTGGGACTCATTATTCCAAGAGGATTTAATTCTGATTTAAAAGGCCCTAAGATAATTTTTTTTATTATTAATTTTTTCTTTGTATTTTTGTCCAATAGGTTTTTTTTGAAAGAAACTAATTGACCAATAAGGGATTTACTAATCTCATATGAAGGATTTAGGGCGGGTAATATTTCTGCTTCAGATGTATTTATCCAAATCTCTTTTTTTATTTGTGAATCATTCCTTAGAGCAATATCTTCAAATAAATTTAAAAATTTGAATTTGCTTAATGCATTTATCTCAATTGAGCTTTCATAATTAGAATTTTCTCTACTCAAATCATAGATACCATGGTTCAAAATTAAAATGTCTATATTCTCTAATTGTTTTTTTAATAACGACTCCTTCCCACATTCCCATTTAATCCATTCATTTGGAGATTCAAGATTTATTTCATAATTAGTTTTACTATGAGTAAATCCAATCACTTTATATCCTTTTTGACGAAACAACTTAGTTAATTCTTTCCCTAGCGCACCTGAGGCTCCAGTAATCCCTATGGTTTTTTCGTTTTTGGTTGAATTTATCATTTTGCTTGATTTTTATGAGATACCAAATAATTAAAATAAATTTACCAAAAAAAGATTATTTATTTTTTTATTTGATTAAAACTCATAAATAAATATTTGTTTAGTTCTGAAAAAAATATTATCTTAAACCTATTAATAGATAATTTACTAAATTATGAGCGATATATTATTAATTGGCTCATGTGAGCCATTTAGTGGTAAGTCTGCAATGGTTCTTGGGATAGCAAAAAAACTTTTACAGAAGAAAAAAAAAGTACGCATTGGAAAACCTTTAGCAACTTGTATTGAACTTACAAATCTTCCCTCAATGTCTTATGAGGGATTAATAGATGATGATGTTAAGTTTATTGGATCAACCTTAAATATCGAAGAGGAGAATTTAATTTCTTCAGTTGGGTTATTGGATAATATCTCAGCTGAAAAAAGAATCTTCAATAAAGACTTACTCCCAGGAAAAGGTTTTGATCAGATTGAAGGATTGGTTAATGATGATTTTGAAGGTCTTAACATTTTAGAGGCAGCAGGAAGTCTTCATGAGGGTATGATTTATGGCTTAAGTCTTCCACAACTAGCTGAGGATTTAGATGCGAAAGTTTTAATTGTGAATTTATGGGAAGATTGTAAAAGTGTGGATGCATTGCTTGATGCGAAAAAACAATTAGGTGAGAAATTGGCTGGAGTTGTACTAAATGGAGTTTTGCCGCAAGAACTCGAAAAAGTAAAAAATGAAATAATACCCTCCCTTAAAGATTTGGATATTGAAGTGTTTGGAGTGATGCCTAAATCACCGCTTCTTAGAAGCGTCACCGTAGGCGAGCTTGTAAGAAGACTAGATGCCCAAGTAATTTGTTGCCCTGAAAAAGATCAATTGCTTGTTGAAACATTAAGCATTGGTGCAATGGGGGTAAATTCTGCAATGGAATTTTTCAGGAGAAGACGAAATATGGCTGTAGTTACTGGAGCTGATAGAACTGATATCCAACTTGCTGCTTTGGAAGCTTCGACTCAATGTCTTATTTTAACTGGTTTAGGAGATCCCTTGTCACAATTGATTCATAGAGCGGAGGAATTAGAGGTGCCAATTTTAAAGGTGGAATTAGATACTCTTTCCTCCGTGGAAATTATTGAACAAGCTTTTGGTCATGTCAGAATACATGAATCAATTAAAGCTTCTTATGCTATTCAATTAGTTCAAGAGCATGTAAATCTAAAAAGAATTCTCGAAAAGATAGATTTTCCCTGCAATTTTTCAGATAAATGCTAATTTCAAATATAGGAACTTTATTATTTTGAGTCGCTCTTTAGATCTACCAGCAACTGAAGGTATTGATGCCTTAGCTCAAGAACTTGCAAAACTCCAAGATAATGGGAAAAGGAGAATTGCTTTTTTAGGTAGTAGACATGTACCGGTTGTAGATATCCACTTAATTGAGTTGATAGCAAGGTCGTTAGCAGAGGAAGGACATAATATCCTTACATCTGGATCTCAAGGTGTCAATGCAGCTGTTATTCGAGCTGTCTTAGATATTAATCCATCATTATTAACTGTTTTATTACCACAAAGTCTTGATAGACAAATTCCTGAAATAAAGGACCAACTTGAGAGGGTTATGCATTTGGTTGAAAAAAGTGAAAATGATGAATTACCTTTGCCACTTGCAAGTAGTCTTTGTAATCAAGAAATTATTACTAGGTGCGATCAATTAATATGCTTTGCCTTTCACGATAGTGAAACTTTGCTAAATAGTTGTAGATGTGCTGAAGAAATGGGCAAAGTGGTTAGTTTGTTATTTTTTGATTAAATTAACCCATTTCCTCTCATAAAAAGATGATTTATGCTAATAATATTTAGCGTTTGATAATTTACTATGGCAGAAAGTTTTTCATTTGATGTAGTTTCTGATTTTGATAGGCAAGAATTAGTCAATACTTTGGATCAAGTTAAAAGGGAAATTTCTCAGCGTTATGATTTGAAGGGCACGGATACTTCAGTTGAATTAGATAAAGAAAATATTTTTATAATCACCAATAGCGAACTAACCTTAAATGCTGTAAATGACATAATTAGGCAAAAGGCAATAAAAAGAAGCTTATCTTTGAAAATATTTGACTACGGTGAAATTGAAATGGTTAGCGGTAATAGAATTAAACAGACAATTTTATTAAAACAAGGAATTAAACAAGAAATTGCAAAAAAAATTAGTAAAAATATAAGAGATCAAATAAAAAAAATTAATGTCAGTATCAATGGAGAAACTCTCAGAGTAGCTAGTAAGAGCAAAAATGATCTTCAATTAGCAATTAAGCTTGTTAGTGAGTTGGAAGAGTCTTTGAACATTCCTCTAAAAGCAAATAACTTTAGATAAGATTTTTAGTAGTATTATTTTAAAAATATGGCAGATTATTCAGAATCTCTCATTAAATCACTCATTAAGAAGGTAAAAGAATATCCTCGTTTTTCAAAAGGAGAAATAGAGAAATTTTGTTGGATGGCGGTACATGAGCATAAGCATGGTGTTTTACCCTCTGAATATGACATAAGGGAGATAGATGAGGATCTTTATTTAGAACTTTTGCAAGAATTTAAATCAAATATCCACTAAAAAATCTGTATTTAAATTCACAATTATTAAAAAAATATTTTAATTAAATGTCTTATTAATGCACTAATTAGTCTATTTAAATATGATTAATTAAAAGAAAAAATTTAATGTCAACATCCTTTAAAAATGTAACACCAACAGGTCCTGGTGGGACAGCAACTCTTTTGATTGTATTGTCTTTTACTGGCTTTCTTTTACTTACCCAATCTCTTTTTGTTGTGCCTTCAGGACAAGTTGCAGTTGTCACAACGTTAGGGAAAGTAAGTGGACCTTCTAGGAGAGCTGGTTTAAACTTTAAACTTCCATTTATTCAGTCTGTATATCCATTTGATATAAAAACTCAAGTTCAACCTGAAAAATTTGAAACTTTAACTAAAGATCTTCAAGTTATTAGAGCTACAGCTACTGTTAAGTACTCAGTAAAACCTAACGAAGCTGGAAGGATTTTCGCAACAATTGCAAGCAGAAATAGCGATGTCTATCAGAAAATTGTTCAGCCATCTTTGCTAAAAGCTCTTAAATCAGTTTTTTCTCAATATGAGCTAGAAACAATTGCTACTGAATTTGCAGTGATTTCTGAGAAAGTAGGAGATACTGTTTCAAAAGAACTTAATTCATTCGATTACGTAGATGTTAAAAGTTTAGATCTTACTGGATTAGAGATAGCTGAAGAATATAGAGCTGCTATTGAACAAAAGCAAATAGCTGGTCAGCAATTACTTAGAGCAAAAACAGAAGTTGAAATTGCAGAACAAGAAGCACTTAGATATGAGACATTAAATAGAAGTCTCGACGATCAAGTACTTTTTAAATTATTTCTCGACAAATGGGATGGTAGTACACAAGTTGTTCCTGGCTTACCAGGTTCAGAAGGAGGTACTCCTCCAGTAATAGTTGGTGGTAGAAAATAATAAATTAGAAAAGATCTTTATAAACTTTTTAATAATTAACTCATTTTTCTTTAAAGAAAAATGAGTTAATTATTATTTTTTTATTGCATTAAAAGATTCGTCAAAAGCTTCAATAGTTTTATCAATTTCTTCTTCGCTGTGAGCTAGTGATGTGAAACCAGCTTCGAAGGGGCTTGGTGCTAGGTAAATTCCTCGTTGAAGCATTTCTCTATGCAACTTACCAAAAAGTTCGGCATCATTTGTTTTCGCTTCATCAAAGTTCCTAACTGGCCCATCGCATAAGAAAAATCCAAACATAGCGCTTACACTTCCACCGTTAATAGCAATACCATTATTTTCTGCGGATTGAATTATTCCTTCAATTAATCTAGAAGTTGTTGACTCAAGTTTATCGTACGTACCATCTTGCTTGAGCAGTTCAAGAGTTTTTATTCCAGCAGTCATTGCGAGTGGATTGCCGCTCAAAGTGCCTGCTTGGTATACCGGTCCTGAAGGGGCTACCATTGACATTATTTCTTTCTTGCCTCCATAAGCTCCAACAGGCAGGCCTCCACCAATTACTTTCCCAAGGGTTGTTAAATCAGGAGTAACCCCAAACTTTTCTTGAGCTCCTCCATAACTTATTCTGAATCCAGTCATTACTTCGTCAAAAACTAATAAAGATCCATTCTCAGTGGTTAATTCCCTTAATCCCTCCAAGAATCCAGGTTCTGGAGTAATAAATCCAGCATTACCAACGATAGGCTCAAGAATAACACCCGCTATGGCATCAGGATTTTCAGAAAATAATTTTTTTACTGCTTCAAGGTCGTTGTAGGGAGCAGTAAGGGTGTTGGCAGTTGTTGTCCTTGGAACACCTGGAGAATCTGGCAAACCGAGAGTGGCTACACCTGATCCTGCTTTTACTAAAAACATATCTGCATGACCGTGATAACAACCGTCAAATTTAATAACTTTATCTCTTCCAGTAAATGCTCGCATAAGTCTCAAAACAGCCATGCATGCTTCAGTTCCACTATTGACAAATCTAACCATTTCTACAGATGGGACTGCATCTATGACCATTTCAGCAAGCTGGTTCTCTAGAACGCATGGAGCACCAAAGCTAGTGCCTTTCTCAATTGCCTCCTGTAATGCCGTTGTAACTTCAGGGTGGGCATGTCCACATATAGCAGGCCCCCAGCTTCCTATGTAGTCAATATATCTATTTCCATCAATATCCCAAGCAAAAGGACCTTTGACTCTATCAAAAACAATTGGCTGACCTCCTACAGACTTAAAAGCTCTTACTGGAGAGCTCACCCCTCCAGGCATTAGTTGTTGGGCGGCAGAAAAAATTTCTTCTGATTTTGTGTAATTTAATATGTCAGTCACAATTTACGTAAATGATGTTTTGAGAAAAATCTAGTCATGTTCTAAATTAGAAATAAGTAAAAATTTTGTCAATCCGATTGAAATTCTACATTATGATATTTTTATTGCGATAGTTTGGATTGTAAATTTTTAATTTTAAAGAAGTCATAATAAAAAAAAGTCTTATTTTAGACAACTCTTTATTAATGAGCGTTTTCAGGGATTATAAGAAATCCAATTTATTTTATTTATATTTCGAAGAAATTATCCTCATCCTCAAAAAAATCAGCATTTATTTCGTCTAAGTTAAGTTCTATCATTACTGGGGTATGATCACTTGGACGCAAATTACCTCTAGGAGAGCTGTCTATGACACAACTTTTAAGTTTTGATGAAAGTTCTTTGCTGATATATATATGGTCTATTCTCCAACCTTTATTCAATTCAAATGCGTTGTTACGGTAATCCCACCAACTCCAATGGCCAGTATTTTGTTCATAAATCCTGAACGAATCTATTAATCTTTTTTTCAGAACATTATTTAGTGCACTTCTCTCTTTCTCAGATGCCATTATTCCTCCTTCATATTTCTTTGGATCATGAATATCCAAGTTAGATGGAGCAACATTAAAATCACCCATAAGACAAATTAGTTCTCCTTTTTTTTCTTGCTCATCTAAAAATAAAGCTAAACAATTTAACCAATTAATTTTGTATTCGAACTTACTAGATTCTAAAGAAGAACCGTTTGGCACATAAACATTTATTATTTTAATACCATTAATGTCAGCAGAAATTAATCTTTTTTGATCTAGGAAAATTTCGATATTTTCATTAAAGTTGGTACAACCGTAGAATCCTTTTTTGACATTTTCTGGCTTTATTTTTGAAATAATAGCTACACCGTTATATGATTTTTGTCCGTAAACTTCTACTGAGTAGCCCAATTTTTCAAAAGATTCAAAAGGGAAACTATTATCCATCACTTTTGTTTCCTGCAAACATAGGACATCCGGATTGACATGATTAATCCAATCTATTATTTGCGAAAGTCTAGTTCTTATAGAGTTAACATTCCAAGTTGCTATTAACAAATTTCTACCAAATTATGTAAAATTAAAATAGCAAAAAATTTTTGGCGTTAAAGAATTTTGAAAACAAAATAAATGAAAAATTACTTTTGCAAAACCGTTTTAAAACCAATTAATTTTGTAATTATTTTTACTTTATTAATTTCCTTAAAAAGTGATTACCTAAATGCTGAATATTTATTTGAAGAATCAGAAATCGATACCTCAACTAAAACAGAAGATGATAGTTCGGCTCTTCCAACTAATCCTTTTGAACTTGTGGAAATGATTCGCAGACAAAATAGTATGAATAATGCGACTAATCCTTCTGATGCTATTGACGATGCGTTAAAGTCATTTAATAGTCTGGAGGAAAAATAAGAAATTCAATACGATAAATTGTTTATTTTCAAAATTTTAATATGTTAAAAAACCCTATCCCAAAAGTTACTGACAAATTACAGCACAGAGCAATTGGTATTATTAATGGTAAATTCACTCCTCATGGTCACGAGAAGTTAAATAGAGGCTTTTTAATTGACAATAAAGGAGAAAAAATTGAAACAGTAGTACTAGGTAAAGCATTATCACTTTTAAAGAAGCATATTGATTTAAAGAAAAGTTATTATTGGATTGTTTATCCAAAGAATAAAAATACTCAAAACTTGCATTTACAGGTTGCAGGCATCTGGGATCCCTATCAATTAAATGATTTCCCTAATGATTCTTCAAAAACTAACTTCTCTAAATTATTAGAAGAATTAGATCTTAAAGATAATTATTTTTCTGTCAGAGGTGAATTAGTTTTTGTCAACACTCAAAAAAAAGAAATTGTTATTAAGATATGTCCTGATATGAAGTTAAGAAATTTAAAAAATAAAAATTTTAAATTAGTGATAAAAGGAGAGCTTTCTCTTGAACTTCTTCATAGCTTTGTAAGTTTAGATATCAACAGAGATGGAAATTCTTTGGAATTAATAAAGTACGAAGTGGTTGAAAAAAATCTTTCTGAAAATAATTAGAATGAAGGATTGAAATTCGCTTCAATTTTACCAGTCAAGAAATTTTTAATTTATGGAAGATGTTTTAATTGAATGTTCTCCTGGTATCTCAGGCGATATGTTATTAGGAGCTTTTTATGATTTAGGGGTGCCAAAAAAAGTCATTGAACAGCCACTTATTGAACTTGGGTTTAAGGATTTATATCAACTAGACTTTAAGGAATCAAAAAGTTGTTCAATTCGGGGCGTCAAGGCAAAGGTTGACAATAATGATCGTAGATCTATCAAAAGAACTTGGAGGAGTATTAAGGAACTTATTTTAAATGGCCATTTAGAAGATAAATTAAAAAAAAGAATTTATGCAGTATTTGAATCGTTAGCGGTTGCAGAAGGAAAAGTTCACGGCATTAAATCTGATGATGTTCATTTCCATGAAATTGGAGCTATAGATTCATTGGTGGATATTATTGGTGTATGTGCTGCATTGAATTACTTGAATCCAAAGAGGGTTTATTGTAATGAACCCATGTTGGGGAAAGGTTTTGTTCAAACTGAACATGGAAAATTATCTGTACCACCTCCTGCTGTAATAGAACTAATAAGACAAAAAAATATTAAGGTTTTATCAAACCGTGACTTAATAGAGGGTGAACTCTCAACACCAACAGGCATTGCTTTACTTGCTAATTTAGTGGACTCTCCAGAACCTCCCTCAAAATATTCTATTAACTCTTATGGAGTAGGCATTGGTAACCTAAAATTTCCGTTTCCTAATTTGGTTAGAGTTTATAAAATTACTTCATTTGAGGATTCTTATATTCATGATAATGAACAAATTAGTCCAAAGTGTGAAGAAATATCTATTCAAGAAGCATGGATTGATGACCAAACACCCGAAGATATATCTAATTTTGTGGAGAAACTAAGAATTGAGGGAGCTTACGACGTTTCCTATCAAGCTATCAATATGAAAAAAAATAGAATTGGATTTTCTATTCAAGCAATCTTGCCTATAGAGAAAAAAGAAATCTTTAGACGATTATGGTTTGATTATTCCAATACTATAGGGGTTCGTGAAAGGACTCAATCTAGGTGGACATTACTTAGGCGCAGAGGAGAATGTTCAACGACTTTTGGAAATGTAAAAGTTAAACAAACTTTGAAACCAGATGGATCAATAATTATGAAACCAGAAAATGATGAGGTTTTGAGATTAAACTTAAAGCATAAAATATCAACTTACGAAGTAAGGAAAATAATTAATGAGTCAAGTAAAAATTTTAAAGCATTTGAAAACTGGAAATGAGATTTAGTACCAGTAATCAACCATATTTGAAATTCCTTAAAAAATTTAATTTTGGTGGTTTAAAGATTATTTTCTTTATTTTAAGCTTGTTATATTTTTGCATCTATTTTTTTGATAATATTGATCAAATTTCTTTTGATATTAATTTAGAAAGAAATGGAATTAATCTGTCCTTATCATTTCTATTTTGCGTTTTAAGTATTTACCTCAACGCTTATGCATGGAAGAGTATTGTTAAATGGTTTGGGAAAGAATTTAAAAGTAATAATATAGTCTCTTTTTATGTAGTAACCAATATTCTTAAATATGTCCCAGGAGGGGTTTGGCATTTTGTTGAAAGATTTAATTTTATAAAAAAAATAAGTAATCCTCAGATTGCTTTGTATTCGACTCTAATAGAACCTTATTTTATGTTATGTGGATCTTTTCTCTTGGCATCTCTGGGATTAATTTTTTCTCCATTTTATTTTTTTTTAATTTTTCCTTTAGCATTCTTAAATAGGAAATTAATTTATTTCATTTTAAAAAGAATAGGCTCTCTTAAGGGAAAAGTAATTAAGGTTTTGAGGCTCCCAAATTCAAAGGACCAATTCGAAGAGAGAATAAATATAATTTCTTTTTTTCCTACTAGAGCTTTATTACTTGAAATTGGTTTTGTGTTATCTAAATTTATTGGTTTTTATATTTGCTTAAATACTTTTTATGCAAGTAATACTCTGAACATCATATTTTTATTAGTAATCTTCTCTTTGTCATGGTCTCTAGGCTTAGTAGTCCCAACAGCTCCTGGAGGAGTTGGTGTTTTTGAGGCTTGCCTCCTTTTTTTTGTTGGCAAAAGTATTCCACAAAATATAATTCTCATCAGCTTAATTTATTTCAGGTTTATTTCAACCTCGGCAGATTTGTTGTTAAGCTTACCTTTTTTAATAAGAAAACTTTCAAAAAGAATTTAGTTTTTTTTCTCTAAACTTGGTATCAATGTTATTGAAGCAATAAGGCCTAAAGTCATGATAATAATGGCTGGTAATATTGCCTCTACCATTCTTTCATCTCCAGCATATTGATATATCCTCACAGATAATGTATCAAAATCAAATGGTCTCAAAATAAAGGTCATGGGTAATTCTTTTATCGTGTCTACAAAAACTAAAAGTGATCCTACGAATATTGGTCCCTGAAGAAGAGGAAGATGAATTCTTTTGATGATGCCCGGCCAACTCTCTCCTAGTCCAAGTGCAGCTTCATCTAGACTTGGAGAAATTCTCTCAAGACTTGAATCAATAGAACCCTTAGAAATAGTTAGAAATCGAACAAGATAACCCCAAATTAGTAAGCAAATAGCAATGAAATTCAATTTTGGAGAAGAAATGCTTATTAAAGATAAAGCTAATACAGTGCCTGGAATTGCATAACCTATTCCCGAAAGGTTTGTTATTAGTCCTAGTAATAAGCTTTTATTTGGACGTCTTGCTAAGGAAATTAATAAGGAGAATAACATCGTTATTAATGCCGTAAAAAATCCTAGACTTATGGTCCTAAATGATAGGGTAAGTAATTCTACAGATAAACCTTTTTGAATTTGATCGATATTGAGCAGAACCCAAAAACATGGAATTCCAAAAGAGAAAATTGGAGGAAATAAAGATATTGTTATTGCTAAAAGAGCTCTTGTTTTTTTTAATCCCCACCCTTGAGAATCTTTTGATGCAGGATTTTCACTCCACCTCCTTGATTTTCTTCTCGAGAATTTTTCAAAAATAATTAAAGTGAAAATTATTAATAAAGCTACCAAAGATAGTCCAATAGCACTTTTTGGATTACCCTTAATTATCCAATTTTCAGCTATACCCGTAGAAATACTTGGAATATTTAATAATGCAAATGTACCTAACTCATTCATTATTTCCATACACATTAAACTTATTCCTGTTATTAGTGCTGGTAACGCCATTGGAAAAGCGATTTTAAAGAAGCTCCTCCACGGCCCAACTCCTAAACCTCTACTGGCATTGATTTGATTTACTCCAAATTTATTAAAACTTTCGTTAGCAAGAATGAATACATATGGATAAGTAGAAATTGAAAGTATTAATACCCCCCACCATAAACCGGTTACTTGATACCCAAAAATACTTCCTAAATCCTGCAAAACGGCTGTTATTAGGTATGCTGGGGCGGCTAGTGGAATGAGCTGACAAATACGGAGAACTTTTCTGAACTTAAAATCACAATTTGAAAGTAACCATCCATTTAAAGTGCCTAATCCTCCTCCAAAAAAACTTGTTAGTACTAAAACTTTTAAAGTTTCTAATACCTCTTCTCCTCCAGCAATGCCTAATGAAAAATTCCCACTTACAACATATTGGACTCCTTCAATAAGAAAATTGGAAATTGGAATGATTACTATAAGTGCGACAATAAACGAAGTAAAATAAAAAATTTTTAATTCGGTTAATGCTTTTTTAAATCCTTTAATAAATATTTTCAAAAATTAATTAAATCCTAATATGTAAATACTAATCTTTACTAAATCTACATGATGAAAGTTGATTCTTAATAGTTTGATGATCTAAGTTTTTACCAATTAATACTATCTTGTTAGATTTTGCTTTTGTCCATTCTTCATCATCTAGAGAAAATCTTTTTCCAGATAGATGAAAAATGTGTTTTCTATCACTTTCCATAAACCATAATATTCCTTTCGCCCTAAATACATTTTGTGAGATTTGATTATCTAAGAAATATTGAAACTTCCTTAAGGAGAATGGTTCAAATGTCTCATAAGAAACTGATGTAAAACCCTCTATATTATTCAAATCGTTTGAATGAGAAGAGTGATCGTGTGAATGAGAAGAGTGATCGTGTGAATGAGAAGAGTGATCGTGCGAATGAGAAGAGTGATCGTGTGAATTGTCTTCTACACCTTCTTTATCCTTATCGAATTTAAAAGTATCTGTTTCAAATAGACCTACACTCATTATTGTTTGTAATCCAACTTCACTATTGGTTGATCTCAATATCCTTGGTTCTTTTTTTATTTGATTTATAAATTTTTCGACTTTCTTTAATTGTTTTTCGTTGACTAAATCACATTTATTTAGGAGAAGGATATCTCCATATAAAATCTGAGAATAGGCGACACTTGTATTATTAATTTCAAAATCAAAATTTTCTCCATCAATGACAGTGATTATGGAATCTAATCTTACTTTTTCTCTAAGATCACCAGCAGCAAAAGTCATGGCTACTGGTAATGGATCTGCTAATCCAGTTGTTTCAACAATCAAATAGTCTAATTCTTCAGCTCTTTCTAAAACTTTGGATACGGTATTTAATAATTCGCCATTGATAGAGCAACATATACATCCATTATTTAATTCGATCATATCTTCTGAGCCTTCTATTATTATGTCATTATCAATTCCGATTTCTCCAAATTCGTTGACTAATACGGCTGTTTTAACACCAACTTGATTTTTTAAAATATGATTCAGAAGTGTAGTTTTGCCAGAACCTAAAAATCCACTAATAATAGTAACTGGCAATAAATTTTTAGACATTTTGAATAGTTGAAAACAATTTATATTTTTATAGATCGAAAATTTTGTTGATTTCCGAAGCTAATGTTTGATCAAGATTCGTAATACCTCCTAGATCATGTGTATTTAATTTAATTATTACTTTTGCATAAACATTCTCCCAGTTAGGATGATGATTATATTTTTCACAGATTAAAGCAACCTTGGTCATAAAAGCAAAGGCTTCAATAAAATTAGCGAAGTTAAATTCTCTTTGGATTTGTTTAGATTTAATTTCCCAGCCAGGTATTTTGACAACTAATTCATTCAATTCTTCATCTTGCAAAATGTAGGGTTCCATTAAATAAGAAATCTGACTCATTACATTATAAATATATTACTTTTTCTCACCAATTATATGTACATTAATGATTCTTTCCTTTTGATCAAATCGATGTTCCCATAAATAAACTGCTTGCCATGTGCCAAGCATAATTTTCCCGTCTTGGAAACTCAAAGATAAACAAGTGTTTGTTAGGGATGTTTTAATATGTGCTGGCATATCGTCAGCTCCTTCTTGATAATGTTTATAGGATATTTCTTCTCTATTTTTTGATAAGGTTAAGTAGGAATCATAGGGAACTATCGATTGCATATACTTTTTTAGGTCCCTCAGTACATTTGGATCTGCGTTCTCATTAATAGTTAAACTGCAACTTGTATGAAGTGAAGTTAAATTTAAAATTCCGGAATGAAAATTATTTTCTTCAACACATAAATTTAAATCATATGTGATATCAATAAAACCCTCGCCATGAGTTATGAATTTTAATTTTGAAAATATTTGTTCCATATAAGTTAAAACTTAATTAATCAATATCCTATTATGGACAAGGATGCATATATTACTGCAGACATTAAAATTTTTATCTTAAGATAAATTTAATTTCCATTTAAATCTTTGGCTGAAACTAATTGGAATAAGCTGGGTGCTTACCTTAAAGAAACACAAATATTGGGTTCAATCCAAAATGCACTTTATTGGGATCAGAATACTGGAATGCCAAAGAAAGGTGCTTCTTGGAGGTCTGAACAACTTACTTATATTGCAAAAGTATTGCATGAAAGAAATTCTTCCGAGGAATTTTCTAATTTAATACAATCTGCTAAAAATGAGCTAGCAGATATTGAACAAAATTCCGATAATCAACTTTTCATAAAAGATAAAGAAAGAAATATTAGTCTTTTATTGAAGGAATTTAATAGAGAAAGAAATTTAGATCCTAAATTAGTTGAGTCTCTAGCAAAGGCAAAATCTAAAGGTTATGAAAGCTGGCAAGAAGCTAAGGAAAAATCAGATTTTAAAATTTTTCTTCCTTTCTTTGAAGAATTAGTTAAATTGCGGATTGAAGAGGCAAAACAAATATCAGATCAATATTCACCATGGGAAACTTTAGCCCAACCCTTTGAGCCTGAATTAACTTTTAAATGGCTGAATAAAATGTTTCAGCCTTTGAAAGACACTCTCCCAGAGTTGATTAGAGGGATTAATAAATCTAAGAAATATCACTGGGATTTGAGTCCAGAATCTCAACATAATTTATCTTCTCAATTACTTGATGAGTTTGGGAGAGATAAAGATCTAGTTGTTGTTGGTAAATCTCCCCATCCTTTTTCGATTACATTAGGGCCTAATGATTACAGGATTACGACAAGAATTGTTGATGGTGAACCATTATCAAGTTTTTTAGCAACTGCTCATGAGTGGGGGCATTCTATTTATGAGCAGGGTTTACCATCTCAAAGTCATCAATGGTTTGCTTGGCCTTTAGGTCAAGCAACCTCTATGGGTATTCATGAAAGTCAATCTTTATTTTGGGAAAATAGAATAGTTAAATCCAAATCTTTTTCTAAAAGATTTTTTAAAAAATTTGTTTCAGCTGGATGTACATTAAATAATTATTTTGATCTATGGAAATCTATTAATCATTTGGAAGCAGGATTAAATAGGGTTGAAGCGGATGAATTGACTTATGGCTTACACATATTAATAAGAACCGAACTTGAAATAGATTTAATTGAAAGAGGGTTACCTGCTGAAGATATTCCAACAGAATGGAATAAAAGATATGATGAACTTTTAGGAATTAAACCATCTAATGATTCAGAAGGTTGTCTTCAAGATGTTCATTGGAGTGAAGGGGCGTTTGGATATTTCCCCTCATATTTGTTAGGACATGTTATAAGTGCGCAAATATCTTCTCAAATGGAAAGAGACATAGGTTTGATTGACAACTTAATTGAAAATGGTGAATATCAAAAGATCATCTTTTGGTTAAGAAATAATGTTCATAAATTTGGCAGGTCAGTTAATTCTATGGAATTGATAAGAACAGTCACTAAAGAAGAACTATCACCAAATTATTTTATTAATCATTTAAAGTCTAAATTAAATGATTTTTGCTGAAACATTACTTTTAAAGAATTTGGTTGAGTGTGAGGATGTAAGATAAATAAAAATTATTTCTTGATGGCAAACCTTAATCAACCCCCAAGCAGGGTTACACCAAATTTATTGCATATACTAAATGCTTTCACTGATAGTACAAATAAAGTAATAAACACTATTGTTGAATTGAACTCTAATACCATAAATAAATATGAATTAATTACAGAAACGGGCCATCTTAAACTTGATAGGGTAGGTTATTCATCACTTGCGTATCCTTTTGCTTATGGATGTATTCCAAGGACATGGGATGAAGATGGAGATCCACTTGATGTGGAAATTGTTGGGGTAACTGAGCCATTGATACCCGGATCTATTGTGGAAGCAAGGATTATTGGCGTGATGAAATTTGATGATGGTGGAGAGGTCGATGATAAGGTAATAGCGGTTCTCGCAGATGATAAAAGAATGGATCATATCTCAAGTTATGAAGACCTTGGAGATCATTGGTTAAAAGAAACAAAGTATTATTGGGAGCACTACAAAGATCTAAAAAAACCAGGAACATGTACTGTCAATGGTTTTTTTGGGATAGAAGAAGCTGTTAAAGTGATTAAAGATTGTGAAGAAAGATATAAAAAAGAGATTGATCCTAAATTAGTAAATTAACTAATTTTATTTTTCTCTAAATTTTTCAAATATTTCGCTTAGTATTTCTTCGGCACCTTGCTGCTTTAATTTTTTAGCTAGTTCTTTGCCTACTTCTTCGGGATCATTAATATTGCCAAAATATTGATCTTTAATAAGCCTTTCTCCATCAAGAGATGCAACCATACCAGTAAGGTAAAGTTGTTCATTCTGAATTTTACTATTCACACCTATTGGGACTTGGCATCCACCTTCAAGCTCTCTTAAAAAAGCCCTTTCTGCTAGACATCTTTGACTAGTGGGTTTATCTTCTAAGATATTTATAATTTCTAAAACTTTTTTATCATCAGATTTACATTCAATGCCTAGTGCTCCTTGGCCAACGGCATGAAGGGAAACTTCACTTGGGATAATCTGGTGAATTCTTGATTCAAAGCCTAATCTTTTTAAACCAGCGGCCGCAAGAATTATACAATCAAATTCTCCTGCATCTAATTTTTCAATTCTTGTAATAACATTTCCCCTTATATCTTTGAAAACAAGATGTGGGTACTTATTTCTTAATTGTGCAAGTCTTCTTAGGGAGCTTGTTCCAACCATCGAACCTTCAGGTAAGTTTTCTAATTTATAACAGTCATTTTTTTTGTTTACTACTAAAGCGTCTGCAGGATCCTCCCTTTTTGTAATGCATCCTAATTTAAGGCCACTAGGCAAATTAGTTGGTAAATCTTTTAGAGAATGTACTGCTATATCTGCATGGCCTACGAGCATTTGTGCTTCAAGTTCTTTTGTAAATAAGCCTTTGTCTCCTATTTTTGCTAAGGCTACATCAAGGATTTTGTCACCTTGAGTTGCCATAGCTTCTATAGATACCTCTAAATTGGGAATATTCCTTTCTAGTTGATCTTTAACCCATAAAGTTTGAACCATTGCTAGCTTACTTCTTCTACTAGCTATTTTTAGCTTAAAATTAGTCATTAAATATTATTTTGAGTTTGAATTAAAAATTAAGTCGAATTTATTTTAAGCTATTATTTTGCCAGTTTTTAAAGCTAATTATTATACTTAACTTTTTTTATTTTATATATTCTTTTAAAACTCCATTTCGATTTGGATGTCTAAGTTTTCTTAGGGCTTTTGCCTCTATTTGTCTAATTCTTTCTCTCGTCACATCAAAAATCTGGCCAATTTCTTCAAGAGTTTTCATTCTTCCATCATCAATTCCATATCTCAATCTGAGAACATCTCTTTCTCTTGGACTAAGAGTGGCTAATACTCCTTCCAAATCTTCTCTTAGTAAAGTTTTAGAAACATCTTGCTCTGGATTTTCTATATCAGCCTCTATAAAGTCTCCTAGTCTTGAGTCTTCCTCTTTCCCTATTGGAGTTTCTAAAGAAATAGGAAGTTGAGCACTTTTAGCTATAAATCTTAATTTTTCGATTGTCATTTCCATACTCTCAGCAATTTCTTCTTCACTAGGTTTCCTGCCAAATTCTTGGCTAAGAACTTTTGTGGTTTTTTTAATTCTGGATATTGTCTCGTATAAGTGAACTGGCAATCTAATAGTTCTACTTTGATCCGCAATTGCTCTTGTAATGGCTTGGCGAATCCACCAAGTTGCATATGTAGAGAACTTATAACCTTTTTCATGGTCGAATTTTTCCGCCGCCCTAATTAGACCCAAACTTCCTTCTTGGATTAAATCTTGAAATGATAAACCTCTGTTCATATATTTTTTAGCAATGGAAACAACTAATCTTAAATTTGATTGAACCATTTTTTCTTTGGCTCTCCGACCTAAGAGAAGTCTTCTTCTAAATTTAGGAAGAGGCATATCTATTAACTCGGCCCATTCTCTTACAGATGGGAAATGTCCTTTTTCTGACTCATATTGAGTTGCTAGCTCTTCTAATTGGAGTAAGTCAGCAATTTTTCTTGCAAGCTCAATTTCTTCATCTGGTCTTAAAAGTCTAATTCTTCCAATTTCTTGGAGATAAACTCTTATTGAATCTTCAGTGTAAATACCTTTTGGCCCAAGTTTTATATTCCCTAGCCCTTTATCTTCTTCAGAATCACTAAATTCATTATTGTTATGTTCAATATTGCTTTCGTTTAACTCAGCAGATGTCTGTAAAGTTTGATTATTTTTATTACTATCTTCTTCAACTACTGTTTCTAAATTTGTATTAATTTTTTTATTTATCTTTTTTTTTGCACTAGGCTTGGAATTCTTTGATTCTGCTGCGACTGGACACATAATTGACTCCTTTCTACGGTGAATTTAACTAGATAAAATTTTATTTAGGGCTAATTTGAACATTTAGTAGTAAAGTCCCCTTAATTTTTAAAAAACCTTTTCACAAAATGAGAATAAGAAAAGTTTTCTAAATTGTTGAAAAATTTAAATAGTGCTATAGATTACCTAAAGTAAAAAGTCTTGGGATTTCTCAGACAGGCAGATCATTTTTGAATTTTCAGTCAATGATCAGAGCTTCATGTCTCCCTTAAGAGCAGGATACTTACAATGTGCAAAAAACACTTTGTGGAATGTTCAACAATCCAATACTAAGAAAAAGTTTTGAAGCCGGCAAGTAATCAGTTATTAAATATCTCCTATAAGTTGGAAATTTTGCTTGATATAGGTAGTAGTAATGAAAGCTTTTACTATTTAGATGGAAATAATCTTGGAGCAGAAGTTGGAGATATTGTAAGTGTGAGACTAAGGGGGAGATTATTGAATGGGTTGGTGATCTCCAAAAAAGACTTTTCGACAATCAACAATGATGAATCAAATATTACTGGAGGAAAAAGCATAAGATATTTGTTTGTTGAAAGTATTTTGCAGAAAAAAATAATTGATGAATCTTGGAGAGGATTAATAGAATCCCTAGCCTCTTTTTATATGGTTAGTAATTTAAAAATGTTTAAAACTGCATTTCCTCCTGGCTGGATTGGTAAATATAAAAATTTCTCTAAAGGTTTAAAAGATCAAATATGGATTGAAACTAAAAAAGAATTTGATATTAAGAAAAATGGATTAACCAAAAAAGAATTTTTTTTAATGGATACTTTATCTAAAAAAGGTAATTGGCAAAGTGAATTAATAAAGTCTGGTTTTAATTACACTTTAATTAACTCATTGGTCAGTAAAAATTATCTTGCTAAATCTAAAAGAAAAAAAAATATAAATAGTAAATTAAATTCCTTTTTAAAAGATCATATCGCAACGAAAAAACCAAATCTTACAAATGAGCAAAAAATTGCATTTCAAGAATTTCAAACAATGAAACCAGGAGATGCATTACTTCTTTGGGGCGAAACAGGTTCAGGTAAAACAGAAGTGTATATGAGAATTGCTGAAGATCAATTTCTTAAGAAAAAAAGTTGTTTGATACTAGCCCCAGAAATTGGATTAATTCCTCAACTTATTGATAGGTTTAGTAGGCGATTTAATAATGTCGTTTACGAATATCATAGTAATTGTTCTCCCGATCATAGAACTTTAGTTTGGAAGAAAATTATTAATGCTAATGAACCTTTAATAGTAATAGGTACAAGGTCGGCAGTTTTTCTTCCAATCAAAAATCTGGGATTAATAATAATGGATGAAGAACATGATGTTTCTTATAAGCAAGATAGTCCTATGCCTTGCTATGACGCAAGAGAGATTGCTATTGAAATAGTAAAAAGGAATTCTGCAAAGTTAATTTTTGGGAGTGCAACCCCATCAATGAAGACTTGGAAAAAGTGTATTTTTGAAAGGAATTTTAAATTGGTAAGAATGATTCAAAGGATATCCAGTAATGAGACTCCTGAAATAAAAATTATTGATATGCGGGATGAGTTCAAGAAGGGAAATATGAAAATTTTTTCCAATGAATTATTACAACTGATTCCTCAACTGCGCTTAAAAAAAGAGCAAGCAATAATTTTGATCCCTAGGAGGGGGCATAGTGGATTTTTAAGTTGTAGAAATTGCGGATATTTAATAAATTGCCCCAACTGTGACGTTCCTTTATCAGTTCATCTCGGAGCACAAGGAAAAAAATGGTTAAGGTGTCATTGGTGTGATTATAAATCAAGATTGATCAATCGTTGCCCAGATTGTCATTCAACTGCTTTCAAACCTTTTGGAATTGGTACGCAAAGGGTAATAGAGTTTTTAAATGAAGAATTTCCTGACTTAAGAGTACTTCGATTTGATAGAGATACAACTTCAGGAAAGGATGGTCATAGAGATATTCTTTCAAAGTTTTCTAAAGGTGATGCTGATATTCTTGTCGGTACTCAGATGTTGGCAAAAGGTATTGACATTCCAAATATTACTCTTTCAGTAGTTATTGCAGCAGATGGGTTGCTTCATCGCCCAGATATTTCAGCAGAAGAAAAATCATTGCAATTATTTTTGCAAGTAGCAGGAAGGGCCGGCAGGGCACAAAAAAAAGGGAAAGTAATTTTTCAAACATATAAACCTAAACACCCAGTGATTTCGTATCTTCAAAAAAGAGATTATGAAAGATTCTTAATTGAAAACTCGAGATTGAGAAAGGATGCTAATTTATTTCCATTTTGCACAATTTGCCTACTTAAATTATCAGGTGAAAATTATGAATTAACTGAGTCAATTGCAATAAATTTAGCAAAATATCTACTCAGTTTTTGTGAGAAAAAGAACTGGAAATTAATTGGCCCTGCCCCTAGTTTAATAGCTAAAGTAGGTAAAAAATTTAGATGGCAGATATTAATACATGGTCCTGAAGGAACAAAGATACCCTTACCTGATAGATCAATATTATGGAAACTTATTCCAAAAAATGTTTTTTTAACAATAGATGTTAATCCAGCAGAGTTGTAATTACTTTGATGGAAGTTGAGGTAAATCTGAACCTAATTTAAATCTATAGAATCTTAATAAATAAGCCAATATTATAATTATTAAAATAATAGATATCCCAATAAAGAGTTTGTTGAGGCTCCAGAAAGAAAATTCAAGACTATTTATCTGCCCTTGATTTAAATCCCAAATTATTAGATTTTTTGTGATTTCTAAATTTGAATTATTTTTATCGGTAAGGATAGCTTTATTAGGGTGAATAATTTTGAAAATGAGTTCTAAATTATCAATGCCTTTAATAGAAATTAGATCCAAATCTAACCTATAAAAGTATTTTTTAAAAAAAATGAAGTTTTTTTGAGTAGTATAAATTTCTAAATTTGTTGATTCTCCCGCTAACTCTCCAGCTGTATTTTGGGTGATTTTAAGGACTTGCTTTGTATCCTCTAAATTGAGATTTTTATGTTTCAAAGAAAAGGTTGATTCGTCTTGTTCAATTTCTGCTTCAGGAAAAATATCTTTCATCTTCTCTTCAAATTTTAATTGCCAAGGAAATTTCTTTATGTATTTACTCTCTATCACTAAATTATTAGTTATTGAATCAAGTTCACTAAGATCAAGGGTATCCTCAATTTTTACGCAGCCACTTAAAAGTGGAATTAATAATAATAGTATTAAAAAAATGATCAGTGAAAAGCCTTTCTGAAAGGGTTTTGTTTCACCAGTTGGTGTCTCAGTTACATTAATAAATTTTTTTTTCTTCAAAACTTCTCTTTTTTTGCGCAGTGAGTTAAGAGATTTTTTATTGAGTGATGGATCGCTTTCAAACTGTACGTTCCAATTTTCTGGTTTTTTTATGTCAGGAGAGTCTATAACTTCCATCAAATATTTTGCATTTTCTCTCGTCTTATTATCGTAAGATTTTAGAAGTTCTTTACAAACCCTTTTAGCCTCCTCCCTTTTATTGATACCACATAGAGCAGTAATTAAGATTGTTCTTAAATTTACTCCCTCTTTGCTAGATAAAGGAAATGATTCGATTATGGGCAAAAGAAATTCAATGCAATAATGATACTCACCTTTAGCTAAAGCAAGTTCTACTTTTTCTAAAACTTGCTCATAAGTTTTCATGGGTTAGGCGACTATCATTGTACCTATTCCGGAATTTGTAAAAATCTCAAGAAGTAATGAATGTTCTATTCTTCCATCAACTATGTGAGCTGCTTTGACTCCTTGGGCTAAAGCTCTTATACAGCATTCTGTCTTTGGAATCATACCTTCAGTCACAATTTTTTTATCAATAAAATCCCTTGCCTCTTTGAGATTAGTTTTTTCAACAAGACTATTTTTGTTATCTTTTTCTTTTAAAATCCCTTGAGTATCTGTAAGAAGAATAAGTTTTTCTGCATTTATTGCAGCAGCAATTTCTCCAGCAACAAAATCTGCATTAATGTTATGGGAAATACCCTCCAAGGTTGATCCAATGCTAGAAATAATTGGGATGTATCCTTTAGAAATAAGAGGATCTAATATTTCAGGATTAATTTTTGTAACCTCTCCCACTAACCCATGGCTCCCATCTCCTAGTTCTCTAGATTGAATTAAGTTGCCATCAAGACCTGATATTCCCACAGCTAAGGATCCAGTTTTATTAATCCCTTTTACAATTTGTTTGTTAACTCTACCCATTAGAACCATCTCGACAATTTCCATTGTTTTTTGATCAGTAATTCTTAATCCATTTTCGAATTTAGGAGATATTTCTAATTTCTTTAACCAATTATTAATCTCTGGCCCACCTCCATGAATTACTATCGGACAAACCCCAACGGTTGATAAAAGTGCAATGTCCCTAAAAAAAGCATTTTTTAAATTATCATTCTCCATTACAGAACCACCATACTTGATAACAATTTTTCTACCTGAGAAACTTTGTATATATGGAAGTGCTTCGCTTAATATTGATACTCTTTGAGAATCATTCATTATTAAAATTCATTAAAAATTGATTAAATTGAGAAATTAGGTTTTTACAAATATATCCCTATATTCAATAAAAGAGAATAAAATCAAATTCTTTTTTATTATCGTCGATAATAAATTCTGATTCAAGACCTTTGACGAAAAACCTATTTAATCTTTCTTGTTTTTCAATCCATTTTTCTAGAGGGACAGCGTTTAATTCGAAACGCATTCTCAGACCATTTTTTTCTTCCTTTGTAATTTCTTCTATTTCTTTTAATTGAGGAGGGTTATCCTCGTCCCACAAATTTAAAGATTCTAATGACGATTCAAGATGAGCTTTTATCCCATACCTCCATCTTGTAACATCTTTAACTAGTGCTGTAAGTTCTTTCGGTCTATTAAATTTATTTGTCGCAAAATTTGTCTTGTCAAATAACTCTACAGGAGGTATTTCGGAAGTCTTTAAGCCTAAGCCAATTAGGAAAATGGGTACTCCATAAAAAAAAGTAGGTACACTTAAATTTACTGAGTCTGTAAAATAAGCAGTCATTCCAACAAAAGCTAATATACCCCCAGCGGTTACGATTAAGTTTCCAGGCGATAAGTATTTCTTCATTTTGATTTAGTAGAATGAGTTTTCTAAATGGGCTAACAACTATTATGCAAGATCCTAATACTGCAAATCAAGGTGATTTAATTTTTAAACTTGATCAAGATAGAGCATGGCTACTAGAAAATCTTGATAAGGGTAAATGGCCAGAAATCAGAAGCGAACTTGCCGCGCTTGAAAGAAAAATAAGCAAATTAATTATAAGTGTTCAAGAAAATAATGTTGATATTTGATTTAAAAAGGTATTTCGTCAACTTCAGGTACTAAAGGTGAACTATCCCAACTAGATTTTTTGGGGGTTTCTTTATTTTGAAATGACTCATTATTTTCTTTTTGATCAGACTTAATAACATCAACTGGCGATATTTGATGAATTTTTGAAGCTGTTAGTTCTGGTTGCTTTTCTTTCGTTCCGTCTTTTCTAGTGACAGAATTCATCTTTAGACGTCCCTCAATAACAATATTTTGCCCCTCATTTAGTTCATCTACCATTTCTTGGGCAATATTTCCCCATCCTATGATCTTGAGATCTCTGGTTGGATCTTCACTACGTAATCCTTTAAAATTAACAATCATTTCTGCAATTGGAGTTTGGTTTTCTTTGGTATACCTCATTTGGGGAGCGCTATTAATGACCGCTTGAATTAAACAATGATTCATTACTTACTATTTAATTAAAGACATACTGATGCAGAATCAAGGAAATTGCTATAAAAATGTTTGGATCCTATCAGGAACTTCGGATGGACCTGTAATAGCCAATAGGCTTCTTAGACTTAATTATTCAGTCTTTGCAAGTGTTTTAACTTATAAAGCAGGGCAAGCTTATATTGATAATCCAAAGTTACATATCATTACGGGGAAATTAAATAATAAAAATCAAATAATTAATTTCATAAATAAAAATAAAATCACATGCGTTGTCGATGCTACTCATCCGTTTGCCGTAATAATTTCTAAAAATCTTAATAATGCATGTAAAGAGATTAATACACCTCTTTTACTATTTGAGAGGAAATCTCTAATAAGTAACACTAATAATTTTTTTTATATTGATCATTTAAAGGATATAAATAATGTTGATATTGAGAATAAAAATATTCTTCTTGCAATAGGATCAAGATTCCTTAATGATACTGCTAATTATTATATAAATTTTAAGGCAAATGTATTTACAAGGGTACTTCCAACTTATGAAAGCATAACTAAAGCTTTTGGATCATGTATTAAAAATTCAAACATAGCGATACTTGAACCGAGTAAAAATAATAAAAGCATTTTAGAAAAAAAACTTTGTGATTTTTGGGAGATAGATTATGTTCTATGCAGAGAATCTGGAAGTTATTCTCAGAAAAACTGGGAGAGTATAGTTTCTGGAAGTAAGATGAAATTATTTTTGGTTAAAAGGCCGAAAGTTAAAAATGATTATTCTTACTCTTTTGATCAATATCACAATTTGATAAATCACATAATTAAAAAATATTGATGCCTAATTCATTATGGAAGTATTAATTTTGATCACAACTGAATCAAGTAACGCAAATGCTTTTCGAATGGCTAAATTACTAATACAAAATAAACTTGCAGCTTGTGTTTCGATAAAGCAAATTTTTTCAATTTATAAGTGGGATGATGATATTGAAGAAACTAAAGAGTTTGAAATCACAATAAAAAGTAAACTAGAATTTAAAGATTGTTTAATTGATTTCGTAAATAAAAATTCCACATATGATGTCCCTCAGATTATTTACAAAAAATACCATGCTGAGATGAAATATTATGATTGGTTGAATAAGAATATTTGATTAATCTATTTTATTAACTTTTTAAGATCAATATCCGATCTAGATCCTAATTGCGTAATTATTTGCCCCGCACAAATTGAAGCTATCTCTCCGCATTTTTTGAGGGAACAATTGTTTATTAATCCATGGATAAATCCTCCCGCATAGATATCTCCCGCTCCTGTACTATCAATAATCTTGCCTTTCGTTATTGACTCAATTATTTCAACATTATTTTTGTTAACGATCAGAGAACCATTGCTTCCAAGAGTTACTATGACTAATTCACATAAGGAAGATAGGTCTTCTTGGCAGCTTTCTAATTTATCATTTTTAAATAGACTTAACACCTCGGATTCATTACAAAAAACAATATCTACATATTCATAAATTAATTCCAAGAAACTCTCACGATGTCTTTCTACACAAAATGAATCAGACAAAGAAAGGATTATTTTTGTATTAGATTGTTTTGCAATTTGGGCGGCTTTAATAAAAGCTTTTTTAGCTAATTCGCTGTCCCATAAATATCCTTCTAAATATAAGTATTTACTTTCCTTAATTACAGTAAAGTCTATGTCTTTTGGTTCAAACTCTACAGATGCTCCTAGGTAAGTGCACATAGTTCTTTGTGCATCAGGTGTAACCAAAATGATTGAATGAGCTGTTGGAGCACCTGTAATAGTAGGTGGAGTATTAAATATAGTTTTACTTTTTTTTATATCGTCAGAAAAGAAATTCCCAAATTGATCATTTTTCACTCTTCCTATAAACTGCACATGATTGCCTAATTCGGCTAAAGAAACAACGGTATTTGCTGAGGACCCACCTGAAATTTGTTTGATCACTTTGCAATTTTCTAACAATCTCTGAGATTCATCAGAATTAATTAGATTCATTGATCCTTTATCCAGATTATTTATCTCAAGAAACTCATCTTCAATATTTACAATAATATCTACTATTGCGTTGCCCAAACCAATGAGATCAACTTTTTTATGTTCAAAATGTCTAAAGGATTCCTTCATTAATTTGGAACTAAATTACCTTAGCAGTGCTCTTTTAGGACCATGTATTGGGTCTTCAATTACTATAGTTTGATCTCTATTCGCCCCCAACGAGACAATGGCAATTGGTACCTCCATTAATTCAGCTAAAAATCTTAGATAATTCATAGCATTCTCTGGGAGATCAGAAAGTTTTCTGCAATCTGCAGTTGAACATTGCCAACCTTTTAATTTTTTGAAGATTGGCTTACATTTTTTTAAGTCATCTGAATTTGTAGGGAAGTAGTCTATTTCCTCTCCATCAAGATCATATGCAATGCAAACTTGAATCTCATCTAATTCATCTAACACATCAAGTTTCGTAACGGCTAAACAATCAAGACCATTTACAGATACAGCATATTTACCAATAACTCCATCAAACCACCCACATCTTCTCCTTCTCCCAGTTGTGGTTCCAAATTCACTGCCTCTATCACAGAGTTGATCATTAATACTTCCTTGTAATTCAGTTGGGAATGGCCCTTCACCTACTCTTGTGGTATAAGCTTTTGCGACACCTATGACTCTATCAATTAAAGTTGGACCTACTCCAGCTCCAATACATGCCCCTCCTGATATAGGGTTTGATGAGGTAACAAAAGGATAAGTTCCATGATCTAAGTCAAGTAGAGTCCCTTGAGCACCTTCGAAAAGAATATTCTTCTTGTTTTTTGAGGCTGCATGGATAGTCCTCGTACAGTCAACAACATGCTTTGATAATCTCTCCCCATAGTCAAGATATTCTTCAACAATATCTTCTAATTTAAGTGGTTTAATGCCATAGATTTTTTCTAATAGACCGTTTTTTTCTCTTAATGGAATTTCGATCACATCATTTAGCCTTTCCTTATTGAGCAAGTCTCTTATCCTAATGCCATTTCTTTGTGATTTATCCGCATAAGTTGGACCAATTCCACGACCTGTTGTCCCTATTTTGTTTGAACCTCTATCAGCCTCCATCGCTTCATCTAATATTCGGTGGTAGGGCATTGTTACATGTGATGTTGATGAAATTTTTAATCCTGAGATATCAATTCCATTATCAATTAACATGTCAATCTCTTTAAGCAAGATTTTTGGATCTACTACAGTTCCCGAACCAATTAGACAAGAAGTATTTTTATAAAGTATCCCTGAGGGAATTAAATGTAATTTTAAGACTTTATCATCTACGACTATAGTATGACCTGCATTTACTCCCCCTTGATAGCGAACGACAACATCTGCCGAACGACTAAGTAAATCAGTTATTTTACCTTTTCCTTCGTCACCCCATTGGGCTCCGATTACAACAACATTGGCCAATTTTAGAAGAGCATTATTTTTGTGCGAATATTTAATATATTCAAAAATCTTGGTTTACTTTTAAAAAGTAAATGAATTGTATCAACTTTCTCTTAGAACCATTTTTTCAGCAAGAGAAAATTCTTTGGTTAAACGCTCTTTAAGTTTATCTGGTAAAGGTCTACTTGCAAAGTTTTTGTAATGACCTGCCATAGCATTTAATGCTGTTTGCATTGTGGTAAATGATTGCGTTTTATTCACCATCCCTCTATTTCTATATCTGGAAATATAGTCAGTTATGAGTGTAAGAGCTTCACTTCTTACTTCATCTTTATTTGGAGAATCTTTTGGAGTATCAACAGCTGTTTGTAATGTTTTAACAACTGAAATTGTATCCTTTGTATAGTCACCTGTCATAGCGGTTTTTGCAGCTATGGAAGGGGAACTAAATAGTGTTAAAACAACAATTAAGGATATTGCAAAAGATATAGCTTTGGTAAGATTCTTAAAAAATAATTTTGATGTCCATTTCAGTAACATAACTTAGCTCCCAAAAAAAATAAGCCTCAAGACTTTTTATTGTACATTATTTCAGATTCGGAAATAAATGTTTCTAACAATTTTTCAGTACTAATTTTAAACTTAGTATTATTTGTTCTGCATAAAAGTTCTACTTCTTTATTAATAGAATCTCTGCCAATAATTATCTGAAAAGGAATACCAATTAATTCCGCATCTTTAAATTTCACTCCAGCTCTATCGTTTCTATCATCAAGAAGGACATCAATTTTATTAATTAAAAAGTTGTTATAGATATGCTCAGTAAGATCACTTTGAATAGGATCTTTTATGTTTGTTGGGATAATAATAACTTCAAAAGGAGAAATTTGGATAGGCCAACAAATGCCTTTTTGATCATGATTCTGTTCGATAGCAGCTTGAGCTATTCTTGTCACTCCTATGCCGTAACAGCCCATCCATAAATTTTTTAGCTGACCATCCTTATCAGAGAACTTTGCATTTAATTTTTCACTATATTTCTGACCTAGTTGGAAAATATGTCCAATCTCGATACCTTTTTTTTCTTTAAGTTCTTCATCATCATAAATACTTACTTTATCTCCTTTTTTAGCATTCCTGATATCCCTAATTAGATAGTCTTTCGAATCAAAAGAAAATTCTTGAAAAACTTTATGGAAATTAACTTTATTCCCACCACTTATGAACTTTGAAAGGTCACTTGCAGAATGGTCAATAATTCTTGTCCATTTTTTTTCCCAATTAGAACTAGCTTTAATAGTTTTATTATCTAGATCTGGTCCGATAAAACCTAAGGGTAAATCAACTAGATTTTTTTCGATAGTATTTTTGTCTTCAATCTTTTTAAGATTAAGGAGATTGAAGTGATGAAGTTTATTGATTAAGTTAAAAAGCTTTACTTCATTAATATGTTGATCGCCTCTTATGCATGCAAGAATTGGGACATTAAATTCACCTTCGAACTGTGCAAGGAATATTACTACCTTAATAATCTGACTTGGGTCTAAATTGTTATTTTCACAAACTTCTAGGATTGTTTTTTGATGAGGCGTTTCCAACCACTCTGCAATATTATCTTTAAGTGGAATAGGTTGAGAGGGTAGAGAAACAGCTTTTTCGATATTGGCAGCATAAGAACCGCTTTGAGTGAACAAAATGGAATCTTCCCCTGCATCAGCAGTGACCATAAATTCTTTAGATGAAGCACCGCCAATTGCTCCACTATCAGCTTCAACCCCTACTGTCTGCAGTCCACAAGATTTAAAAATATTTTCATAAGCATTGCCCACTTTTTCATAGAAAGAAGCTAGATCGTTTTCTGAAGAATGAAAAGAATAACCATCTTTCATTATGAATTCTCTACTTCTCATCAATCCAAACCTTGGCCTCATTTCATCTCTAAATTTTGTTTGAATTTGGTAAAAACATTGAGGTAATTGCTTATAGGAGTTGATGGTCTCTGATGCAATACTCGTGATCACCTCTTCGTGAGTAGGTGCTAAACCAAATTCTTTACCTTGTCTATCTTTGAGATTAAACATTATCCCTTCACCTGCGGTGTATCCTTCCCACCTTTCACTTTTTTTCCATAAATCTGCAGGATGAAGTTGGGGTAATAGTAATTTTGTACAACCAATACTATTAAGTTCTTTCTCTATTATTGCGGATATTTTTTCAATAACTCTAAGCATTAGTGGCATGTATGCATAAATACCGCTGTTAACTCTGCGAATATACCCAGCTTTTAAGAGTAATTGATGTGAAATAATCTCAGCTTCAGAAGGTGTGTCACGAAGTGTCCCCAGAGGAAATGAGGTGGTAACGCGCATACAGAAAAATCCTCAGATAATATTTAATTTTATCAATTAAGATGAAAAAATAATTCAAAGTGTCTTGAGTCCCTCAATGCGGCTAGTCTAATAATGTTCTTTCTGCTAACTTCTTCAGTAATGAAGTTCAAGCACTTTAAAAAGTTCATTACTACTTAATCATTTTCTTAAGTTTATGGAAATTATAGATTCCAATATTTCTAGTGAAGAGGAATTAGTAAGTATTGATGAAGTTCAAAAATTCCTAAATAGATCAAGAGCTTCCGTCTATAGGTATACAAATACAGATTTAAGAAATCTAAACCCTAGTTTTAATCCAAGAAAATTAAATCCCGAATTTCGGACTGATCAAAAAGATCCTCTAAAATTCCATCCTAATGAAGTAGCAAGATTTGCAAAAGATATTTTAAGAATAAAGGAAGTTACTGTAGAGGTCTTTAATACACCTTCGTCCGCTGCTCAAAATATACTGGCGCAAATATTAGACGAACTAAAATCTATTAGGTCTTTGCTGGAAAAAGAGTAATTAAAAAGTCACCAATCAATGTTTTGATTTATTGACATTTTGAATGTAGGATAATGATGTTTAATTATCTCCTTAAACTTTACTACTTAAGAGTTCTTGAGTTACACGAAATCAAAGCAGTTTATTCAAACTAAATCAAGCGAAGAATCTTCTCATGGTTCTGCTCAAAATGATTTTGATAGAGATGATGATGACCCCTTAAGTATAAGGAGTTTATCAATAACATCATTAGGTATTATTTTTGCCTTTTTGACAATTTTTTTACCTTCAATAAGCATTATAATTGGCAGACCTTTATCTCAAGGAAACGAGATAATTCATAATCACGATTTTAAAAAAGATGGACCTTAGTTCAATACCTCCATCTCCCATTAAGGGAATAGTGAATATTGTTGTTGAAATACCTGCAGGGAGTAGGAATAAATATGAATATTGCTCTGACGCAGGAATAATGGCCCTGGATAGAGTATTACATTCTTCAGTAAGGTACCCTTTTGATTATGGTTTTATTCCAAATACCCTTGCTGAAGATGGAGCTCCCCTTGATGCAATGGTAATAATGGACGAACCTACTTTTGCGGGTTGTCTAATAAAAGCTAGACCTATTGGAGTTTTGGATATGCATGATTGTGGTGCATATGATGGAAAACTTTTATGCGTGCCTATGGCTAATCCTAGGCAGGCTAACATAGTGAGTATTAATCAAATTGCTCCTAATCAACTTGAGGATGTCGCAGAATTTTTTAGAACAAGTAAAGGACTAGATGGAAGAACAGTTCAAATTGATGGTTGGAGGGATTTTGATGTAGTTGAAAATCTATTGAAAAGTTGTATGCCTCTAAAAAAGAAAAACTTTAAACTACTTAAGAAATCAAATATTAGTAAATTAAATTGAAAAAAATATTTTTTTATAGTTATTTAAAATGCTCTACATGCCGAAAAGCTGCAAAGTGGCTTGAAAGCAAAGATTTTAAATTTCAGTTAATTGATATTGTAAAAGAACCTCCACTTGTTAATTATTTAAATCTAGCCTTAGAACAATACTCTGATGATAAGAAAAGGATTTTTAATACAAGAGGTAAAGCCTTTAAAACTCTTGATCTTGATCTTGATCGTTTGTCAAAGGATGAAATTATTCAACTTCTTTTAAGTGATGGCAAATTAATAAAAAGACCATTTTTGATTTACGAAGGGGAAAAAGTAATATTAGGTTTTAAGGAAATTGAATATGCAAAACATTTTATATAAGTTTAGGAAAATCAAGACTTGATTAATTCTATGCCTAGTTCCATAAAAAGTTTTTTAAAAGAATGGGGTCTACTAATTCTATTAACTTTTTTTGTTTCTTCTTGTAGATCATTTTTTGCAGAACCACGTTATATCCCTTCTGGTTCAATGCTCCCAGAATTACAAATAAATGATAGGTTAATTATTGAAAAATTTTCGCTAAGAAACTCTTTACCAAAAAGAGGAGATATTGTTGTTTTTAACTCACCTTACTCGTTTGACAAAAATTTAATTTCATCAAGATCTAAGCCTTTACCAAAAAAAAGATATTGTTTTTTTATGAGTTTTCCTCCAATGTCGTTTATTCCTGGTTTGAGGGATCAAGCTTGCGATGCTTATATTAAAAGAGTGGTGGCCCTTCCAGGAGAAATTGTAAGTGTAAACTCTAATGGCGAATTAATAATAAATAATAAATTAATTCGTGAACCTTATGTCTCTTATAAGTGCTCATTATCCTTATTTAATAATTGTGGTAAATTTGAAAACATAAAAGTGCCAGAAGATCATTTTTTAGTTTTAGGTGATAACAGGGCAAATAGCTGGGATGGAAGATATTGGCCTGGAAGTAAATTTCTTCATAAAAAAGAGATAATTGGTAAAGCATATTTCAGATTTTGGCCTCTTAGTCAAGTTGGCTTTTTCAGTAAATGAAGCCTTTTCTCTGACTCTGACTTTATCAAAAAAAATTTTTAACAAGGCTTAATTTAAAGTGCTCCTGAAGCAGTTGAATCAAGTATTCCTCCTAGGTGTGTTGTAATGTTAAGAGCGCTAATCACAGGTGGCTTATTGGGATCATTAAAAAGATCAATTATAGTTATGCCGCCATTACCCTGTTTTATCATCCAAATATTTGAATAATTAATCCCAAGGATATTACAAATTAGAGTTTTATTGACTGCATCATGAGCAACCATGAGGGTTTGATCATTAATCTTTTGAGATAAACAAATTTTGTCAAAAGCTTCTACTGACCTTTCTGATACATCTTTTATACATTCACCTTCGGGCATTATTACTTCTTCAGGTTTATCATGCCAATTTTTTAGTAAAGCAGGCCACTCTTCTCTAATTTCTGCTTCCAATTTACCCTCCCATAACCCGTGACTGATTTCTACGAGTGAATCTATTTTCTCAATTTTTAAATCTTTGTTATTTTGAAGGATTATTTGTGCAGTCTCATAAGGCCTATGCATTGAACTTGAAAATGCCTTATTGAAAGAAATATTTCTCAAATATTTAAAAGTCTTTCTAGCTTGATCTTTCCCGTTTTCATTTAAAGGGATATCAATTTGGCCTTGAAATCTACCTTCTTTGTTCCAGTCAGTTTCACCATGCCTTATTAGAAATATTCTGGAATCTCCAATTTTATTTGGAATATTTTTATTAAGATGGGAAGTTTGATTTAAGCATTCAATTTGAGTCTTAAAAGAATTATCTTTCTTTGAAATATTGAGTATCGAGAAAGAAGCATTTTCTAATCTTAATTTTCTAAAACCTTGCTTAGGCTTTCCTAATAACAAGAGTATTAAACATCTGAGAATTGCATTATGTCCAACAACTAAAATATTTTTATTATCTTTGTCTTGATAAATTTTTAAAATATCCTCTACAAAATTTGTTGCTTGAAAAAATAACTCTTGAATTGGTTTATAAGTTTTATTGTCATTTCTTTTTAAGATAAGATTTTCTGGATCATTTTTCCATATAGGGTAAATTTCTGGAAATTTCTTTTTTATTTCATCAATTTTTAGACCAGACCATTCACTAAGATCTACCTCTAGCAAATTATCGTCGAATACAATATTTTGTTCTTGATTGAAGGTCTTTTGAATTGTTTTTGCAGTCTCTGCCGCTCTCACAAGTGGGGAGGAATAGATTTTATCAAAGTTTATTTTTGATAATGCTTTTCCTGCTTTTCGGGCTTGTTCGTATCCTTCATTAGTTAATAATGAATCATCTGTTCTTCCTTGAATCAATCCTTTTGCATTGAAACTGCTAAGTCCGTGCCTAACCAAAACTAACCTTATAGCCATTATATAAATTTGAGAATTAAGATAATTTAATCATCTCATGGCGTGATTAAAATAGATACATAAGTATAAGGAAATTCAATGATAACTAACTATAGTTTTCAAGAATATAATAAGTTATGATCTTTAAAAATATTTCTAAATCAAAACTCACTTTAGCCTTTATTTCTATAGTCATAACTTTTTTTGTATGGCAGCAAGGCTTAAGAGATAGTTTAAATAGAGCATCTGTCTCATTTGATATAAGTCAAAAAGAGCAAGAAATTGTTGAATTATCTGTCCAATCAATACCTGTAAATCTAAGAAAATTTTTTATCATTAATGATCCTGTTGATCAAATAAACAAATCACTCTATGAGGTCTCATTTGAAGAGCTAACAGAGAGAAATAAATTAATTCGAATAATTACTTCAGAATCAAATGATCCCATAATCTATAAAAATATATCCAAAGATTTTGAAAATAAAAACTTTAAATTTCTGATTGATGAGATAGAAAAAAAATCTAGTAATAATTCATATAAACCAAATTCCGATAAATTTGATTTATTTAAGGGTGATAAATTTTTATATCATCTCTTAAGCAGAAAATTTGATTTTGACGATAGTGCATTAATAACAAAATCATTTTCAAGCAAAATGTTTCTAAAAATATTAGCCATAAGACTAATACCACTTTTAACAATAATTATTGGCTCTATTCTTGCGTTAAAAACATTATGGACCACCATATCTTTGAAAAAGTTTGGTTGGCAAGAAATTAAATCATTAGATTTAGAATTAATAGATATGGTCTTATTAATTGCAGGTGGATTTGTTGTTTTAGGAGAAGTTGTATCACCTTTGTTTTCTATCAGTTTGGTTGAACTTTTTTCTAAAAATATTTCTAGTGAACTGTCTCAATCTTTAAAAATATTCTTTGGATATCTTTTTATGGCTATTCCGCCATTAGGGATAGTTTATTATCAAATTAAATCTTTGAATGGTGAATTTACTTTTAAAAAGGATTATTTACAGTTCAATATCTTGCCAATAAAATATGCAATTATTCAGGGAATAAAAGGTTGGTTAACAATTGTTCCTTTTGTTTTATTGATCTCTCTAATTATGAATAGTCTGATCGATAATCAAAATGGCAGCAACCCTTTGCTGGAAATTGTTCTTAATAACACAAATTACTTATCATTTTTTCTATTATTTGTAACAACAACTCTATTAGCTCCTCTATTTGAGGAAATTATATTTCGCGGTATTTTACTACCAACTCTTTCAAGAAATTTTGGAGTAATTTCTGGCATCATAGTTTCAGCTTTTGTCTTTGCATTAGCCCATTTAAGTTTGGGAGAAATGCCGCCATTATTTGTTCTAGGTATTGGATTGGCAATTACTAGAGTTGCTTCAGGAAGTTTGTTTTCTTCAGTGATTATGCATTCTTTATGGAATGGATTGACTTTCTTAAATTTGTTCTTATTAAGGATATAAATAATTTAATTTTTTCACTTGCGAATCAAACAAAAAGATGTTTATTTAATTAATAACACTTCTTTCATTTCAATAATAAATCTTAGATGAAACCTTATGGGAATCAACTTAATTTAAAAAAAAAAGTTTCATATGAAAGTAAAAAAAATTCTGAAAAAATATACTCAATTAATATCAAATTAATACATCAAATTTTTGACACCATTAATATCTCTATTTTGGTATTAATTTTCACCTTTTTTTTCTTGTCTTTTAATAGTCAAAGAAAATGGTCAAATACTTATAAAAACTTATCTAAAACAAGAGCTTTAAATAATAATCTCATTGATTATATTTCTAAAATTGAGGAATTTTATATTATTGAACTGGAGTCTCTAAACATTTATAGAAAGACTAAACCTAAAGATTTAATCTATCTAGAAAAAGTTGCAGAAAAAAAAGAAAGTTTATTAAAGAAAAATTTAAGTAGTTTCTTTGAAGGTTTAAGTGATAGTAAATATCAAAGAGGATATTGATGAAAAAATATAAAAAAATTGTTCGTCTAGTACCACTTGATCAAAGTAGATTTAAATTTCTCTATATTTTTAGCTTAATAATAATATTTTGTTTATTTGGTAGGTTAGTTAAATTGCAAGTCTTTAACGCCTCTGATTTGCAAAGAAAAGCTAGATTAATTCAGTCTTCCAAAATTAACTCCTTAAAAAAAAGGAGATCAATTGTTGATAGAAATAATAGACTAATTGCTTACGATAAACCGCTATATAAATTATGGGCTCATCCAAAATATTTTAATTTTCCTGGTGATTCAATTAACAAAATTCGCAGTATTCAAGAAGTTACAGAAAAATTGTCACCTATCTTGGATATTAATTATGAAATACTCTTAAGGAAATTTAGTAATAAAATGAGTGGTATCAAGCTTTTGGATAAAATTTCCGAAGAAAAAGCAGAAAAGATTAAGAACCTTCAAATAAGCGGACTTGATTTGTTTAAATATTCGCAGAGATATTATCCACAAGGGGAGCTTTACTCTAATCTTGTAGGTTTTGTTAATGATGAAAATATAGCTTCAGCAGGTTTAGAGCTTCATTTAGATAATCAAATTAAATTTTTTAATAAAAGTAATTTAATAAAAAGAGGAGGCGATGGAACTCCTCTCCCGGATAATTCAGCCCCTGGTGATTTTATTTCTGATTACAAAAGCTTAGGCCTAACTATAGATTCAAAATTACAGAAAGCATCATTCAATGCATTATCAAAGCAAGTAAGCAAATGGAAAGCAAAGAAGGGATTCGCCATAGTTATGGATGTTAATAATGGTCGGATTCTCTCGTTGGTTGCAGTACCGTCATATGATCCAAATAAATTTTGGCAGTATGATTCTGAACTCTTTAGGGGTTGGTATTCTCAAGACTTATTTGAGCCTGGTTCAACTTTTAAACCTATTAATCTTGCCTTGGCTTTAGAAGAAAAAGTAATTCAGAAAGATGGATTTGTTGAAGATATTGGAAAGATTAATGTTGGTGGATGGACACTTTCTAATTGGGATAAAAAAGGTAATGGATACATTGATTATCCCAAAGTTTTGCAGGTTTCAAGTAATGTTGGGATGGTAAAAATAATGCAAAATTTAGACCCCACAATCTATTGGGATTGGCTAAGCAATTTAGGTATAAATAAAAATTTAGAGACTGACTTATTTGAATCAACTGCTGGCCAATTAAAAAGAAAAGATTTATTTGTGAATCAAACAATCGAGCCTGCCGTAACTTCTTTTGGTAAAGGATTCTCAATCTCGCCACTTAAATTGGTTCAACTTCATGCGGCTCTAGCAAATGGGGGGTTTGAAGTGACTCCTCATGTAACCTCAAATTTCAAAGAAAAATTTAATAAAAATCAAAAAAAACAATTTTTTTCACAAGAGGTTTCTAAAACTGTTCTTGAATGGATGGAGAGCGTAGTTGAAAAAGGTAGTGGATCTGGAGTGAAAATAGAGGGTTATAGGATAGCTGGGAAAACGGGTACTTCTCAAAAAGCCTTAAATGGTTCGTATACAAGCAAAAAAGTTTGTAGTTTTGTCGCGACATTACCAGTTAATGATCCAAAATATGTTGTCCTTGTAGTCGTTGATGAGCCCTCTAATTCATATGCATATGGTTCAACTGTTGCGGTACCAGTTGCTAAAGAAATTATCGAGAGTTTGATAGTTATTGAAAAAATACCTCCCAAGATTAAAGATCATGGAATGATTGTTAAAAAACCCTAAAATTTTTCAATTTTATAAATATTTAGCTCATTATCTGATGATTTCATTAGGAATAAAAGCTAGTTTATATATATATATGATTATCTAGAAATGAAATCAATTTTAGAACAATTGTCATCAATGACCATTGTTGTTGCTGATACTGGAGATTTAGACTCGATAAAAAAATTTCAACCAAGGGACGCCACCACCAATCCATCGTTAATACTTGCTGCTGCTAAGAACCCTGATTATGTGAAATTGATTGATAAAGCTTTAGAAAGTTCAAAAAGTGTCTTGCCCCAAGGATTCTCCGAAATTGAATTAATCAAAGAAACTGTTGACCAAGTTTCAGTATTTTTTGGAAAAGAAATATTGAAAATTATTTCAGGGCGCGTATCTACAGAAGTTGATGCAAGACTGAGCTTTGACATCGAAGCTACAGTAGAAAAAGCGAGAAAATTGATCAATCTTTACAAAAATTTTGGAATTGAAAAGGAAAGAATTTTGATTAAGATTGCTGCAACTTGGGAGGGAATTAAGGCAGCTGAAATTTTGGAAAAAGAGGGTATTAAGTGCAACTTAACTTTACTTTTTAATTTCTGCCAAGCGGTAACTTGTGCCAATGCAAAGATAACTCTTATTTCTCCGTTCGTTGGCCGTATATTGGATTGGCATAAAGCAAAAACTGGTAAAACTAGTTTTGTTGGTGCTGAAGACCCTGGGGTTATTTCGGTTACACAAATATACAAGTATTTTAAAGAAAAGGGATTCAAGACAGAAGTAATGGGAGCGAGTTTTAGAAATCTTGATGAAATAAAAGAATTAGCAGGTTGCGATCTTTTAACAATCGCACCAAAATTTCTTGAGGAACTGAGAAAAGAGAAGGGAGAGTTGGTAAGAAAATTAGATGTAAGTACCCAAATAAATAATTCTATTGACTATGAATTTGAAGAAAAAGATTTCAGATTAAGCATGTTAGAAGATCAAATGGCAAGTGAAAAGCTTAGTGAAGGTATCACTGGATTCAGTAAGGCTATAGAAGAATTGGAAGAGTTGCTCCTAAAGAGATATTCCGAGATTAAAAATCATAAATTGATTTCTGCAAACTAAATTTAAGTTCGAATTGAAAAAGAATTAAGTCCCACTTTTTGTTAAAAGTCTTCTGATAACTCTTTTTGCAATATCTTCATAACTCATTTCTCCTGATAATATTTGAGCAATACGTTTAGGTGCCGTTTTTCTTTTGACACCTAATTGATATCCAGTTCTGGGAAATCTATAAAATACTTGGGCTATTCTCCTCCCCCAAACCATTGATTCCCCCCAAATGTTGTTAATTTTTTTCGTATAAAGATTTAAATCATCTATTTTTCCCGATCGGCACTGATCTATGTATTCTGCAGCATAAAAACTACTAATTAAAGATGGTCTAATTCCTTCAGCTAAAAATGGATCACATAGAGATGCGGCATCTCCAACCGCTAATACTTTGTCACCATTAATTGTGTGGAAGCCATTCCATATTCTCAGTTTCTTAGTAATTGTTTTATGAGGAAAATTATCAAAACCAAAGCTTCTTATAACTTGTTTATTTATAGCCTGATTTTCTAAGAGACCATTATTTATGAAGGTACCTAAACCAATATTTAAGCTTTCTCTTAGGGGGAATGCCCATGCAAAACCATATTTAATAAATCCAAACTCAAATCTAACTGCATCTCTAGGTATTTCACCCAATCCTTTCAATCTTAATGAGATTGTGTTCGCAAATCTCGGTTTTCTTGGCCCTAAATTGAAATAACCCGCCCATTTCGATTGAGATCCATCTGCAATAACAAGAAATTCTGTAATATATTTTATTTCGTTATTGCAAGTAATTTCCCATTTATCATTTTTTTTGATGATTTTTTCGATCAATAACGGCCTCATTATCTGAGCTCCATTACTCAAGGACTCATCAAGTAATAATTGATCAAGCTTCTCTCTTTTAATAATCCAAAATGGGGATTCACCAGTAAGATCAGCATTTACATTATCTGTAGCCTTCCATCTGAATTCAACGTTCTTAATTTTTGATTCTATGGAATCTTTTATATCTAAAGGAAGAAATCTTTGCATTGAAGATGCCATCCCGCCTGCACATGGTTTGTAATCTTGGGATTTTTCTTTGTCGATAATTAAAACTGAATATCCTTTCTTTGATAAGTTAAGAGCGGTGGCAGATCCTGATAAACCTCCGCCAATTATTACGACGTCAAATTCTATCAAACTTTTAGAATTTCCTTTTCTTTTTCAGACAATTTAGTTTCTATTAAGGCAATATATTTATCAGTAATTTTCTGAATTTCAGATTGGTTATCTCTAGATTCGTCAATAGAAATAAGGCCATCTTTTTCGTCTTTTTTTTCTTTATCAACAGCATCTCTTCTGATATTTCTCAAAGCTACTTTTCCTTCCTCTGCATATTTAGAGGCTAATTTACAAAATTCTTTTCTTCTTTCTTCTGTTAAAGGAGGAACATTTATTCTTATTACTTTCCCATCATTATTTGGAGTGATACCTAAATCACTCATAGAAATAGATTTCTCTATAGATTGTAAACATGAAATATCGAAAGGTTGTATTGAAATTGTTTGCGAATCAACAGTGCTAATAGTCGCAAGCGATTTTATTGGTGTTTCTGCTCCGTAGTACTCAACACTTACTCTGTCTAACAAAGAAGCATTAGCTCTGCCTGTTCTAATTGTATTGAAGTTTCTTTGTATGGCTTCAATACTTTTATTCATATTTTCTTGAATTTCTTTAACTTTCATAATGAAAATAAAATGATCTTTAACTAATTAAAGAGCCTATTGGCTCACCAGCAACAGCTTTAGAAATGTTCCCTTTTTTGAATATATCAAAAACCATAATTGGGATATTATTATCTTTGCAAAGTGCAATCGCCGTACTGTCCATTACTGCAATTTCATCACTAAGTACTTGTTGATAACTGAGAGAGGAATATTTTTTTGCTTCTTTAAATTGATTTGGATCACGATCGTATACTCCATCAACTTTAGTAGCTTTCATAACAACTTCAGCGTTTATCTCTGCTGCCCTCAAGGCTGCCGTAGTATCAGTTGTAAAAAATGGATTACCGCATCCACCTCCGAAGACTACAACTCTACCTTTTTCTAGGTGCCTCATGGCTCTTCTTCTAATGTAGGGTTCGGCAATTTCCTGCATTTCGATTGCTGTTTGCACTCTGGTTGCAACTCCTACCCTCTCAAGACCATCTTGAAGTGAAATTGCGTTCATTACTGTTGCTAGCATCCCTACATAATCAGCCGTCGCGCGATCCATTCCGTCTGCAGATCCTTTAAGCCCTCTAAAAATGTTTCCACCACCAACAACTATTGCAAGTTGTACATTATTTTCGACTACTTTTGAAACATCCTCTGCAATTGACTGAACTATAGCAGGATCAATACCATAAGGTTTTTCACCCATTAGTGCTTCACCACTAAGTTTTAAGAGAACTCTTTTGTAAGTCATTCAACAATTGTACTTTTAAGACCTTAGCAAGTAAATGCACCAAATTTATTTTTTGTTCGGATATTGCTTGTGTCTTTAAACATTTCTAAACCTGCCTAAAGAAAATTTAAATCATAATTTACTTCTGTTAAAATTCAACACACTTTTGTGCTTTTATTCCTTGTTCTTTAAATGGATGTCTTATTAGTTTCATTTCTGTAACTAGATCAGCGTAATTGATAATTGAATCAGATGCTCCCCTTCCAGTTAAAACAACATGATTTTTTCTATTATTTAAGCTTTTTAAAAAAGTAATTATTTCTTCGGGTGCAAGATAACCAAGTTTTGTAGCAATATTAATTTCATCAAGAATGATAAGTTTATAAGATTCGTTTTGTATGTATTTTTTGGCTAATTGCCAAGCCTCTTGAACTAATTTTTCATCTTTTATTCTATCTTGTGTTTCCCAAGTAAATCCCTCTCCAAATGAATGCCAAGATATGTTTGAAGACAAGTTTTTAAATGCTTTCTCTTCACCAGTGGTCCAGCCTCCTTTGATAAATTGAATTATTGCTACTTTATAGCCATGACCTATCGTCCTTAATGCCATACCTAAAGATGCAGTTGTTTTGCCCTTGCCATTTCCTGTAAAAACAATCAATAATCCTTTTTTTGTTTTTCTAATTTGTAGTCTTTCGGCTTGAATATCTTTTCTTTGCTGCATTCTTTTTTTATATGAGATCTCATCGCTTTCCGGCGATAATTTGCCTCCCATTCCAAGTTTATTTGCTTGATTATCGAGGTTTAATATTTTCTCGGATGATGAAGGTTTTTGTTGCATATGACACTAATTTTTATTCAATTATTATAAATCTTTATATATTTTTAACTCTTTTAACTTTTAATAGTGCATTATTCACTGCCTGTTGTTGATCTCTTTTAGTAATCCAGTGGTGATAAGTTTGAGTATGTAAACTAACAGAATGTCCCATCATTCTGGCAGCCACAGTATCAGGTAAATCATAAAAAATTGTTCTTACTGCCCAAGCATGTCTTAGATCATAAGGTTTTATTTGTAAAGAGTAACGATTAAACTGGTCAGTAATTTTTTTTCCAATATTCTGTAAGGTTGTCATTTTAAGGTCTCTATTAATATTTGGTAGAAGTTCTGGATTCTCACCAAGTTTTGATAATTCGAACTTTTCAACCCATTCAGGATGAAATGGCCAAACTTGGTGTTCCCCAGTTTTAGTCGTGGGTAAAACTCTAATAATTTTATCCCCAAAATTAGTAAGAGAGCTTAAATCACAAAAAAATACTTCATGATTCCTTAATCCATAAGTAGCCATCAGACCAAAAACAAATTTCCAAGAATTGTTTGGTATGGTTTCCCACAGTTTCTCTATTAATTCGTCTTTAGGTAGATCCCTAAATCCTGCTTTGTTCAGACCATATCCTCTAGAATTTAATTTCCAATCTTCTGGTAGTTTAATGTCCAAAAACTCAGCCAAAACACTTAAAGATGTAGCGCATTGTTTCCTGCTTCTGGTACCTTCCTTATAACTTTCAAGTGTTTTTTGGAATATTTTTTCTAAAGCTTTATTCTCATTGTCATTGTAAATAGTTAGGATTCTTTTCATATATGGTTTGTAAGAACTTCTCCAAGTAGTTTTTCTAGTGCTGGTTCGAAAATCACTTTTATTTTCTTTAAAAAAAAATTCCTCAAATTGATTTAATCTTTTTGGGAATTCAAAACCATCTTTTATTTCCTTTTTATCAGGTTTGCCTATCCAATTAATCCAATCAAATTGGTTCAATTCCAATTGCAAATTGATTAATTGTAATTTTTTTTGGGCCTCCTCTAATCCAGACATATCAGCCTTTAAACCAAGAGATATTCTTTGAATTTTGAAGTTATTGTTATCTTCTTTGGAGGGCAGCGAACCACGAATATTTAATTTCTCTCCTCTTTTCTCAATTTTAAGCTTGCTGCCTTGAGTAGCAAATTTATCATTGACATTATTAATTTCCTGAATTACGTTCATTTACTTATATAATTGTCCATATGATGACGTTTTTAATGTTGATTTTCAATCTTCATAAATTTTAAATGGATAAAATAGGCGTCTTACTAATGAATTTAGGAGGGCCTGAACGCATTACTGATGTAGGCCCATTCTTATACAATCTTTTTTCTGATCCGGAAATTATCAGAACCCCTTTCCCCGTTTTTCAAAAGCCCTTAGCTTGGTTAATTAGCACGCTTAGGAGTACTACTTCTCAACAGGCTTACCTTTCTATAGGTGGAGGTTCACCTATCAGAAGGATAACTGAACAACAAGCAAGAGAATTACAATCTAAATTAAGGGACAAGGGGTTTAATGCTACTACCTATATTGCTATGAGGTATTGGCATCCTTTTACAGAATCGGCAATTGCTGATATGAAAGCAGATGGCATAGATCAAGTTGTTGTAATACCCTTGTATCCACACTTTTCGATAAGTACTAGTGGTTCAAGCTTTAGGGAATTAAAAAAATTGCGAGATTCTGATGATGAATTTAAGAAGGTTCCAATGAGATGCGTAAGGAGTTGGTTCAGTCAATCAGGTTATTTAAAGTCTATGGTTGAATTAATATCTGAACAAATTTCACTTTGTGAATTACCTTCAAAAGCCCATATATTTTTCACTGCTCATGGAGTTCCTAAGAGTTACGTAGAGGAAGCTGGAGACCCTTACAAACAACAAATTGAAGATTGTTCTTTATTAATTATAAATGAGCTGGAAAAATGTTTAGGGCATAGTAACCCTTATACGCTTTCTTATCAAAGTAGAGTTGGTCCCGTTGAATGGTTAAAGCCTTATACAGAAGAAGTGTTAGCTGATCTTGGAAGGTCTAATGTTAATGATCTGATCGTGGTCCCTATAAGTTTCGTTGGAGAGCATATCGAAACGTTGCAAGAAATTGATATTGAATATAAAGAAATTGCAGAAAAGGCTGGTATTAAAAACTTTCGGAGAGTTAAGGCTCTAAATACTCATCCTACTTTTATTGAAGGCCTTAGTGATCTAGTGATTTCCTGTTTGAAAGGACCTCTTGTGAATATAGAAGAGGCTTCTCAGCTGCCTGAAAAAGTTAAGCTTTATCCCCAAGAGAAGTGGCAATGGGGTTGGAATAATAGTTCAGAAGTGTGGAACGGAAGGGTTGCAATGATTATTTTTCTTGTACTTTTTATTGAACTAATTTCAGGCTCTGGACCCCTTCATAAACTAGGAATTTTATAAAGAGCAGTTAAAAATCTATTTGATAATTTTTAATTTATTGAAAAAGATTTTGAATACATTTCTGACATTACATTTCTAAATGAGGCAAAAGTAATTAATTAAGTTTAATATTTATATTAAGTATTGAATTTCTTCAGTGACCCTTACTTCGAGATCCTTTTCAAAGGGTAGTTCAAAACATAAAAATCCAGTTTGGATAACTGGAGCAGATGCACTAATGGATTCTTTAAAAATTCATGGGGTAAAAGTTATATTTGGATATCCTGGGGGAGCCATACTTCCAATATATGACGCTGTACATAAGGCAGAACAAGAAGGTTGGTTGAAGCATTATATGGTTAGGCATGAACAAGGGGGTTCACATGCGGCTGATGGATATGCAAGATCCACTGGTGAAGTAGGAGTATGTTTTGGGACCTCAGGCCCAGGTGCAACAAATTTGGTGACTGGAATTGCAACTGCGCAAATGGATTCAGTCCCCCTAGTTGTAGTCACAGGTCAAGTCCCAAGATCTGCTATAGGGACAGACGCGTTTCAAGAAACTGATATTTTTGGCATAACTCTTCCAATCGTGAAACATTCATGGGTAATAAGAGATCCTTCAGATATCGCGAAAGTAGTTTCTGAAGCTTTTTTTATAGCCTCATCTGGAAGGCCTGGCCCTGTTTTAATTGATATACCCAAAGATGTAGGTCAGGAGTTCTTTAATTACCAAAGAGTTTTGCCTGGTGAGATTATTCCTAAGGGATTTAAAAGGAATGGTGAAATTAATGATTGCGATATCAATAAAGCAATTAAATTAATAGAAGACTCTGAAAAACCTCTTCTATACGTGGGAGGTGGGGCAATATCTTCAGGGGCTCATGATGAAATAAAAACTTTGGCAAATAATTATCAAATACCAGTTACCACAACCTTAATGGGTAAGGGCGCCTTTGATGAGAAAGACAATTTATCATTAGGTATGTTAGGAATGCATGGAACTGCTTACGCAAATTTCGCTGTTACAGAATGCGATCTTTTAATTGCCATTGGAGCTAGATTCGATGATAGGGTGACAGGAAAATTAGATACTTTTGCACCTAATGCAAAGGTAATTCATATAGATATCGACCCAGCAGAAGTTAATAAAAATAGACGTGTAGATGTTGCAATTGTTGCTGATGTTTCAAAAGCTGTTCTCAAAATTAATGAACAATCTCTAAAAAACATATTTACTTGTCAGACGAAAAACTGGTTAGAAAAAATTGCTTTTTGGAAAAATAAACACCCTTTATATGATCCGCCTAAAGAAGGAGAAATTTATCCTCAGGAGGTTCTTTTAAAAGTGAGGGAACTTTCACCAGAAGCTTATGTAACTACAGATGTAGGACAACATCAGATGTGGGCTGCTCAATATCTTAGGAATTCTCCAAGAAAATGGATTAGTAGTGCAGGCCTAGGAACTATGGGTTTTGGATTGCCAGCGGCAATTGGAGTAAAAGCAGCCTTACCTAATTCAGATGTAATTTGTATTGCAGGAGATGCAAGTGTTTTAATGAATATTCAAGAATTAGGAACTTTATCTCAATATGGCCTAAATGTGAAATTGATTATTATCAATAATCGCTGGCAAGGGATGGTAAGACAATGGCAGGAAAGTTTCTACGATGAAAGATATTCTTCATCTGATATGAGTTGTGGTGAACCTGATTTCGTAAAACTTGCTGAGTCTTTTGGAGTTAAAGGATACTTAATTTCTGATAGAAAACAATTACAGGGTGAATTAAAAAATGCGCTTGATCATGACGGCCCTGCCTTGATTAATATCCTTGTAAGAAGAGGTGAAAATTGTTATCCAATGGTTCCTCCTGGCAAAAGTAATTCTCAAATGGTTGGATATGTTAATTGTGAAGACTAATTTTTTTCAAATTCGTCATTTAAAGAAAATTAACTTTAAGATAATTTAAAAACTTAGATATCTCTGATTTGAAAAAAATATCAAGAATTTTTATAATAGTTTGCTTGATTGTTCTTAATCCTGCAACAGTAAACTCTGCCGAAATTCTTCAAGTTGAAAGTTCAAATACCATTTTGGTGGGGGATCAAAATAGGAATTTAACGATTGGACTGTTTTGTGTAGATGTAAATAAAAATGATGAGCTAGAAGCAACTAATTTACTTAAGAGTGAATTCCCAAGGGGAAGCAAAGTGAAAATAAAGCCTTATGGTTTCAAAAATAATATTTTGGTAGCCAAAGTTTTTGATATTAAAGGTACTAAGGAGATGACCGAATTATTAGTCTCTAAAAACTTAACTAGTGAAATTTGTCCGAGTTAATTATCTCTATGAGCAAATAAAATTCCATTGTCTCAAGAATGTTTTGCTTCTTCTCCAGGAATTAAATTCATTTTTTAATTTGTATGTGCATAAATTTGAGATATCTATATTTGTATTGGGAATGTTCTCATTTAAAAGTTGTCTATAAGCAAATCTTTTAAGGTCAAGTTGATTTAATTTTTGCTCTTTGAAGTAATTTGAATCACTAAAACAAAGATCTTTTTCAGCTTTAGTCAAAGGGACTGTTATTTTTTTGTTTTCGGCCTTTATATAAAATTCTTTAAATGTTATTTTATCAACTAGATAATGTTCCTTCGAAATCGCTGGTCCTATTGCAACAAGTAAGTTATCTCTAGATGTCCCTAAATTATCGAAAATTTTAACCAGATTTTTTATTATTTTTTTTTCTAAACCTTTTCTTCCACAATGCAAGGCTGCTACATTTCTTGACTTTTTATCTGCAAAAAAAATTGGCATACAATCTGCAGTGTAAACCCATAAGTTTTGGTTGCATTTATTACCTACAAGACCATCTGCATCAGTCTTTATCCCTTCTTGCGAAAGAGATCCAAACACTATTACATTGCTGTGAATTTGATTAGAAACACAATTTATGTAATTTTCATTAAAGTGATTCCCTAATAATTGAAGAAATTTCTCAGAGCTTGAATTCGTAAAATATGCATGTTTGAAATTATTTTGACTAAGGATAGGTGAGGAATAATACTCAAATTTTTTGTTCTGAATAAAAATCTCATCTTTTGAGAAATATATTTCTTTGTAAGGAATGGTTCCTGCTCCTAAGCTTAATTTATGAAATTAATTCAATATCTCTCAAGATCCAGAATCCCGCAAATTTTTCGATGTATGGCGTTGACTGTATGGAAATAAATTGATAACCAAAAGAATTATTTTTATTCTCTAAAAACTTTGTACTCAAAATGTTTGCATCTTTTTCTGGTAAATCAGTTACCAGCCACTTATCGTCTTCCGAAGCTTCGAGTATAAGTTGGTTCTTATTGATGACTAATTTAATAGGTTCTAAACAACTGAACCATGCAGAAAGAGCTAAAGATCTATCTTTGCTAAAAAGTCTTAATCCTGGAACTAAGTAATTATCATCTATATTTTTTTGTATTGGGAAAATATCTCCAAATTCCATAGGCCAATTTTCTGCTGATTTTAGTTCGCCAATTGATAATTCAGAGATAGTTAAAGCATCACCCCTTACTGCTTCGGGTAGAGGTTGAGGAGGGTTTTCCATCTTAGAAGTAAAAGTAGGAGCTAGTACACCTCTTACATAGCCTTTTTCCTTTGGATAAATCTCTTTTTCAAGAAATTCGATTCTATCTAATAAATCGTAAGTTCTCCTACTTATAAGAGCCTCAATACTTAAGGAATCCAGAGATTTCTTAATGATCGATTTCATTGACGACCTCCAAAATCGAACTATTGAAGGTTTCGCGAACCCTTGTTTTCTTGCTTCACTTATTGCTTCATTTAATGCTTTTGTAAGCCATACTGAATTAACTTCATTGGCAGGGCATTTTTTGTTCCAAAAAAAAATATCTTTTGTCTTGTAACTTCTTGAAGAGCAAATAATTAACTCCCACCTTTTTTTTCCATTTGCTTCAATTATTGGTCTTGAGTAAAAGTCTAATTCCCAATCTGTAACTTTTAATTTAAGACTTGACTCCATTTTTTTGTTGATGTTCATTTATCCTGCTCTTTTTTATCGAAGAGCGCTTTAGTTTTTAGTGCTCTGTCTGTGGCTTCTTGCATAACCTTTTGCTTATCAATAATCAATTCGCCCGCAGAGTTTTCTAGGAGTGCTGTATTAAGACCGATGCGCCCTTTTTCGAGGTCAATTTCAGAAATTAAAGCTTTTATAATTTCCCCTTCTCTAAAAACTTCTCTTAAAGAACGAATCGATCCGTTTGTTAGTGAGGATTGATGAAGAAGTCCACTAGCTCCTCCTAAATCAATAAAGAAGCCATATGGTTTTACTGCTAAAACTTCTCCTTCAATTAATTGTCCTAATTCTAGACTTGTAAGTTTAGAGACCAATGATGCTTTCTTTTCAGAGAGAACTAGTTTTCTAGATTCTGGATTAACCTCAAGAAACGCTACTTTTAGAGTTTTGCCAACAAAAGATTGATAATCTTGACCATCTTCAAGTTGGGATCTTGGTATGAACCCTCTCAATCCATCTACATCACACGTAAGCCCACCTCTATTAAATCCATTAATTAAAACGTTAATTAATTCTCCATTTTTTGCGAAACTTGATACTTTCTCCCAACTTTGCCTGAGAATTAATGCCCTAGCGCTCACTGTTACCATCCCATCAGCATTTTGTTCTTTGATAACCAAAACTTCCATTTCAAGCCCTATAGAAAACTTTTCTTTAAAGTTGGTTATCACACCCAAACCGCATTCTTTTTTGGGCATATAACCAGGTGCTTTTCCACCAATGTCAACATATAGTCCATCACTTTCGATTGCTATAACCTTACCTGAAATCGTTTCTCCTGTAGCCCCAATTGGCTCATGTGAATTTAAAGCCTCCAAAAAAGCACTTTCATCAAAATCGAATTCATCAACTGTTCTTTCTAATTGAAAATCTGTGTTTTGCTCAGAAAAATTAAGAGGTCTATTTAAGTCTTGTTTAGTTAAATCTTGTTGAGAAATATCAAAATCCCTAATTTTTTCATTACTTTCCACAATTTCTTTTTCTGAATCATTTTTAATGAATTGAGGTTTGATTGCAATATTTTCTTTTTTAATTTCTTCTTGCGCATTGGTTTGCTCATTATCTATTTCTTGAGATTTTTTTTGAGTATCTTTCTTGCTTATGTGAAGTACCTGAAGAGGTTTTTTATTGCCCTTTGGTTGGGTATTCTCTTGGGCATTTTTATTACTGACTCCCATCGTAGGTAAAATAAGAATAATTAATTATTAACATACTCTAAATGTTAGTACTCAAAATTAAAATTAATGAACTTTAAACCAATACCTAATAAATTTGAATATTTAAATTGGCAAGAAATTGAGTGTGTTGCAAAAAACAAAAGATCTACAGTGATTTGGCCATTCGGCGCTGTTGAGCAACATGGGCCTCATTTGCCTCTTGCTACAGATAGTATTTTTGTTGATGAAATTATTAACGAAGTTTTTAAATTATTCTCTGACGATATTCCAATAAAAAAACTTCCAACTCAATATATTGGCTTTTCTCCAGAACATAAGGGTTTTGCCGGGACAATTTCACTTTCCTCGAATTTAATTACTTCAATTATTAAGGAAGTCGGAGGTCAATTATCTGAAATGGGTTTTAAAAGATTGATATTGATTAATGGACATGGAGGTCAAATTTCACTATTAAATACAGCTGCAAGAGAGCTAAGAAGTTCCGCACCTGGGATGGCGGTTTTCCCTTGTTTCTTATGGAGTGGCGTTAATGGATTAAGTGAATTATTAACAAAAACTGAGATCGAGGATGGGCTTCATGCTTCTTTAGCTGAAACAAGTTTGATGCTTGCTTTGAAACCAGAATTAGTAGGTGATGAACGCCCAAATGAGGGTAATAAAGTTGAGATCCCTGAAGGTTGGAGTCTAGAGGGCAATGCGCCGACTGCTTGGCTCACTGATGACTTCAGTAAATCAGGTGTTATTGGGGATAGTAGAGGAGCAAATGAGTCTTTAGGGAGAAATTTAAAGGAATTATTGATTAATCATTGGTTCAAATTGATTATGAATCTGATGCAATCGGATTGGCCAAACAATTCTTAAATAAGTTTAAGTAAAAAATGTGACTTAATAATTGAAACTATTTTCATGATATTTAAATAAACTCTCTATAATCGTGTAATATTCATGCATAATGAGCTAAAGATTACTGACATGCAAACTCTAGAATCAAATAAAAAAACTCTTGAAGAATCGACTAATCCGATTTCTTTAGATTTGCCCGACTTTACTACGGATTCTTATAAGGATGCATACAGCAGAATAAATGCAATTGTTATAGAAGGAGAGCAAGAGGCTCATGATAATTACATTTCCATAGCAACTTTAATTCCAAATGAGCTAGAGGAGTTAACTAAATTGGCGAGAATGGAAATGAAGCATAAAAAAGGTTTTACTGCATGTGGAAGAAATTTAGGTGTAGTAGCTGATATGGAATTTGCTAAAAAATTCTTTTCTAAATTACATGGTAATTTTCAAGTTGCTCTTGAAAAAGGAAATCTAACTACATGTCTTTTAATACAAGCTATCTTAATTGAAGCATTTGCAATTTCTGCTTATAACGTCTACATAAGAGTTGCGGATCCTTTTGCAAAAAAAATAACAGAGGGAGTGGTTAAAGATGAATACCTTCATTTAAATTATGGTCAAGAGTGGCTTAAAGAGAATCTATCTACTTGTAAAGAGGAATTAATGGAAGCTAATAAGGTTAATCTTCCTTTAATTAAAAAGATGTTAGATGAAGTGGCAGATGACGCATCAGTTCTAGCTATGGACAGAGAAGAATTAATGGAAGAATTTATGATTGCTTATCAAGATACATTGATGGAAATAGGTCTAGATAATAGAGAAATTGCAAGAATGGCTATGGCAGCTATCGTCTAATTACTTTTCTAATTAATTAAGGATTTTAATAATTAATCAATTCTATTTAAGTTGTTACCTCTGTGCTATTGTTCATAACATCGTATAGAAACCATTTATAAATTTTAAATGTTTGGGTTAATAGGCCACTCAACCAGTTTTGAAGATGCAAAAAGAAAAGCTTCCATGCTAGGCTTTGATCATATTGCTGATGGCGACTTGGATGTTTGGTGTACTGCTCCTCCTCAGCTTGTTGAAAATGTAGAAGTTAAGAGTGCAACTGGAATATCTATTGAAGGTTCTTATATAGATTCGTGCTTTGTACCTGAAATGCTTTCTAGGTTTAAAACGGCTAGAAGAAAAGTACTAAATGCTATGGAACTAGCTCAGAAAAAAGGGATTAACATTACCGCTTTAGGAGGATTTACTTCTATTATTTTTGAGAATTTTAATCTTCTACAGCACAAACAAATTAGAAATACTTCATTAGAGTGGGAAAGGTTTACTACTGGCAATACTCATACAGCCTGGGTTATTTGTAAGCAACTAGAAATAAATGCGCCTCGTATTGGGATAGACCTTAAAAAAGCAACTGTTGCTGTAATTGGTGCTACAGGTGATATTGGTAGTGCTGTTTGTAGATGGCTTATTAATAAAACTGGGATTTCAGAACTTCTTATGGTAGCAAGACAACAAGAACCACTAGCACAGTTACAAAAGGAATTAGATGGTGGCACCGTAACAAGCTTAAATGAGGCCTTGCCTCAGGCGGATATTGTTGTTTGGGTTGCAAGTATGCCTAAAACTATTGAAATTGATACAGATAACTTAAAAAAAACATGTTTAATGATTGATGGCGGATACCCAAAAAATCTTGATGAGAAATTTCAGGGTGAAAATATTCATGTTTTAAAAGGAGGTATAGTAGAGTTTTTTAATGATATTGGTTGGAATATGATGGAACTTGCGGAAATGCAAAACCCTCAGCGAGAGATGTTTGCTTGCTTTGCAGAAGCTATGATTTTAGAATTTGAAAAGTGTCATACAAACTTTAGTTGGGGTAGAAATAACATTTCCCTTGAAAAGATGGAGTTTATTGGAGCAGCATCTTTAAAGCATGGTTTTTCTGCGATTGGACTTGATAAGCAGCCTAAAGTATTAACTGTTTAAATTATGGCTAAACGTTACCTCCTTGATTTTGAAAAGCCTCTTGTTGAACTTGAGAAGCAGATAGAGCAAATTAAAGAATTAGCTCGAGATTCAGAAGTAGATGTTAGTCAACAGCTTCTGCAGCTTGAAACTTTAGCTGCTAGGAGAAGAGAAGAAATATTTAAATCTCTCACCCCTGCTCAAAAGATTCAGGTAGCTAGACATCCTCAAAGACCTAGTACTTTAGATTTTGTTCAAATGTTTTGTGATGACTGGATCGAATTACATGGAGACAGAAATGGTGGCGATGATATGGCACTAATTGGTGGGATAGGTTCGATAAATAATAGACCAGTGATGATGTTAGGGCATCAGAAAGGAAGGGATACAAAAGAAAATGTAGTAAGAAATTTTGGGATGGCAAAACCAGGAGGTTACAGAAAAGCTCTAAGATTAATGCAGCATGCAAATAGATTTTCTTTGCCAATTCTTACTTTTATTGATACTCCTGGAGCTTATGCTGGTTTAAAAGCTGAAGAACAAGGTCAAGGTGAAGCGATTGCAAGAAACCTTCGAGAGATGTTTGGATTGAAAGTTCCAATTGTGGCTACTGTCATTGGAGAAGGAGGTTCTGGAGGAGCACTTGGAATAGGTGTTGCCGATAGGTTACTAATGTTTGAACACAGTGTTTACACAGTTGCTAGTCCAGAAGCTTGTGCATCAATTTTGTGGAGGGATGCTGCGAAGGCACCAGAAGCTGCATCAGCACTTAAAATCACAGGTAAGGATTTACTTAAATTAGGTGTAATAGATGAGGTATTACCAGAACCTTCTGGTGGGAATAATTGGGCTCCTTTAGATGCTGGTAATACACTAAAAGAGGCTATTGAGAAACACCTTAATGCTTTACTGCAAATGCCTGAAGACGAATTGATTGAGGAAAGATACAAAAAGTTTAGGGTTTTAGGTAAATTTATCGAAGCAAATAATATTGAAGAAATTTATAGTGAAATCCCCCAAACAACTGAATAACTTGAAACTAGCTTTTATAACGGGTGCTACGAAAGGTATTGGTAGATCTACCGCAATTACTTTTGCCAATGCTGGCTGGGATTTAATTTTACTCTCTAGGAATATGGATTTAATGGAGAAACTAGAGAGCAAACTGTTGAGCACTAAATCAAAAATTAACCTAGTAAAATGTGATTTATCTAATCCTCCTGAAATAGAGCATTGTGTTAAAGAGGCAATTGAGAAGTATGGGTGCCCTTCAGTATTGATAAATAATGCCGGTTGCGCATTTAATGGCCCTTTAGTTGAAATGGAATTAGGTCAATGGGAACAAACTATTCAAATAAACCTCACAAGTGTTTTTCAAATTTGTAGTTCAATAATTCCTCAAATGAGAAAAAATGGTGGTTTAGTTATTAATGTTAGCAGTCATGCCTCTTATAATGCATTCCCCCAATGGGGAGCTTATTGCGTATCAAAATCTGCACTAGCTATGTATACTAAATGCCTGAGGGAGGAGGAGAGATCTAATTCAATAAGAGCGTGTACAATAACTCTTGGTTCAGTAAATACCCCTCTTTGGGACTCCGAATCAATCAATTCTGATTTTGATAGAACTTCTATGCTCTCCTCAAAAGAGGTATCAGAAACTATTCTCTACATGGCTCAAAAACCTGAATCACAATTGATCGAAGACTTAACTTTGATGCCTTCAGGCGGAGCCTTTTGAACATTCTGTTTATCTGAATTAATCTTAAAACAGTGCTTTTTTTAGAGCTATTTGAACCCGATTGAACAAGAGAATGTGATATAGTATATAAGCAATTAAGCTTTTGGAAGATACAGTAAATTAAGTTGCATACAATTTTCTGTTTAAAATTTTATGACCTCTACATTACCCAACGATAATATTAGAAACTTTGACGACCAGATTACTAATAAACTAATTTCTGAAATTATTAGAGATAGAATTAAGAATTCTGGGACAAGATTTAGTGCCAATGATAATATTTCTGATTTTATAAATCCTGGTGAATTAGAAATTTTAGAAAAAGAAATAGCCTCAAGGGTTAGAGATTTACTAAAGTCCCTGGTAATAGATGTTGAAAATGATCATAATACTCAAGAAACTGCTGAAAGAGTTTCAAAAATGTATTTAAATGAGGTATTTAAAGGCAGATATCATGAACAACCTAAAGTCACAAGTTTCCCTAATGATAAGAATCTTGATGAAATTTATACGGTTGGCCCAATTTCTGTCAGATCTGCATGTTCACATCACTTAGTACCAATTCTAGGGGAGTGTTGGATAGGTATTAAACCTGGAAATAAAGTTATTGGTCTTTCAAAATTTGCGAGAGTTGCTGATTGGGTTTTTTCAAGACCTCATATTCAGGAAGAGGCTGTAATGATTCTTGCAGATGAAATTGAAAAACTATGCGAACCTAAAGGTTTAGGCATTATTGTAAAGGCCCAACATTATTGTATGAAGTGGAGAGGAGTCAAAGAACCAAATACTAGTATGATTAATTCTGTGGTGAGAGGTGATTTTAGACACGATTTAAGTTTAAAACAAGAATTTTTTGAGCTTGTAAAACAGCAGTCCGCTACCAATAATTACTAATTTCTTTTCAAAAACTTAAAAAGATCCTCTGTTTTTTTAATATCTTTTAAACCTGGAGATATTTCAATACTACTTGAAATATCTATTCCATCTGGCTTGAAATCAGTGAGGATTTCATCAATCCATTCAATTGATATTCCACCTGCTAACCACCACGGTTTGCTAAATTGCAAATTCTTTAGATATATAGAATTTATTTTTTTCCCCGAACCTCCATAAGTTTCTTTATTCCATGAATCAAGTATTATCGCATCTACATAATCCTCAAAAGGTTTTATTTTTTCTATGTCCTTTTCTGTTTTTATTCTGAAAGCTTTCCATAGGCCAATATTGGGAATTTCCCCCCTTATTTTTTTGCAATATTCAATATCTTCATCTCCATGTAATTGAATGATAGTTTCAGTGGGGTTTCCTAAGAAATTTTTAATAATTAAGTCTATTGGACAATTTTGTACAACTGATACCCTCTTGATTTTTGGATAAAAATTTTCTAGGGTTTTAAATATTTTTTTCTTAATTTCAGCTGATACATACCTTGGAGACTCCTCCACCGAAATAATGCCAATAGCATTCGCTCCTAATTTAGCGACTTGAAGAGCTTGTTCTTCAGAAGTTATTCCACAAATTTTAACTAAAGGAATAGTCTTGGGCATATCATTATCCTGCATGTAAGATTAATATTATTGCTAAATATAGCGGAGATTATTTTTGAGAAGTTGGCAAATTTTTAAAATATGGGGAATTCCCTTTAAAGTTCATCCCTATTGGTTTGTTATTCTCTTTTTATTCTCATGGAGTATAAGTAATCAGGTCAATTTATCTTCTGGCGATATCTACAATAATAAAGAAGCTTGGATTATAGGGTTTTTAACTTCTTTTTTCTTATTATCTTCAATTATTTTTCATGAGGTTTTTCATACTTTTGTTTCACTTAATCAGGGTGTAAAAATAAAAAAAATTACTTTTTATTTTTTAGGAGCAATTTTACAAATTGATAAGTATTGTCAAACTGCTTTAGGTAATATAAAAATTGCAATTGTTAGACCTCTTTTATGTTTCGCTACAGCATCTACCCTACTTTTAATTAGTAATAACAGTGTGTCTCAAGAACAAATAGCAGTTAATGTAATTTCAAGAGTAGGTATATTTAATTTATTCTTAGGCTTCTTAAATTTGATTCCAATTGGTTCTTTAGATGGAGGGAATTTATTAAAAAGTATTATTTGGTATTTCTCAGGGAGCAAAAATAAAGGAAGAAATTTCCTCAATAAAGTAAATTTATTATTATCTTTTTTTGTTTTATTTTTTGGGATAATTTGTATATTTAGATTTAACTTTTACTTTGGTTTTATTCTTTCTTTTTTAGGCTTGTTTGGAGTTAATTCTTCAAAATCTGAAAGTCAATTTTTTAAAATTGAAAACATTCTAAAATTTAGTAAAGTTTCTGAGATTAAACTAAAGCCTTTAAGGAAAATTGAATACGATTCAAATTTCTCAGAATTCAATAAATTAATAAAAAATAAGAAGGATGCATCGGATAAATATTTTTTTGTTACTAATAATGGTAGATGGACAGGTTTTGTTGATGAGAATATTTTAAAAACTGTTTCCTTAAAAAAATGGGAACGGAACTTTGTAGGAGATTTTATGAAACCAATCGATAGTTTTGAAAGTGTATCTTATAACGATAAATTATGGAGAACTATAGAAAGAATTGAAGAAACAAATGAAGGTTTTTTATTAGTTCTAAATGCTGCAGATATCCCTTTGGGGATAATTGATAGGTCAAAAATTGGAAACTTTGTATTGAATAAATTAGGTTTTAATTTCCCTTCAGATATTGTTAACAAATTAAACTTTAAAAATCATTATCCCTTAGGAATTGAATTGCCGAGAATAATTAATTCAATGAAGCAGAAAGGAGATCTTTAAATAATTTTGCCATTGAAATTTTCTATTTTTTATTATCTATGGCAATATTTTTGAAATTTATATTTGATTTATTTTTCACGAATGAATTTCTCAAATGTTGAACTATTTCATCATTTGTTAGTTTTAAATTTACTTTTGGTGGAGCTTCTTCTTTGAATAACTTGAACCACAAATCTCTTGAAGGATTTGTTTGAATTTCTCCATGTTGAAGGAATGCGCCTTTTTTACGAAATTGAGCACTACCTATTCTCTTAAACCCATCCTGATCAACTAAATCGGAAATTAATGAAGTCCCAAAACAATTTGTTTTAATGCTTGATTTTAGTAAATTACCATATTGTAAGTTTAGACCTAATTCTTTAAAACTTTTAATTAACCAATTATTAATCATTTCATAACTTAAAAATTTATAGTAAGTTTTTTTAAATGTTAATGCATATGTTATGCCTCCTGAATGCAGAACAGCACCCCCTCCAGAGGGACGTCTAACAATATTAATTTCCCTATTTGATAATAAATTTTTCCAATGAGGAGGAATTTCCTTTTGGTGATAGCCAATTGAAAGCCAATCCCCACTCCAATAGTAGAACCTCAATGTGAGAATTATTTCAGGATTCGATATTGTCTTATCTAAAGAATCTAAATCTAATGCCATTTGATCAAATCCAGATAAATTATTTGTTGAAAAAATTAAAGCCTGATTTTCAATTCCCAAAGTTAACTTTGTAGGTTTATTTATGATAATTTTTGATAAATTTTTTCTTTCAATTTGTTAATTAAGTAACATCATTTTGTAATAGTGTTTCAAATCTTCTCTTTTCGGTGGAGAATATAGAAAATAATTTTTTTACCATGGAGCCAACTCAAACAATAAATCTTATTGCATTAAGCCTCATAGTTGTTATGCATGCAGGAGTTTTAGCATTAAGACTAGGAATTAGTTTAGGTAGGAACTAAATTCTATTAGGAAATTTAAAATTTATAAGGTAATAATAAAGTAAGACTGAATTGATTTATTCAGTAAAAATATCAAGTACTTAATTTGTCAAAATCTTTTTATAAAAATAGTATTTTCCACAAAAAATATTTAAAGAATGTATTTATAAAAAGACAAAAGAAACAGGATAATTTTGTATCATTGATTTTTTTAATTATAAAAATTAGCTTTTCGTTGTTAGCAATAATAAGCCTTATTAAGCTTGGCTATAGCTCTAAAGTAAGGTTGATCAGATTAAGGGAAATTGAAGAATCATTTTTATACGAAAAATATAGATTTAATGTTTTAACAGATAAGTTTGATGATTTATTCTCTTCTGAAGGTGAGCAAAGATTTATGAAGGATCAGGATCAAATAATTTCTAGGGACATTATCAGAGTAATATGGCGTTGATAAGGATGATCTTGAATCATTCTACTTTTCATTTTTCAATTAACTTTTTCGCTAGTGAGTAAGAACATTAAGGGTTTAGTCCTAATAACAGGAACAACTTCAGGAGTTGGATTAAATACTCTAAAACCTCTATTAAGATTTGGATGGGAGGTTATAGCAGTTAATCGATCAAATAAAAGAGCTATAAAAACTGCTAAGGAATTCTTGACAAAAGAGGAAGTTAAAAATGTTCACTTTATAGAAATAGATCTCTCTAACTTGGATGATGTGAGAAAAGGTTGCGATGAAATATTAGAAAGATTTACGAAGCCAATTAACTCTTTTATTTGTAATGCAGCAGTTTATAAACCGAGAGTAAAGAGACCTGAAAGGTCTGCTCAGGGGTTTGAAAACTCCATGGCAGTAAATCATTTTGGGCATTTTCTTATGATAAACCTACTTATGGAAAATATTTTATCTTCTGAAAGAGAAATTGTTTTAAATGGCAAATCTACTGTATTCAAGCCAAGAATTACAGTATTAGGGACTGTTACTGCTAATTATTCAGAACTTGGGGGAAGAATCCCCATTCCTGCCCCAGCTGATTTGGGAGATTTATCTGGATTCAAAAATGGTTTTTTATCTCCAATAAGTATGGCGAATGGAAAGAAATTTAAACCTGGTAAGGCTTATAAGGATAGTAAACTTTGCAATATGGTGACCGTTCAGGAATTATCAAAAAGATATCCTGCAGAGAAGATTATTGTAAATTCTCTATATCCTGGATGTGTTGCTGATACAAAACTTTTTAGAGATACACCTTGGTTATTTAGATTTCTTTTCCCGATATTTCAAAAATTTATAACAAAAGGATATGTTTCACAAAGAGTGGCAGGAGAGAGGGTCGCTCAAGTGGCAACTTATAGAGAATTTGCTAAACCATCAGTCCATTGGAGCTGGGGAAATCGTCAGAAAACTGGCAGAAAAGCTTTTTCTCAAAAGTTGTCAAAAAGAATAATTGATACGAAGACCTCTAAACAAACTTATGATTTAACAAGCCAATTGGTTGGATTAGATTAATTAAAATTAATCATATCCTTTAAGGCATGGCAAGGATAGATTAGGTATTGATTTGGTAGGGGAGAATTCAGACTAATATAAGAATTAGTAGGCTGATCTAATCCGTATAAATGATTCTAAATACTATGTTCTTGGCGAATTGCTACTTATGACAAAATGTATGTGGCTAGTTTAGACTAATCAAATCCTAATAAATCAAAAATTTCTCTATCTTTAAGTGGATTACCTTCTAAAGGTTCTACGTTTTCAAGCATATTTTTGGCAAGAGATAAATATTCATTTTGAACTTCAATAACATCTTCAGTTGGTTCCATTTCAAAAATGGTGCATTTTTTTAGTCTTGATCTTCTAATGGCGTCTACATCTTTAAAGTGGGCCATAGTTTTTAAACCTGTTCTTTCATTGAATTTATCGATTTGATCTGTGTCTTTTGATCTATTTGCGACTACCCCACCTAATCTGACTTTATAATTTTTTGCTTTTGCTTTAATTGCAGAGACAATTCTATTCATAGCGAATATTGAATCGAAGTCATTAGCAGTAACAATTAGACAATAATTTGCATGTTGCAATGGAGCTGCAAATCCTCCGCAAACGACGTCTCCTAGGACATCAAAAATAACAACGTCAGTATCTTCTAATAAATGATGCTCTTTTAATAGTTTAACTGTCTGACCGGTTACGTATCCCCCGCATCCTGTTCCAGCAGGAGGACCTCCACTTTCAACGCACATTACGCCATTAAAACCTTCAAACATAAAATCTGTTGGCCTCAATTCTTCGCTATGAAAATCTACCTCTTCGAGAATATCAATAACTGTAGGAACCATTTTGTGCGTCAAAGTGAAAGTGCTATCGTGTTTCGGGTCACATCCAATTTGTAGAACCTTTTTACCTAATTTTGAGAATGCTGCAGAAAGGTTTGATGATGTAGTTGATTTCCCGATGCCACCCTTCCCATAGACGGCAATAACTAAAGCCCCTTCTTCAATATTTATTTTTGGATCTTGCTTTACTTGAACACTTCCTTCTCCATCAAGAGGTCTATTTATAGTACTTGTCATTTAAAGCTTAAAACACATTGTTATTTATATTCTTGCAGCGCAAATACACATGAAATATGTTTCTAAACAAATATGTATTTAATTGTATTAAAATTGTGAAATATATTCTTATAACTGAATTTTTAGGATTAAATCTATTAGATTATGAGTGAAAATACTCATGACTTAATTATAGTTTATTAGTAAAAATTAACTGAAATATGCTTTGGCATCGTAAAGAGTTTCATCGCTTATCTCTGGAATTCCTCTCGAGATTGCGTATTTTTCAGTATTTGTTTTAACTTTACCTCTTACAAAAAATGGAACTTTTGTTAATTCAGCCCTACCAGATTCAGTCCAGATAATTCCTTCTTTACGATTTTTTTCTTTTTTTTCGTCAGAATTTAAAATGTTATTTGTGTTTGTCGCTGTATGTCCTAAATGGCTTTGATGACCATCAACAAACTCGAAGTCATGTTTGAACATATCAATAAGATGCTCTTCTAAGCCCATCATTAGGGGATGTACCCAGTCATCAAAAATCACATTTGCTCCTTCCCATCCCATTTGAGGGCTATATCTTGCAGGAACATCTTGAACATGCATTGGAGTACTAATTACTGAGCATGGAATGCCGAGTCTTTTTGCACTATGCCTTTCCATTTGGGTCCCTAAAACTAATTCAGGGGCGGCCTTTTTCATGGCATCTTCCACTTCTAGATAATTGTTAGTTATAAGAGCTTCTACATTAAGATCTTTTGCAGTAGCTCTTATTTGCCTAGCCATCTCCCTGCTGTATGTTCCAAGACCCACTACTTCAAAACCTAATTCTTCGTTAGCAATTTTGGCTGCTGCAATTGCATGTGTTCCATCACCAAAAATAAAAACTCTTTTGCCAGTTAGATAATTAGAGTCAACTGATTTTGAGTACCAAGGAAGTTTTGATTTATTTTCTAATTCTTCTTTATTCGTTAAAGGAAGATCTAATTTCTCATGAACTTCATTTATAAATTGAATTGTATTTTTTATTCCAATAGGAATAGTATTCGTATATTCCATTCCAAAGTTTCGTTTAAGCCACTCACATGAAGCTTCAGCAATTTCTTGATAAAGACAGATATTTATTTCAGCATCAACTAGTCTTTTAATATCATCAGGACTAGCACCTAATGGAGCAACTACGTTTGTATCTATTCCTTGCTCTGAAAGTATGCGTTGAATTTCGATTACATCATCTCTGCATCTAAATCCTAGTAATGAAGGGCCAAGAATATTAACTTTTGGTCTCCTACCTAATTCCCTCCACCTAAGGGGATTTATTTTGTCTGAAGAACTTACTTTTTCTTTTAAAAGGGTTCTTGTTAGTTGATAAAAGGTTTCTGAAGCCCCCCAATTTTCTTTCTTGCTATAAGCAGGTAATTCAAGATTAACAATCGGCATATCAAACCCCATCCCTTTCGCAAGTGCTCCAGGTTGGTCTTGGATAAGTTCTGCAGTACAACTTTCTCCGACTAAAAGAGTTTTGGGTTTGAATCGTTCAACCGCTTCCTTAATATTTTTCTTCACTAATTCTGCTGTATCGCCTCCAAGGTCTCTAGCCTGAAAAGTTGTATAAGTTACTGGAGGCCTTTGCCCTCTCCTCTCGATCATGGTAAAGAGAAGATCTGCATATGTATCTCCTTGGGGGGCATGAAGCACATAATGAATGTCTTTCATTGACGAGGCAATTCTCATAGCACCAACATGTGGTGGTCCTTCATACGTCCAAAGAGTTAATTCCATAGTTTTTAATGCGTTACTAAAGTTTTTGAAGTTAGTATTTGATTTCTTTTTAAAGGTTTGGAGAAGAGACCAGCCAAATCTGCGGCTTGATCAATTCCATGAATTGGACTGAATACCATTTCTATTGACCACTTAGTACTAATCCCCTCTGCCTCAAGTGGGTTAGCTAAACCCATGCCACAAACTACTAAGTCTGGATTAGATTCTCTCACTCGATCTAATTGTTTTTCTACATGTTGCCCTTCAACAATTTTTGTATTATCAGGTAATAAATTAATCTCCTCTTTCATTAAATCCTTATTTAGGTAAGGAGTACCTACCTCTATAAGATCCATTTCGCATTCATTATGCAAGAATCTTGCCAAAGATATCTCTAGTTGCGATTCAGGAAGAAGAAATAATCTTTTCCCCTTAAGTATTTCTTTGTGTGAATCAAGAGCAAGTTTTGCTCTATTGATTAAAGGCGAAATAATTTCATGAACTTTAAGTTCACTAATTTTGAAAGCTTTGGCAGCAGCTAAAAACCATTTTGTACTGCCTTCGATACCTAGAGGAAATGGAGCTGAAATTATTTCACAACCCCGATGTTTGAGATCTCGTACCGTATCACTTAAATAAGGCTGAGTTAATAATACTATTGTATTTTTGCCAATCTTTGGTAATTTTGTTGATTGCCGTGGTGGAAAGCTCTCAATATTTGAAATTCCTAAATTTCTAAAAATCTTTTTAAACCTATCCTCTACATTATTTGCGAGAGTCCCAACTAATAATAATTTTTCCTCATTTGATGACTCCATTAATGGAATTAAAGCCTTTAAGGCGCCATCCTCTCCTTGGGTAAAAGTTGTTTCTATTCCACTGCCAGAGTAATTAACGAATCTTACTTGACCTAAAAATCTTTTATTTAGTTTCTCTGCGACAGTTGCAAGATCTAGTTTAATTACTTCACTTGGACAAGATCCAACTAGAAAAAGAGTTTTTATTTCTGGTCTTCTTGCAATAAGATCATTAACCACTCGATCTAATTCTTCATGAGCGTCAGCAAGACCTGCAAGATCTTTTTCTTCAAGAATAGCTGTCCCAAATCTTGGCTCAGCAAAAATCATAACTCCAGCAGCGCTTTGAATTAAATGAGCACATGTCCTTGAGCCTACTACCAGAAAAAACGCATCAGGCATTCTTCTATGGAGCCAAACTATTGAAGTTAAACCACAAAAAACTTCCCTTGGTCCAGTTTCCTTATTAAATTCAACTTTACTCATTAAATTTTCAAGAGCTTATATTTCAAGCTTGCATAAACTTTTTAATTTAAGAAAGTAATTAATAAGTTCTCTTACAAAATGAACACATTTAAAAAACTTATATGAATGTTTAAATACTTAAATGAGAATTATGAAAATTATTTTTAGGCTAGATTCTAATTTCTATAGAAGGAATTTCCTTGACTTGTTTTTGAAAGCTTCCATACATTTCTAGCTATTTTCGTAGCTAATAATCCTGCTCTTTCTAACTTAGATTTTCCTGGCTTAGCTCCAATTAGAGCTGTCACTTCTGAAGTGGTCAATGGTGCTCCAGTATTTATAGCTAATTGGGTTAACTCCAATCTATCTCTAAGGTTCTTAAGATTTACTTTCTCAATTTTATCCTCTTCTAACCAGCTAAAAGATGGGTCTTTCTGAGATAGCTTTTGCATCAAGCTTAGGCTAACTAATCCAAGAGTTTGATCAGGAGTTAATTCTTTTTCAGTACCAGAAACATTTTGTTCTTTTTTTTGAGAAGTTCCCATAAAAATGCATATCTTTTACTTGAAGTTATCGTTTTGTGGCAAGCATGCAAGTAAATTTAATAGAAAAAATGAACCATTATCCGTTATAGTCGCCTCAATGGAACCAACTTCTAGCTTAAACAGAGGGGAACGAAAAAAAGGGAGTTCTCTAGTCACAGGATCTGAGGTGCAATCTCAGGCCAGTGGTGCTAGCTGTTTTATTACTACCGATTCAGAAAAGTCTCTGGTATCAAGACAAGCAAGTCAAGTTGAGCAGATTGAGTTAAGAACATATGTTTTTTTAGATTCTCTGCAACCTCAATTAGCGGCATATATGGGAACTGTTAGTAGAGGTTTTTTACCTATTCCTGGTGATTCATGTCTTTGGATGGAAGTTTCACCCGGGATGGCTGTTCATAGAGTCACTGACATTGCCCTAAAAGCAAGTAATGTAAGACTTGGTCAGATGATTGTTGAAAGAGCATTTGGATCTCTTGCTCTTTACCATAAAGATCAAAGCACGGTTTTACATTCTGGAGATGTTGTTCTAGATGCTATTGGGAGCGAAGTTAGAAAAAGAACAAAACCTTCTACGAGTTGGACTGAAGTTATTCGAGCAATTACTCCAGATCATGCAGTTTTAATAAATAGACAAAACAGAAGTGGATCAATGATTCAATCTGGAATGAGCATGTTTATATTAGAGACTGAACCAGCTGGTTATGTTTTAAAAGCAGCTAATGAAGCTGAAAAGGCATCTAATATAACTGTTGTTGATGTTAAGGCAGTTGGAGCTTTTGGTAGATTAACTCTCGCTGGGAAAGAAGGGGATGTAGAAGAGGCTGCAGCTGCTGCTATAAGAGCAATTGAAGAAATTTCAAATTATTGAGAATTTTTAAATTTAAACTTTTTTAACTTAAACCTATCTCTTTTTTTAAAAAAGGTGACATGATTTTTGCAGCTTTACCTCTACTACCTAATTTATTTAATTGTGATTGTGAGAGCTCACCGTAAACACAGTTAGACTCTTTTACCCAAAAAATAGATTCGAATTCCCCGTTTGGATATTTGGGGTTCTTAAGAATTTCTCCCCAGCATATTCCTGTTGTATCTTTAACTAAGTTTCCTGAGGGATCGCACAAAACCATACAACTTATAAATCTTGCACTTCTATAAGGACTATCAGAAAGTTCATTAATTAATTTTTTAATTTTCTCATCATTAGTTTTGGCATATCGAGCAGAATAAATTCCTGGCCGACCATCTAAAACATCTACTTCAAGACCCGAGTCATCAGCTAATGCCCAAGTTTTAGTCTCTAAAGCAGCTGCTTTTGCTTTTAGAAGTGCATTCTCAAAATATGTATTTCCAGTCTCTTCAACATTTAAATATTCTGGTTGCTTCTGAACATTTAAAGACAAAACATCAAGCATCTCTGAAATTTCAGATACTTTTCTTTGATTGCCACTAGCAATTGTTAGAACTGGAAGGTTCAAAATAATAAATAAATTTATTGTGAATATTATCTCACTTTAAAGCTTGATACGAAGACAGGAAAGGTTGAACATTCCACACCTGTGTAGACAGGGCCTGTCTCGTACGGAAATAACATAATGTAAATTTTTTCTTAACACAACAGTATGTTTTGATGCACTAACTAATTTGCATAAGTATTGACATATCAATAGTACCAAGGGTCATAAGTTAAACTTATGAATGATAGAAAAAACATTAATGGAGATTTTGTCGAAAACGCTTGACTTATAAGTACTTAATGAAGCATTCTTCGAATTGAACATTCCACATTTAGTATTTAGTAGACAATGGCTACAGAAACAATGGGTATCGCTCTCGGCATGATCGAGACACGCGGACTTGTACCTGCAATCGAAGCAGCAGACGCAATGACAAAGGCAGCAGAAGTTCGCCTTATTGGTCGTGAATTTGTTGGCGGCGGTTATGTCACAGTATTAGTTAGAGGCGAAACAGGAGCAGTTAACGCAGCTGTAAGAGCTGGTGCTGATGCTTGTGAAAGAGTTGGTGACGGTTTAGTTGCAGCTCACATTATTGCTCGTCCTCATAGAGAAGTCGAACCTGCTCTAGGTAACGGTGAATTTCTTGGTCAAAAGGACTAATTAAGAAAAGCAAGATTTATAAATCTTGCACAATAATTATTTTCCCTACACAGACCTAAATTTATCCTTATGAGTAAGAAGTATGACGCAGGGGTAAAGGAGTACAGAGATACCTACTGGACTCCAGAATATGTCCCCCTAGACACCGATTTACTAGCCTGTTTCAAATGTACAGGTCAGGAAGGTGTTCCAAGAGAAGAAGTTGCAGCTGCTGTTGCCGCTGAATCTTCAACAGGTACTTGGTCAACAGTTTGGTCCGAGTTACTTACTGACTTAGAATTTTATAAAGGACGTTGTTATCGAATCGAAGACGTCCCTGGAGATCCTGAAGCTTTCTATGCTTTTATTGCATATCCTTTAGATCTTTTTGAAGAGGGCTCTATTACAAACGTATTAACATCTCTTGTTGGAAACGTTTTTGGATTTAAAGCTCTAAGACATCTTCGTCTAGAAGATATTAGATTCCCAATTGCTTTCATTAAAACTTGCGGTGGTCCACCAAATGGAATCGTAGTTGAAAGAGATCGACTTAACAAATACGGAAGACCTCTACTTGGTTGTACCATTAAACCTAAATTAGGATTATCTGGTAAAAACTATGGTCGAGTTGTATATGAATGTCTTAGAGGAGGTCTTGATTTAACTAAGGATGATGAGAATATCAATTCTCAACCATTCCAACGTTGGAGAGAAAGATTTGAGTTTGTTGCTGAAGCAGTTAAGCTTGCTCAACGAGAAACTGGAGAAGTTAAAGGTCACTATCTAAACTGTACTGCTAACACTCCTGAAGAACTCTATGAAAGAGCTGAATTTGCAAAAGAGCTAGATATGCCAATCATCATGCATGATTATATAACTGGTGGTTTTACTGCAAATACTGGATTAGCTAATTGGTGTCGTAAAAATGGCATGCTTCTGCATATTCACAGAGCTATGCATGCTGTTATTGATAGACATCCAAAGCATGGTATTCACTTCAGAGTTCTTGCAAAATGTTTGAGACTATCTGGAGGAGACCAATTACATACTGGAACTGTTGTTGGAAAACTAGAAGGTGATCGTCAAACAACACTTGGTTATATTGACAACTTAAGAGAATCATTTGTTCCTGAAGATAGATCAAGAGGTAACTTTTTTGATCAGGATTGGGGTTCAATGCCTGGAGTATTTGCAGTCGCATCAGGTGGTATTCATGTTTGGCATATGCCTGCACTTCTAGCGATCTTTGGAGATGATTCCTGCCTTCAGTTCGGTGGAGGAACACATGGTCATCCATGGGGTTCAGCTGCTGGAGCTGCAGCTAACAGAGTTGCTTTAGAAGCTTGTGTAAAAGCCCGTAATGCTGGTCGCGAAATCGAAAAAGAGAGTAGAGACATTCTTATGGAAGCTGCTAAGCACAGTCCTGAATTAGCTATCGCTCTAGAAACTTGGAAGGAAATTAAGTTTGAGTTTGACACTGTCGACAAGCTTGATGTTCAGGGTTAACTCAAGTTTCGAAATTGAGGAGATTTTTTCTCCTCAAACTTATTAAAATCTCGTTTTACGAGTAATTTCATTCACATTTTGATTAATTATGCCTTTCCAGAGCACAGTAAGCGACTACCAAACAGTTGCAACCCTGGAAACATTCGGTTTTTTACCACCGATGACCCAGGAAGAAATATATGACCAAATTGCATACATAATTGCTCAAGGTTGGAGTCCAGTTATTGAGCATGTTCATCCTAGTGGATGTATGCAAACTTATTGGTCTTATTGGAAACTCCCATTTTTTGGGGAAAAAGATCTTAACTTGATCGTGAGCGAATTAGAGGCATGCCATAGAGCATACCCTGATCATCATGTAAGAATCATCGGATACGATGCTTACACTCAAAGTCAAGGAACAGCTTTTGTAGTTTTCCAAGGACGTTAAGGCTACTTATCGTAGTTAATATCTTTCTCCAAAAAAATTTTTTGGAGAAAGTTTTTCAAAAGAGTTTCACATTTGAAGATTATGTCAAAAAAAACCAGTAGAGAGATTGCACTTGAAAGAAGAAAGGCGATGAGTGATAGCGGCAAAAAAGCTGCTGCTTATTCTTCAACTACCAAAGATAGAGTTCGATCTTCTCAAGATATACAGATTTCTGGGACTCATTCTTCTCCTAATAATCATAATATTTCTAAACCAGCTACAAAACATATTCCAAAAACTAAGGTAAATAGAAATTCTTCAACAACTTTATCTAGTAAAGAGTTAGTAATAGAGAGAAGAAAAGCAATGTCTACCCATGGGAAATCAGCTATAACTTCATCCGATAGAACCCGTACTGATGTTAAAAAAGAAAGTCCTGTAAATACAGTTAAATCAACTATTAGTAAAAATCAAGAAAGTCAGGATTCAACTAGTACAGAATCTAAGTCCGTAAAACCCAACGTTAAGAGAAGAATTAATCAGAAGAGAAAGCCTATTACTAATACAAGTAGAGATATTGTTTTAGCGAGAAGAGAAGCTCAATCTAAACATGGTAAATCAGCAACTAAACAAAATACTAGTGCCGCTTCCTTAGCTAGAAGGGGAGACCCAGATTTAAGTAGTAGAGAAATTTCTCAGAGAGTGAGAGAGCTAAGAAGTAAAACTGGTGCCACAGGCAAAAAAGGTAATGGTAAATGTAGACCATGTGGTCCAAATAAAAATGGTGCCAAACAAAATATTGCAGATGCAAGCTGGAAAGTTGGTAAAAGTGAAACTGATTCAGGTCAAATAGTTACTGGAACTCAAGCTAATAGATCTGTAAAAACTACAGGTAATGAAGCAAGTACATGCAGAACTGTAACTGGTACCCAATATATGGGAGCAGAAGTCATTGGTCAATTTTGTCAAGATAGACCAAGTTATAAACAACCACTTAGATCTACTGTTACCTCTACAACATCAGGTAATAAAGTAACTGGAAATGAAGTTGGTAGATCTGATAGGGTTACAGGCGATGAGCCAGGGACTTGTAAAAACCTTACAGGTACTGAATATGTATCTTCTAATCAAGCGCAGAAGTATTGTGGTGATGTCCCAAGAAATCCTTCAAAGGTTAAACACAGCACTACAACCGATGGATTAAAAGTATCTGGATCACTTCCTGGTAGATCAACCCTAGTTACTGGAGATGAATCAGGTTCTGGACATCAATTAACTGGAGATCAATATCTTGGCTCTGAGCCAAACCCAAAAGGTAAAGTATTTGAAAAAGTAGGCAGTTACAACACTCTTAATGGGAATAATGTAACTGGTACAGGGGTTGGAAGATCAGACCATATGACAGGGAATGAACATGGGAGTTGTAAGAATGTAACTGGCGATGAGTACATAGGATCTCAACAATATGAGAAGTTTTGTGGTTCAAAACCAAAACCAGAAGCTAGAAAAGTAGGTTTAAGCCTTTCTTCAAAGTCAAATTTAATAAGCGGCACTATGACAGGAAGATCAGAAATAGTAACTGGAGATGAACCAGGTTCATGCAAAGTGTTAACAGGAACACCATACGCAGGCTTAGATCAGATTAATGAAAATTGTAGTACTGAGATCTCAGAAGATATGAAATCCCGAGCAACAGTTAATTCTGGAAATAATTCAAATGCCAGACTTACAGGACAGCAACCAGGAATTGGCGGAGTAATGACAGGTGCAAAGAAAGGTGCTTGTAAAAATCTAACAGGTACTCCCTATGTTGGTGGAGATCAGCTCTCTCAAGCTTGTGATAATCCTCCACAGGATGCGGCTTATGCGAATCCGGAAAAGTCGGCAGGTAACTCTTGGAATGAATTTTCTGTTAAATCTCCCTCAAGAGATAAATATTCTGAAAAAAATACTCAAGGTGTTACAGGTAATGAATATGAAAATGGTTCAAAGGTAACAGGACCTTTTGATATGGCAGTTGATAAGGTCACTGGCACTGAAAAATTTAGATTTGAACCGAATAAAAATATTACTTATAAACAAAAAATGGAAATTGAAGAGGCAGACCGTGCTGCAAAGACACCAGAAAAAAGAGTCGCATCAAGGATTACTGGAGAAGGACAATCAGTGGGAAACGTTACTGGCGATGATTGGGATCGCGGTGATAAGGTAACAGGCACAGAGGGAGCTTCTTCTAGAAAACGAAATCCATCAAGAGCAGGATTCATGAGCGCAATGCCCCCTATGGAAGTTAAAAGGAATGAGGAAACAGAAAAACCAGATTTCTTGATAACTGGGTCTAGTGGAAATACTCGTGAAGGACAACTTGTTACCTTTTCAGGTGGTGCAAGAGGTTAAGTAAATAATGCCTTTAAGAGGACTGGCTAAAGCCAAGAACTTCACATTGGGGCCAACCGCTCCAATGAAAACCTTTACTGAAAATATACATATACAAACTAAAGAATCAAATAATTTACGAAATTCTGTAAAGTCTCATAAATTAACCAATAATATTCAAAATGAAAATCTATTTAGGTATGAAAGCAAAATAAAAAGTGATTTTGACGAAATTGTTCCAACTCTCAAGGAAATTGCTCGAATCCAACATCACGAAGATTTTATAAATAAGGCTCAGAAAATATCAAGAAAAAATTTGGGAATAGATTTACCTCTCCATGTATTAGATAAATCTTGGGTTAAACCTCTTGATATGCGAGCCTTATATGCATGGTGTGCTTTCAAACAGCATGAGAAACTTAGCAACAATTTTTTTAACAATGATCCACTTGAAGGTGCTGCTGGAAGTAGGGATGCGGAAAATTTTGAAAAATTTCTCTTAGATTGTGGAATACATTTACTTGATATAACTCCTTGTTCAGATGGAAGGTTAGCTCATTCAGTTGCTTATGTAATGAGAATACCTTTTAGTTCAGTAAGAAGAAGATCCCATGCTGGAGCACTTTTTGATATTGAAAATACCGTTAATCGATGGGTAAAAACTGAACATAAAAGATATAGAGAGAATGTTCCTAATGAAGCTCATAAAGATACAAGGTACTTAAAAGTTGTAACTTATCACTTTAGTTCAGTAGATCCTTTACATCAGGGATGCGCAGCTCATGGCAGTAATGACGAGTTAGCTGCAGCAGAAGGTAGAAATAAATTATATGCTTTCAAAGAGGCTGTAGAGAATAGCTTTTGCTGCGGAGCTTCTGTGGATTTAATGTTAATTGGACTTGATACAGACACTGATTCATTAAAAATACATTTATCAACTAGCGATGGCGGTATAGATTTAGAAAAAACTATTTCTACATTAGAAATTTATAATTCAACAATAAATTTTTCAAAAGAGGATGCGGAAAGAGAAATTTGCCAGACAATTTCTAAGCAATCTTCAAAAGATAAACTCAGTGGACTGGAAAAATTTATATATAAATTAATTGTCAATAATATTTCTCAAATTGATTATGTTAAGAGTTTTCATAATGGTTCTTATGAAGATATTGGACATGCAGAGAGGTTTATTGGAGTAGGTATAGGTTTCAAAGAAGTACATCTCAGAAATTTAACTTATTTTGCTCATTTAGATACAGTCGAAGAAGGGGCTCCAGATTTAGATGTTGGAGTAAAGATTTTTACTGGATTAAATGTTTCTCAAGATCTACCTATTCCGGTAGTAATAAGATTTGATTACTCTGGGAAAGTACCCGGCGCAAAAGAGAGGGCAATAAATGATTGTGGAAGAGTTAATAATGCGATATCAATTAGATATAAAAATTTAGTTGATCAAGGTTTGTTACATACTTGCTCTACTATTAGAGATAGGGACAACATTCATTCCGCCCAAATTATTGGAATGTCTTTAGATAAAAAAACAGAGGAGGCTCACTAATTATGTTAATTTGCAAGGTTGTAAAACCACTTGTTTCTACCAATAGGATTCCTGGTTTTGAACATAAACATCTGCAGGTTGTATTGGATGGTTCTTCTAATAAAGTTGCAGTTGATGCTGTTGGCTGTAAGCCAGGAGATTGGGTTATTTGTGTTGGAAGTTCTGCTGCTAGAGAAGCTGCGGGAAGTAAATCTTATCCAAGCGATTTAACGATTGTTGGAATTATTGATCATTGGGATCCTGATAAGTCATAAAAAGGAGGATATAAATTGTGGAAATTATGAAGGTATTAGGAAGGATGGTATGTACTCAAAGAGTCCCTGGCTTGGGTCATATGAATTTAAGAATTTTAGAAAATAATAAAGGGAAGAAATTAGTTGCTGTTGATCCTGTTGGAGCTAGAGAAGGTAACTGGGTTTTTACTGCTAGTGGCTCTGCCGCTAGATTTGCATGCCCTAATCCAGAAGTTCAAACCGATTTAACAATTGGCGGGATTATTGATTATTGGGAGAGTGACTAAAAATTTTAACTTCAAAAATTTATTGAGAAACTTTGTTGAAGGTATAGTGTAATTAGTCTTGAATAAAGAATGTAATGTGGAATGAAAGAGAATCACCTTTGAGAATTGAAAAAAGATTTGAATTTGATCAATACTCCAAAATTAGTAAATTCATGGTGGAAATTGAGAAATTATGTAAAGAAAGGGATATTTATCCAAATATCAGCTTTGGTAAGAATTTTGTAAGTATTTCAATATTTTTAGATAAAAAAGAAATATCAGACAAGGAAAAAAACTTTTCAATGGATATTGATAAATTTTATTTAGAAGAATAGTTCTTTTTAATAATTATTTGGCTTTGCAATATCTCTTTTGATTAAAGCCATTAAATATGTTGGTGCTTTATATCTACCAGGTAGACATCTATTTAAAGTCTCAAGATGACCCCAACACACTGTCTTTTCTATATCTTTAACTGAGTTTCCTTTTAAAATTAATAGTCTAAGAGCTTTGCAAAATAAAGGATAACCTGCTTCTAGTTCATCTATATTTAGCTTTGCTGCTGACATAGATCAAAGATGAATTATCAACTAATAATCTATACAACTATGGTGCATATTTGGTTCATATTTCAAATTTCTCAATAATTAGAAATTAATCTAGAAATGCGACGCAATCTATTTCAACTAAAACTCCTTTTGGTAGCGATGAAACTTCCACACAGGCCCTTGCTGGCGGATTCTCTATATTAAAAAAATCACTATATATTTTATTGACAATTTGAAAATTACTTAAGTCCGTTAAGTAAATAGTCGTTTTTATTACATCCTCTATTTTGGCTCCACCAGCTTTAAGAACTTCTGCGAGATTTTTTAAAACTTGAATAGTTTCCTTCTCTATATCACCTAAACATGTTATTTCATTTAAAGCTGGGTCTATAGCAATTTGACCAGAACAATAGATAAAATCCCCAGCTTTTATTGCTTGATTATAAGGTCCTACTGGATCTGGAGCATTTGATGTTTTAATTACTTGTTTGGGGGACATTTTTTTAAGAAGATACCTATCTATTTAAACCCATAAATCTTTATTTGCTCTTAAAAAAGAAAATTCTTCTAAATTTTTCGCTCTTAAGAAAAGGTTTATTTTTATCTCTTCATCAAGTAAAAATGGAATTGTTAATTCATTAAGAGAAAGTTTTTTTTCAACTTCTGAAAGTTTATTTTTTATATCTTGATCTTCTGGCTTGAGATTCAATGCCCACAATATATTTGCCTTTGTATATTCATGTGCACAATATATGAGAGTATTTTTTGGTAAAGATTTGATTCTTTCTAGTGAAGAATACATTTGTTGATAAGTCCCCTCAAAAATTCTTCCACAACCTCCAGAAAATAATGTGTCACCAATAAAAAGAACAGGATTTTCTCCATTCAAAAAGAAGGCAATATGTGAGCTTGTATGTCCTAATACTTCAATTATTTTTACTTCTTCACCTAAAATATTCAAAGTTTCTCCATCTTCTACAGATACATTTTGAAAAGGTATTCGCTTTTTTTCTTTGGAGGAAGCAATCACTTTTACATTTGGCCATTTTTCAATAAGAGACTTCGTCCCTCCAATATGGTCTGAATGATGATGAGTTTGTAAAATAGCTTCTAAGTGAAAATTGTTTTCATTTATATATCTAATAACTGGTTCATGAACAGATGGATCTACAACTACAACGGATTTATCTTTTACCAACAACCAAATGACGTTATCACTTAGAACTCTAAGTCCGATTATATTTCGAGCTTTATTAAATTCCATTGTTAAATTAGAATGAAGAATCCTCGGAAGAAATTGATCTATGATTACTATAGCTTTACCTAAAGGAGCTCTGTTAAAAGATTCAATTTCAACTTTTAAAAAAGCTGGGTTAGATTTCTCTAATGCGTTGGAAGAAAATAATAGATCATTAACCTTTGAATCAAATTGCAAACGGGCAAAAGCTCTATTAGTAAGAAATGGAGATGTGCCTGTTTATGTAAGTTATGGTCAGGCTGATTTGGGTATTGTTGGGTATGATGTTTTAAAAGAATCTGAATTAAAAGTCGCAAAATTATTAGATTTAGGATTTGGGGGTTGTCATATGTCGTTGGCGGTTAAAAAAAATAGCAATTATTTAAAACCAACCGATCTTCCAGCGAATTGTAAAGTAGCAAGTAAATTTATAAGAACAGCGAGATCTTATTTTGAAGAATTAAATATTCCTGTAGAAATAGTTCATTTGACAGGATCAGTCGAGCTTGGTCCTATTACAGGTATGGCAGAGGCAATAGTTGATTTGGTGGCAACCGGAAAGACTCTTAAAGAGAATGGTTTATCTAAAATAGATGATCTTTATTACTCGACTGCAAGACTAATTGGAAATCCTTTATCTATGAGGTTAGATAATAATCATCTCAGAGATACAATTTTATCAATAGAATCTACTAATGCTTTATAGAAGATTAGCTAAATGTTTTTTAAAGATTTTAGAAGGATTAAAAAGTTAGGTAAATATTTAACTAAAGATAAAAAAGCAATCTATCTAATCTTGATAGTTTTGTTACCTGTTTCTTTTTCTGGAGCGATTCAACCATTATTAGTTGGTCAGGCAATTACTATTCTAAAGAAAGAAACTACAGATGTTTGGCTAAGTAAAACTTTCTTTGGGCAGTCGGTAAATGCCATTATCGTAACTTTATTTATTACTGTTTTATTCAGATTAGTTCTGCAGGGATACCAAACTTACAATATCCAAGCAGTGGGACAACGTTTAACAGCAAGAATAAGAAGAGAACTTTTTGATCATTCAATATCTTTATCTCTTAGGTATCACGATAAAATGCCTGTGGGGAAATTATTAACAAGATTAACAAATGATGTTGATGCTTTAGCCGAGGTTTTTGGTAGTGGGGCAGTTGGAGTCATTGCTGATTTCGTTAGTCTGATAGTAATTTCTTTGACAATGCTGTCAATTGATCGTGGGCTTGCCATTTTATTACTTTTGACTCAAATCCCAGTTTCATATTTTATTATCTGGCTTCAAAAACGTTACAGAAGAGCTAATTATCAAGTAAGGGAAGAATTGTCTCAACTAAACTCTGATTTTCAAGAGAATCTTCAAGGTTTAGAAGTCGTTCAGATGTTCAGAAGAGAGGCTTTTAATAGCAAGAAATTTTCCAAAACTGGAGTTGCTTACAAGAAAGCAGTTAATGGAACAATATTTTATGACAGTAGTATTTCGGCGTTTATAGAATGGATTTCTCTTGCTGCAGTTTCCTTGGTTTTGGCGGTTGGAGGATATCTTGTTACTTCTGGAAATATTGGTTTAGGAACATTAACAACCTTTATTTTATATTCTCAAAGACTTTTTGAACCTTTAAGGCAGCTTGCAGAAAGATTTACTCAAATTCAAGGAGGTTTAACAGCTGTAGAAAGAATAAACGAATTATTGGATGAAGAAATACAGATTAAGGACTCTACTTCCGCAAAACATTTTTTAGAAAATGCTAAAAACGTAAATAAAAAATTTAAGGGCAAAATTGAGTTCAAGAATGTTAATTTTTTCTACAACGCAGGAGAACATATTATTAAGAACTTATCTTTCAAGATTTTTCCAGGAGAGCAAGTGGCTTTTGTAGGTCCTACTGGTTCCGGTAAGACAACCATAATTAGGCTATTGTGTAGATTGTATGAACCTCAATCGGGTCAAATTTTAATCGATGATATAGATATCAAAGATATTCCTATTGCAACTCTTAGAAATATGTTGGGAGTAGTTTTGCAAGATACCTTTATCTTTAGTGGAAATGTCGCAGATAATTTGAAACTGAATTCTAATCTAGACAATCTTGAATTAGAAAATCTTTGTTACGAATTAGGGTTAGATAACTTGTTAAAAAAATTACCAGAAGGTTTGAACACCTCACTAAGAGAAAGAGGGGGAAATCTCTCTTCTGGAGAGAGACAACTTCTTTCCGTAGCTCGTGTAGCGATTAGAAATCCTGTTGTTTTAATAATGGACGAAGCAACAGCGTTTATGGATCCCTCAACAGAGGCTACTTTGCAGAAGGATCTTGAGAGAATACTTTCAAAAAGAACAGCATTAGTAATAGCTCACAGATTGGCAACTATTGAAAGTTCTGATAAAATTTTAGTCTTGAAAGAGGGCTCATTAGTTGAGCAGGGAACCCATAGTGAATTAAGACTGAAAAAGGGTTTATATTTTCAGCTCTCTGAGCTTCAACAAAAGGGATTCGTGAATTTTTAATGATTTTTAGATACCAAGGATCGTTAATAAAAAAATCAAACAATCTATCAAAGGATGAGCTGATAGATCTCTATGGTTTAAATTCTTATGAGTTCACACAAACAACTAAAGAAGAAATATTTGTATGTAGTAAAAATAAAGATTTAGATCTTATAGAACTAGATCAACTTTTGCAAACTGTTGGTTGGAGTAGAAGACCTATAAGGAGGGTAAAAAGAGCTTTAGATTTTAGTATTTTGGTGGTGGGGTTATGGCGTCATGATTATAAATTTCCCAGACTAGTTGGATTTGCAAGATGCACTGGCGATGGAATTCTAGAAGCAACAGTTTGGGATGTAGCTATTAACCCTGTCTATCAAGGACTTGGATTGGGGAAAGAGATAATGAGATATGTCCTGAAAGAATTGAAAAATATTGGCATTTCTAAAGTAACCCTTTTTGCTGATGCTGAAGTGGTTTCATTTTACAAAAGACAAGGTTGGATTTTAGAACCTAGAGGGTCGAAATGTGCTTTTTGGTATGCAAATTAATCATTTTTTGTAGTAGTCAGAATATATAGATTTTAAAGATTCGCCTTTTAACCATCTTCTTCTAAAGTGCCAGTTCTTAATTGCTTGTAGAAAAATATTAGTTCTTTCCCATTTCCTCGAACTTATAAAAATAGGAAAATTTAATTGTTTTAAATCTTTTTTTTGGTTTAATCTCATTAAAAAATCTACATCTTCCATCAAAGGTATATTTCTAAATCCATTATTCTTAAAGTAGATTGTCCTATGAATTATTAAACCTTGATCACCATACGGTTGTTTAAAAAATTTACTTCTAATATTCACGAGAATTTCGAGGAATCTATAAATTATCTTTTTGTGATTAATTTTGAATTCAAAATAGTAAATAATATTCTTGTTTCCCTTTAAAAATGAGTTTATTTTTTTAAACCAATCATAAGTTAATCTTGTGTCTGCATGTAAAAATATGAGCCACTCTCCTTTTGAATTTTTAGCTCCAATATCTAATTGGAGACCTCGATTCCTTTCTTTGGATATAAGTACCTTTGCTCCATAAATATTTGCTATGTCAATAGTTTTATCTTCACTTCCACAATCAACAATTATGATTTCTCCCTCTTTCTGAATACTTGACAAGTCTGAAAGCAATAATGGCAAATTATTAGCTTCATTAATAGTTGGAATAATAATTGAGATTTTTGACAAGTCGATTACTTTCTATTTTCAATATCAATAATTGTATCTATATCAATTTTTTTATCTAAAAACTTATACCTTAATTTTGTTGTAGCAAAATTATCAACTGTATTTTGAAGAACATTTTCTGTCCCCCACTTTATGTTGATAAAAGGTAAATATATATGTGATGAAATTATTTTTTCTGATAAACCAATAAGCCAATATCCTCCATCATTAGATGGTCCTAAAATAAGATCATTTTGTTGAAGCTCTTTTAGAGTATTCAATAAATCTTGATGGCATAAATCTGGAAGGTCAGTACCAATAAAAATAATATTTTTGATCTTATGTCTTGCACAAAATTTTTTGTTGATAATTATTTGCCGTTTCATTTTTTCTCCCAAGCAGCCTTTCCCCTGTAAATTAAATTTTTTGATGCCTAATTCTCTAGTCCATCTTTTACAGTTACCTACCCCCAAACCAGATATAGCAATAGAAATATCAATTAGTTTATTTTCTTGGAGAAATTTTGCGACTGAAATGGTGTGTTTGGTCATTACACATTGAACTTTTGCAGAATTACTTTTACCTATATCTTTAGATAATCTTGTTTTGCATCTTCCAAAAGCATGCCATTTTGCCATGATAATAAGTAATGCTTTATCCAAAAATTTATTGCTATTAAAATTTATTATATGCCTATAAAAAAATAAAAAATTTTATAAATTTGTATGGTGGTTTTGTTAAGTAATTTTAAATTTGTCGTGATCTTGTGATTTCCTAATGGCCAATTATTAAATTCCAACTAGATTAATAATCTAGTGAATAAAATTTTGCAAGCAATTAATCCTATTTGGGCGGAAGTTCAACAATCACTTCAAAAAACTTTAAGTAAGCCTTCATTTGAGACATGGATAAGGCCTGCTAAATTTAACTGTTTTGAAAATGGCTTATTAACTTTAATTGCTCCAAATACATTTTCCAGTGATTGGTTAAGAAAGAATTATTGTCAAACCATCGAAAAGGCTGCAAAAGAAATATGCGGCCATGATGTTAAGGTTGTTTTTAAATCTGAAACAAATATAAGCAGAGACTCAACAAATAAAGAGAACCTAGATGAACAGATTGTGAATCATAAAACAAAATCATTTCCTAATAATAGTCAAGATATTTCTTCAAAAAATAGATCCAAAAATCCCAACGGTCTAAATTTACGCTACGTCTTTAAAAGATTTGTTGTAGGTCCAAATAGTAGGTTGGCTCACGCCGCTGCTTTGGCAGTTGCCGAATCACCCGGGAGAGAATTTAATCCATTATTTATTTGTGGTGGAGTAGGTCTCGGTAAAACTCATTTAATGCAAGCAATAGGCCATTATCGAGTAGAAATAGATCCAGAAGCAAAAGTTAAATATGTATCTACAGAAACTTTTACTAATGATGTTATTAGTGGTATTCGAAGAGATGGAATGACAGCTATTCGAGATAAATATAGAAATGTAGATTTGATTTTAATAGACGATATACAGTTCTTAGAAGGCAAAGAGTATACACAGGAAGAATTTTTTCATACTTTTAATGCTCTTCACGAATCAGGAAGTCAAATAGTTATTGCAAGTGATAGGCCACCAAATCAATTGTCGGGAATTCAAGAGAGATTAATTTCTAGGTTCTCAATGGGCATGACGGCAGATATTCAACCACCTGATCTTGAGACGAGGACAGCCATCCTTCAAAAAAAGGCAGAACAAGAGAGGATGAGTCTTCCAAGAGATTTAATTCAATTTATAGCAGGAAGATTCACTTCGAATATTCGAGAATTAGAAGGAGCATTTACTAGAGCTGTTGCATTTGCATCAATAACAGGCTTACCGATGACAGTCCAATCAATTGCTCCAATGCTTGATCCGAATAGTGTTGGAGTAGTAGTTACTCCAAAACAAGTTATTAATAAAGTGTCAGATTTCTTTAAAGTTTCTACTGATGAATTGATCAGTTCAAGTAGGAGAAAACCAGTAAGTCAAGCTAGACAAATAGGTATGTATCTTATGAGGCATGGGACGGATCTAAGCCTACCAAGAATTGGAGATGAGTTTGGGGGCAAGGACCATACAACAGTAATGTATGCTATTGAACAAGTTGAAAAAAAATTATCTATTGATCCAAATATTGCAAGTCAAGTTCAAAAAATAAGAGATTTACTTCAAATAGATTCAAGAAAAAAATTATAGTTTTACCATTAACTAGAAATAAAATTTCTAGGATCTTGATCATATCTATGCCTTAAAGGTAACTTATCTGTTTCATTGATATCACTGAGCGATTCAATTCTATTTAATGATTGCCTTAATAATCTCGCTGAAATGATTGGCATATCTCTTGGAACTGAGATTCTATTTTTTAAGTATCTTAAGGAGATTCCTGAAAGTTTTTTAGGGATTTTTACATCACCTGTGATCATATGGCTCAAAGCTGATCTCAATGATTCGTCAAATGATTCTGTATTATATGGGTTTACCTTTAGTAAATTGTCTTTATGCTTTATCACTCTTTTAAGAGCAATTAATGCATAATATTTTGACTCATAATTTTGGTTTAATTCATAATTACCTAAACCCTCCCCAGTATCTATTAGGTTTGAGAAAGTAATCTGTTGTTCATTGCTTTCTTTAAAGCATCCTCCCATTTGTGGGGGTAAATCATGAGAATGAGTATGAAAATCTCCTTGAGTGCCTCTATAAGCACTTGTCCCCTCAAAAAGGGTAAGCCAGTTATCTACATGACGATAATTAGATCTTAAATTAAACCCCTTATAATAAATAAGAGATGCATTCATTCTCTCCATATATGGAATAAAAATTATATCTCCAACACCAGGCTCTATATCACCCGTGTTAGAAACTGATGGATCAACAAACCCTGATTTTGAGCTACTTAAGATTTCATCGAGTTTAGAAATGGATTCTTTAAATCTTTTTTTTCTAAAAGAGTTATCTATAAAATTAAAGCTTTCTCGGCAGAGCCAATTACACCAGGATCTGAAAATTTCTCTTTCTAACTCTCTAATTTTGATAAGGCGACTAGATGTAATAAAAGATCCAAGTGCTCCAAATTCATTTTCTAAAAAAGCTATGATATCGTCGCTTTCAGTTATAACTTGCTTTTTAAATTCAATTGCAGGTAATTTCCCCGATCTGACTTTTTCAAGGAACCAACTTTCTTTTTGACCGTAGCAAAACATATTTATTTTTTTGACTCTGTATGGAATTCTCTTAAATTCAAGCCATAACCATATCTTCTGACAGTAAGGACACCAAGAATGCCTATCCCTATAAAGGGTAACTAATACATCATTTTCACTATGCCCAAACAATCTTAAATTTGCGTAAGAATTATTTATACCGTGGACTCTATCAAGATCTTCAACTTCAAATTTATTTAAATCATCCCATGTCAAAATCCCATTCATTGTGTGAATTAAAGCTATAAACTAACGTTATAATAATTGATTAAAAAAAGTCTTGGAATTTGAGTTTGATTTAATTGTTGTTGGCGCTGGATCTGGAGGACTCGCCGCGGCAAAACGTGCAGCTAGTTATGGAGCAAAAGTTGCAATCATAGAAGCAAATCAAATAGGAGGAACCTGTGTAATTAGGGGATGTGTTCCTAAGAAATTGATGGTTTATGCAGCTAAAAGTAAAAAAAATATGGATTCTTCTGAAGGATATGGATTAAAAAATGATGGTATTAATTTTGAGTCAAATATTTTATTGAAGAATGTTCGAAAGGAGGTTTCTAGATTAAGTAATTTACATAGAAATTCTTTAAAAAAATTAAATGTAACTGTGTTTGAAGGCTTAGGAAGATTTACTACTCAAAATGAATTAGAAATTATTTGTCCAAAGACGAAGAAAATTAAAAATAAAATTAGTTCAAAAAAAATTCTTATTTCAGTTGGAGGTAAACCAAAGAAATTAAATATTCCTGGGGTGGATTTGGCATGGACTAGTGATGATATTTTTGAATTAGAAAAGTTTCCCAAATCAATATTAATAGTTGGTGGAGGATATATTGCTTGTGAATTTGCTTCTATTTTCAGTAACTTAGGTACTGAAGTAACTCAATTAATTAGAGGTCAACATTTACTAAATGGTTTTGATGAGGATCTTTCATTATGCCTAGAGGAATCTCTTACTTTTACTGAAATAAATATAATCTCCAATACTCAATTAAAGTCTATTAAGAGAGTAAATGGTAACCTGGAATCCATCTTGGACTCTGGTGATAAACTCCTAACCAATAATATCCTCATTGCTACAGGTAGAGAACCAAATCTTTTACCCTTAAATTTAAATTTCTTAAATCTAAAGATGAATGGCAAATATTTAGATGTTGATGAACTTAATCAAACAAGCAACCCTAATATTTTTGCAGTTGGCGATATCATAAATAAGCCAAACTTAACTCCAGTAGCAATAGAACAAGGGAGAGTTTTTTCAGATAATTTTTTTAATGACCAAAAAAGAAAAGTAAATTATGAAAATATCCCTAAGGCTGTTTTCACTATTCCAGAAATCTCAACAGTTGGCTTAAGTGAAAAAAAAGCTTTAGAGATTTACTCTGAAAAAAATATAAAAATTTTCAAATGCAAATTTACTCCTATGTCTAATACTTTTAAAGAGAATAAGTCAAAATGTATGTTGAAGATTGTAGTTCATAAGCTAACTGACAAAGTCCTAGGATGTCATATGTTTGGAGAAACATCATCTGAGATTATTCAAATGGTATCGATTTCATTAAATGCAGGGATAACAAAAAAAGACTTTGATATTACTATGGCTTTGCATCCAACTATCTCAGAAGAATTTGTGACTATGTATGGATAAAATTATGAATTAGAAAATTTTAATTTTTCTTGAAAAATCAGAAACACTATAAGTATCGCAAAGTAAATAAATAAACCTATCCTTAATTCAGAAAGGAAGTTAAATTCATTCAGAAAAAGTATCTTATCGAGAATGTAGAAAATATAAAGATTAAGCAAAATAAATCCTTCAATTCTTGTGATTTTACCTTTGCTCCAGAAAATTGGTAAGCATGCAAAGGTGGTTAAAACCATAAAAGGTAAATCAACTTTTATTAGACTCTTTTCAATTACTAAACCTTTAAATCCTGAGAAAATACTACAACTTCCGAGGATTAGAAGTTGATTGAGTAAATTGCTTCCTATTACATTCCCAATAGCAAGATCTGTTTTGCCTTTAAATGCAGCAATTATAGAAGTTACTAATTCTGGTAAAGATGTCCCTGTTGCGACGATAGTTAAACCAATAACAATTTCATTTACACCCAAAAGAGTAGCAAGCGTTTGAGAACCATTTACTAAAATATTTGAACCAAAGCTTAAAAGAAATATTCCGAATATTAACTTCAGTAAAATATTTATTTTCCCTTTATAGTTATCTTTTAATTCTTCTATCTCTGGTTCAGCATCTTTTGTCTCCTCTCCTTTCTCATTGATGGTATTGATTTCCCATATTGTATTTAAGATTAAACAAAATATTAGAAATATCCCTGCTTGCAATGTTAATAAGCCTGTTGATGACATAGCCCAAACTGCACAAGAAATTGCCATTAAAAGAGGCACATCTCTTCTGACTATTCTGCTTTTTACCTTAAGAGGTGTTATTAATGAGCTTATGCCCAAAACAACGAGAACATTAAAAATATTGCTTCCAATTACATTGCTTGCCGCAAGCGAATCACTGCCTTTTAAAATTGAACTCAAACTTACCAACAACTCAGGAGAGCTTGTTCCAAGAGAAACAACTGTCAAACCAATTACTATTTGAGGTATGCCAAGAATTAAAGATAAAAATATGGCTCCTTGAATAAAGAATTCTCCTCCAGTAAAAAGTAGAACTACGCCTAAAACTATTTCTATTATTGGAAATAAAAAATCACTCATAGTTTAGGCTTTTATTCAGAAAATAAAAATTTTCATAATTGGTTAATAACTATCCTCGAATATCTATAATTTATTGTCAATTTAAATTTGCTGTTAAAATTGATTAAATAGAAAAAATTTTGAAGACTTTAAACATAATAAAACCTGATGATTGGCATTTACATTTAAGAGAAGGTCTTGTATTAAAAAATATTATTCATTTTACTTCAGAATATTTTGGAAGAGCCATTGTAATGCCAAACACTAAAAGTCCCATAACATCAATCAATAGTGCTATTTCTTATAAGAAATCTATTGTTGAAGCGTTACCAGAAAGTTCTAAGTTTGAACCATTAATGACAATTTATCTTACAGATAACACTGATACAAGGGAACTGATTAATGGTTTTAAAAATAATGTTTTTTTTGCAGCAAAATTATATCCTGCTAATGCCACCACAAATTCTAGTCATGGAGTTAGGAAAATAGAAAATCTTTATAAGATCTTTGAATTAATGCAAGATTCTGGAATGCCTCTTTTAATTCATGGGGAAGTGACTGATTCTGAAGTAGATGTATTTGATAGAGAAGAAGTTTTTATAGATAAAGAACTTTCTCAAATAACCAAAAGATTTCCAAAATTAAAAATCGTTCTAGAACATATAACCACCTCTTACGCAGTGGATTTTGTGCAAGAAAATGATATTGGGGCTACTATTACTCCGCATCATTTGCATATAAATAGAAATGCAATGTTTTTTGGAGGCTTAAATAGTGATTTTTACTGCTTACCAGTTGCTAAGAGAGAAAATAATAGACTCGCTTTAAGGAGAGCGGCAACAAGTGGGAAAAAATGTTTTTTCTTGGGGACTGACTCTGCTCCACACCTTAGGAAGTGGAAGGCTTTTTGTGGATGTGCAGGCATTTTTAATTCGCCAGTAGCAATAGAAAGCTACTTAACAGTTTTCGAAGAGGAGGATGCTCTAGATAATTTTGAAAAGTTTGCAAGTTTGAATGGCCCTAATTTTTATAATGTCCCGCCAAATAAAGAAAAATTAAAATTAGTTTCTAGACCTAACAAAATTAAAGAATATATTGATGTTGTTGAAGAAAAAAATATTGTCGGACAAATAAAACCATTTCATGCAGGTGAAACTTTACAATGGCAAGTAGAGGGAATAGTAAATTAAAAAATTAGATTTAATCTGACAATTAAAAGTGTAAATATTCCAATTTTTCTTGGTTAAATGGGTTACTTTCAGCTACGATTAGAAAGCGCAAATTCCTTTGGGAGTGTGGCGGAATTGGTAGACGCGCCGGACTTAAAATCCGTCGAGCGATTTAGCTCGTGGGGGTTCAAGTCCCCCCACTCCCATTATTTAATTATTTATTTTTAGTTCTGACGATAACTTCCAATAGTTGTTATGTTTTAACTAAGCAACCATAAATTAAAATGGAAAGTTTTTTCAATAACTCATTCGCTACTTTAATTGCTTATATCGGAATTATTTCTACCTATTTATTGGTTATCCCATTATTACTATTTTACTGGATGAATAATAGATGGAACATTATGGGCAAATTTGAAAGATTAGCAATTTATGGTCTTGTATTTCTTTTCTTTCCAGGTTTAATTTTATTTTCTCCATTTTTAAATCTCAGACTAAATGGAAGTGGTAAAGGGTAAATAATTGACTAAAGTAAAAGTTATACAAATAGGTTTATTTATTTCATTAATAGGATTAATCAGTTATAAATTTGCACCGCAAATTGGCATCGATAATTTTACAGCGACTACTCTATCAAGTTGCATCTTGATTTTGATTGTTATTACTTGGGTAACATCTTATGTTTATAGAGTTGTAAATGGAAAAATGACTTTTATGGAACAAAGGAAGCGTTATAGAAAAGAATATGAAAAAGTTGTTAATGATAAACTAGAAACCAAATTCAACTCATTGTCAAAGGAAGAGCAGCAAAAACTTATGGAAGATTTAGAAAAAAATCCATAAATTTTTCATAGAAAAATATCTAAAAATTATGCAAGATAACAAAATACAAATTACTAAAAATGAATCTTTATCTAAGGTAGATGAGATGTTTTGTGAGTTAAAAAATAAAAAAAAATTTGCTTTAATGCCTTTTATAATGGCTGGGGATCCCAATATTGAAATAACGTCTGAGATATTATTAAAGTTACAAGAAAATGGAGCTGACCTTATTGAATTAGGTATCCCGTATAGTGACCCACTTGCAGATGGTCCTGTTATTCAAGTGGCGGCCTCTCGCGCTTTAAAGTCAGGAACTAACTTAAGAAAAGTAATTATACTTTTAGAGTCTTTAAAAGGTAAATTAAATATTCCCATCATCCTTTTTTCTTACTTGAATCCATTACTATCTTTTGGCTTTGAAAGGTTTTGTGAGATGGCATCTGATGCTGGAGTTTCTGGACTAATAGTTCCTGACCTCCCTTTGGAGGAAGCTTATAAATTTTCTAAAATAGTTAGTAACCATTCTATGGACTTAATTTTATTGGTAGCGCCAACTACTCCTTTTGAAAGAATGAAACAAATATCAAATCATACAAAAGGCTTTACATATTTAGTAAGTGTTACAGGTGTCACTGGTGAGAGAAACAAAATGGAAAATAGAGTAGAAAATCTTATTGCTAAATTAAAAGATGTAAATAGCAATCCAATTGCTGTTGGTTTTGGAATATCAACCCCAGAACATGTTAATAAAGTTCGTGATTGGGGAGCAGATGGAGTAATCATTGGGAGTGCATTTGTAAAACGAATCTCGAGCTCAAGTGAAAAAGATGTTGTCGATCATGTTGGTGAGTTTTGTAAAGAAATGCGTTTAGCTGCTGATCAAAAAAAATAAACACAAAGATAATTTATGAATTAAAAGAATTATTTATAGAAAATTAATTAAAAAAGTTATGACCAATTTATTTTTGTAGTCTTTAAGATTCTTCTGTAGGTAATAATCTGATTTGTTTTCTTCCGAGCTTTATTTCGAATTCATCACCTGCTTTTAAATCAAGAAGTGCTGTATATGCTTTCCCAATTAAAAGATTTCCATTACCTTGAACTGTAGCAATATAACTAAGTTTTCTGCCACCTTTCCCAATGCCTGCAACTCCAGAATCACCAAGATTAACCCCTTTTGCTTCTAGAAGTGCTTCATAAAATGCGGTAAAGTTTAAGCGCTCACCTCCGTTTTTCTTAGTGGAAACATATCCACAGGCGCGAACTAGGTCAGATTTGCTAACATCACCAAGTTCTTTAACTTTTGCAAGGAGATCGCTACCAGTTAGCATAATTAATTAAAAGAAAGTTGTATTAAATAACATAGCAATCTGCGTGTAATATATGCAATTATTAATTATCTATTTATTCTATTATTTTATTTAAAAATGGAAAAGTTTGTAGTTTTTGGAAGGTACTGCGAAGATGCAATTATTAAAAGGGAACCATTTCGAGAACAACATCTTAAGAGACTTAAAAACTTAAAAGATAGCGATATTTTAGTTACATTAGGGCCAACAAAATGTACCAAATATTTGTTTGGAATTTTTAATGCTAATGATTTAAACGAGTTGAAAGATCTTATTGAGGAGGATATATATTGGGAAAAAGGTATATGGATTAATTATGATATTTATCCCTGGATTCAAGCATTTTAAATATGATTTACGAAAAAATTTAGTAATTATTAACTATTTATTAAAAGAATTAATTTAACTTAAAAATATACTACATTTTTGCTTTAATAATTCAATTATTTATCTTATTTAGGAGTTAAAACGATATTAATTTAAAAGTTAGTTTTAAGAGTTTATATCATTTTTAATTAAAAATATATTATTTTAAATGATATTTATTTACTAGTATCTTGATTTATCTGGTTTACTAATGAGTCGATATCTAATTGATTATATGGTGGTGTCTGTTTTGTTTCTAGATAATCGTTCTTGATATTGTTTAACCATTTCTGCTCAATCTTTATAAGATTTTTTGCAATATTGAACATGCCGCCTTTTTTATATAATTCTTTAATTTTGAGAATGATCTCGGAGGTTCTACTCGATTTAATATTTAATTCATTTGCTAAGTCTTTTTGGGTAAATCCATGCGTTTTTAACCAATCTTTAATGAAGGAGACGAGTTCTTTTTCTTCCTGTATAGATAATTTATTCATTTAATAAAAAGGAAATAACTTATTAAGCTTATTCTCTGCTCTTGCTCTTATTGAAGGAGTCATATATTTGCTCCATATACTGAGTACTGCTGTGAGGGCTACAAAATCATCACTAAAACCAACTAAAGGCATAAAGTCAGGGAAAAGATCAAATGGCATAATCAAATATGCTAAAGCAGCCATTAATGAAACTCTCACTTGTGCAGGAGTATAAGGATCTAATGCCATCTCCAAAACTTCTAAGGCAGGCTTGGCAATTGTTCTTCCCGCTTTAATAAGAATCTTGATAATGATATTTTCATCAAATGTTGAACTTTCTAAAACTTCAGCATCATAGATTTTTTCTTGAGTTTTGTAATTCTCTTTCATCCTTATAAATGAAATTTAAATATTTTTAATGGAATTTTTAGCTAATACTATCAACTAATCCATTCTGTATTCCTGCTTTTCTAAGTTTTCTTAAAGCACGTTGAACAACTTGTCGGCAATATTCCCTGCTGCAACTCATATGTCTTGCAACTTCAGCTAAAGTTCTCCATTCATTTGAGCCGTCTAAACCAAATCTTAAGCTTACTATCTTTCTTTCTTTCTCAGTTAAATTTGCTTTATCTAATAACTTCCAAGCCGAGGCTGTCCTCTCGGCTAATTCGGCTAATTCCATTGGGGGGGTTTGATCACTTGGAAGAATATCAACTAACTCTGAAGGATCTGATTTTGATTTAACAGTACCTTGGAGACTAACAGTGATGCTTCTCAATTCACAAGAAAGTAGTTCGTCAATTTCCTCTTTGGTTATTTTCATTTCTTCAGCTAGCTCATCACTAGAAGGTGGAATACCCTTAAGTTGCATAAGCTTTGATTTTGCTGATCTTAGTTTTGTAAGTTTTTCATTAATGTTAACAGGGATCCTTATCGTTCTACTTTGAGTTGACAATGCTCTATTTAAACCTTGCCTAATCCACCAATAAGCATAAGTGGAAAATCTATGTCCTCTGGACGGATCATATTTTTCTACGGCCCTTGTAAGACCTAATGTACCCTCCTGAATTAAGTCCAGTAATTCTAATCCTTTCCCTTGGTACCTCTTGGCGAGGTTGACAACTAGTCTTAGGTTGGCTGTTATCATCTCGTTTTTTAGCTTTTTCACCAATTTTTATCTTTTTTCTCTCAGTTTCAGAGTATTCGCAAGCGGGCCCTTTCCCTCCTGCCTCTTGACATCTATTAACAAGTACAACCATTTCTTGGACTTTTCTGCCCATTGTGAGTTCTCTTTCGGGAGTCAAAAGTTGATGACGACCTATTTCACCAAGAAAATCGCTTAATGAACTCACGATTTACCTCATTGTTGATATATTTAACTTATAGTCAATTCAGTAATAAGCCATACATGTAATAATTAATTAATAATTAATTAATAATTATTAATTAGTTAATTGACATAATTTTTAAATTTTTTTTGGTTAAAAAAGTTAAAAATTTTAATTATTTAATTATTTAATTTTTTCTTCTTGATTCTAAAACAGCAAGTACATCTCTCCACTCAACCCCTTTATGCATAAGGGCTACTTGCAGATGATAAATTAAATCAGCAGCTTCATTTGAGATTGAATATTTATCATTATCTTTGCAGGCCATTATAAACTCTGCAGATTCCTCCCCTATTTTTTTCAAAATAGTATTACTACCTTTTGTTAATAAATGATTTGTGTAACTTTTTTCTGATGGATTTATTGATCTTTCGTTAATTGTATTGAATAATTCAGAGCAAATATTTGAGAAGGGAGTTGTTTTTTTCTCTTTTTTATCACTTTGTTTAATGTTGATTTCGTTGAAAAAACAACTTTTTTCTCCAGTGTGACATGCTCCTGAACCATTTTGTTCAATCAAAAGAATTAGTGCATCATTATCGCAGTCGAATCTTATCTCCTTAAGTATTTGGGTACTTCCACTTGTAGCTCCTTTTCTCCAAATTTCGGATCTTGATCTACTCCAATAATGAACGTTTTTGGTTTCAAGTGTCATTGTCAAAGACTCTTTGTTCATCCAAGCAAGCATAAGAATTGATCCGTCAAGCCAATCTTGTGCTATTGCAGGGATTAATCCATAATTATCAAAGCATAGATCCTCTATCGAAAAATTAGTTGAATAAGTCATTATGTTTGTTATGTTAAATCCTACTCAATGTATTTTATTAAAATTTATCCTAACAGTTAATTGATGTATATTCATTCTCTGAAATTTTCATGCAGCAAAAGTTACGAGGATTTTCCCTGTTCACATAGGCAATGGCGCCATGAAGGCCACTGCAGATTTGTACATGGATATTCAAGATCATTCACCTTTTGGTTCACTGCAAAAAAATTAGACCTTAATGGTTTTGTTGTCGATTTTTCAAGTCTAAAGCCCCTAGAAAATAGATTAAAGGAGCAATTTGACCATACTTTTCTGATAAATAAAGATGACCCTTTGCTGGATTACTGGGAAAAATTACATGACTTAGATGCTTTAGATCTGAGAATTATGAATAATGTGGGAATGGAGTTTACCTCTGAATTAATTTGGAGATGGGCTAATGAATACTTACAGGATAAGGATAAGGGCAGAACATGTTGTTGGAAAACAGAATCAAAAGAAAATAAATCGAATAAAGCAAGTTATGAGGAAATTCCTGATTGGTTCAAATCTTAGATTAAAGTTGTTAATTTTAAAGTCATATAGGATTCTTTAATTAGATATTTAATCAACATTTATCTCTCCATTAACCAGATAAATATTAATCTCGTCTTTATTAAGGTAATGATTATTCAATATATTATTTGAAATTTTTGTTTCAATTTGTTTTTGAATAATTCTTTTTAAAGGCCTTGCACCATAGGTATGATCAAAACTATTTTCGACAAGTTGGTTAATTGCTTCATCCGTAATTTTGAATTTTAAGTTTTTTTTGTTAAGTCTTTTTTCTAAATGTTGAAGCTGTATTTTTGCAATTTCTTTTAATTCATTTAATTCTAAATTATTAAAAATAACTATTTCATCAAGTCGATTTAAAAACTCTGGCTTGAAAAATTTTTTAATTTCATTATCTACAACTTTTTTAATTTCATTTGTATCTTCTTTTCTAACAGATAAATCATTTATTGATTGACTTCCTAAATTACTTGTGAGAACAATGATTGAATTTTTGAAATTGATTGTACGACCTTGACCATCAGTAATGATTCCATCATCAAGAACCTGTAAGAGAATATCTACAATATCTTTGTGAGCTTTCTCTATTTCATCTAGGAGGATTAATGAATATGGATTTTTGCGTACAGCTTCAGTTAGTTGACCGCCTGATTCGTAACCTAAATATCCAGGAGGCGCACCTATAATTTTGCTCACTGAATGCTTTTCCATATATTCAGACATATCAAGTCTTGTAATTGAAGAATTTGAATCGAATATTATTTTGGCTGTTACTTTACTTAGCTCTGTTTTCCCAACACCAGTTGGACCTAAAAAGAGAAAACTGGCTAATGGCTTGCTTGGATCATTTAAACCAGTCCTTGATCTCTTAATGGAATCTGCAACAGCCCTAATTGCACTATCTTGACCAATAATTTTTTCTTTAAGGATTGACTCGAGGCTCAAGAGTTTATCTTTTTCTGACTGGTTTAAGTTCTGTACTGGAATAGAGGTCCACTTTGAGACAACTTCTGCAATATCATCAAAAGTTACCTCTTGTCTTAAAAGACTTGTATCTCCATTTTTTTGGGAATTTACTAAAGACTCACTTTTTTCTTTCAATTTTTTTTGCAAAGAATTTAAAGTTCCAAATTCTAATTCTGCTGCTTTGTTGAGGTCAAAACTCCTTTTGGCTTGATCTATTTGCAATTGAACAGATTCAATTTCTTCTTTTATTGTGCTAATTTCGTCAATTTCATCTTTTTCTTTTTTCCATTGAGAGCTTAATTCTGCCTGTTTATCTTTAAGGGATATAAGTTCATTATTGATTTTTTTTAATCTTTCTATAGAAAAATCATCCGTTTCTCTTTTTAAAGATAATTTTTCCATTTCAAACTGTAGAACTTTTCGATCAATTTCATCAATTTCTTCAGGTTTGGAAGTTATGACCATATTTAATCTTGAGGCTGCTTCATCAATTAGATCTATTGCTTTGTCAGGAAGAAATCTATCGTTAATATATCTTTCGCTAAGGGTTGCAGCAGCAACTAAAGCATTATCAGAAATTCTCACACTATGATGAACTTCGTATCTTTCTCTCAATCCTCTTAAAATTGATACAGTATCATTTATTGAAGGAGCATCAACTTTTATCTTTTGAAATCTTCGTTCTAAAGCAGGATCTTTTTCTATATTTTGTTTATGTTCATTAATAGTTGTAGCACCAATACATCTAAGTTCTCCTCTCGCAAGCATTGGTTTTAATAGGTTGCTTGCATCTAAAGAACCTCCACTAGCGCCTGCACCAACTACCGTATGAATTTCATCAATAAAAAGAATAATCTTACCGTCTGATTCTTTCACTTTCTTTAGAATATTTTTTATTCTTTCTTCAAATTCTCCACGATATTTTGCTCCAGCTACAAGTGAACCCATATCTAATGAAATTAGTTTCCTATCTTGTAGCGCAGAAGGTACATCGCCATTAATAATTCTTTGAGCTAACCCTTCTACAATGGCTGTTTTGCCAACCCCAGGTTCTCCAATAAGAACTGGATTATTTTTTGTTCTTCTACTCAATATTTGAATTGTTCTTCTAATCTCTTCATCCCTACCAATAACTGGGTCTAAAATCCCATCTCGTGCAGATTGAGTTAGATCAATACTATATTTTTCCAAAGACTCATTAGAACTATTAAATTCATTTTTTACTGCCGGATCTGACTTCATTTTCTTTATAATTTCAAGAAATTCTGGAATACCTTTTTGATTTAAAATTTGCAATCCATAATTATCATCATAAGTGAAACCGTAAACTAAGTGTTCTGTTGATATCACTACATCATTTAAAGTGTTTTTAATATCATTCGCCTTCAAAAATATTTTGTGAAGAGTCTCACCAATATATAAATTGGCTTGTTTATTTTTCATTTTTCCCTTCGCATTTAATGAAGAAATTATATTCTTCTCAAGATTTTTTAGATTAACATTATTTTTTTTAAAAATATTTTTTGTAATATTGTCATCTTTTATAAGAGCAAATAATAAATTATCAGAGTCTACGTTTTGTTGATAATTTTTATAAGCAATTTCTTTGGCAAAAATAAAATAGTTCCAAGCAGAATTTGAAAATTCGCTTGGAACTATTTTCATCAATCAAAATTTGAATATGACCTTTATAAATATTAAGTCAAAAAGTGTGTTTAATTATTTAGAAGATTTATTCAACAATAACTTTACCTACCATTCCAGCACCTCTGTGTGGCTCGCAATAGTAATCATAAGTTCCAGCAGTATCAAATGTTTCTTCCCAAGACTCTCCTGGAGCAAAAGCAAGGTCCGCATGACTTAATTCCTCATGCCCATCAAAAACAGCATTGTGAGGGGCAAGTTTATTATTGACGAATTTCACTGTATCACCAGCACTAATGGTTACTGTACTTGGTTCAAATGCAAGCATTCCAGCATCCGTTCCGAGTTTTACTTCAACAGTTTTAGCTGAAACTGATGAAATACCTAGACCTAGAGTTAAAACTATTGCAAATAACCCTGCAAAGATTGAACGTAACATAATAAAAATTTGCTTATCTATATATATTACAAGGCTTTGGTAACCTAACTGCGAGAATTTTAATTGTTATTACAGCTTGGTAACTTTGATAACCTTAAAATATCATTCAGTGACTTGGCATAACTTTTAAGTTTGAAAGTCTCAGGATTAGTGATAGGGACATGATTAAAGTCATATTTTTTGATACTGAAGCTATCCCAAGGAGTAGTTTGGATGGGAAGAATTCTTAATAATATTTTTAGAATTTTTTTTGTAAGCGGTATCGCAAAAAATCTCCTCATATTATGTCTTTTTAACAGTGTAATTATGGCATCATCAATTGAAATGAATTTTTGACCTAGCACAAATTTTCTAAAGCCATTGTATTCCTCCTCTTTATGATTTTTAATTAGAAACCCGCAAATCTGGGCGATATCATTTGCGTGTATAAAGTGAAATTTAGAATCGAGTTTTAAAAATCTTGCTAACCAAAGCCATTTCCCAATTTCTTTCAATCCACTTGTTAGATAACTCACAGGATATTTACTTTTTTTTCCAAGATTCCCTCCAAAAACCAAGGTAGGGAAAACAGCGAATGTTTTTTCTGCAAATGAACTTTCTCTAAGTCTCTGGAAACATTCATATTTTGTTTGAATGTACTCTGTTCCATAAATCAATGATTCCCTCATTAATTCCGTTTGGTTATCAAGAATACTAGCTGTTGAAAAATAAATAATCTTTTCTAACTTTTCAATATCAAGCATTTCTAGTAATTCTTCAAAAGCTTTAATATTTACTTCATAGGCTCTTTTGGGATCTCCCCAAGCTGTAGCAGTATGTATTAGGTAATTAATTTGACTAATTTCCTTTTTATAACTATTTGATTCCCTGATATCGCACACCATTAACTTGACTTTTTTATTTTCTTGAACAGAAATTGGTAACTTATTTTTGTCTCTTACCATGAGATAAAGCCTGAATTTTGTGTTTTTCAAAAACCAATCAACTAAATATTGGCCAACACATCCATTAGCACCTGTTATTAATAAGTTTTTATATGCCAAGACTTTGACTAGTAAGTGAGTTTTTTTCCATGTTCAAAAAATGTTTGAGCATTTTCTTCTGGAGTCCCAGGTAAAATACCATGACCCAAATTAAGAATATATTTCCTGTCTTTAATTTTATTGAAAGTATTATCTATCCTTTCTTTTATTGATTCTTTGTTCCCGAATAAAATGCCAGGGTCAACATTACCTTGAATTCCAATCCCTCTGGGGATTCTTTTACAAGCCTCTTCAATATCTACTGTCCAGTCTAATGAAATTATATCTACTCCAGTTTTTGCCATTCTTTCCAGTACCCCAGCACTTCCTGAAATGTAAAGAATTATTGGTGTTTCAGGGTATTCCGCTTTTACAATTTCAACAACTTTTTTTTGATAAGGCCCAGCAAAGATATCATAATCTTGTGGGCTTAGTTGGCCTGCCCATGAATCAAAAATTTGTACTACTTGCGCTCCAGATTTTATTTGATACTTAAGATATTCACCAATAGATTTTGCAAAATGATTAAGAAGTTTATGAAGTAAATCTGGTTCATTAAAAGCCATTGATTTTATTAAAGAATAATTTTTACTGCTTTTACCTTCAACTACATATGCAGCAAGAGTCCAAGGTGCGCCAACAAAACCTAAAACTGTTGCCTCATTATTCACATCTTTTTTTAGTGAAGTAAGAACTTGTCCAACAAAACCTAAACTCTCACTTGGATTTAATTCTTTTAAATTTTCTACGTGGTTAAGGCTTCTTATTGGGTCCTCAATAATTGGACCTTTACTTTCTATTATTTCAAAATTTATTCCCATCCCAGGAAGAGGCGTGAGAATATCTGAAAAAAGGATCACACCATCCGGTTTGAAAGCATGAAAAGGTTGCATAGAAATCTCATATGATAGTTCTGGATTCTCAGACCTCTCTCTAAAGCTTGGGTAACGCTCCCTTAAATCCCTATAGATTTTCATATATCTTCCTGCTTGCCTCATCATCCATACTGGAGGCCTATTTACTTTTTTACCTAGTGCGGCAGAGAGTAGTAGTGGTAAATCTTGACCCATTTTTCAATTCGATATTTTTAAAAAAATTAAAATCCAACTTAAAAATCTTACAATGCAAAGCAGAGCAAAAGTGTTATATGAACATTTATATGAAGCACTAAGTTAAATGAGCCTTCTTATTTTTTTGATTGATGTTTGAAGATACTCACGCTTAAAGGCGGCAAAGCAAGTTCTAGAGCATTTTGATAATCATGAATATTGTAATTTATAGTTTCTTTACCACCCATATTTCCTTTGTTACTGCCCCCGTATCTAGAGCCATCTGAATTAAATATTTCTTTATAGAATCCTTCAACAGGAACACCTACTTTGTATGACCCATGAGTATTAGGTGTAAAGTTAGCAACAACAACAAGCCACTCATTGGTATCGTTTTCTCTTCTCATGAAACTTATAACCGAATTAGATTTGTCATTACAATCAATCCATTGGAATCCATAAGGGTCAAAGTCATTTTTCCATAATGCAGGTTCATTTTTATAAAGAACGTTTAGGTCATCAATCAAGTTCCTGATACCTTTATGAGGCTCAAATTCTAGTAACTCCCATTGCAGATCATCCCAAACATTCCATTCTTGTCTTTGCCCAAATTCCATTCCCATAAATATCGTTTTTTTTCCAGGGTGGGTCCACATATAAGTTAGTAATGCTCGAGTATTTGCATATTTCTTCCAGTCATCACCAGGCATTTTATGTAAAAGATGACTTTTCCCATGAACAACTTCATCATGACTAAGTGCAAGCATAAAGTTCTCTGTATAGTTATATGTAATTGAGAAAGTTACACTATTTTGATGGAATTGCCTAAACCAAGGATCTATTTCAAAATAATCAAGCATATCGTGCATCCATCCCATATTCCATTTCAAGTTAAAACCTAGCCCTCCCATGTCAGTTGGTTTGGTTACCATTGGCCAAGTTGTTGATTCTTCTGCAATAGACAGTGCACCTGGGAAGTGTTGGAAGAGTACATGATTAGCCTGCTGAAGAAATTTAACTGCTTCTGTATTTTCATTCCCACCATTTTCATTGGGTATCCATTCTCCATCTGGACGAAGATAATCTCTGTAAAGCATAGAAGCTACAGCATCTACTCTTATGCCATCAATATGAAACTCTTCAAACCAATAAACGAGATTGGCTACTAAGAAATTTCTTACTTCGTTTCTGCTGTAATTAAATATTAGGGTTCCCCATTCTTTGTGTTCACCTATTCGTGAATCTCCATGTTCATAAAGATGGCAACCATCAAAAAATGCTAAACCATGTTTATCTTTTGGAAAATGACCAGGCACCCAATCAAGAATTACGCCAATACCTTCTTCATGACATTTATTTACAAATTCTCTAAATTCATTTGGGGTACCAAATCTACTTGTTGGTGCATACCAGCCTGTAACTTGGTATCCCCATGAACCATCGAAAGGATGTTCAGATATTGGCATTAGTTCAATATGAGTAAATCCTCTCTCTTTTACGTAAGGGATGAGTTTCTCGGTAAGTTCTGGATAAGTTAATAATCTTGTCCCAGGTTTTAAATCGGCTGCAGGCACTGCGGCTCTTGGTTCACCATTGTCCTCCAGATATTTATTATCTGTTGATTCATGGAGCCAACTTCCTAAATGCATTTCATAAACTGAAATTGGCTTGTTAATTTGACTAGAAGAATCTCTATTTGAAATCCAAGAACTATCTTTCCAATTAAAGTTTTTCAATTTTGAAACTATTGAACCATTTTGAGGTCTGATTTCATGAAGGAAACCATATGGATCAGCTTTCTCATAAATATGACCTTGCTGTGTTCTTATTTCGTATTTATATGTGTCGCCCTCCTGCATTGTTGGCATGAATAGTTCCCAAACTCCCCCTAATCTTTTTTGCATTGGATGATGTCTTCCATCCCAAGAATTTATATCTCCAATTATCGAGATTGATTTTGCATTTGGAGCCCAAATGCAAAACATGACTCCTTTTTGATTATTTTCTTCAATAAGATGTGCTCCCATTTTTTCCCATATATGATGATGATTACCTTCTGCAAAAAGATGTCTATCCACTTCTCCCATCCACTCTTCTCTATATGACCAAGGGTCATGTTGTGTATGCGTGATCCCTCCTCGTGAAATATTTATTTCGTAATTATAATTTGGATTTTCAGGCAGGATAGCTTCAAAAAGCCATTTATGGTTTATGCTTTCCGCTTTATAGGTATTGTTTTTAAATTTTATTTTAACTTCGTCGGCTTCAGGCATCCATACCCTTATTACCCATTGTTTTTCATAAAAATGAGGACCTAATATTTTGTATGGATTATCATTGCAACAATTTTCTAGGTTGATAGCTTCTGATTTAATCCAGTCTGCTTGAATTGTCTCTATCATGACTGGTAGATATTAAGGATTAATAATATCAAATGATTAACCAAAAAAATAATTATTTATTAAAAAAGAGGGGTCATTTTCATAAATGTTCTATTAAGGCTAAAACTTAGAGTAATAACTCTATGATTTGCTGAAGGGGCTCCAACATTTCCCTCCCCAAATCCAGGATTAACTCCAATAGCAGGATAAGCTGCTGCAGATATAGATAAGCGAAGCTTGCTATCTTTAATTAAACAAATATTTGTTGGCTGCATTGATATTTGATAAATGCATTCTTCACTTATTTTGGAGTTTTTAACCCTTAAAAATCCTGTTGAAAATTGGTTCACCTTTTCATTTCCTTCTTCAACTAGAGATAAAGCGAGGCAGATATCGAAATTGGGCTGATCACTTTTTACTTGGATTTCTAAAGTGGGAACTCCTCTTAAATTTTGATCTTTTTCAAAAGAATTGGTTTGAAAAACACCTACATCCAGGCGTTTATCAATAATACTTCTATTAAATTCTCCTGGATTTGGACCTAAATGACCACCGTCAGATGGAGTAGGTCTCCATGGGTCATGAACAATTGTGAACCATCCTGATCCTTTTGAATTTATGGTCAGACTTCCATCTTCAACCTCTACATTTGCTGTGCCATCGCTTTTGAGCCCAAAAATAAATTCAGGGTGAAATATATTATCTAATTCTTCCCATTTATTTAAAGAAATATTCCATATTTTTTTCTCGTCTTTAAAATTCTTAGAATTAAAATTTTCATCTGATTTTAAATGTTTATCAAAAAATTTTAATAAAGATTCTTGTGATCCCTTCCACCAATCAAGATGTGTTGCATTCCCAATAATAATCTCTGGGCTTCCGCCAGCTTCTTTAGATTTTTTATAAATATCAAAAGCACCTTTTAGATGTGGATCCCAAAGTCCTCCAATTATTAACATAGGTTGTTTAATCCATGATGAAATTGGTTTAAATTCTTCAAATGGGCGAGCACTATTTAAATTTTCAAGCCATTCTAAAACAAAGCTATTAGGATCATATTTTTTTAAAGTATCAATTCCTTCCCTTAAATAACTTTTATTTTCTAAGGCTAATCTTATCTTTTCCCACTCAAGCAATTTATTTTCTCTTTTCATTTTTATTGCTGCGATTTGAAGTCCCCATGCAATATTGTTATGCCACCAATATGCGCCTCCATCAGAGCACCAATGATCCTTAATATTCATCCCAGTCATTGCTGGAGATAAACAATTGGGCGGCTTTGAATTTAATTCACCAGTTAATTGAGTAAATCCTTGATATGAAAAACCATATAAGCCAATTTTTCCATTACATTCTTTTAGAGACCTCACCCATTCGTGTGTTTCTGAAGTATCGCTAGCTTCTTGAGAAAAACCATTGAAAACTCCTTCAGAACTACCCATCCCCCTTACATCCTGAATGATTACCATATACCCTTTGGAAACCCACCATTCTGGGTGAGAATATGTAATAGTTGAAGCAATTTCTCTGCCATATGGTTGTCTCATCAATAATGCAGGCCATGGCCCATTATTATTAGGTAACCAAATCCTGGATATAAGTCTTACTCCATCTCTAAGGACTAGAGACTTGTCAAACCATCTTGAACCAGACATTTAGGCTTTAAATAATGTCTGGGCAGTGCAGCCCAATGACGTATATAGAAAAGATCTCTGCGTTAACGGGAGTTAACTTTTTTTTGTTTGATACATACTCTATAGCTTTATCTGAACTAGCTGAAATGCCTTTTGAATTAAACTCTCTAAACTTATTACATAAATTCCTAGCTTCGTTTGGATTCTTTTTTACAGTTTCCAATAAGTTAGATTGACTTAAAACAGGATATAAAGAATTGAAAAACAAAAATAAAAAAAATAACAAAGGTTTCATTATTACTGACTTTTTTTAAATTCTACATTAAAAAATTTTTTTATCAAAGATTTCCAATAGATTTGTCGATTTGACCAGCTTTTTTAATCCATTCTTTTAAGAGCATAAAAGTTGTATCTATCTCAGTTTTCACTCTAAGAGTTCTTTCTAATCTACCAATTTTGCGTTCTAATTCGTAAGGGGTAGATAGTGATAATGATTTTATAGAAGATATACCGCAATGTAAAAGTAGATATGCTTGCGGTGGAGAAATTCCAATTTCTTTTTTAAAAATAGCTATAGTTCTAATTTTTTTTAGATTATTCAATGTACATAGTGAAGATTTTCTTTGAATCTCATTTATATCTAAGTCCGAAAGATTACTTAATTTTTCAAAGTCAGTTAGATTATTTTGAATAAAAAAAGATTTCTCATGTCTAAAGTTAGTTGGCAAAAAATCTAAAAAAGTTTTAATTTCCATTTTTAAAAAGACTAATTCATTTTGACATTTTTCTGAACTTCTCCTACAACAACTGGTTTACTTACACCATCTGAAATTTTTTCAAGTTTTCTTATCTTGATTTTTACATTCGCACCAGATCTGCTACCTTTTCTTAAGTTTTCCGATAATTGTTCTAAAGTTGGTTTGATAGATTCTTCTGGAAAGTCATCATCTGCTTTAGCAATAATCAAATCGAACCCATTGTCATAAACAATTGGAACATATTTAGCACCTTCTATTACAACCTTTTCAGAGTAACTTTGTATAAATGCCCAACTACTCAAAGAAAGCAATAATGAAAAAATAGTTGCTCCAATTATTCGAAATTTAAAACCAAAATTAAATATAAAAGCTGCTATTGTGCAAATGAAAAGAAATATTCCAAAGAATCCAAAAATTTTGGGTGTGTTCTCTAATAGTTCAAAAAAAGACATTTAGTGGCTTTGACCTGATTAATTTCTTATATTT